>NZ_RAHH01000027.1 GCF_003602095.1 Rahnella woolbedingensis | reverse complement strand
TGCGTTTAAGCATCAGTACGGTGGTAATAGCGAGCTGAGAATAACGTTGCGGGCGACCACGTGAAGACGTGTTGGGCTCGTCATACCAGGCCTGGATGGCTGACTCATCAAGCCAAAATGTCAGTGAGCCCCGGTTGACGAGCGCCTTGTTGTACGTAGCCCAGTTGGTGATTTTGAACTTTTGTTTTGCCACGTGATACCGCTACAGGATCGGGAATATGGTGATCTGATCCTGATTACGGCCAAAAGTTCGATTTATTCAACAAAGCCATAAAAATGGTACAACGATAGTTTTATTAGCATGAGGGACGAGTTGTTATCTAATTGTATTTTGACAAAATCACACCGGCCCTGCCGCGATGGCCGACAGCGAAAGTGCACTGATGCTCGGCGCGAAAGGTGTGCAAAATATGCGGGTGATCGCGATTTAAGTCCTAAAATCCACGGATCCTGCTGTACTCACTTCGCTGAAAACAACTCCGTTAAATAAAATAAATCCTATCTGATACAATAAGTAAACAGGCGCACAACGGGCGTGCCCTGACTTTTACTGCAAGTGAGCGCGACAACTATGAGCGTGATACAGAGCCTTATCAAACAAGCCTTTGGAACCGGAAACAGCAATGAAGCGGCCACTTTTCTGGCCAGCGCATGCAACCGGATGAAAGCTATGGATAAAATGTCAATCTCCCGCGAAGTGGAAAGCGCGCTCAGAGGCGTCAGTTTCAGCCGCGCAGAGGCAGATAAAGCCAAAGTTAAAACCGTTTATAAAGACACCGCCGTCACACTCGAAAAGCTCGTCTCACTGGAAAAACAGGTGCGCAGCCTGACTCACGAACTGGCCGTTGCTCGTAATCAAACCGCCAGCGGGAATAAGGAAGACGTTCAGCGTCTGGAAGGGGAGTTGTACCGCCTGAACACGCGGATAAGCGAACTGCTTCATCAGTCTGAAATACAGAAAAAACAGCACGCGGATGAACTGGCGCTGATGCGCTCACGTCAGCAAACCGCCGGGAATTCTGCTTCCGCCGAACTGGACGAGTCCAGAAATCTTGTCGCTTATATGGGCAGTCAGATGGCGGCGATGGCCGCAGCCCGCGACAAACTTCATGGCCAGGTTATCCTGGAAGAAGATAGGCGCCATGCAGCCAACCGCCGTGCCGACGGCAATTACGCATTGCTCGGCCAGCAAAAAGAACTGACGGCAGAAGCGAACCGTAAAGTCACGCAACTGCGTGCCAGCCTGAAACAGGAAGAGTACGAAGGGCAGAATGCAAAGAGCGAAAGGGCAAAGCTGAAAAAGCAACTCGCTGAACTTCAGCAAGAAAATAGCCGTTTAGCAGAACGCTTTCGCGATAACGAAGAAGGTTGCGAACGCCTGAGTCTCGCGCTTGATCGCTCAAATCAGGAGTTCGCTGCCTACAAGGCGCAAAAACAACGCTTAACCCGCTGGATCCATATTCCCGGTGCCATGATGGGAATTTCCGTCGTCGCGCTGATGCTTTACTCAGATGCCCAGCCCGGCCATCTGTTTGACAATCTCGCCCCCGCCGCTTTTCTCGGCAGCATCGTCTACGCACTTTCCCTGATGATTGTCTGGAGCCGTAAAGCGTAGCCGCAATGACCGGGTGCGTTCTTACATGCTGCCTGATTTTTGGCAACCGGCCAGCGCATCGGCCAACAGACGGCTGAATTCAAACTGACGCAGATGTTGGCACTGAACGCAGCCTTGCAATCCTCTGATGACCGGATAGAAGGGGAGGTAAGGCAGGGGACCGGTGCACCCGTAGTACCGAAGGAAATTAACCCGTCATCGGCACTGGCTGCGAGCCGCCGATCGCTATATTTTAATTTTCTAAAAAGACTTTTTTTGTATTTGTAAGGTGGTTGTTAATTCCTGAAATATCACCTCTGCCTGAAGATAATTTTTACATCGTCTATATTTTGAAATTCATTTATTTATTTTCTAAAAATGAGTCCAGGGAGGCGTTTCGTACATATCAATCATAATTAAATTACTATGGGTACTGATGGTTAGCTTTACTTAATACATGAAAAATCTCAATTAATTTTAAAGAGTCATCAGAATTAAATTAAATAACGTTTTAAATCAGGCTATTATTTTGAATTGACCTGAATTAGAGAAAAATATGGGTTATCGTGCAACTTTGTCATGATATCCTTTTTCAGCACAAGGATTTCTGGTTTAAAAAATAATAATTCAACCTACGTGTGAAGGAATAAATAATGGTTTCATTAAGCAAAAACCAGACTGTTTCACTCAGCAAAGAAACGTCAGCATTAAATCAGCTGCAATTCGGTTTAGGCTGGGATCCTGTAAAAAAGAAAAAAGGATTTTTAGCGGGTCTTATGGGGGGCGGCAGCGATTCAATTGATTTAGATGCAGGCTGTGTCCTGTTAGACAGTGCTGGAAAAACGATTGATACCATCTGGTTTAGCAAATTGAAATCAAGTTGTGGCTCCGTTGTTCATTTGGGCGACAACCTTACCGGCGAAGGAGACGGCGATGATGAAGTGATCACTGTGGACCTGACCCGCTTGCCTTCGCAGGTTGAATATCTCGCTTTCACGGTCAACAGCTTTCGTGGCCAGACTTTTAATGATGTCGATAATGCTTTTTGCCGCGTTGTCGATCAGTCCAATAAAGAACTGGCGCGCTTCGAGCTGACGGAACATGGTGCCCATACCGGCATCATTATTGCTTCTTTGGCACGCAAGGGCGGTAACTGGGACTTCACAGCACTAGGCAAAGCCTCCGCAGGCCGCACCATTGATGATATGCATGCGGACATTGTCGCCACGGTGGTGCGGTAATGACGATGACGCCGGGGGGGAATGCCCCCGTTCCTGCACAGGTACTGACGGTGCGAGTTCTTTCTGGTGTCCCGGTCGACGTTTCTTCGTTTCGTCTTTACGCCTGCGATAAAGTGCAGGGCGACTCGGATATGGTGTTTTACGGACAACCCGTTAACGACGATGCTTCAGTAAAATTCTCTGGTGCCGGTACAAATACGTCCTTTACGGTCGATATTTGCCGCCTTCGTCCAGAAGTGCAAAAACTGGCTTTCACTGCAACTTGTGATGGCAACATGACGCTTTGTGCACTCAGACACCTCTCCATTCAGGTTGAACTTAACGGCCACGTATTGCTGACCGGGAATGTGGATGTGTCCGGCCGTCAGGAAGCAGCGCTAATCCTTGGCGAAATTTATCGCCGTAATGCTGAATGGAAATTCCGATTCATTGCGCAGGGTTTCAACGGCGGACTGAAACCGCTGGCTGAACATTTCGGTGTAGACATTTCGGATGTTCCGGCACCGGCACCGGCTGCAAAAACGTCACCTGAACCCGCCAAAATCAGTTTAAGCAAAGTCTCTCTTACCAAAGAAAAACCCTCAATCAGCCTTGCCAAACGGGATAATTTTGGCGAAATCAAAATTAACCTCAACTGGCATCAGGGAAGCGTTGCGTCAGGCGGAATGTTTGGCGGGATGTTCAGTAAATCCAAAGGGGTGGATTTGGATTTAGGTGCATTTGTGGAACTTCAGGACGGCTCCAAAGGCGTGGTTCAGGCGCTTGGAAATACATTTGGCCGCCTGAGCGCAGAACCTTTCGTTGAGTTGCAGGGGGATGACCGTACGGGGCAGGTGACGGAGGGTGAGTGGTTGCATGTTAACGGTCACGAATGGAAGAAAATCCGGCAAGTGCTTATCTATGCCTTCATTTATGAAGGAGCGGCGAGCTGGGATAAAACTGACGGCGTCGTCACGCTACATATACCTGAGCAACCACCAATAGAGACACGTTTAACCGAAGGGCCTGACCGCCACAATATGTGTGCGATAGCCCGTCTGGTAAATGAAAACGGGGCCATTAAGGTTGAAAGAATCAACCAGTTCTTCAGTGGCCACAAAGACATGGACAAAGCGCTGGGCTGGGGTTTTCGCTGGTCTGCCGGTTCCAAATAATTTCAAATCCTGAGAGGAAGTCATGAGTTTCTTAGACAAAATGAAAGGCGCATTAAATGCCGGTCGTGATGAGCTGACCAAACAAGTCGGGCGCTTTAAAAACAAAAAATTCTTGCAGGGCACAGTGGCAGTTTGTGCGCGTATTGCGGTCACGACCGACGGTGTGAGCAGCGAAGAAAAGCAAAAGATGATTGGCTTTCTTCAGGCATCTCCTGAACTGAAAGTCTTCGAGACCAAAGAAGTGATCACGTTCTTTAATGAACTGGTAAGCAGCTTCAGTTTTGATTACGAAATCGGTAAAGGCGAAACCATGAAGTACATATTGGCGCTTAAAGATCAGCCTGAGGCTGCGCAACTGGCTGTGCGTGTCGGGATCGCTGTGGCGAAAAGTGATGGTGACTTCGATGAGTCCGAAAAGATGGCCGTTCGGGAAATTGCCCTGGCTCTAGGTTTTACTCCGGCTGAATTTGGCCTTTAATTCTAACACTCTGGCGTAAGGGCACAAAATATGGTCTCCACGCACATAGGTTTCCCGGCAGAAACAGTCATCGTTTTTGTCTTTCTTGCTGTAGGGGCCATCTTTATCGACTTGTTTATGCACCGTCATGACAAACCGATTTCTTTAAAGAGTGCTGCGCTCTGGTCAGTGTTCTGGATCCTGGTGGCAATGGCGTTCGCCGGTTTCCTTTATGTCCATCACGGCGCAGAAGTCGCCAGTCTGTTTGTGACCGGTTATGCGCTTGAGAAAGTCCTCTCCGTCGATAACCTCTTTGTGATGATGGCAATTTTCTCCTGGTTCTCCGTGCCGGATAATCTTCGTCACCGCGTACTTTACTGGGGGGTTATTGGCGCCGTCGTCTTCCGTGGGATCTTCGTCGCCATCGGGGCCAGTTTGCTGACTCTGGGCCCGTGGGTAGACATCGTCTTTGCCCTAGTCGTCTTGTGGACGGCTGTCATGATGCTGAAAAGCGGCGATGATGACGCAATCGAAGATTACTCTCAGCATCTTGCTTACCGGATTGTGAAACGCTTTTTCCCAATCTGGCCGAAATTAAAAGGGCGCGCTTTCCTGTTAAGCCAGAAAGAAGTTGATGCTGAGCTGGCAAAACCTGAAAACGAAAACATTACAGTCGGGCGTATAGGCAAAGTCGCCATGTATGCGACGCCGCTGCTTCTGTGTCTTGCTGTAATTGAGCTGTCGGATGTGATGTTTGCTTTCGACTCTGTCCCTGCCGTAATCGCGGTGAGCCGCGAACCGCTCATTGTTTACAGTGCCATGATGTTCGCCATTCTTGGCCTGCGCACTATGTACTTTGTGCTGGAAGCGCTCAGACAGTACCTGGCCCACCTCGAAAAAGCCGTCATCGTGCTGTTGTTCTTCATTGGCGCGAAATTGGGTCTTAATGCAACCGACCAACTGTGGCATCACGGCTACAACATTTCAGCTAATGCGAGTCTTTTCATTGTGCTGTCTGTGCTGGCTGTCGGAATTATTGTCAGCGTGTTATTCCCCGGAAAACCTGATGCTGAGGAAAGCAAAGAGGGTTAATTCCCCCGGACCTTCCCTTTGACTATTAACGTTAACAATTGAGGATTTAACTATGGGCGTTTCTCTTTCTAAAGGCGGAAATATCTCTTTAAGTAAAGAAGCACCAACAATGAAAAACGTGTTGATCGGTCTGGGGTGGGATACCCGCTCTACCGATGGTCAGGACTTCGACCTTGATGCTTCTGCATTCCTGCTCAACAACGCAGGCAAAGTACGCGGCGATGCGGATTTCATTTTCTACAATAACCTGAAATCCACTGATGGCTCTGTGCTGCACACCGGCGACAACCGTACCGGCGAAGGCGAAGGTGACGATGAAGCATTGAAAATCAAACTCGATCATATCCCTGCAGATGTGGACAAGATCGCGTTCGTGGTCACTATCCACGATGCGGTTACCCGCCGTCAGAGTTTCGGTCAGGTTACGGGTGCATTTATTCGCCTTGTAAATGACGACAATCAGCAGGAAGTCGCCCGCTATGATCTGACTGAGGATGCATCGACAGAAACCGCCATGTTATTCGGTGAGTTGTATCGCCATAACACCGAATGGAAATTCCGTGCTGTCGGTCAGGGTTATGCCGGTGGACTGGGATCAGTGTGTGCTCAGTACGGTATCAACGCTTCATAGTTGCGGCAAAGAGACGTTTTTCAGAACTCGCAGGCGGTCATCGCCGCCTGCTTTTATGAATATCGCGATGGTCGGTCCGGGATGGGATGCTTGTGTCACCGAGGGTGCAGAAGAGCGTAAACAAAATTTAACGTTGACCCACGCCAGAAAGCCCCGCGAGTAAAACATCGGGGCTTTCTGGTTTAGGATCTGAAATGGTTTAAATCGACGTTATTTCCGGATGCCTTTGATTTTGGCAATCGGAGAATGACGTTTCCCCCCGCCATTATGGAAATGTCGCCAGTAAGGTTCTTGTGCGGCGGCCAGCATTTCGTAATCGCCACGGGTATCACCCCATGCCCGAAGGTGGTAGGAGGCGAGTGGGCCGTATTCCGCTTCCAGTCTTGCTACCTTTTGTGCACACCTGCAATTATGTCCGCTTATACGCCCGGTCAGCATTCCGTCCTGGGTTTCCAAATTTGTCCCGATCAAACGTATGCCTAACCTGTCTGCAAAGGGTTTAAGTACCATTGCGGGGGAAGCCGAGCAAATCGTCACGATTGCACCGGAGTTAACCTGAGAGGCTACTGCAATGAGGCCGGAAGGGCGCATCAGGCGTGTCCAGTATTTTTGACAAAACTCAATGGCTTTTTGCTCAACCCACTTTGCTTCAATGCCGGTGAGGAAGGTGTGGATCAAGACTTCCTTCAGTTCATCACGTGTAACCCTGCGTCCGATGCATTTGAGGGCGGGCACGACGAGACGAACCAGACGTCGGGCAAAAACACGATTCCCGAAGGCAAAGCGTAAGAAGGGAACAAAGCTGTCTCGTTTGGTGAGTGTTCCGTCAAAATCAAAGACAGAGAGTGAATTACTGTTATTTACGACATCATTAACCATCTGATCACCTACTCCATTTGTCATGCTGCTCCCATATGGACACAGGCAAAAACACTATCAACGTGAATATGACATTCTAACTTCATCAGGGAGGCATCTGCACCCCAATTGATTTTTCTCAGCAATATCGTCTCGTTGCAGATAGCCCGTATGCAAGTGTTGAAGCGTATTCTCAAGTTCCTTCGGTCATGACCAGACAAATGAAATGTCGGCAGGTTGAATCTTTGCACTGCAAAAATCCGCACCTGCCGCAATAATTTTACTGTGCTCCTGTTGCCGCCTGCTCGATCAGTTTCGCCACATCCTGCGGATGAGATTCGTACACGGAATGGCTGGCGCCGGCGACCTCAACGGTATGGCTGTGCGCCCGTTTGGCGTACATACGCTCTAAATCCGGGTTAATAATTTTGTCGGACTTCGCCACCATGTACCAGCTGGGTTTCACTTTCCAGGCAGGATCAGGAATGTTGGCGGTAAACACGCTGGCGGAGGTCAGCATCTGCGCCTGCGCTTCAAATTGCGCCTGTTTAAGCGGCAGGTCTGCGGCGAAATCCGCCGGGAAGTTTTCCGGACTGATATAGAGGAAACCATCCGCCGTTTTCACAAACGGATGCGCAGCGTTCGGGAATTTCTTACCGTTGATCGCTTCTGTTTCCCCGTTATCCAGCGCATGTGCTGCGATGTAAACCAGACCTGCCACGTGCGGATCGTTCCCCGCCTCAGTAATAATCGCGCCGCCATAGCTGTGACCGACCAGGATCGCCGGGCCGTTTTGCCTATCCAGAATACGTTTGGTGGCTGCCACGTCATCGGTAAATGACGTCAGCGGTTCCTGCACCAGCGTCACTTTATAGCCGTCGTGCGTCAGAATGTCATACACCGGACGCCAGCCTGAGCCGCCTACAAAGGCACCATGTACCAGCACAATATTTTTCACTGGCGCAGCAACGGATGCCTGGGAACCGAACGCCGCAGTGGCGGCCAACAACAATGTTGAAGCTAAACGTAAACGCATGGCACTTCCTCTTTCGTTTAAAACGCAATGAACATCTGTTTGTGGAGCCACTGTGAGCCTGACCCTCTGACAGAGAAGTGACGTGATGATGACAAAAACGTCATCAGAGCGGGGAGTGCAGCGGGTGATGGAAACGCTTTCCCGCTGCGAATTGCGGATATTTTAAACAGCACAATGAATCTTGGTTTTATATCTTCTGTAAAGAAGGTGCGGTTTCATTACCCGGAACAGATTGAGTGAAAAAACGTCAGAGAATATTCTCCTGTCTTAAAATAGTGGTCTATATTTATTCTGGCTCCGGCTTATGTTGCTCAGTTTCGAAAGACGAAAGCTGAATTACAACTCGAAAGTGGTGGCGGATTAATAGCCGTCACACGCATTCCTGGAATTTAATTTATTCTTTAAATATTAATATGTTAAATATAATGTAACCGTTGCCACTTACAGTCCGATAAAACGCGATTTTCCATCCGGTGAATTTTCAAATGAAAGCCGGCTTTTATTTTGTGCGGGAATAAATTCGGGAACAGCTCAATTAATCCATGAGGTTTACGCGGGGAATTAATTGCAAAGCCGGTTCTGATGCACACTGCGTGCGGTATTTTGTTAAAAAGTTATATTTGTAAAGTTGCGTATGTACTAACAGGAAGAAAAAAACTATAGTGAGCCCCTTGCGGCTCTCAATCAGAACGGTCGATTTATGTCTACTTCTAATGTCTAAAATTGAGAGATGTGTCTTTTTTTTGACTCAGCCTTTTAACACAAAACAAAAGAACTCATAAAGTGAACGCCAAAACCTCTGCTTTTATCATCACGTTCTTGTCATTTTTGAACCCGGTTTCAGTCAGTTACGCGCAGTCAGCGACCGACGCTTCTAAAGGCGATGCGGACGATTCATCAGACTCTTCTTCACTGATGGTTATCAAACGCGAAATCAACGGCGGCCTGTCAGAACTCGACACGCCTGCGGCGGTCAGCGTGGTGGACGGCGACGATTTCAGAAACAGCAAAGCGCAGGTCAACCTGTCTGAAAGCCTCGGCAGCGTCCCCGGCTTGCAGGTTCAGAACCGTCAGAACTACGCGCAGGATTTACAGCTTTCTGTTCGCGGATTCGGCAGCCGTTCGATGTACGGCGTGCGCGGCGTGCGTATCTATGTGGATGGTATTCCGGCCACCATGCCGGACGGGCAGGGGCAGACGTCCAATATCGATCTGAACTCGGTTGAGCGCGTTGAAGTGCTGCGCGGACCGTTTTCGGCGCTTTACGGCAATGCTTCCGGCGGCGTGGTGAACGTGGATACCCAAACCGGTTCGCAGCCTGCCAAACTTGAAGCCGGCACCTATTTCGGCAGTTACGGCTCGTTCCGTAACAGCGTGAAAGCCAGCGGCGCGACCGGTGACGGCACGCACGCGGGGGATGTGAATTACCTGATTTCCGGCTCGCGTTTCACCACCGATGGCTACCGCGACCACAGCGGTACGCAGAAAAATCTCGGCAACGGCAAACTCGGCGTGCGCATTGATGATGCCAGCACCCTGACGCTGATGTTCAATAGCGTCTCTGTCGATGCCAACGATCCGGGTGGTCTGACCGAATCCGAATGGCACGATGACCCGACTCAGGCGAAACGCGCCGATCAATACAATGCGCGTAAATCGCTGGATCAAACTCAGGTCGGCCTGCGCTATCAGCGTCAGATGGGCGAGAACGACGAGTTCAGCCTGATGACTTATCACGGCGAGCGCCACACCACGCAATACCAGACCATTCCGGCCAGTGCGCAGACCAATCCGCTGAATGCGGGGGGTGTGATCGTGCTGGAACGTAAATATTCCGGCGTGGATACCCGCTGGAAACATGATGATCAGATAGGTTCGGTGCCGTTCTCCGTCACCGGCGGTCTGGATTATGAAACCATGACCGAGCGTCGTTTCGGTTATGAAAACTTCAATGATGAAGGCGATCTGGGCGTGAAAGGCGACGAACGTCGCAATGAAAAGAACGTGATGTGGAACCTCGATCCGTATCTGCAAACCACGTGGAACCTGACTCCCCGTTGGACGCTGGATGTTGGCGCGCGTTACAGCACCGTGAGTTTTGACTCGCAGGACTATTACATCACCGGCAAAAATCCTGACGACAGCGGTTCGCGCCGTTATCACAAACTGCTGCCGATGGCCTCACTGAACTATGCGGTGACGCCAGCACTGAACACCTATATCTCTGCCGGTCGCGGATTTGAAACGCCGACTATCAACGAACTTTCCTATCGAACTGACGGACAGTCTGGCCTGAATCTTGGTCTGCAACCTTCGACCAGCAACACCGTTGAACTGGGCAGCAAATGGCGCGTTGGCAACGGTTTAGTCACTGCGGCGGTCTTCCAGACCGATACCGACGACGAGTTAATTGTTGCAGAAAGTGTCGGCGGAAGATCGAGCTATACCAACGCGGGCAAAACACGCCGTCGCGGGCTGGAACTGTCGTTAGATCAGCAGATTGAAGAAAACTGGCGCGTGAAAATGGCCTGGACATTACTCGATGCGACATTCCGCAATGAGACCTGTGGCGCGGGAGATTGCACGCCAGCGGGCAACCGCCTGCCGGGTATCGCCCGCAACATGGGCTACGCTTCACTGGAGTGGGCACCGGTTGATGGCTGGCATGCAGGCGCCGATGTGCGCTACATGAGCGACATCGAAGTGAATGACGAAAACAGCGAACAGGCACCGGCGTATACCGTCGCCAGCGTGAATGCAGGCTATCGCTTCAACTGGAACAAAGTGACGCTCGACCTGTTTACCCGCGTCGATAACCTGTTCGACAGAAATTACGTCGGTTCGGTGATTGTCAATGAAGGCAACGGACGCTATTTCGAGCCGGCACCTGGCAGAAACTACGGTGGCGGCGCTACGCTTTCTTATAGTTTCGAATAAATGAGTTTCGAATGAATTTCAGTCAGTAAGCATTTTCAGTGAGTGAAAAATGAACCACGCGGTGCTGCCCGCTATCTGCACCTTTTGAGCAGGGCAGCACATGCAAGGAATGACACCCGGTGAGAACCGGATGTTCTTGAAGATTCGGGTCACCCTGAATCGACGATTATAAAAAATCAGTAAGGTCATCAACTATGGAAACGAAAGCCTCGTTATCACGCATCGTCGTCATAATTACCGCTTTGTTCGCCGCGTTAAGCGGGATTTATCTTCTTGTCGGCGGTATCTGGCTGGCAAAATTAGGTGGTTCTCTTTATTACATTATTGCCGGTGTTATTTCGCTGGTTACCGCGTGGTTGCTGTATCGCCGCCGCTCTTCTGCATTACTGCTTTACGCCATCTTCCTGTTCGGCACCACCGTGTGGGCTGTGTGGGAAGTGGGTACAGACTTCTGGGCACTGACGCCGCGTTTAGACGTCACCTTCTTCCTGGGTCTGTGGATCTTACTGCCGGTTGTTTATAATCAGATGCTGGCGAAAAACGCCTTTGCACGCGGCGCTCTGGCGCTGTCTCTGGTGTTCACTGTGCTCGTGCTGGCGTACTCCGTCTTCAACGATCCGCAGGAAATCAACGGCACCATCAAAGCGGCGGATGCTGCTCCTGCCTCGACCGATTCCGGTGTTCCCGCCAGTGACTGGCCGGCCTATGGCCGTACTCAGGGTGGTACCCGTTACTCGCCGCTGAACCAGATCAATGACAAAAACGTCAGCAAGCTCGACGTGGCATGGACCTTCCGTACCGGTGACCTGAAGACCCCGAACGATCCGGGCGAAATCACTGATGAAGTGACGCCAATCAAAATCGGCGACATGCTGTACCTGTGTACGCCGCACCAGAAGCTGTTTGCTCTGGATGCTGCGACCGGTAAAGAGAAGTGGAAGTTCGATCCTGAGCTGAAACCCAACCCGACTTTCCAGCACGTGACCTGTCGCGGTGTGTCTTATCATGAGACAACGCCTGCGGCACTTGGTGATGCGACTCACGGTGCTGCGCCTGCAGTCTGTTCACGTCGTATCATTCTGCCTGTCAACGATGGCCGTCTGTTCGCACTGGACGCTGAAACCGGCGCACGTTGCCCGGCATTCGGTAACAACGGTGAGCTGAACCTGCAAGGCAATATGCCTTACGCAACGCCTGGCCACTACGAGCCAACTTCACCGCCAATCATCACTAAATCAGTGATCATCGTCGCCGGTGCGGTTACCGATAACTACTCAAACCGCGAGCCTTCCGGGGTTATCCGTGGCTTTGATGTAGAAACCGGCAAACTGCTGTGGGCCTTCGATCCGGGTGCTGCTGAACCGAACAAAATCCCTGCGGATGGTCAGCATTTCACGCCTAACTCCCCGAACTCATGGGCGCCTGCGTCTTATGATGACAAACTGGACTTGGTTTACCTGCCAATCGGCGTGGCAACACCGGACATCTGGGGTGGCAACCGTACTCCGGATATGGAACGTTACGCGAGCGGCCTGCTGGCGCTGAATGCGACCACCGGTAAACTGGCGTGGTTCTACCAGACCGTTCACCACGACCTGTGGGATATGGACGTTCCGGCGCAGCCAACTCTGGCTGATATCACCGACAAGAGCGGCAACAAAGTTCCTGCGATTTATGTACCGACCAAAACCGGTAACATCTTCGTGCTGGATCGCCGTGACGGTAAGCTGATTGTTGATGCACCAGAAAAACCTGTTCCGCAAGGCGCAGCAAAAGGCGACCACGTTTCTCCGACTCAGCCGTTCTCCGAACTGACTTTCCGTCCCGAAGCGAAACTGACCGGTAAGGACATGTGGGGCGCGACGATCTACGACCAACTGATGTGTCGTGTGATCTTCCACAAACTGCGTTATGAAGGTACCTTCACACCGCCATCCGAGCAGGGCACTCTGGTGTTCCCGGGTAACCTCGGTATGTTCGAGTGGGGTGGCATTTCTGTAGATACCGATCGTCAGGTGGCTATCGCTAACCCGATTGCACTGCCATTCGTATCCAAACTGATCCCACGCGGTCCGGGCAACCCAATCGAGCCAGATGCGAACGATAAAGGCGGTTCCGGTACTGAGACGGGCATTCAGCCGCAGTACGGCGTGCCATTTGGCGTGACGCTGAACCCGTTCCTGTCTCCGCTGGGCTTTCCATGTAAACAGCCTTCATGGGGTTACATCTCCGGCGTTGACCTGAAAACCAACGATATCGTGTGGAAAAAACGTATCGGTACCGTGCGCGACAGCTCACCATTACCGCTGCCGTTCAAAATGGGTATGCCGATGCTTGGCGCACCGATTTCTACCGCCGGTAACGTGTTCTTCATCGCAGCAACCGCAGATAACTACCTGCGCGCGTTCGATATGAGCAACGGTGACAAACTGTGGGAAGCACGTCTGCCAGCTGGCGGCCAGGCGACGCCGATGACTTATTCTGTGAACGGTAAACAGTACGTTGTTATCGCAGCAGGCGGTCACGGTTCGTTCGGCACCAAACTGGGCGATTACATCATCGCTTACGCACTGCCAGACGCTAAATAATTAGCCGAAACGTTTGAAACTGAAAGGTCGCGAAAGCGGCCTTTTTTACGGCTACAGCGCCCGCAGCCATCGCGCGGGATTCCCGGCGTACACGCCTTTTTCGATGATGTCTTTCGTCACCACGCTGCCTGCACCAATCACTACACCATCGCAAATCGTTACGCCCAGAATGGTCGCGCCGCTGCCAATGGAAACATCGTTACCCACGCGGATCCTGGCCCATGAATCGCGGTCAGTATTAGGTTTTCCCGCCTCAAACATATCGTTCGCAAACATCACGCCGTGGCCGATAAAGCAGTTTTCACCGACAGTGACATACTCACAAATAAAGGTATGCGACTGGACTTTTGTCCCCCGCCCGATGGTGGTATTAGCCTGAATCTCCACATAGGGGCCGATAAAAACGTCGTCCCCGAGCGTGCAGTCATATACATTTGCGGGTTCGTAAATCACAACATTTTTCCCGGTGTTAACATTGCGGATTTGCACGCCGCGTGCGGTGTAAGGCATTTTATTTCTCCTGACAGAAGAGCTGCTGTTAACTCCCTGTGGCCGCTATTTCTTGCAGCCGGTCACTTGCGGATAATTGCGGCAAACCAGCATGAGTTTATGTTTTGGTTCGAAGCCATTATCGAGCATACATTGCTGAACTTTCGCAGCTTTCAGGACGGTCGGGATGAAAGGAACCGAGCCCAACGGTTTCGGGTATCCGCATTTATACATCACCTGTAACGCGAGCTTGTCATTCTCAGTTGCGTGCGAAAAATGCCGTGAGGCACCCGCTTTACGCCAGCTGATGAGTTGGTATTCATTCCGGCCTGAATCCGGTTTGATCGGGTGAAAACCCTCATCGGCTACAAAAGGCAGCGCTTCGAGCTGTCGCTGACTGAGCGGGTGACCCTGTTGTTTCTCGATGCAGGCCGGGGTGTTTTTGTAGTAATCGCAAATGTGAACCCCCCCCTTATAGGTAAATCCTTTCCCCTCCATGCACTGGTAATACAGCACCGATTCATTATCGGTAAAAGAAGGTTCCGGCCCCGGCAGCGGGACGCCGCATTGCCCCATCGCAACACGCGCGTCATCTATGGTGCTGTCAGGGCGCTGCCACTGCGTTAAATCAGGCGGGGGAGGACAACCGGTAAGCAGAAAAACTGAGCTCATCAGTGCAGATGAAGAAACCAGAGAAAAATAGCGGGACATATAAATCCTTTATTTATAATGATGTTATAAACTTTCCTAATTCCCGGCAGGCTCAGGGAGCGAAAGGGAAAGCATAACTTTAGTCCAGTGTCTGGAAATCGACGGATTATTGCATCCCCTGAGAGGAGGAGTAACACGATGAATGAGATTCTGGAAGAGATAAAAGCGCTGGAATGCAGCCTTCATGGTGCCAGACGCGCAGATGAAAAGTGGCTGGAAAGAGTTTTACATCCGGACTTCAGGGAAATCACGCGTTCGGGACAGCGGGTTGACCGGCAACAAACCGTGGCGGCGCTGACCGCGGAAACGCAAGCATCAGGCCTCGAAGCGGAAAATTTTCGGCTACAGACGCTCAATGAAGGTTGTGTGATCCTCACCTATAAGAGCTTTGTGAGCGCGGGGAATGAAAAGCGGCGATGCACGCTGCGTTCCTCGTGCTGGATGAAAGTTAAGGGAACCGGCTGGCAGATGATCTTTCATCAGGGCACGCCAGCGGCTGAAACACTGGCGTGACACTATGTGGCACTAAGACGCACAACCTTCTGGCTTAAATACCCGCGTGGTGGACGCCGGATTGTTCGCCAGTTTATTTGCCGGCCTGCGCGGGCGGGCCACTAATTCCCCGCCGCAGTTGGGGCAAATGCCTGCGAGTTTGGTTTGGGCGCAGGGGACGCAAAATGTGCATTCAAACGAACAAATTCTGGCGTCGGAAGCAGGGGGCAGATCGGTATTGCAACACTCGCAGTTAGGTCTCAGTTCCAGCATAGAATTTATCCTTAATCCGTACAGGTAGGTTTCAGCCATTCTGCAGGTTAGCGGCACTCTTTCGCAAGCGGCTCACGCTGATGACTATCGCCAGAACTGTCGCGATCACCGCCACCCACAGACTCAGCCGCACAGCCTGTGCTTCCTGCGCTATATTTTGGGCGGCAAATACCGACAGGATCACACCGACAAACGCGGAGCCGAGGCACTGGCCGAAGGTGCGCATGATGGCGAGCACGCCGGAGGCATATCCGCTGTTTTCACGAGAAGCATTAGAGAGCATTTCGCGGTTATTCGGACTCTGGAAACAGCCGAAGCCCAGACCGCAGACGAAGCTTCTCAGGCCGATATCCCAGACCTGCGCATGTTCCGGCAGTTGTGCCAGCAGCAGCAGACCCACGGCGAACACACATAATCCTACGGTAGAGATGATGGCTGCCGGATAGCGATCAGCGAGGCGTCCGGCGTGCGGGGCAGCCAGAATAATGCCCAGCGGCCAGGGAGTGAAAAGCAGCGCGGAGACAAAGGCGCTGTAGCCATACACGCTCTGGAATAAAAACGGCAGGGCGACAAACGTAATCCCCTGGCTGACAAACGATGCCAGCGAGGTGAGCGCCGCCAGCGAAAAGCGGGACGAGGCAAACATGCCTAACGGCAGCAAGGGTTTCGGCGCACGGCGCTGACGCCACACAAAGGCCATACCGGCGATCACTGCGATAAGCCCGTAAGTTAAAGCAGTCATCAGTTCGTGGCCGCCGGGATGCGCAAAGGAATCCGCCGCCATAATCAGCGCACCGAGCGCTACGGCAGACAACACCGCGCCCGAGACATCAAACGGAGACTTAGTCGCAGCGGGATTGGACGGAACCACGCGCAGGGTAAGGAGGATAGCAATCACTCCCAGCGGAATATTAATGGCAAACAGCCACTGCCAGCTCATCGCCGACAATATTGTTCCGCCCAGTACCGGCGCAATGGCCGTACTGGTGGCGATAATCAGTGCGTTCAGGCCAAGGATGCGGCCGAGTAACCGGTTTGGAAACACAGATCGCAAAATGGCCGGGCCGATGCTCAGCGTGGCCGCCGCGCCGATGCCCTGAAGCACCCGCATGACGATCAGCACATCCAGAGAAGATGACAGTGCACAACCCAGAGAAGCCAGGGTAAATACGCTCAGACCGGCGGTAAATAATGAGCGAAAGCCGATGTGGCTGGCGAGTGCTGCGAAAATCGCCAGCGTCATGGACGCCGATAACAGATAGCCATTGGACACCCAGACGGCAGCCCCCGCAGAGATATTCAGTGCCCGTGCGATTTGCGGCAGGGCAATGTTAACCATTGATCCATCGAAAACAGCCATCGTCGCCATGGTCATGACTGCGGCCATCGCCAGCCCGCGCTCGCGACCTGGTAATCCTTCGTCGCCCGGTTTATCAGAAAATAATTCCATTACGCTTCACATCTCTTTAGTTGTTCATTGAGTGTGGAAACTATACCCGCGGGCAACAGAGTGCGGAAGGCGCAGCATCTGCAGTTAATACCTGCACCAAACGCCTTATATGAGTCTGTAAAACAGGTTACACTGCCGTGATGACTGAACCTGATCTGAACTTACTTATCGCACTGGATGTACTGCTGGCTGAAGGCAGTGTGGCCGGTGCTGCGCGGCGTCTGGGGTTAAGCGCCTCGGCCATGAGCCGCACACTCGGTCGCCTGCGTGATACCACCGGCGATCCGCTGCTGGTGCGCGCCGGACGTAATATGGTGCTGACGCCTTACGCGGAAGAAATCCGCCAGCGCACGCAAAATGCAGCCCTTGAGGCACGGGCATTGCTGCGTCCTTCAACGTCAGTCCTTAATCTTAGCTCACTTCAGCGCACCTTCATTTTGCGTTCTAACGATGGTTTTGTGGTGGCGTTTGGCGCAGCGCTGATCGCCGCCGTCGCCCGCGAAGCACCGGGTGTTTGTCTGAGTTTTGCGCCAAAACCTGAAAAGAGCGCCAATCCTTTGCGTGAAGGAAGGGTCGATCTCGAGATCGGTGTTTTAGGCGAAATGGGACCGGAGATCCGCCTTCAGGCGTTGTTCCGCGACCGGTTCGTCGGCGTGGTGCGCAAAGACCATCCGCTGCAACACGCCGCTGCCATTACCGCGCAGGAATATGCCAGCTACGGGCACGTGGTCGTTTCACGTCGCGCAAGCACGCACGGACCGGTGGATGATGCGCTGGCGGAAGTAGTGCTTAAGCGGAAAGTCGCCGCAGTGGTACCGGGCTTTTCAGCCGCGCTGGCCATTGCGCAAAATTCTGATCTGGTGGCACTGATCCCTGCTTCTTTTCTGATTTCAGACCCTGACCGGCTGTATTCTTTTGAATTACCAGTCAAAACCCGCGAAATCACTATTTCGCAGATGTGGCATCCGCGTTCAGAAGTTGACCCCGCACACCGCTGGTTACGGCAGCTGGTGCTGAGCGTTTGTAGGGAAAAAGTGCCGGTTTAACCCTCGTGACCTGTTACTCGGTTTCCAGATAATGCCTGAGCGTCATCCGCAGATCCGGCGTTAATTCTTTGATATTTTTGAGCATCCAGCGCAGATAACCCGGATCATCTTCAGCGATTTCTGCAATTTTCCTGCCGCGATATTTCCCAAACATCATGGTGCTGACCAGCGCCGGGCGTCCGGTAATGGTCACCATTTCCTCGGGCGTCCAGCCGGATTCATCCATAATGCGGATGAGCAACGCGGCAGTGATATAGCAGTCAAACAGCGCGCGGTGATGATGCAAATCCGCAGGCGTAGCCACTTCCAGCTTGAGGGATTTATAGAGCGCCATATTGCTGTATTTGATCCCCGGCCATAAACGACGCGCCAGTTTCACGGTACAAATCCATTCACCTGACATATCAGGCAGCATGCGCTGGTCAAAACTGGCGTTGTGGGCAACGTAATACTGGCTGCCGTGATAGCGGGGAATGATCTCCTCAATCCACGGCTTATCAGCCACCATCGCCTCGGTGATTTTGTGAATGGCCATCGCCTGATGGCCGATCGGGCGGTCAGGGCGCACCAGATCACTCATCGGGTTAACGATCCTTCCGTTCTCGATATCTACGGAGGCCACTTCCACCACGCCACCCTGCAATCCGCAGGTTTCCGTATCAATAACACGCAACATTTTGTACTCCGGCTGATCACCAAACACTTTCTGATATGGCTAGCCTAACGGAATGAACCGCCGGTGCCCACTTTTCTGATCACAACTTTTTGCATCGCATACCCGCTGGAAATTTCACCCCACACTTACTCCGTCTATTTCTTGTACAGATCACACTTCCTGTCGCTTTCGTGAAAATGCTCACATTCCCCCGTGCAGATGCCCAAACAAACGCGGAAAATTTCGGCTTTTAGCCGTGGAAATACGTCTGCAAACTGGCTAAGTTCAATAATGAAACGCTATTTTATTATTGTTGGATTGCGGTTTTGACAAAGTGTGAGAAGGCTCACATTGCGAAGAGACGGTAATTCCGGCGCGCCCTGAAGGGCGTTAACTCACTCAGTAATGGCAGGTATCGCTGTGAAAATACGTTCTGTTGAAGTCTCTGTTTTTACTTATCCGACCCGTCGCGTTTCTGACAGCGCGGGTCATTCGCATCCGGGTGAAGAAAGTCAGGCAAAAATGGCGATGCTGACCATTACCACTGACGAAGGCGACTGCGGATATTCATTCGCGCCGCCGGAAGTTGTGCGTCCGCACGTAGTGAATGCTTTTTTCAGAAAAGTATTGATTGGACAGAACCCGTTCGACCGTGAACGTCTGTGGCAGGATCTGGTTCACTGGCAGCGCGGAAGTGCGCATCAGCTGACTGAAAGGGCGCTGTCGTTTGTCGAGCAGGCATTGTGGGATCTGATTGGCCGCAAACTGAAGATGCCGGTGCACAAACTGCTGGGCGGATTCCGCGAGAAGGTTCCGGCCTACGGCAGCACCATGTGCGGCGATGAGCTGAAAGGCGGATTATCGACGCCGGATGAATTCGGTCAGTTTGCCGAGAAGCTGGTGGCGCGCGGTTATCAGGCCATCAAGCTGCACACCTGGATGCCACCGGTCGCTTTCGCGCCGGACCCGAAAATGGACATTAAAGCCTGCGCCGCCGTGCGTGAAGCCGTCGGCCCGGATATCGAACTGATGCTCGACGGCTATCACTGGTACAGCCGCAGTCAGGCGCTGACCATCGGTAAAGCGCTGGAAAAACTTAACTTCGCGTGGTTCGAGGAACCGATGGAAGAAGAGAGCATGGCGTCTTACGCCTGGCTGGCGGAAAACCTCTCCATCGACGTGATCGGCCCCGAAAGTTTGGGCGGTAAACATCACAGCCGCGCGGACTGGGTGAAAGCCGGTGCCTGTGACATTTTGCGCGCCGGTGCCAACGGCGTGGGCGGCATCTCGCCTTGCATGAAAGTTGCCAGTCTGGCGGAAGCGTTCGGTATGGACTGCGAAGTTCACGGCAACGGCGCGGCGAGTCTGGCCGTCGTCGGCGCTATCCGCAACTGTCGCTGGTATGAACGTGGCCTGTTGCATCCGTTCCTGGAATACGACGAACCGGCTGCATACCTGAACAGCATCGTTGACCCGATGGACGAGCAGGGCTTTGTTCATCTTTCTGACCGCCCTGGTCTGGGTGAGGACATCAATTTTGATTACATAGAAACCCATACCGTCAGCCGCGACTGACCTGCGGGCAGAAAAAAATAATAAACCTCTGACTCTACCCGGAAGGTAAATCATGAACTCTGGCAAAACGTGGGGCGCGTGGATATTCGCGCTACTGCTGATGGCCGCTGGCTGGACGGCGCAGGCGAAAACGCCGCCCGACCAGCTGATCATCGGCATGAACATGAATAACCTATTAACGCTCGACCCTGCAGCGATGACCGGCAATGACATTGTCGGCATCGTGGTCAATCTTTATGACCCGCTGATTGAGCTCGATCCGCAACAACTCACCCATGTGCGTCCGGCGCTGGCGACCTCGTGGGAGGTCAACGACGCCGATAATCTCATCACGTTTCATCTGCGCGATGGCGTGAAATTCCACTCGGGCAATCCGGTCACTGCCGATGACGTAGTGTGGTCGATGCGCCGCATTCTGCACCTCAATCTGGCGCAGGCGTCAGTATGGAAATCCTACGGATTCAGTAAAAAGAATGTCGATGAGATGGTGCGCTCGCCGTCTCCCGGTATCGTCGAAATTCAGTTACCTAAACCCAATGACCCGAAACTGGTGATTTACTCGCTGGCGGCGCTCGGCAGCGTGGTCGCGCTGGACAGCAAAACCGTGCAGGCGCATGAAGTGAACGGCGACTGGGGCAACCGCTGGCTGACCACCAATGAAGCCGGTTCCGGGCCGTTTCGTCTCGACAGCTGGCAGGCGAAAGACGTGCTGAAAATGAGCCGTAACCCTCAGTACTGGCGCGGCGAACCGCAATTAACGCGCGTGGTATTCCGCCATTTTCAGGAGTCACAAACCCTGCGTCTGATGATTGAAAAAGGTGATCTGGATATTGCCCATAACATGGCGGTTTCAGATGTTACCGCGCTCAGTCACGATCCGGCCATACAGGTCGATGAGGTGAAAAAAGGCACTATTTATTACGTGGCGATGAGCATGAAAGAGCCGCATTTCGCCAATCCGAAAGTGCGTGAAGCGGTGCGCTATCTGATTGATTATCAGGGCATCGGCAAGGCACTGATGAACGGTTACGGCATTGTGCATCAGCGTCCGATTCAGGTCGGGATGCCTGCGACGTTGCCGGATCCGGGTTACAAGCTCGACATTCCTCGCGCCAAAGCGCTGCTGGCAGACGCCGGTTATCCGGAGGGTTTTGATACCACGCTGCGGGTGCTGGCGGATCAGCCGTTCCTCAATATCGCCATTGCTGTGCAGTCCACGCTGATGCAGGCGGGCATTCGCGCCAAAATCGTCACCGGCACCGGCAACCAGATTTACGGAGCGATGCGTGAGCGCAAGTTCGACATGCTGGTCGGGCGCGGGGGCAGCGGCGTGGAACCCCATCCGCACTCCAGCCTGCGCGCGCTGGTGTATAACCCCGATAACAGCGACGCCGCACGGCTGACCAATTTTCAGGGCTGGCGCACCGGTTTTTACGACAAACAGCTGAACACCGATATCGATCAGGCGTTGCTGGAACGTGATCCGGAGAAACAAAAACAGGATTACTTTGCCATTCAGGAACGCTACGACGCGCTGATCCCGGCGCTGGTGCCGGTCTCACAGATGGTCGATTCCATCGTGGTGCGCAGGGACGTTAAAAACTTTCTGCCACATCCTTCTGCGACCACATTCCTGCGCGATGTTTATAAAGACGACAGCCCGCAGTCCGCCGCGCAAAACGCTCAGCCAACCGGAGGTAAAGGTTTATGACCATGCAAATTCCGGCGCCTGCTTCAAAGCAAACGGCGCGGATGTCACTCCCCGCCGGACGCATCGGCAAACGGCTGGTGCAGGTGGCCGTGACGCTGTTCGGCCTGTTGCTGCTCACGTTTTTTATTGGCCGCGTGATGCCGGTGGATCCGGTGCTGGCGATTGTCGGACCGGACGCTGACCACAGCACTTACCAGCAGGTTTACCATCAGCTCGGTTTTGATAAACCGTTATGGACGCAGTTCGGCATCTACCTTTACGGGCTGGCGCACGGTGATTTAGGCAATGCGCTGCTGACCGGGAAACCGGTGACGCAGGACATTCTGCGCGTGTTTCCGGCCACCATGGAACTGGCGACGCTGGCGATCATTCTCGGCGCGGGCGTCGGTATTCCGATCGGCGTGCTGGCAGCGGCAAAACGGAACAGCATGGCGGATTACGCGGTGCGCATCATCAGTCTGGCCGGTTATTCCACGCCAATCTTTTGGGTCGGCATGATGGGTTTACTGGTGTTTTACGCCTGGCTCGGTTGGGTCGGCGGCGCCGGGCGGGTAGATTTCAGCCTCGACGGACAGGTCACGCGCCACAGCGGTTTCATGCTGATTGACGCGCTGATCGCCGGCAACTGGGAAGTGTTCCGCAATGCGCTGAATCACCTGATTTTACCCGCATCTCTGCTGGGTTTTCACTCGCTGGCTTACATCAGCCGCATGACCCGCAGCTTTATGCTGGCGCAGCTTTCGCAGGAATTCATCATCACCGCCCGCGTCAAAGGGCTGAGCGAATGGCATGTGCTGTGGAATCACGCATTTCGCAACATTCTGGTTCAGTTGCTGACCGTGGTGGCGCTGGCGTACGGCTCGCTGCTGGAAGGCGCAGTGCTGATCGAAACCGTGTTCTCCTGGCCGGGCTTTGGTTCGTATCTCACCAGCAGTCTGATGCTGGGCGACATGAACGCGGTGATGGGCTGCGTGCTGGTGGTCGGCATGATTTTCGTGGTGCTGAATTTGCTCTCTGACCTGCTGTATCAGGTCTTTGATCCGAGGACAAAAGTATGACGATTTCTCTCGATTCCGTCACGCTCAGCGCGGGCGACGAAAAACGTCAGCGCGTGAAAAGGGCGTTGGGTCGCGTTGGTCATTTTCTGTGGCAGATGGCATGTAATCCGCTGACCGCCATCGGTGGCGCAATTGTTCTGGTGCTGATGATTGTGGCGATTTTCGCCCCGTGGATCGCGCCGTTTCATCCGCTGGTGCAGGATTTAAACAACGCGCTCAGCCCGCCGTCGGCAGCGCACTGGTTCGGCACTGACGAGTTTGGCCGCGATATCTTCAGCCGTCTGGTTTACGGCTCGCGCATTACGCTGTACATCGTGCTGCTGGTGTCGGTGACCGTCGGGCCGCTCGGGTTGCTGCTCGGCGTCACCGCCGGATACTTCGGTGGCAAAACGGATATGGTGCTGATGCGTATCACCGACATTTTCATCTCCTTCCCGAGTCTGGTGCTGGCACTGGCGTTTGTCGCTGCACTCGGCCCCGGTCTGGAACATGTGGTGATCGCCATAACGCTCACCGCCTGGCCGCCGATTGCGCGTCTGGCACGCGCTGAAACCCTTTCATTACGTCAGGCCGATTTTATCTCGGCAGTGCGTTTGCAGGGCGCATCCCCGGTGCGGGTGTTGTGGCGCCATATTGTGCCGCTGTGTCTGCCGTCGGTGATCATCCGTATCACCATGAATATGGCGGGGATTATTCTGACCGCCGCCGGTCTGGGCTTTCTCGGTCTTGGCGCTCAGCCACCGGATCCGGAGTGGGGCGCGATGATTTCCAGCGGCCGTACCTACATGATGGAGTGCTGGTGGGTGGCGACGATTCCCGGTCTGGCGATCCTGATTAACAGCCTGGCGTTCAACTTTTTAGGAGATGGCCTTCGTGACATTCTCGATCCCCGAAATGACTGACGCTCCGGCGTTACTGGATGTGCAGGACTTGCACGTCAGCTTTGTGAATGGCCGTCAGGTGACGCAGGCTGTGCGTGGCGTTTCCTTCCAGCTCGGGCGCGAAAAACTGGCGATTGTCGGTGAGTCTGGCTCAGGTAAATCCACCGTGGGACGAGCGCTGTTGCATCTGCATCCTTCAAAAGCGCAAATCACCGCCAACAAAATGCAGTTTGCGGATGTCGATTTGCTGCGTGCCAGCCCGAAACAAATGCGGCAGGTACGCGGTAAGCGGATTTCGATGATTATGCAGGATCCGAAATATTCGCTGAATCCGGTGCTGTGCGTCGGCGATCAGATTGCTGAAGCGTGGCGTTCGCACCACAAATGTTCGTATCAGGATGCCAAACGCAAAGTGCTGAACATGCTGGACGTGGTGCGCATCCGCGACCCGGAACGCGTATACGGCCTGTATCCGCATGAAATTTCCGGCGGGCAGGGGCAGCGCATCATGATTGCGATGATGCTGATCACCGACCCCGAAATGGTGATTGCTGATGAACCGACGTCGGCGCTCGACGTGTCGGTGCGTTTACAGGTGCTGGCGCTGCTGGACGATCTGGTGAAAACGCGCGGTCTGGGGCTGATTTTTATCAGTCATGACATCAATCTGGTGCGCAGCTTTTGCGATCGCGTGCTGGTGATGTACGCCGGACGCATCGTGGAATCCATCGCCGCCACCGATCTGGATAACGCGCAGCATCCGTACACGCGCGGCCTGCTCAATGCGTTGCCGGACATGGATAACCGCCGTTATCCGCTGCCGGTGATGCAGCGGCAGGCCAGCTGGCTGACCGATTAAGGAGCCCAAATGACGCATAAAACCATGATTGACGTGCGAAACCTGAACCTGACTTTTGGTGAGGGCGCAAAAACCACGCAGGTGCTGACGGATGTGAATATCGCGGTGCGCGAGGGCGAAATTTTCGGGCTGGTGGGGGAATCCGGATCGGGCAAAACCACGGTGCTGAAATGTCTGGCGGGGCTGTTTACCCACTGGAAGGGTGAACTTGAAATCGACGGCCAGCAGCTGGAACACCGCATAGGTCGCGACCGCTGCCGTCTGGTACAGATGGTTTTTCAGGATCCTTACGGGTCGCTCCATCCGCGCCACACCATCGACGATATTCTGGAAGAGCCGCTGCAAATTCACCGCATCGACCAGCGGGACCAGCGCATTAATACCATTCTGGAAAAAGTCGGCCTGAACCGCGCGTTTCGCAGCCGTTATCCGCATCAGCTTTCCGGCGGACAGCGCCAGCGCGTGGCGATTGCACGGGCGCTGATCCTCAAACCGCGCGTGCTGCTGCTCGACGAACCGACCTCTGCGCTGGATGTCTCCGTGCAGGCGGAAATCCTCAATTTGCTGTTCGATCTTCAAAAAGAGGAAGGGCTGACCTACCTGATGGTCACTCACGATCTGGGCGTTATTGCTCATCTTTGCCAGCGCGTGGCGGTGATGAAATACGGCAAAATCCTCGAAACACTGGAAACCGATGCGCTGCTGCGCGGCGATATCAGGGACGATTACACCCGCGTGCTGGTCGATGCCAGCCGCGACTACAGCCGGGAAATGGCGGCGAAAGTGATGTTGTAGTGCCCCAGAACACACGAAGTAAAACAGCTGCATCGCAGTGATGCAGCTGTTCGCGGATCAGGCCTGTCTGAAAGGTACTTCCCGTTACTTAAAGGGGTGTCGCACTCATGATTTGCGCCACCGTATATTTGAGTTGTTCGAGTACCTGATCACGCGAGGGCGAATTCAGGTAATCCAGGTGCTGTAAATAAGGGCAGGCCAGCGCCGCGATGACTTTATCCCCGTTGGCAAGTATTGGAACGGCAATATTATAAACGCCGACCGTTTGCTGGCTGGGCATCATTTCGTAGCCCTGCTGGCGTACCAACGTTAACTGTTGCGCGAGTTCAGCGCTGATTGTAAGGCCGGGATCTTCACTTTCGCGCAGCATAAACTCGCGCTCGTTGGCGGGTGAGAAAGCCAGCATCACATGTCCTGAGCCGGTATTCAGCAGATCCATCCGCGAACCCGTGCGAACACCAAAGCCCCAGTAACCTGGCGCGTCAACCTGGGCGATCGCCGTCAGTGCGCCGCGATCGTAAACCACCAGATGACAAGCCTGTTTCGCTTCACGGGCAAACTGTCGAAGATATGGAAGGGCCTGCGTCGCCAGCCGGCGAAACGGCGAATGACGATTTCCCAGTTCAAAAATTTTTAGCGACAGTTCGTACTGATCAACGCTGGTACGGATGACATATCCACGGCGCACCAGCCGGTCGAGCATGCGGTAAATTTCATTGGGCTTACGTCCCAATACCTTCGCAATTTCCGCCTGCGAAATGCCCTCTTCACGTCCCGCCAGCATCTCAATGATATCCAGCCCTTTATCAAGCGCTGGCGCACGATAGCGATCCTCCTGTCCTTCCTCGTCTTTATGTTCTTCCGCTTTCTGGCCATTCATTCTGTTTTTTCTCCCTTTCTGCGCCGCTACCTGTTCACCCGATCCGCTCAAATCTTATCATTTCTGTGAACTCATCCGAAATTTTACAGCAGGTAATATGAATTGTTGTGACGCTCATATATGAATTCAAAATTCATTAATGGGTAATGAGAGCATATCAGTTACATTAAATCCCATCTTTAGAAACAAACAAGTAATGGAGTGGAAACGTATTATGACCGCAGAAAAAGCCAGAAAAGTATTGATCACCGGCGCAGCCCAGGGCATTGGCCGCGCCTCTGCTTTGCGCCTGGCAAAGGTGGGTTTCCATGTCATCGCCAGCGATGTGAATCGGGAAAAACTCAGTGAGCTGCAAGGCGTGGAAAATATCCAGCCCGAGTCTCTTGATGTACTGGACCGGGGAGATATGGACGCGTTGATCGCACGAACGGGCACTATTGACGTGCTGTTTAACTGCGCCGGAGTCGTACATAACGGCACGGTGCAGACATGCTCGCGCAGTGATCTGGAGTTCGCCTGGCAGCTCAATGTTCGCGCGCAGTATGAGCTGATCCAGGCCGTGTTGCCTGGCATGTTGGCACAGCAGGATGGCTGCATCATCAACATGGCCTCAGTGGCCTCCAGCATCAAAGGGGTGCCTGACCGTTTCGCCTACAGCGTGACGAAAGCCGCAGTGATTGGCCTGACAAAATCAGTCGCTGCTGATTACATCACTCAGGGTATTCGTTGCAACGCTATCTGTCCCGGTACGGTCGACAGCCCGTCGCTCCAGCAGCGTTTGCGCGCGCAGGGAGATTATGAAACGGCACGTAAGGCCTTTATTGCCCGTCAGCCGATTGGCCGCATCGGTTCGCCGGAGGAGATTGCCGACCTGGTGCTGTATCTGGCGGACGCCAGTTTTACTACCGGCCAGGTCCATATTATCGATGGCGGCTGGACTGCCTGATCCATTCATTACACCGCGTAAGTTGGGGAAAAACGGATGAAATTACTACGTTACGGCCCGGTCGGGCATGAACGACCGGGATTACTTGATGATCAGGGGCGTATTCGCTCTCTCGCCGATCATATTAACGATATTGATGCTGCTGCACTCAGTGCGGAAAATCTGGCCATGCTGGCGGCCCTGCAGGTGGAGCAACTGCCGATAGTCTCCGGTGAACAACGGATTGGGCCCTGCGTGGCGAACAGCCGAAAATTCATCTGTATTGGTCTTAACTATTCCGATCATGCCGCTGAAACAGGGGCGGTCGTCCCACCTGAGCCCATTATTTTTATGAAATCCCCTGACGCCATTGTGGGCCCTGATGATCCGGTCGAGATCCCGCGCAACTCAGTCAAAACGGACTGGGAAGTTGAGCTGGGAGTGGTCATCGGCAAAACCGCCAAGTATGTCACGGAAGAAGAAGCGCTGGAGTATGTGGCGGGCTACTGCGTCATTAATGACCTGTCCGAGCGCGCTTTTCAACTGGAGCATCAAGGTCAGTGGTGCAAAGGAAAGAGTTGCGACACCTTTGGTCCGACAGGCCCATGGCTGGTTACGCGTGATGAAGTGCCAGATCCACAGAATTTGTCTATGTGGCTGGAGGTGGATGGTCACCGCTATCAAAACGGCTCCACGCAAACCATGGTCTACGGCGTAGCCTATCTGATCGCTTACCTTTCGCGATTTATGAGCCTGCACCCCGGCGACATCATTTCTACCGGCACACCGCCGGGCGTAGGGATGGGGCAAAATCCGCCGGTTTACCTGCAGGCGGGCCAGCATATTCGCCTTGGCATTGACGGACTGGGTGAACAGCACCAGGTCACTTACGCCGCTGATTAATCGTATTTTTTGCCTATTTGACCGCAGGAGTTGATGTTTTATGGCCACAATTACGCACGTTGAGATTTTTATGGTTGAACTGAAGCCCAAAGTGAAGCGGGTTGATGCCATCCAGTCGTTTGATTGTCAGGAAACGCCCTTTGTCCGCATCACTGATGCTGATGGCGTAGTGGGCACGGGCTATAGCTATACCATCGGTACCGGTGGACCGGCGATCATTTCATTGCTGGAAAGAACGCTGGCACCGGCGCTAATCGGCAAAGACGCCGAACGGATTGAAAGCATCTGGCATGAGCTCTCGTTCATGACGCACGCGACCACTGTGGGGCCTTTGACCGCACTGGCGCTGGCAGCCATTGATATCGCGCTATGGGATTTGCGTTGCCGTCGTGCCCGGTTGCCGCTGCACCTTATGGCGGGCGGCGCGCAACAGAGTATTCCGTTATACACCACCGAAGGGGGCTGGCTGCATCTTTCGCCTGCGGCACTGGTGGATGATGCAGTGAAGGCGAAGGCATCAGGCTTTCAGGGATGCAAAATTAAAGTGGGTCGCCCGGTCAATGAGGATGTGGCCCGCCTGCGTGCGGTACGCGAGGCCGTAGGAGAGTCGTTTGAAATCTTCACCGATGCAAATCAGGCGTTTCGTGTAGACGAAGCCATTCGCCGGGCGCGGCGATATGAAGAGCTGGATATCGGCTGGCTTGAAGAGCCACTCCCGGCCGATGACATCAGCGGGCATGTGCGCCTTTCGCAGCACAGTCCGGTGCCCATTGCCATCGGAGAAAGTGTGTATAGCGCACTGCATTTTCGCGAGTATTTACAGCAGGGCGCCTGTTCCGTTGTTCAGGTCGACGTCGCCCGCATCGGCGGCATCACCCCCTGGTTGAAAGTGGCGCACCTGGCAGAGTGTTTCAATGTGCCGGTTTGCCCGCATTTCCTGATGGAGCTGCACGTTTCACTCTGCGCCGCAGTGCCTAACGCCCGCTGGCTCGAATATATCCCTCAGCTTGATGACCTGACGCATACCGGTATGCGTATCGAAAATGGCAGAGCATTCCCCAGCGATCAGCCTGGTTTGGGTATTGACTGGAGTCAGCGGGCTATTGATGTGCACTGTGTTCCGGGATCGCGTCATGTTATCCGATAACCAGAAAGTGAATGTCATGCGCAAACGTTATGACATGCAGGTCCTCGCTGCCCTGAGTTACGCACTGCTGTCCCGGGCAGGCATGCCTGATGATAAGGCACGGGCGGTGGCCGATGTGCTGGTGCGTGGCGAAGGATTTGGCTCCCCGACACACGGCCTTGCGCTACTGCCTGCCTATCTGCGTGAGATCCACCAGGGCGGTATGAACCTTGAAGGCGAACCGCGTGTTATTCAGGATTTTGCGGCATGTCTGACATGGGATGGTAACAAACTGCCGGGCCCATGGCTGGTTCAGCGGGCGGTCAGCGAAGCCATCGCCCGCGCGGAGCGCTATGGTACGGCAACGGTTTGCGTGCAAAACAGCCACCACGCCGCCTGTCTGAGCGCTTATCTTCAGGCAGCAACTGAACGCGGTTTTATTATTTTTATCTCTCTGACCGATCCCGGACACCGCAGCGTGGCGCCGTTTGGCGGGACCGGTGCGGTACTGACATCCAACCCAATCGCACTAGGTGCGCCCACCAGTGGCGACCCGATCCTCATTGATATGGCAACTTCGCTGGCAACCAATGCCATCGTGGCGCGTAAGCAGGCGGCAGGCGAACATTTTTCTACACCCATATTGCAGGATGCGCAGGGGCAACCCAGTGGTGATCCCTCGCTGCTCACGGGTGATACGCCGGGCACGATTTTGCCGCTCGGCGGTACTGATGCAGGACATAAAGGATATGCGCTGGGGCTAATGGTGGAGATCCTCTCCGGTTGCCTGGGCGGGCGGGGACGGGGCGAAGTCAATGAGGGCTGGAGCGCTGCCATAACCATTACCTTGCATTCACCTGCCGCCATGGCGGGTAACGACGCTTACCTGAAACAAATTGACGCGTTAGTTCAGGCTTGCCACGACTCGCCGCCGAAACCCGGCATAAAACGCGTGAGGTTGCCGGGTGAGCGTGGTCTGGCGACGCTGGCAGAAGGGCAGCGAAACGGAGTCCCGTTATCCGAATCCCTGATCGAAACGCTCAGCCAACTGGCGGCAGAACAGGGGCTCAGTATGCCTCTTCCCATCACCAGTCGCTGAAGTCCACACAGCTTTTATCACCGACACCAAGGAATACAGCTATGGTTCATACTATGAGAACTCCCCAAAAGGCGGGCGTCACAAAAGCCGTTGTCGCCTCTGTCATTGGTACGATTATTGAGTGGTTCGACTATGCACTTTACGGTGCCGCTGCCGGGCTGATCATTAATCATATTTTCTTCCCCGAGTTGTCAGAGACCGCCGGGGTTCTGGCTGCGTTTGCCACCTTTGCCATTGGTTTCATCATGCGTCCGCTGGGCGGGGTCTTGATTTCACACTTTGGCGATCGTTTCGGTCGTAAGCCGGCGCTGATTTTTTCCATTTCCCTGATGGGATTAGGTACCGTAACGATTGGGTTGCTGCCAGGATATGCGCAGATCGGGATCCTGGCCCCCATTTTACTGGTGCTGATGCGCATGGTGCAGGGATTCGGCGCCGGTGCTGAATATGCCGGTGCCGTTACGCTGGTTTACGAATATTCCCCCGTTCGTCTGCGCGGTTTTTTCACCGCACTGCTGCAATCCTCAACGGTCGTGGGCATCATGTTTGCCAGCCTGGCATTCCTCGGTGTTTCCCAGCTTTCGGAAACGGATATCATCAGCTGGGGCTGGCGTATACCCTTCCTGTCTTCAGCCGTATTATTTGTCATTGCGCTGTACATTCGTCGGCAACTGGATGAAACACCAGAATATTTAGAAGTAATGAAAAAGGCTGAGCAGGATAAGAAAGAGCATAAATTACCGCTAAAAATGCTGATCACGCGCTATCCCCGTCAGCTGATCTATGGCTTCCTGGCGGTCACCGGCCATAATGCGAATGTCTATATCCTCAGCGCATTTAGTCTGAGTTATATGACAAACACCTTAGGTATTGCGAAATCACAAGCGCTGACGGCGCTGCTTATTGCTGCGCTGTGCGGCGTGATCAGTGCGCCCATTATGGGATGGCTGGCGGATAAATTTGGTGCAGCGAAGGTTTATATTCTGAGTGCGATTTTTACGGCGTTGTTTGCGTGGCCACTGTTTATTCTTCTGGACACAAAAAGTATGGAGTGGATCACTCTGGGGATGAGTATTGGCTTCATTGTGGGTTTCGGCGGTATGGCAGGCCCGCAGGGATTGCTGCTGGCGAAAATCTTTCCTACAGAATACCGTTTCTCGGGGATCAGCGTGGCTCGTGAACTCAACAGCATGCTTATCGCCGGACCTACGCCACTGATTTGTGCATTATTGGTCCAGTATGCGGATGGTAGTTCTCATTATGTTTCGGGCTACCTCGCCGTCTGTTGTTTGATTACGGTCTTTGCCGTCATAAAACTCGCAAGCTACGCAAATACATCGTATGAAACTTCCGCAGAAGCGGGACAACGACAGATTGTTTAACTCACTCATCAGCCTGAAGGACAGTTTGCTCTCATCTAAGCATCAGGGAGCCGCTGCCTCAGGGACGGGGGCGAAAACGTCGATGTTCCGTGCCTTCAACCAGTTCCTTGACAGAATAATAATGACCCTTTAGTTTTGTTGATACTATCAACTATCAGGGTTAACCATGTCGGCCATTCATTCGATTCGTACCGAACTTCGCTATCTTGTCAGAGAACTGGGGCTGCTGGATAAAAACTGTTTTGATTCGGGTTTATCCCTGACGCAGGCGCATCTGCTGACCTATTTGTCTAAAAACGGCGTGACGCCTTTTGCTGAATTGTGCCTGCAACTGAGCATGGATAAAGCGTCACTGAGCCGGACGCTGAATGCGCTGGCAGGTAAGAATTACGTGGAGACAATTGCCGGAACTGAGGATAAACGTCTCAAAAGTTTTCAGCTGACGGCGGCAGGTGTGCAGAAATTAGCGCAAGCAGATGGCGCTGCGGATAACGCCTTTTCATTTGTTAATGATGAAATGGAATTACAGGATGCGCAGAAAATTATAACGGGATTGCGGACACTGAGAATAAATACCTTCCGGCGGAACGCTTCGCGCAATCAGGACAGAATACAAATAGAAATGATACGCAGTCATTACCAGCCGGAAGTGATGAGACTATTAACTGAAACGTTTGCGCAGGAACAGAATATTCCGGAACAACTGATTTCATTACCGCCACAGTTGAAAAGTCAGTGCTGGATAGTCCGCTCAGGTGAATATATTCTGGGCACTGTCTCTGGCTGGCAGGAAAATAATCACTGGCACTGGGGAAGGTTTGCGGTGGACCCCTGCTATCGCGCAATGGGGATTGGTAAGCAACTGGCGCGGGTTTCACTCAGGGAAATGTTAACGCAAACGGATAAAATACTGCTCGATGCGCGGGATTCAACAGTAAAAATCATCAGTGACCTGGGCGGGGTTATCACCGGTCCCACCACAGATTTTTACGGAATGCCGATTACGCCGATGCGTCTGAAGAAAGAGGATTTTTTTGGGTGGAGTTAATATTTAAAAATCTTCATACAAAAAAAGCGAAAAGATAACTATTTCTTCAGTGTCTGCAGGTCGGTTTTACATCAGTCCGGTTTTATCAATCGCATGTCTGTCAATTAAGGGCAGGCAGTATGCGGGGCTATTTTCATGGATGTAATATTAATTTACTTCATTGACCCTTTTACTCCTTTCCTTTTGTTGTTTTTAAGCTTTAATACAGCTCAGTACATTTATAAGAATCAGAGTTCACCGGAGTCGTGATTTGCAGCGTTTATCTTTATTGAGGATCCCCAGACTTCAGGTCGTGGTTCATCTTTGTGGTTTTTTGGTCTTTCTCTACAGCTTTTCCATGCTGCCTCCGATGCTGGTCGCGTTGTTTGACAAGGACCGCAGCTACTTTGTTTTTTTATCGACATTTTTGACATTTTTCGTGGTGGGCGGCCTGGCATGGTTGTTTACCAAACGCAGCGGTATACAGCTTAAGACCCGCGACGGATTTATTATCATCGTCTTGTTCTGGCTGCTGTTTTCGTTGATAAGCGCCATGCCGCTGTGGCTGGATGAAACGCTGGGGCTGAGTTTTGCGGATGCACTGTTTGAAGGGGTGTCGGGGATCACAACGACCGGTGCAACGGTGATCGGCAATGTCAGCGGGTTGTCAAAAACGTATCTTTATTACCGCGCACAGCTCAATTTTATTGGCGGATTGGGGGTCATTGTTTTGGCCGTGGCCGTTCTGCCCTTACTCGGAATTGGTGGCGCAAAACTGTATCAGTCGGAAATGCCGGGGCCGTTTAAAGAAGAGCGTCTGACGCCACGTCTTGCCGATACTTCACGGACTCTCTGGCTGACATACGTATTGCTGGGGCTGTCCTGTTCGGCTGCTTATATGATGGCCGGGATGCCTGCTTTTGACGCCCTTTGTCACGGTTTGTCTACGGTTTCTCTGGGCGGTTTTTCGACGCACAATGAAAGCATCGGCTATTATCACAGCAACGCAATTGAGCTGGTGGCCGGCGCATTTTCCCTGTTATCGGGGATTAACTTTACCGTCTGGTTTATCGCCTTTTCCCGGCGAACGCTGCAACCCTTCCGGCAAAACGCTGAGCTGCGTTTTTTCCTGCTGGTCACCTTTATTATCGTATTGATCGTTGCCTTGCAGGTCTGGCATGCCGGGATGTATAACCTGCAGGACAGCCTGGTTCACGCCTTCTTCCTCACCAGTTCGATGATTACCGACAATGGTCTGGCCACCGGCGATTACGCCAGCTGGCCATCAAATGTCATTGTGCTTTTGCTCATGGCCAGTTTTTTCGGTGGCTGCGTAGGTTCGACCTGCGGGGGCATCAAGGCGCTGCGCTTTCTGGTGATGTTTAAACAAACCCGTCAGGAAGTGCATCAGCTTTCGCATCCGCGCGCGCTGCTGCCGATCCGCGTCGGCGGTAGCGTCGTCACCGAACGCGTGTTACGTTCAGTGTGGAGTTTCTTCTTCCTGTATATCCTGATCAGTGTTTTCTTTGTCTGGGCGCTGAGCCTGATGGGCTATGACCTGATGACGTCGTTTGCTACCGTTGCCGCCTGTATCAACAACATGGGGCTGGGTTTTGGCGCAACGGCTTCGACCTTTGACACGCTCAACAGCGGCGCAAAATATCTGATGTGCGCCGCGATGATTTTGGGGCGTCTGGAAATCTATCCGGTATTAATACTGTTTTCCCGCTTTTTCTGGCGTGGATAACCGGAGAGATAATATTTATGGCGCTGACAACGGGAGGGCTCAGGCCAGCAGTGGCCGCCATCCCAGCCGGGTTTCAATCATTTCTGCCCCATTTTGCGCCAGCGCCCGCAAGTCCGGGAGGGTCTGATCCACCTTGCTGGCGGGAACGACAATTGAAATGGTGGCACGACATGCCCCGCTGCTGTCACAAATGGGCGAAGCAATGCAGGCTACCGAGAAATCAGATTCGTTGGCCTGAATCGACAAACGTTGTTCCAGTGCGGTGAAAGCACTTTGCGCCAGGCGCTGTGGATCGGTTTCGGCCTTTCCGGTGGGTGAGGGCGGTGCAGACGTTGTAAACAGTGCCAGCCTTTCTTCCAGACTCAGATGCCCCACCAGTAAACGCCCGGAGGCAGACCAGTTCAGCGGAATGCGCGTCCCGACCCTGGAGGATACCTGAAAATGATCGCGTCCTTCGGCCATTGCCAGCACCACCATTTTATCGTCGTCACGGCCACAAATCTGGATCACTTCCCCGCATTGCCGGCTGAGATTTTCCATTTCTTGTGTCGCCACGGTCAGCAAATCCAGATTACGGCCATAAGATAAGCCGTAGTAGTAAAGACGCGGTCCGAGCCATATCAGCCCATTTTTCTGACGTTCGAGCATCGATTTTTTGACCAAATCGTCTACGACAGAATAGATGGTCGACAGCGGTGCGCCCACCGCTTTCGCCATCTCATAACAGGTCAGCGACTGTTGCTGCTGTTGCAGCAGGTCTAACACCTGTATCGCGCGGTCTATGCCGCTGGTGCGTGGTCGCCTTTGCTGCGGTGACTGCTCTTCATTTTCCTGAGTCATGTTTATCTCGTTGCGGTTAATCAGGCCAGCGTAATATGGACTGCTCACGTTGTAACAGGTATTGCCCGAAATCGGTAATTATCGGTTCAGGCGCGCGCTGCGCGTTATCAAGTTCATCGACAATCCGTGTCAGCACAATGTGCTCCTGCTCAGGATGGAGATTGCAGGGGTCGAGATAAAAATAGCCCAGTTCCGCCTGATGATCACGAACGATAACCGCCGGTTTTCCTGCCGCCAGGGCGCTGCTCAGATCCCAGGCGGTGATCTTCGCCTGCACCGGGTCAGTCTCAATTTTACAGCGTGTCAGCGGATTTCCGGTCGGATCGGCTTCCAGCGAAACCCGGATACCTTTCAGGTTTTGCAGGCCGCTCATCCACAGTGTTAGCGCCCGGTTTTCCCGCTCGCGGATGGCGTGATGATCGCGCTTTTCCCACGCCTGTAACGCGGCAATCGTGCCATAAACACTCTCTTTGCCCGCTTTCATACCGCGGGCGATGCCGCGATTTTGTAACCAGGCATAGCGCACCCAGGATTTTTTACCGGCCACAATGCCGGATGTCGGCCCCCCCAGAAACTTATGCCCGGAGTAAATCACGATATCTGCGCCATCGGCCAGGAAACGCTGTAAATCGTACTCAGAAGCGGCATCCACAATGACCGGAACCCCTTGTTCGTGGGCAATCTGGCAAAAAAGCGCTAAGGGCAACTGCCCGTGATCGACAACGTGGTGCGACACGACATACACCGCCGCCGCCGTCCGTTCATTAATACTTTGCCTGAGATGATAAGCAGAACATTGCGTCGCGTAACCGACACGCACACATTTTGCCCCGGTCAGACGGATGCCCTGTTCCACCGGCGCGCCATAGCTGACCAGATGACCCGCCTGTACCACCACTTCGTTTTTTGGCGTGCTGAGTTCCGGCAGCTGTTCGATAGCCAGCAGGTTGTCCTGAGTCAGGCAGCCTGCGACCGCCATCGAAATCCCGGACGCGCAGGAAGCCGTAATAAAACCCGCCTCTGCGCCGGTCAGCTGCGCAATCACGCCGCTGGCAAAACGCTGTAATTCTTCCATCCTGACGAATTCCGGCAGAATTTTCTGTATGGCTTCAATCGCCTCAGGCACGACAATGGAGGAACCCAGATAGGTCATGGTTCCGGCCACGTTGATGACCGGTGTCAGCTGTAAGGCCTGTGCCAGTTCAGTATTTTTCATCTTTACCGTTCTCCGCAGGTTTATTCGAATTCGACGATCGCTTCAATTTCGACTGTAATTTGATCTGGCAATGAAGAGAAACCGACGGCGGAGCGGGCGTGGATCCCCTGTTTACCGAAAACGCCGACCAGTAAATCCGAGCAGCCGTTAATTACTTTGGGGTGATCGCTAAATTCATTGTCGGCATTCACCATTCCCAGCAGTTTTACCACTTGTCTCACACGCCCTAAATCCCCCAGTGCTTCATGCATCACCGCCAGCAGATTGATGCCGGTCAGTCTGGCGTGCTGATAAGCGTCCTCAGCAGAAATATCGCGCCCGACTTTGCCACGCTGTTTGCTGTTATCCGCGCCCACCGGGCCCTGACCGGAAAGAAACAGCAAATTACCTGAGATGACGTGAGAACTAAAATTGGCAACGGGTGCAGGAGAAACCGGCAAAACAATACCCATCTCCGCCAGCCGCTGGTAAGGCATACTCTGCCGGTTATTGGTATGCATTATCGTGTCTTCCTTGTTCCTGAAGGTTTAGTTCATGCAGGCGCACGCAGCTCACCCAATGTTCATCGCTGACGTGCTGTTCGGCGGGCACATCCGCTGCACAAAGCGCTGTCGCATAAGGGCAACGGGTGCGGAATACGCAGCCGGAAGGCGGAGAAATAGGGCTGGGAATATCGCCCCTGAGCACGATGCGCTGTTTTTTCCGGGTCGGATCCGGCACCGGTGCGGCAGAAAGTAAGGCCTGAGTATAGGGATGGCGCGGACGGGCATAGACTTCCCGGCAAGGCCCGCGTTCCATAACGCGACCGAGATACATCACAACCACTTCATCACACAGGTATTCCACGACGGTCAGATCGTGTGCGATGAATAACAGGGTTAATCCCAGAGAGCGTTGCAGTTCTCCCAGCAGGTTCAGCACCTGAGCCTGCACCGACACATCCAGCGCTGAAACCGATTCATCCGCCACGATAAAATCAGGTTCGACGGCGATGGCGCGGGCGATACCAATACGCTGGCGCTGACCGCCGGAAAACTCATGCGGATAACGATCCGCGTGCTCTGCCTGTAACCCCACGCGTTGCAACAGCTCTTCTACGCGCGCTTTTCGTGCCTCTCCTTTGGGGTAACCGGCAGTATTCAGCGCTTCACCGATGATCTGAGAAACACGCATCCGGGGATTCAGGCTGGAAAAAGGATCCTGAAAGATGATCTGCATTTTCTGCCGGTAGCGTTTCATCTCTTTCGACGGCAGGGACAGCACATCGGTCCCGTTGAAAAACACCTGTCCGGCGGTCGGTTCCAGCAGGCGTAAAATAGCCCGCCCTGCGGTGGTTTTTCCTGAACCAGATTCCCCGACCAGCCCGACGGTATGGCCGCGTTTGATGTCAAACGTCAGCGCTTCAACGGCGTGAACCGTGCGGCCATCTTGCGTTTTAAAATACTGGCATAAACCTTCGACGCGCAGCAGTGGCGCGGGCTGAGAAGTTAAAGAACCACTCATAACGTTTCACTCCTTATGCAGCGTGACCAGGTATTTTTACCCACGCAGCGCAGCGCTGGCCGGGCAACCAGACAGTCATTGCTCACATACTCACAGCGTGGAGAAAACGCGCATCCAGCCGGTAACTCGCTTAAAGAAGGCACGGCTCCGGGGATGGCGTAAAGTTCGCCGCGCGAGCCATCATCCGGAGCGTTATGATTATTCGGCGTGCAGGCCAGCAAACCACGGGTGTAAGGGTGTCCCGGATGTGAAAACAGCGTTTCAACCGGTGCGTGTTCCACGACTCTTCCGGCGTACATCACCACCACATCCTGGGCAATTTCTGCCACGACGCCGAGATTATGAGTGATAAAGATAATGCTCATTCCCAGATCAGCTTGCAGGCGTTTGAGCAGGTCGAGGATCTGCGCCTGAATGGTTACATCCAGCGCGGTGGTTGGCTCATCGGCAATCAGCAGGGCAGGGTTGCAGGAGAGTGCCAGTGCAATCATGACGCGCTGGCGCATCCCGCCGGACATGCTGTGCGGATAATCGTCAATCCGGGTGGCCGCCGCCGGAATTTCGACTTTCTCCAGCATTTCGATAGCACTGCGCCGCGCTTCCTTTTTTGACATGGGCTGATGCAGGGTGATCATTTCCATTATCTGATCTCCCACAGTAAAGAGCGGATTCAGGCTGGTCATCGGCTCCTGAAAAATCATCGCAATTTCTTTACCGCGCACCTTCCGATATTGCCCGGCAGTGAACCTGTCCAGACGTAATTGTTCCTGTTGCCGGTTGCGGTAGAGAATTTCGCCGCCGGAGACATGGCCGTTTTTCCCCAGTAATCCCATGACTGACAGGCTGGTGACTGATTTCCCGGAACCGGATTCCCCGACAATCGCCAGCGTCTGCCCCCGCTTGAGGTCAAACGTCACTCCGTCAACGGGGGTGACATTCTGGCGTTTCGTGGTGAAACAAGTTTGCAAATCCCTGACCGATAAAATGACGTCATCCTCTTTTGCCGGACTCATACATGCCCCCCGCAAGTGCAGCGCGGCGCATGTTCTGCGGGCTGATAACGTGACGCCGTCCAGTGCTGTGCGCCCAGCACGGTGAAGCGCGGGTCAAATACCTGTTTAAGTGCGCTGGGAACCCCTTTTGAGTCTCGTACAATCAGGTCAGAATCATTGAGTTCAAACAGGGTGAAATTGGCGCGCGCGCCCTGCTCGAGCATCGCAGGATACGGACGGCGTATCACCTCACGTGGCCGGGTGCTGGACGCGCGGATCACGTCTTCCAGCGGCATGCCTAATGACAACAATTTCGACATGGTGGTGGACATATCCCATACCGAGCCCGGCATAGAACGCTTGTGGATGTCGGTGGAAATGGTGTCCGGCAGCAGTTTATTGCTCAGCGCGGCTCTGGCGACTTCAAACGAAAACGACGCGCCACCGTGACCGACATCCATCACCACGCCCCGCTGCTGTGATTCTTCCACCAGCCGGTACAGCTCTTCATCTTCCAGAATCGAACCGCCGATTTTGCCGTTAAAACAATGGGTAATAATGTCACCTTCGCCCAGCGTTTTAAGCACGTCGTCGTACAGCGGCAGCGGTTCGCCAACGTGCACCATAACCGGCAATTTCAGGATCCGTCCCAGCTTCTTCGCCAGTTTAACCGGCGCGATATCCCAGCCTGCGGTAATGGTGCCACTGGCGCGCACTTTTAAGCCGACAATCAGATCCCGGTTAGCTTCGACGGTGGCGGCAATGCGGTCGATATCCACCGACGCCAGCCCGGTCAGTTCACTGACACGGTTACAGGCCACCAGACCGATGGAACCCAGATTCAGAAAGGCAAAAATGTCTTCGCTGGCATGCTCAATAATCAGTTCACGCAAACCGTGAAAATTGGCTTCCCCGGCAGAACCGGCATCGACCAGCGTGGTGACTCCCCGGGACAAACCACAAATTTCAGGCCGGATGGAAATGTCTGTGCCGCCGTACCAGATATGCGTATGCAAATCGGTCCAGCCAGGGGACAGCCAGCAGCGGTTGCCGTTGATCACTTCCACGTCTTTTTCCGGGCGGATTTCAGCGGCGGTTCGTATCACTTGCCCGTTCCTGCCGATCAGCACATCAATGCAGCCATTAAGCGCATTGGAAACCGGGCCGAAACCTATCGGCCTGACCGCTTTGATCAGTAAAGCTTCTTCAGATTGTGTGTTGTGAGTGTTCATCAGGCACCTTTTGAAAGTCGGGGATCGAGTAAATCGCGCAATCCGTCACCCAGTAATTGCAGCGAGAGCACGGTAATCACGATGGCAACGCCCGGGAACAGCATGATCCAACCCGCCTGATCGATATACTGACGGCCCTGGCTGATCATGGTTCCCCATGTCGGGATGTCGGGAGAAATACCCACGCCGAGGAATGACAAACCGGCCTCTGCAAGAATGGCGTTGGCAAAAATGAAGGTACATTGCACCAGCAGTGGTGAAGTCAGGTTGCGCAAAATATGGCGATACAAAATGACCGGCGTCGGTACCGCCAGTGCTTTTGCCGCTTCGACATACGGCAGTTCACGAATAACCAGTGTCGAAGCGCGGATAACCCTGGCCATACGCGGCGTGTAGACGATGCCGAGGGCAATCACCACATTGGTGGCCGACGGCCCCAGCGCGGCGACCAGTGCAATCGCCAGCAGAATGTCCGGAAACGCCATCATCGCGTCAATCAGGCGCGATATTGGCGCGTCCAGCGCACGGAAATATCCTGCCAGCAGACCCAGTAAAACGCCGGTGACCGAGGTAAATACCACGACGGAGATCCCCACGCTCAGAGACGTCTGCCCGGCGAACAGCATTCTGGAAAAGATATCGCGCCCCAGTTCATCGGTGCCGAAGAGATGCGTGGCTTCCGGGCTTTTCAGGCGCTGCATAATGGCCAGCTGGCTGGGTGAGAAAGGGGCAACCCAGGGCGCCAGCACCGCACTGACCACGATAACCGCCAGTAAAATCAGTGCGATTGCCGTGGTCGGGCGCGACATTAATTGCCACATTAATGAGTCATGGCGGGAATGGCGGGCCACTGCAATTGATGACATAGACATTAGCGACGTACCCTCGGGTCAACCCACAAATACAACATATCTACGGCGAAATTCATCAGCACGTAGAGGCCAGAAACCACCAGCAGCGTGCCCTGGATAACCGGATAATCCCTGCGCAATACCGCGGAAACGGTCAGGCTGCCCACGCCGGGAAGCCCGAATACCGTTTCGGTGACGATAGCGCCGGAAATCAGCAGCGCCGCCGTCAGGCCAATCACCGTAACGACGGGGATCAATGCGTTTTTGAAGGCATGTTTTACGACAACGCGAAATTCGGACAGCCCTTTGGCACGCGCAGTGCGAACGTAATCATCATTGAGCACGTCGAGCATGCTGGCGCGGGTAAAACGCATGATCAGTGCAGAGGAAACCACGCCAAGTGACAGCGCAGGCAGCACCAGATGCTGCATCCGCTGGGTGAAAGAGGCATCGGGCCCGCCGTAACCTGAGGTATCAAACCACCCCAGCCTGACGGCAAAAAACTGAATGAACAGCAAACCCAGCCAGAATGACGGCACGCTGGCCGACAGCATGGCGACCCCCGTGGCAACCTGATCAAACAGCGAGCCCCGGTAATAAGCGGACAAAATGCCTACCGGCAACGCGATAAGTGTGGCGATCAGCAGCGCCATAATGGTCAGGAAAAAGGTCGGTTCGGCGCGTTGCCACAGGGCTTGCGTCACCGGAATATTGAGAAATATCGAACGCCCGAGATCTCCTTGCAACACGCCGCCGATATAGTGGGCAAACTGTTGCAAAAGCGGGGCATTGAGCCCCAGCTGATCCCGCAACGCCGCAATATCAGCCCCTGTCGCATCCGGCCCCAGCATCACCGCCGCCGGATCGCCGGGGGTGATGTGGACGATCAGGAACACCAGCGAGACCACCAGCGTCATGACCACCAGCATGCCAAACAAACGATTCAATATTGAACGTAACATGTTAAGTCCCGGCGATTATTGGGTGAGATAGGCGTTCCAGAAATAAGGCCACGGCGAAGGTCTCACGCCCTTCAATGCCGGAGACTGAGCCGCCAGCGCATTGAAGTTACCGACCTTAAACATCGGCACATCTTCGTAAATGGCTTTCTGCACGTTCGCCCACAGTGCGATGCGTTTCTGAGGATCGGTTTCGCTGTTAAATGCCTGTAAGGCCGCATGTTTTTTGTCGCTGACCCACCAGCCTGGTGAGGTGTCAGACATGATGCCGGTCAGGGACGGTTCCGGCAGGAAAGGGCTGTGAGTAATGTACATATCCCAGCGTTCAGGATTGGCGCGGTTCTGCGTCAGGGAAGCCCACTCTTCTACGTCGAGTTGAACTTTAAAACCCGCCGCTTGCAGATAAGCCTGTGCCACCTGCGCCAGCTTATAGTGAAATTCGTACTGGCGGCTGGTCAGAATACGCAGCGTTTGTCCATGATACTTCGCCTCTTTCAACAGCTGCTGCGCTTTAGCGGTATCACCCATCGGTTTATAGGGCGCAGTGCCTGCTTCGGTATGCCAGATACTGTCTTTCGGGTACATGGCACCGTCAGTGCTGAAGAACTCCGGCGAACCAAAGGCTGCTGTCATCATGTCCTGCGGCGCCAGTGCGGCCTGAATGGCCTTGCGGATCAGGATGTCTGAAGTCAGCCCTTGCCTGGAATTCATCACAAATACCGGCCAGCCATACGGTTTGAGCAACACGGGTTTATCTTTGCCGTTTTTAATCTTGTCGAACGATTCCACCGGCAAAGAATCAACGTAAGCAAACTGCCCGGAAACAGCGCTTTCAATGCGGGTATTCGGATCAGCTACCGGAACAAAACGGATTTCATCCAGATATTGCTTGCGGGCACCGCCGTAGCCATCGGGTTCTCCTGCCTGGTTGTGATACCCCTCATATCGGGTCAGCTGGATAAAACGATCGGCCTGATGAGATTTCAGCTGATAAGGGCCTGTGCCGATAAATTCGGTCAGCGGCGTTTGCCGGGTTTGCGCTTCAGGCATGATCACCGCCGCGGAATTGTTCAGCGACAGCAGGGCCAGCAAAGGCGCATAAGGTCGTTTCAGGACTATTTTGATGCTGTGGTCATCCGGGGCAGAAATATCGGTGATAGTTTCTGCCGTCTGACGCCCGCGGCTGGCGACTTTCTCCCAGCGTTGCAGCGAAGCCAGGACATCTTTTGACGTCATCGGCTGACCATTTTGGAACGTCACCCCCTGACGTAATGGGATCACATACGTTTTCCCGTCATCAGAAATGGCGGGCATCTGGCTGGCGAGCAGCGGAATGACCTGCCATTTCTCATCAAAGGTATAGAGCGTTTCAAAAATATGTTGAGTGATGGTGCCAACCAGATCGGCGGTGGACATCATCGGATCGAGCGTTGGGGGCTCGCCTATCATGGCGATATTAATGATACCGCCCTTGGTCGGTTCAGCCTGGGCGTATGCACTGACACTGGTGAGCGTCATCAGGATGGCAAAGAAATAGTGCAGAGTTCTGGACATATTTATCACCTGTTTGTTTCATTATTATGGAATATATGTTTCTTTTATGTAACTAAGTTGTGAATGTACATTTATCAGCCAGAGGGTCAACACTTTTTGACGCGGGATGTCTTTTTCAAAACCTGGGTCACGTTTTTGAATATTGACGAGCAGGGAGGGGGGAGAAGAAAAACCTGTTATTTATGACCAACCTATTATGTATTTCCGAAATAGCAGGTATCTGTCATCGTAAAACCCGACGCTGCATCCTGAATAGATGTATGACCAGACCCATTAATACGAATTTGTATTTTCAATAAATAAAATGACGCGCGCGTTAAATGTACATATTTAAATAACGCTTGCAGCTCTGAAAGGTTTTCTATATTTATTATCCCCGAATATGCAGAGCATCATTTTATGCGATAAATACACCCCGCAGAGGATGCTGGAATTACGCCTGAAATAATAAGTAATAACACTGCACTCTGTGAAAATAGCAACATATATGGACTCTGAGAAAGGTGATTAGCAGTCGAAATAACTGTAAGCCGAATAACAGAATGGAAAACACTTTAAACGTTACAGGGCGACTATGTTAAGAATTGATAACACCCATCTGGTTTATGCGATGTCCCGCGAGAATCCTCCTGCTGCAACCCTCACCAGCGGCAGCGATGTGAGCTTCGAAACCTGCGACTGCTTTTCTGATCAGATCCAGTCTGAGCAGGCCGAATTTAATGAACTGGACTGGCAGCGAATCAACCCGGCAACCGGCCCGGTTTTTGTCGAAGGTGCTGAACCTGGCGACGTGTTGCGCGTTGAAATCAAGCATATTGCCATGCGTGGAAATCAGGCGGTCATGGTCACCGCACCGGATTTGGGCGTCATCGGGGATGAACTGACCGAACCGCGCATCCTGACTGTTCCTGTTGAAAAAGGCATGGCGCATCTGCCGGGCGGGGTGCGTTTCCCAATCAACCCCATGATCGGTGTCATCGGCGTTGCCCCGGCCGGAGAGGCTATTTCCTGCGGTACGCCGGACAGCCATGGCGGCAATATGGATTGCAAAATGATCACCGCCGGCAGCACGCTCTATTTACCGGTTAATGTCCCGGGTGCATTGTTTGCGCTGGGCGATTTACATGCCGCAATGGGGGATGGTGAAGTCTCTGTCTGCGGACTGGAAATTCCCGGCGAAGTTGTCGTCAATCTCCGGGTGATTAAAAACCGGAAATTACCGACTCCGATGCTGGAAAACAGCGACACCCTTTTCACACTCGCTTCGGCAAAAACGCTGGACGACGCCGCGAATATCGCCACGCGCAATATGGCGCATTTTATTACCGATAACACAGATGTCAGTCTGCCTGATGCCATCAACTTGCTGAGCATCACCGGTGATTTACAAATCTGTCAGGTGGTTGACCCGTTAAAAACCTGCCGGTTTGCACTGCCGAAAACAGTGGCTGCACAGCTGAAGTTGAAGATTGAGGAATATTGATGTCTGTCGAACAATTTGGTTATAAACAAGAGTTACACCGAACACTGACTTTGAAAGATTTGCTGGTCTACGGGATGATTTTCATGGTGCCCATCGCGCCTTTTGGCGTGTTTGGCTACGTGTGGGAAGGCTCGAATGGCATGGTGGCACTGGCTTACCTGATAGGCATGGTGGCGATGTTTTTCACCGCCATGAGTTACTGGGCCATGTCACGCGCTTTCCCGGTTTCGGGTTCCGTTTATGCCTACGCACAGCGTGGTATTCACGAAACGGTAGGTTTCTTTGCCGGCTGGCTTATCCTGCTTGACTATATTCTGGTGCCTTCGCTGCTTTATATCGTCAGTGCGGCGGCACTGGCACCGGTCTTACCGGACGTGCCTTCGTGGGCATGGATCGTCGGTTTTATTGCGCTCAACAGTGTGGTCAATCTGGTGGGGATCCAGTTTACGGCGAAGGCCAATAACTACATCCTGTTTGCCGAAATCATTATCCTGAGCATTTTTGTGGTGCTGGGTCTGATTGCGCTGTATTCCGGCGTCGGGGCAGGTCACTTAACGCTGGAACCTCTGTATAACGCCGATAAATTCAGTCTGCCACTGGTCGTGGGTGCGGTATCCATTGCCGTATTGTCCTTCCTCGGTTTTGACGGTATTTCGACCCTGTCTGAAGAAACCAAAGGCGGCGTGGATACGGTAGGTAAAGCTTCTCTCGGCGCATTATTGCTGGTGGGGGTGCTCTTTATCTTGCAGACCTGGATCGCCGCTGATTTAGCCGTTGGCATGAAGTTCTCCAGCCTGGATACGGCTTTCTACGAGACTGCAAATCTGGCCGGTGGCGAGTGGCTGAAACAAGCCACCATTTGGTCCACGGCTATCTCCTGGGGTATCGCAAACGCGCTGGTCGCACAGGCTGCCGTCTCGCGAATTCTTTTCGCGATGGCGCGTGACAAACAGCTGCCTAAACTGCTGGCGAAAGTGCATCCGCGTTACAAAACGCCGTATGTCAGTACATTGCTGGTCGGGCTGATCTCTTTGTGTTCAGGCTTGTGGTTTAACGGCAATATCGACAATCTCAGCCGTCTGGTCAATTTCGGCGCACTGATGGGCTTTCTGGTGCTGCATGTTGCGGTGATTAATCACTACATTATCCGCCAGAAATCCCGCAATCTGGTGCTGCACCTGCTGTTCCCGGTCATTGGTTTTTGTATCATTGCGTTTGTTATTTACGAAATGGACTGGGAAGCCAAAATTCTCGGCCTGAGCTGGCTGGCAATCGGCGTCGTTTATTACTTTGTTTTACGCGTGATCCTTAAACGTGAAACCACGCTGAAGCTGGAAGAAAACTAAGTTTTCAGGTTTTCCAGTCTTCGTGAAAAAATCGTAAACAAAAAGGCTCAATACGTTGCTTAACGTGTTGAGCCTTTTTTAATAACTGTGAAGGTCACGCCATTCAGGCGGGTTCTCGAGTTTTTAACTTCCCCAGCGTTGTTTCAGATAACTGACGGCTTCCTGCGTCTGCGGCTGGTTGAGGTAGTTTTCCCTGAACAGAATGGTGCCCTGAATTTGCGGGTTAGATTCGTTCATATCGAGCTGTTTTTTCAGTTCAGGCACGCCGCCGTTAATCATCCAGTCCGGTTCACTTTTTGAAGGCTCACCCACTTTGTACAGCGCGACCCCAATGTAGAGGCGCGTATGGGTCGGTTTCACCACATCGGCCCACCACTGCGCCAGCACATCATAACGGGCGGCTTTGCGGGCAAAAGGCCAGTAGAGCTGCGGTGCGATGTAATCGAGCAAACCCTGCTGCACCCAGAGACGGGTGTCGGCATAGGCTTCATCATAGGCCGCCGCGCCCGAGGTGCGGGAACCGGCCGGGTCATGCGACACATTGCGCCACACGCCTGCCGGACTGACGCCAAATTCTACGCCAGGCTTGAGCTGTTTAATGGTGCGCGAAACCTGCTCGATCAGCAGCTGGGTATTATGGCGGCGCCAGTCGGCTTTCGAAGCAAATCCCTGTCCGTAGCGTCTGAATGTCAGGTTATCGTCGAGCGCCGAACCCGGCGCTTCCGTATAGAAATAGTCATCAAACTGAACGCCATCGACCGGATAACGCGACACCACTTCGGCCACGATGCTGGTTATCCAGTCGCGCGCTTCGGGGATACCGGGGTCGAGCACAAAGCGGTCGCTGGCGGTGCGGATCCAGTCGCGGTGCAGCACAAATACACTGGCCGGATGCAGCGGCAGCGTGTTGTTCAGCTCCGTCACCGTAGAGGGTTTGGTGTTGACCGACACGCGGTAAGGGTTAAACCAGGCGTGAACTTTCATGCCACGCTTGTGCGCTTCATCGAGCATGAACTGCAACGGGTCATAGCCCGGATCCTGCCCGATTTTTCCGGTCAGGGTATCCGACCACGGAAGGATTTTAGAGGCCCACAGCGCCGTGCCATCTGGTTTCACCTGGAAGAACACGGTGTTAATCCCGAGACTTTTCAGCTTATCAAGTTTGTCCGTCAGCGCCTTTTTCTGCTGGCTGATCCGTGCCGACGGGCTGCTGGCTGTGACCGAGGATACCGGCGGCCAGTCGAGGCGGGAAACCGTCGCCAGCCACACACCGCGCACGGGTTCCTGCGACTGCGCGGCTTTACCCGGCAATGGCTGTTTGGTCACCGGCGGCAGCGGAGTGACCAGCGATTTCGGCGGCGTGGAAGAACAGCTGGCCAGTAACAGCGCCAGCCCCATCAGGGCAGCTGTTTTTTTGACGGCCGTGACCGCGGAGATGTGATGAAAACGGGTGATGATAAACTCCATTTATTGGTAAACGATCAGACAGGCAGGGTAGCTGTTTAGTGTTGCGCGCTTAGTGATCAGGATTAATTTTCCCTGTATTCAGGCGTTAACGCAATTTCCCCTGACGCCTTTTTGCTATCCACTGACGCAACATTCCTTCGGCGCTCACCGTTAGAATTCCTAGCATGATCAGTAAGGCACCGGCGATAAAGTTGATTTTCAGCGGTTCATGCAGAAAAACAACGCCCGCAATAATGCCGAAAACCGGCGTCATAAACGAGAGGATCCCCAGACGCGACGCCTGATAACGGCGCATGAGGCTGAACCACGCCAGATAACTGCCGAATGTCACGATCACGGTCTGAAACACCATGCTGCTGACTGAAACCGGCGTGAGGCGAAACTGCGTCTGACCGGTCAGCAACGCCAACGCGCCGAGCAGAACAAATGCGCCTGCCAGCTGATAAAACAGCGTCATGGTGGCACTGCCGGAAGATAGCGCGCTGCGCCGCACCACGATGGTGGTCATGCCCCAAAAGGCTCCCGCCAGCAGGCCGAAGAAATCGCCGAGCAACATGTTGCTGGCCTGCGGTGCAGCGGCATTATTGCCGCCAAAGAGAAACGCGACAATTACGCCGAGAAAGGTGATGCCGACGCCGGACCATTGCAGGCGGCTCAACCGTTCTTCCGGCACCAGAAAATGCAGGCCGAGCGCGGCGAAAATCGGTGCGGTGTACAGGAAAACGGCCATATGTGCGGCGGTGGTGAACCGCAGGCCTTCGGCGACAAACATAAACTCGACGGAAAACAGCAAACCGACCAGCAATCCAGGGCGGAGTGTCTGTGCGCTGAACGGGATTTTCCGCTGGCGGATAAGCATCAGGATCATGACCGCCAGCCCCGCTATGCCCGAGCGCAGCGCCACCTGCAACAACGGGGTGATATCCGCCGCGGCGCTTTTAATCGCCACCTGCTGCACACCCCAGATAATACAGAGCCCAACCATCACGCTGCTGGCAAATCCGTCCAGCGGTTTACGCGAGTCCATTTCCTGTCTTCCTGTGCTGTCTTATTGTAAAAATTCAGGCCAACAGATTAGCGCGAAACTTTGAATTCAGATAATGATTCAGCGGTAACCCCCTGATTAACCGCACGGCGTGACTTCCACTCTGTGGGATATGTATCCGTTAATGCATTCTTCAGGATGTTTAAGAAAGCGATGTGACAGACTGGCGGCGATTGTGACGTTCTCACTATTAAGGGCAGCCCATGAGAGATGTGCGGCCCTTATTTAGCGTAACAGGCTTACTCTGCTTTGTGGTAATTCCCTTGCTCGTCGGCGCTTTCAAAAACCATTGAAACGGAATTCACGCAGTGGCGCAGATTCTTCTCGGTTAAATATTCTCCTTCAAAGACATGGCCCAAATGCGCCTTGCAGTTGGCGCAGACGATTTCGGTTCTGCGGCCATCGGCGTCCGGCACTCGCTCTACCGCGCCAGGGATTTCGTCATCAAAAGCGGGCCAGCCGCAGTGAGATTCAAATTTATGTTCGGAAGAATACAGCGGCGCAGAACATCTTTTGCAGACATAACGGCCCGGTGAAAAGTGTTCGTTATACTCACCGGTGTGAGGGCGCTCGGTCCCTTTATTTTCAATAACAAAACGTTCAAATTCGTTGAGTTCTTTATTCATTCTGATGACTCCTCAGATTACAGACATTGCAGGTGCTGGCTTTCAGTTTACACGAGAAACCGGCTCGCGTGACAACCGCCACCGCGCTGAGGCACCTGCTGCTTAGCGCTGATCAGTCGGGTTTCATCGCATCCGCCATTATCGCGCTGACTTTTTCCATCACCGGCCCGGCGCCTTTATTGTCCAGCGCTTCCTGTTGTTTCACCCACTGCGCCTGAGCGTCCTGATAACGGGTAACCTGCTGCCAGTGCGCCACTTCACTGTGTCGCAGAACACGGACATTCGCACCGTCTTTACGCAGGGCATCCAGTTGTGGTTCGAAACTGCTGTCCATCACAGTGCCTGCGGTTTTATACGCAATTTCCGCGGCGCGCGAGATGGCTGCTTTATCTTCCTCTGCCAGTCCGTTCCACACTTTCTGATTCATCACCAGCAGATAAACATGGCCCAGCCACAGCTCTTTTGAGACCAGAACTTCAGGCGCCATTTTCTGAATTTTCAGGTCATACCCGCTGTCGACATTGACCATAATGCCGTCGAGTGTGCCGGTCTTAAAGGCTTCTACGGTTTGCGGGCCCCACGGCATCGTCACCGGTAGGGCTCCGGCATTACGCAGAAAATCCTGATGCCAGAAACTGGCTGAACGCCAGGTGGTCCCTTTAATATCCTCAAGATTTTTCAGCGGATGTGTGCTGAAAAAGGCCACCGGATAACCGGTCGCAGAGAAGATGTTCACCACGCCGGCTTTTTCTAATTCAGCAGGGAAGGCGGGTATTTCGGTGAAAACACGGCGGAAAAAAGCGATTTGTTTATCGCCGGAAGGCCCGACGGGAAAGCTTTTAAAAATCTGATGCAGCGGCAGTTCTTTGGCCGCATATTCCGGCACCACAATGCCGATATCTGCGGTTTTTCCCTCGCGGACGGTGCGTAATGCGTCATAACCTGTCGAGAGTTCACCGCCCCAGTGTTCTTCAATTTTCAGGCGACCCTGAGACTCTTTTTCGATGGCAGGAAAAAAGACATTGTGGATAAAACGGGTGCGCATCGCGCCGAGAGGTTCGTGATCGGTATATCGCAGGGTGGTGGTGGCTGAAACGGCTGCCGGTAACAGCAGCAGCGCGAGAGCCAGCACCAGCGGCTTTCTGATTAATTCCATGTAATCTCACATTTCGGTCAGGTAAAACCTGAGTGTAGCGGCTCACCCGAATTGTGAATGTGCGTGAAAACAGGTTATTGGCGTGAAACAAAAAAAGGCGCCATGCAATTGCATGACGCCTGAGGGGATTACCGGTTATCGATTAGAAATCAACATTCACGCCCAACTGGAAGCTACGGCCCGGCATGGCGGCCAGCGCTTTGTTGTAAGCATCCTGATTGGTGGTTTCTGTCAGCGTACGGCTGCTCAGATAATCCCAGTATTTACGGTCGGTAATGTTGTAAACACCGCCGCTGAGTTTGACGTTTTTAACGACCTGCCAGTGAGCCGTCGCATCCACCATACCGTAACCCGGAACATTCATGTATTCCGTGGTGGAGCTGGTGATCGGCGTACCTGCGTTGGTGTAGCTCTGACGGTTTGTCGCTTCGGCTTTTTTGCCTTTCACAAATGTCGCTGTCAGCGCTGTACCGTAAACGCCGGACGGATCATCCCACGCCACGCCTGCCACCAGTTTCATTGGCGGCACGCTGTCGAGGTCGACATATTTGTCGCCATCGTAGCTGGATTTGGATTGTCCCTGCGCGTAACCAAATGCAAAGGTGGTGCTCAGGCCATCCACGCTGCTAAACCAGGGGCCGTAATTGATTTTGGTGCTCAGGTCACCACCGTAGATATACGCGTCATCGCGGTTTTCAGCCTGATAAATCGTATAAATATTGGAGGGCACGTTGGTGAACATGCCCGGGCTGCCCGAGCGGGTGTAACGGGTGTTGGCAATGAAGTTTTTGTAGGTGTTATAGAAAACGGAAGTCTTGAATGTCACGCCTTCGGTCGCTTCACCCTTCATGCCCCATTCGAAGTTGTTGCTGGTTTCGGTTTTCAGATCCGTGTTACCGATCAGCGCGTACTGGCCGCGTCCGGCATAGTTAGATCCGAGGTTCCAGGAACCGTATAACTGGCTGGCGTCCGGGAACTGCGCACCGCGCTGGTACTGCACGTAGGTCATCAGCTTCGGGGTGATGTCATAGGTGAAGGCCAGAGAAGGCAGGGCCTGCGTGTCGGAGTTGGCTTTACCGTACAGCGTGGAAACCTGATCTTCAGAAACGATGCTGTTAGAGAGATCCGACAGATCTTTGGCCTTGGTATTCTGATACGCAACACGCACCGCAGGCACCACGGAGAAGTTGTGACCGTCGAGATCAAACTTAATGGTGTCTTGCAGGAAACCGCCCAGAACGTAAGTCCGGCTGTTGGATTCCGGCTGCATGATGGTGGTAAACGTACTTTGATCCGGGCTTTCACGGAACGGACGTTCGGTGTTGGACACGCGACCGTTGATACCGGCACTTAGCTCATGACGTCCCAGCGTTTTGAGCCAGCTGGTTTCCGCACCGTAGGTGTTCACGTCATAGTTGGAATAGACGTTCATCATCTGCAAACTTTCGTTCGGCAGGTAAGTGTTGTCGTGCGCCTGGGTGTACTGATAATAAACTTTGGAAACAATGGCATCGACGTAATCGTTGAACGGCGTCCATTCGTCTTTCAGGCTCGCGCCCCAGCGGCGGGTGTTACTTTGCTGCTGCGAGGTCCCGATGATCGCGCTGCCCGCGTTGTTCCAGGTGTCGTAATGGGTATGGTTAACTTTTTCGTAGTAATCGAGCGTACCGGTGACTTTATGTTCGTCATTCGGTTGCCAGATTACGGATGTCATCACCGCATCGGAGTGCCAGTTTGCCGGATACGCGTCGTGCGTGCCGCTGTTGTTATCGGTTTCCTGACCGTCACGACGGCTGATGGCAATCAGGCCTCGCAGGGTTTCGTCACCCGCAGCTGCCGTGATGCCGTTATGCCATGAACGGTCGGAGGAGTCATAATCAGACTGGTAGCCGAAATAGGTCTCTTTGCCCGGACGCAGATAATCGTCGGCAGATTTTGGCAGGAAGGAAACAGCGCCGCCGATGGAGGTATTGGCTCGATCGGCTGATGTTGCGCCGGACTGGATATCCACCTGACCGTAAATATACGGGTCGATGTAATCGCGGCCAATACCAAAGGTGTTCAGGCCCGCGCGGCTGACGTAGCTGCGGCCGGTGGCGTTGGGTTGCGGGATGCCGTCGACGTCGATACCGACACGGTTGCTTTCCAGACCACGGATGTTATAGCCGGTATAGCCGCTGCGGTCGAAACCGCTTTTGCCGTTGCCGGAACCGCCGCTGGCGCCGGTTGCGCTGATCAGCGGCTCATAACGCATGATGGTACCGAAGTCGTTACCGCCTTTTTTCTGCATGTCTGCTGCGGTGATGGTGGTAGTCGAGCCCGGTTTTTTATCAGGCATCGTTTCGGTGACGGTCATCACTTCTTCGTTGCTTTGCGCCAGATCCTGCGCCGTACGCACCACCGGTTTTTTCTTGATGGTTTCAGAGGGTGGCGTTTTATTCGCTGCCAGATCGGTGGTGTCTTTAACGGCTTCTGCTGCATTAACGTTAAAGGTGGTGGTGAGAATCGTCCCCATGAAAATGACGTTTTTCACCAAACCCTGCTGTGTAAAGGATTTGAACATTTGTTTTGTGCCCTGCACTAATTTTTTAAGTTCTGCTCGCATTTACTGCCTTTCGACAAATCAGACGCGCTGGTCATCTGCTTTCAGTTCTTCCGTGAAAAGCCCTTGTCCTTATAAAATATGAGTTTATTTATTGTCCCAACCCATTTTGGCTTGGTGCGAATGATAATGATACTGATAATTGTTATCAACAAATTGATAAATAAAAATGCGGTTCTTAACGAAATCTTTGCAATGCGTGGTGAAAAATGAACCAGCGGGAGATGAAAAGGACGGGGGCTAAGGTCAGTGTCCTTACGATTTTCGGGGTTGCGGAAAATATTACTAAGATATATCTTTCGCTAAACCTTACTTCAAAAGAGAAAACGTGATGACCCTGCATCGCACCGAAATCCCTGCCGCAAATCTGCCTATTCGTGTCAAAAACGATCTGGTTTTTCGTCACATCACGGTTAAAAGCAGCGAAACCCTTTCCGGCTGTTTTCAGCGCATCGTTTTAAACGGCGACGAGCTGAAAGGTTTTAATTCCCGTGGCTTTGATGACCACATCAAACTGTTTTTCCCGCCGAATCCGGGTGATGTGATCACGCCGCCGACCGCGACGGAAGAAGGCATTGTGTGGGGCGAAGGGCCGCGTCCGCTGAACCGCGAATACACGCCGCTGCATTTCGATGCGCAGACCAATGAACTGACGCTGGATTTCTATCTTCACGACGGCGGTATCGCCAGTGAATGGGCAACTGGCGCGAAACCGGGCGATAAACTGATCATCGGCGGGCCACGCGGTTCTCTGATTATCCCGACGACCTATAAATGGCAGCTGTATGTCTGTGACGAAACCGGTCTTCCGGCCGTAAAACGCCGTCTGCGTGAGCTGAAACAGGCGGCATCAGACGCGAAAGTGACCGTGCTGGTAAAAGTGAAAGATGTCAGCTGTATCAGCTATCTGTCTGAAGAAAATGATTTCGACATCGAATGGATGGTCAGCGAAGAACAAAACGGTTATCAGGAAAATGACGCGGCAGTTAAAAAGCTGAAAAGCCTGTCCCTGCCGGAAAGCGATTACTACATCTGGGCGACGGGCGAAGGAAAATTCGTTAAAGGCCTGAATGATGACTTCGTCGAAAATCGCGGTCTGGACGCTAATTTAGTCCGTTGTGTCGCGTACTGGCACAATAAGTAACCATGATGAATCATAAACACCGCCGCGAAAGGATGTTCGAAACGGGGGATATCCGCCTGCTGATGCTGCATTTTTTGCAGCAACGTTCCGCTCACGGTTATGAACTGATCAAAGCCATTGAAGAACTCTCTAAAGGCGAATACACGCCGAGCGCCAGTATTATTTATCCGAACCTGACCTTCCTGGAAGAACAGGGTTTGATCACGGCGGATCAGGACGAGGGGGGTAAGAAGCAATATTCGATTACGCCCGAAGGCACGCAATCGCTGGCTGAACAGGAACCATTGTTCGTCGCGGTGACGGAAAAACTGCATTCCCTGGCGATTTTGTCGAATAACCGTAGTATTCCGGAAATGCAGCGCGCGATTAACAACATGCGCATGGCGCTCAATCTGCGTCTGGCAAAAGGGCCGATTGAACAGGAAACGCTGTATAAAATTACCGATGCATTAGACCGCGCGACCAAAGAAATCGAGCGTAGTTAGTTCATTTAATTTAAAAAATCCCCAAAATCTTTCGTGTTGTATCAAGGCGACAACTGAATGAATCCCCGGGAGCTTAGTGAACTAAGTGACCGGGGGGAATGAAGGCAGCCAACGCAGAGACAACACGAAGGATGAAGGGGAGTCTAGCTTTCAGGCCACGGCGTTAGGATCTCATAGCCATCTTTCGTCACTGCAATCATATGTTCCCACTGCGCGGACAAAGAGTGATCTTTGGTCACCACCGTCCAGCCATCGGGCAGCACTTTATTTTGCTTTTTACCGGCGTTCAGCATTGGTTCGATGGTGAATAACATGCCTTCCTGCAGGACCAGTCCGCGGCCTTTCTCGCCGTAATGCAGCACCTGCGGATCTTCGTGGTAGCCCATGCCGATACCGTGACCGCAATATTCTTCCACAATGGAAAACCCTTCGCGTTTCGCAACAGCAGCAATGGCATGACCGACGTCACCGAGCGTTGCGCCGGGACGCACCACTTCAATACCGGCCATCATCGCTTCAAAGGTGGTATCCACCAGACGACGCGCCATAATGCCCGGCTCACCGGCGTAATACATACGGCTGGTGTCGCCGTACCAGCCGTCTTTGATCAGCGCCACGTCGATGTTCACGATGTCGCCTTTCTTCAGGGCTTTATCGGAAGGAATACCGTGGCAAATCACATGGTTGACGGAGGTGCAGGTGGTTTTCTGGTAGCCGTGATAACCGATATTGGCCGGGATAGCCTGCAATTCGTTGACGATAAAATCGTGACAGATGCGGTCCAGTTCATTGGTTGTGACGCCCGGCACTACGTAAGGCGTGATCATATGCAGCACGCGTGCCGCCAGTTTACCGGCGATACGGGCTTTATCGATGCCTTCCGGCGTTTTGACCATACGGTTATTGTTGACGAAATATCGGCTGTCTAAACCATTATTCATTACTTGCTTTCCTGTGTGTGCCGCCGACGTTTAACAGCGTGCGAATACTTCCGGTATTTTCTTCAGATTCCAGGCTACAACGCACCAGCAATTGCGAAATCTCACTGTGCGTCATGTCCGGATGCGTCTCCATCAGCATGCCGATTTTCATCCAGTGTTCGGCCTGCGCGTTGATGGAACGCGTGTACGCCAGACTGGCGATACGCAGATTCTCATGCATCAGTTCTGAAATTTTGATGATACCCATCGGGCGTCCTCAGTAGTATACGAATCATATATGTTTTATATACTACGTGTAATGAACCCTAAACTCAACCGGTGCATCTCATGACACCTTTTCGCGACTGGCGTATATTATGTTGAGTTTTCAATTCTTTATCCCAAATTATATATTCAAAAGGTTCACATGAAATTTACAAGTAAGTTACTCATTGGCCTGGTGTGCATTTTGTCACTGGCGGGCTGCTCGCGGACTGAATCGGTATTAACGCCACACACCACCATTACGACGCACAATTCTGAAGACCAGATTAAAACCGCGATCATGAGCGCGGGATTAAACCGTGGATGGATCATGACAGATGGCGGACCGGGCGTGATTAATGGCCGTCTGAACAACCGTGATCACGTGGCGAATATCCGCGTCAATTACACACAAAACAGCTACACCATTAATTATGTGAGCAGTACGAATCTGATGGCGGAAAAGGGTGAAATCCACCGCGGCTATAACCACTGGGTGAATAATCTCGATAACGATATTCAGATCCGTCTGGCTTCCGGCGCTGCGAAATAACGTTTTCAGAATTGATAAAAACAAAACGCCCCCGCTGAACAGACGGGGGCGTTTTAGCTACAGGGTCGGGTTTAATGACGCTTACTGACTGGAGGTATCTTTTTTCATCGCGTCTTTCGACATGTTGTCTTTAGACATTGAGTCTTTAGACATTGAGTCTTTGGACATGGAGTCTTTAGACATGCTGTCTTTCTTCATATGATCTTTGGACATGCAGTCTTTGCCCATACTGTCTTTCGCCATGGAATCTTTGCCCATGCTGTCCTTTTTCATGCAGTCATGGCCCATGGTATCTTTCTTCGCCATGGCGTCAGCAGCATAGGTGGTGCTCACAGCGCCCATCATCAGACAAGCAGACATCATCATTACGGTTAACTTTTTCATGGTAATTCCTTCTTTTAGGTTTTGAGATACAAAGGTTGTTGTGGACAGTGTTGATCCCTATGGATCATGTTCAGCTTCCGCCGAACCAGTTGTAGCCCTGATCTTCCCAGTAGCCACCGGTGAACTTGTTGGTTATTTCAATCACTTCGATATGTTTTGGATTCTTGTAACCGAGTTTGGTCGGCATTCTCAGCTTCATCGGGAAACCGTATTTGCGCGGCAAAATCTGGCCGTCATAGGTCAGCGCCAGCAGGGTTTGCGGGTGCAGCGCCGTCGCCATATCAATGCTGGTGTAATACTCGTCGGCGCATTTAAAGCTGACGTATTCCGCGGTGAGATCGGCCCCGATCAGGCGCAAAAAATCACCAAACGGCACGCCGCCCCATTTGCCGATCGCGCTCCAGCCTTCGACGCAAATGTGTCGTGTGACCTGGCTGACCTGCGCCATTTTGTATAATGTCGGCAAGGACCATTCGCGTTTATCCAGCGCCAGACCGGCGATTTTCAGACGATAAGCCGTACCGTCGACTTCCGGTGCGTCGTCTTCGGCGTAAAAGGCGTTAAACGGAAACGGACGTGTCATCATCGATTCTGGATATACCGGCGCCAGTCGAGTTGAACCAAACAGCCAGCCCTGTACGCGGTCGTTAAAGCCGGAGATTTTACCCAGTGCGCTTTCCACACTGGCGTTATCGCTGATGTCGCAGCCGGTCAGCATCGCAACACCGCCGAGCGTCAGCCCGCGCTGTAAAAACAGGCGGCGGGAGGGCACATCCAGTTCGCGGATAATCTGCTTTTTCGCTTCCTGTAAAATCGCTTCACTGTCGGAAGGACTGAACATCTGGCTGATGGTTTTTTTAACTATGTTTTTCATCGGTTTTCCTTAACGTCCGCGCAGCATGGCAATCAGGGTTTTCGGCACCAGCGCCACCATCACGATATGCAGCACGACAAATCCCACCAGCGACGCCATCGCCAGAAAATGCACGTAACGCGCGGTATCAAAGCCGCCCATCAGTTCGCGCAGCAGTGGGAATTGCACGGATTTCCACACCACCAGCCCGGAAAGGACCAGCACGATGCCGTCGAACATCACGAATACATACGCCGCGCGCTGCACCATGTTGTAGTGACGCAAATCATCGTGTTTCAGCTTGCCGCGCAGGGCAGCCAGTAAATCGTTGAAGATGCCGCGCGGTGTCAGCGGCCAGAATTTCTCTTTCATCCGGCCGGTAAAAATGTTCATCAGCAGATAAAACAGGCCGTTAACGCCGAATAACCACATGCCAGCGAAATGCCACTGAATGCCGCCACCCAGCCAGTCACCGAGTGTGATGGCCCGGGGAAAAATAAAATCAAACAGCGGGGAGGCGTTATAAATTTGCCAGCCGCTGGTCACCATAATCAGCACCGCCAGCGCATTCAGCCAGTGGGTCAGACGCAGCCATAAAGGATGTACGATGGCTGGTTTTTGTTTTGCCTGATCGGGTAAATCCGTGTGTATTGTCATGATGAAGTCCGGCTGTCCGCCCTGTGATGAAGCGAGTATTGAACAGATTTGTTCCCCGAGACCTCACGCAAAGTTAAATAAAATGTGATAACTCACAGCCGGTTGCTTGTGTAGACTCAAACCATTGGGGAACGCCACGTTTTGGGATGACACATGGATAAGACGAAGAAGATCCTGATAGTTGAAGATGACGGAGATATCGCCGAACTGCTGAGCCTGCATCTGCGCGATGAAGGTTATCAAATCACTCACGCCGCAGACGGCAATCTGGGCGTGGCACATCTGGAAAAGGGCGGCTGGGACGCGCTGATCCTCGACCTGATGCTGCCGGGCGTCGACGGCCTGGAAATCTGCCGCCGTGCCCGCAATATGACGCGTTACACGCCAATCATTATTATCAGCGCACGTTCCAGCGAAGTGCATCGCGTGCTCGGGCTGGAGCTGGGTGCGGACGATTATCTGGCGAAACCTTTCTCGATGCTGGAACTGGTGGCGCGGGTGAAGGCGCTTTTCCGGCGGCAGGAAGCGATGAGCCGGAATATGAAAATGGACGCCGGTACCCTGAGTTTTTCCGGGCTGGCGATCGACCCGATTGCGCGCGAAGTTATGCTGAATCAGCAGTCCGTTGAGCTGACGCCGCGCGAGTTTGATCTGCTGTATTTCTTTGCCAAAAATCCCGGCAAAGTGTTCTCGCGCCTCAGCCTGCTAAATCAGGTCTGGGGGTACGAACACGAAGGGTATGAGCATACGGTGAACACCCATATCAACCGGCTGCGCATCAAGATAGAAGCCAATCCGGCTGAGCCGGAACGTATTCTGACCGTGTGGGGAAAAGGCTATAAATTCGTGTCTTCCGCTGAAGACGCGCAAGGGTAAATCATGAAAAATCTCACGCTGGCGCAAAGACTGACTCTGGTATTTATGGTGCTGCTGATCGCCTGCTGTGCGCTTTCCGGCTATATGCAGGTGCGTTCCAGCAATCAGTACAGCCAGTCGGTGATCCAGCGGCTGTCGGCCAATCTGGCGACGCAGATTGCCGCCAATAATCCGCTGCTCAGCGAGGGCAACTGGGATCCTAAAGTGGTCCATACCCTGTTTGACCAGCTGATGGCGGTGAATCCGAGCGTTGAGGTCTATCTGCTGGATAAAGAAGGCAACATCGTCGGCAATGCGGCTCCGGCCGGCAGGTTGCAACAAAAACGCATCGATCTGGCGCCGGTTAACGCGCTGCTGCATGGCGCAAAAATGCCGGTGTATGGCGATAATCCGCGGGATCCGCAGACTCCGCAGGTCTTCAGCGCGGCGCCGTTGCAGGTTAACGGCCAGATAGAGGGCTACGTGTATATCGTTTTGCTCGGCGATGCCTACACCACGCTGACCAGCGACGCGCAATATCAGTCAGCCATCGCGCTGGCGTTACGTTCTATGGGGCTTGTGGCGTTGTTCGGCCTGCTGGCCGGTGCGCTGGCGTTTCGCTGGGTAACGCGTCCGGTGCGTAAACTGACCGAACAGATTGCCCGGCTGGATACGGGCGGAATGGAAGCGATTCAGGCGCTGGCGAAAACCAATGTGCCGGAAGGCTCCGCCCGTGATGAAGTCACGCTGCTGCAACAGGCGTTCATCGCGCTGGCAAAACGCATCGATCAGCAGTGGCAAAGCCTGATGGTGCAGGATCAGCAACGGCGGGAGTTCATCGCCAATATTTCCCACGATCTGCGCACACCGCTGACGTCGCTGCACGGCTATCTGGAAACCTTGTCGGTGAAATCTGACAACCTGAGTAACGAAGACCGCCAGCGCTATCTGAATATCGCCCTGACGCAGAGTAAAAAAGTCGGTCGGCTGGCGCAGGAATTATTCGAACTGGCGCGCCTCGAATATGGCGTGGTGAAACCGCAGAAAGAATCTTTCTCGCTGAGTGAATTAGTGCAGGATGTTTTCCAGAAATTCGAACTGGCGACAGAAACCCGCGGGCAAAAATTACTGGCGGATATCACACCGGGTATTCCGCTGGTGAATGCCGATCTCGGCATGATTGAGCGGGTGCTTACCAACCTGCTGGATAACGCCATCCGCTTCACGCCGGAAGGCGGCACGATAGAAATCAAACTGTGGCCGCACGCAGGGCAGGTGATGGTGCAGCTGAAAGACAGCGGGCCGGGCATCGCGCCGGAGCTGAAAGATAATCTGTTTGTTCGTCCGTCGATTCTCAGTACCAACAAACACCGCGCAGGCGGCCTGGGGCTGATGATCGTGCGGCGCATTCTGCAACTGCACGGCAGCGACATCAAACTCATCGAACAGCCAAAGCACGGCGCCTGCTTCCAGTTTTCGGTGCCGCTTTGAATCCTGATTATGTTTTTGTAAAAGCATGAAAGAGTGGACTATAATCTTTCACTCTTCATGCTGACTGGACGACCAGAGACTCAGCCAACCTGATGCAGGGACGACCTTGCGCATTTAGGAACTATCATGGCCTGGTTTTATCTGTTTCTCGCTGGCATTTTCGAAGTGGTCTGGTCGACCGCAATGAAAGAATCCCACGGTTTCACCCGCCTTATTCCCAGTATCCTCACGATTTTCTTCATGATCCTCAGCGTGATTTTGCTGGCGATTTCGATGAAAACCCTGCCGCTCGGCACGTCCTACACCGTCTGGGTCGGTATCGGCGCCATCGGTGCTTTTATTCTCGGCGTGGTGATGTTTGGCGAAAGCCTCAACCCGCTGCGCGTGATCGCCGTGCTGCTGATTTTCTCTGGCGTGGTTCTGCTAAAATTAGCTACGAAAGCCTAAAGAAAGTCCCTCACTCCCCGGAGCATGACTATGAAAATCACCGTTGAGACCCACATCAGTGCGACGCCTGAAAAAGCCTGGAATGCGTATACCACCCCGAAAGATATTATGAAGTGGAACACGGCATCTGATGACTGGCACACCACAAAAGCGACGGTGGATTTGCGTCCGGGTGGGAAATTCACTTCTCGTATGGAGGCCAAAGACGGCAGTTTCGGATTTGATTTTGCAGGCGTTTATACCCGTATCGTGCCCTGTGAAGTCATCGAATATACCTTCGGTGAACGTACAGGCGTAGTGAAATTCACAGCTGATGAAACGGGAGTGACCGTGCATGTGACGTTTGATGCAGAAACCGAAAATCCGGTGGAGCAACAACAACAGGGCTGGCAGGCGATCCTGAATAATTTTGCCCGGTATGTTGAGGCGAATTAAAACCATTGCATAACCTGATAAGACAAAAACAAAAAGCCGCTTTGTAACATGAGCGGCTTTCTCGATTTTATCAGCGGAGTTTTTGCTCTCACGCAGGGGGACTTGTGATTATTGCTCAGATCTCAGATATTCATGCCGCACCCGAAAATGACAATTTAACCCGGCTTGAGTGCGCATTAGCCTGGCTGGATTCGGTTAAACCCGATGTACTGGTCATCACCGGCGACCTGACAGATAACGACTGGCGGGATGGATATACAAAGATATCGGCCTGCCTGAATTCAAGAACTTATCCAAAATTCATTCTGCCGGGAAATTCTGACAACCGCCGTGTAATGCGCTCTGTATTGCACAACGACCTGAATGCAGATGGAGAAGGCGACCAGGCCATGCATTTTGTGGCTGATATGGGTGAGATAAGACTTATCGGATTGGACGCGACGATCCCCGGAGCTTCTGCCGCAAGTGCAGGGGAACACATCCCCTGGTTAGAGAAAGCATTGTCTGCGAAAGGGAATACGGCGTCGATGCTGTTTATGCACCATCACGTTTTCCCGAGTGGTATTCCCCCTCTGGACGATATCATGTGTGGTGATGCGCAGAAGCTTGGCGCTTTTTTACGGCAAAACCCGCAACGGCCTCTGGCGATTGCGACGGGCCACGTTCATCGGCCCGTTGCCGGAACATTAGCAGGAATACCCGCATACATCTGCGGGTCGATCTGTCCTGCAAATCCGCTGTGGTTTGGCACGGTTTCGGTGCCGCCTGCGAACGATCCACCCGCACTGATGGTTCACCGTTTTATTGACGGTTCCGTGGTCAGTCATCATGTTTCACTCTGACTCATGCTTTATTCGTAGGTCTGAACAAAAGCCGAAGGGTTAAAACCGTTCCCCTTCCAGCGTCGAATCGCACAGCGCAAAGATTTCGCCCCAGTCTTCGCCGGACGCCAACAGTTGCTGAATGTGCAGCGCGACATCGCTGCGGCGCACGCGGCCGTGGGCTTCGGTTTGGATCAAATGTGCTTTGCCTGTTGCATCGCCATTCATCAGGCCGCCGGGGCGTAAAATGCACCAGTCCAGCGTGCTGGTTTGCAGCCAGCTTTCGGCCAGTGATTTCTCGCGTACTGCCTGCCCGAACGCCTGTTTTGCGCGTGCGGATAATGTCGGCCAGCTGTCGCCGCAGCCAATAGACGTCACCAGCAACATCTGGCGGATACCGGTTTGTTCGGCGGTATCGATGATCAGCCGGTTGGCGGTGTAATCAGAAAGCTTTCCGCCCAGCGTGGAAACGATCTGTGCTTCGCTGCCTGCCATCCCGCAGGCCTGTAAAACGTCGGCGGGATCAAGCGCATCACCCTCAATCACGGTCACACCCAGGGCGCGCAACGTTTGCGCCTGTTCTGCGTTACGGATAAGCGCCACGACCGGACGTTCCTGCGCCGTCAACGCCACCAGTTCAGCACCGACGCCGCTGCCTGCGCCAAAAATCAGCAAAGTATTCAAGGTTGGTTCTCTCTCTCGGCCAGAAGGGCGGGAAGGGCGCGAAATGCATTCAGCTGATCGGTCAGTAATTCCCGATGGCTGTCACGCCCGACGAAGACCTTGAGCATGGCATAACCAGAAGCGTTTAAAAACCAGACACTTACTGTGCTCATTCCCATAAACGGACGTTCCACCAGCGCAATATGCTGACAATGCGTCGCGCGGATATGCCCGCTCATGCCCTGTTTGCCGCGCAGGTTAAAATAACCGTGACGGTGTGTTCCGCTCGGTAACGGGCCGTGAAATTCGAGGATCAGGTCGTCATTATTGACCAGCGTCGTGACATCGCCCCATCCGGTGATGTTGTCCCATATGGCGTCGAATTGCGTCCCGGCAAACAGATAACTTCCCGGCAGGTTCTGAATCACTTCCAGCGATGTGATGCGGTATTCGCGGGCGATATCTTCGACGGTGCCGTCGGGCTGAGTGGCGAGAAAGTCGATCAGGGACTGAAGTTTATCCGTTGGCATGGGTGGTATTCCGTAAAGTCAGTTGTGGGATGAGGGTTTGCAGCGCCTGCAACAGGTTGCTGGCCCAGAAGCGTCCGGAGGGAGTGAGACTAAAGCGCGGACCTTCGGTGTGCATCAGACCGCACTCTTGCCATTGCTGTAACAGCGGTTCGAGCGGGAAAGTATCGGTGATGATACGGCTCAGGTCGTACCGTCCCGCCTCGATGCCGCCCTGTAAATCCAGTCGCCAGCGGTGCTCACCCGTCGCCGCAGCGGTCATCATCATGATGGGTTTTTGTCCGGCGTCCATCTGCTGGTAATACATCTCCAGACTGCGTGCGGTCATATACGATTGCCCGCCGAGATTGCCGCCGGCACCGCTGCCAAAGGCCAGACAATCGGCGCCTTTTTTGATCAGCAAATTGTACAAATTGCGTTCACGCGTGCTGCGCGCCCAGTGGCTGTTGCTTATCTGATGCCAGCCGTCGCGCGCCAGAAAGGCTTCGCCTTCGAGGTAAAAATCACGACGCTGAGTGACATCTGGCAGCGAGACGCGTTTATTTTCCACCGCTTTGCCCAGCGGCGTGGAAGGCAGCAGGTTCAGGGCGTAAAGGTCGACGCCATCAAGCGGTAAATCGCGGACAATCTGCAAATCTTCGTGCCAGCTCTCAGGCGTCTGCTCCGGCAATCCGAACATCAGGTCGCAGACCACCGCTGCGCGGTCACGCTCGCCAAGTTTACGCAAAAACTGTATCGCTTCTTCACGGCTGGCGCGGCGTCCCATACGCTGGCGGACACGGGTATCAAACGTCTGAATGCCGATAGAAAAACGGTTAGCCCCCGCCTCCAGACAGGCGTCAATGCGTTCGTCATCGAAATTAAGGATCCGCCCTTCGACGGTGATTTCGCAATCCGGTGCCAGCGGCAAACGGTGCCGCAGCGTGCTGATGATCCGGTGTAATTGCTTTGCGCTGAGCGCCGTCGGTGTGCCACCGCCAAAATAGACGGCGTGGACGGGAGCGGACTGATGCAGCGGCGAAGGGGCTTCCTGTTCTATTTCCCGAATCAGGTAATCGCAATATTGTTCCGTAGCCTCTGCTTCCAGTTTGTTCTGGTAGAACCCGCAAAATTTACAGTGCGTCGCGCAAAAGGGGATGTGCAGATAGACCAGACGCTTATTGGCAGGAAGCAGGCGCTGACAAAGCGCCTGCCACTGAGCGGGGATCTCCTGCGGCGGAACCGGCTGCTGTGACCGCCAGGGCATTACTGCCCAGCGGTCGGGAAACGGCAGCCCGTCGGCGGCAGCGTAAAAGCACGCGAGGTCTAAGCTCATTGAGTTTGTCTTCTCCTGAAGAAATCATCATTCATTCGCTGGCATTAAACGATAATGATTATCATTCGATCAAACCCAAAACGCATTTGTGATGATCTGTATCAAGGAGTCTTTTCCCAGTGGCGGAAATTTGCATTCGGGCAGCGCCGCTGTACGCGTTCAGGTGCGTCGTGTCTTTACGAAGGGAGGTGAGTGTGATGAAAATCCAAGTCTTTTTCTATTTCGGGCTAAGAACATTTTTTTGACGTGTAGCGCAATAACCCTGAGCCTCCCCGGTATGTCGATCGCTTTTTAATATCCTGTAGAGTGTGTACTCTGGCATAAATTTTATTCTCATTCATCCGGGTCAGTTCCACAATTTCGGATGATGTCACACCGTTCACAACGCAAATTCTTTTTAGAACCGCGTGCCGGGAGGTATTATTTGTTAAATAATTCTCGCAATTGTCATGCTTGTATTTATTATTTTTATAAAACTGTGAAAACACCTTTGAAATTTCAGGCGTGACGCAAAGTTTTTGTTGAAAGCTGCCCGTTTGGCCCATTGTCCATTCACCGGGCTTTATATCAATCGCACCAGCCGTATTCAGAACCAGCAGGGAAAGAAAAACCAGCAGTGCAGGAATTTTTTTACGCATCACTGTTGCTCCTTTGATAATTGTTCCATATGTATGTTTGATGGTTTATATATTCATTGAATGAGTGGCGAGCTAATTCACACCCATAAAACAGAAAATTAAAATATATAGCAAGTGAATTAACCGCCTATTATAGATAATTTGAAATGGTTAAAATATATCACTGAAAGGCACATTTGAGGTTAATACCCTGCACCGCAACTTTCCTCAGGGCGCATGAATAAAGCTGATCTTTTACCGTCGACCTTATCCCGCCTCGGTCGGACGGCAATATCTGTAATTTGCGTGTCGTCGCTGGCGTCGGTCACCAGCACATCTATCGGCGGTAACGCCCCGATAAACTTCCTGATGGCGGCGTAATGCCCTGCAATGCAGGGCATTTCTTCCGAACTATTCAGTCAACGCATTAACCTCCAAGCATTACCTCCGCCCGATGTTCAGTACCGTCATCGGTAAGCGGGATCTTGTCACCGGCAAGCGGCGTGCCGTCCAGTGTGACGCCATATTCTCCGGTACTGCGGCGGACGGTGATCAGATAACGGCTGCTGCCCTGCTGGTAAGTGACGGTGATTTCCGGCCACTCCTGCGGCAGTTTGCTGTGGATCGAAATGGCGTCGCCGTGGCGGGTGATGCCGAGCAAAGATTCGGTGATCAGGCGATACGTCCAGCCTGCGGAGCCGGTGTACCAGCTCCAGCCGCCGCGCCCGCTGTGCGGATCCACCGAGTAAATATCGGCGGAAATCACGTAAGGTTCGGCTTTGTAACGGCTGACCGCCTCCGGCGTCAGGCTGTGATTGATCGGGTTGATCATCGACATCAATTGCCACGCGCGTTCGGTGTTGCCCTGTCTGGCAAAAGCCATTACCGCCCAGATGGCCCCGTGCGTGTATTGCCCGCCATTCTCACGTACTCCCGGCAGATAACCGCGGATATAACCGGGGTTCGGCCCGTTACCATCGAAAGGCGGCGTCAGCAGTTTGATGAGCCCCGCGTCGCTGTCCACCAGATACTTATCCACCGACTGCATGGCGCTGGCAGTACGCTCCGGCGTGCCAGCACCGGAAAGTACCGACCAGCTTTGAGCGATGGCGTCTATCTGGCATTCCGCATTGACATGAGAACCGAGCGTTTCACCGCTGTCGAAATAGCCGCGCAGATACCATTCTCCGTCCCAGGCGTGATCGTTGAGGTTCTGTTTCAGCTGCGCCGACTGTTCGCGGCATAACGTGGCGGTCGCGGCGTCCTGACGGATTTCTGCCAGCTCGCCGTAACGTTGCAGCACGTTATACAGGAAGAAGCCCAGCCAGACGCTTTCCCCGCGCCCGCCCAGACCGACCAGATTCATGCCGTCGTTCCAGTCGCCCGCGCCCATCAGAGGCAGACCGTGTTCACCCATTTTCAGACCATGTTTCAGCGCGCGGATCCCGTGCTGCCACAGGTTTTCGCGGGTACCGCTGACCACCGGTTGCTCGTAGACCGACTCTTCGCCCGGTGCCAGCAGACGTGCCTCGAGATATGGCGCCGTCTCCTCTGCAATCGTGTGATCGCCGGTCACCGCGATGTAATGGCTGATGGCCAGTGGCAGCCACAGATAGTCATCGGAACAGCGGGTGCGCACACCGTTACCGGATGGCGGATGCCACCAGTGCTGGACGTCGCCTTCGATAAATTGCCGTGACGCGCACAGCAGGATCTGTTCGCGCATCCGTTCCGGCGCCGCGTGCGTCAGCGCCAGCGTATCCTGCAACTGATCGCGGAAACCGAACGCACCGCCGGACTGGTAATAGCCGCTGCGGGCGAGGATCCGGCTGGCGAGGGTCTGGTAAATCAGCCAGCCGTTGGTCAGCAGATCGACAGATTTGTCCGGCGTCGTGATCTGAATTTTATCCAGCACCTGATGCCAGTGATGATGAACTCTGTCCAGTTCGGCCTGCGCGGCACCTTCCTGGAAGAACTGATGGATCAGGGCTTCGGCGTCACCGGCGTTTTGCCCGAGGCCGAGGGCAAAGATAAAGGTGCGCTGGTCGCCGTCGATAAGCGTGGTGGCCGACTGCACCGCACCGCAAGGATCGAGCATCGCGCCGGTTTTATCCGAGAGCCGCTGATTTTTCATCGCCGCAGGCGCAGCGGTTGAACCGGTGCGACCGAGGAACTCACGACGATCGCCGCTGATTGAACAGTGTGCGCCGGTCACCGCGAAAAAGGCGGTGCGCGGCGAGCCGTTACTGGTGTAGTGATTGGTCGCCAGCACGCCGCAGCCTTGTGCCACGTGTGCCGCGGAGGTGACGATATGCATGGCAGATTTGGCGCGTAAATCCGCCATCATCCATTCGGCATACCCGGTCACCGACAGCCTGCGTGGCCGCCCTGAGACGTTGGTCAGCGTCAGCATAATCAGTTTTACCGGCGCATGTTCCGCCACTAATACCGTCATCTCACTGCTGATCCCGTGCCCGGTATGTTCGAACACGCTGTAGCCGAAGCCGTGGCGGGTCACATAGCCGCCGTTATCGCGCACCGGTAACGGTGCCGGTGACCAGACGCTGCCGGTCTCCTCATCGCGCAAATAGAAAGCTTCGCCGGAGCTGTCGCTGACCGGATCGTTTTCCCATGGTGTCAGGCGGTATTCGTGGGCATTTTCAAACCAGGTATAGGCCTGCCCGCTTTCTGAAATCACCGAACCGAAACCGGCATTCGCCAGCACGTTTGACCACGGCGCAGGCGTATTCTGGCCTTCGTTGAGCACAATCTGATATTCGCGCCCGTCTGGAGAGAATCCGCCCAGCCCGTTGAAACAGGTCAGATCGCGCGGCAGTGAGGCGACCGGCGCAATATCTGCGGCCGTGCGCACCGGCAGCAACGCAGACGGCGATACGTGCGGCAACTGCATACGCTGATTAAGCTGATCGGCCAGCGATCCGCGCCGGTCGTCGATCACCACCCGCGCCACGCTCATCAGCAGGGTGCGGTCTTCCTGAGTCAGTTGCTCGCCATTGCGGACAAAAATTCCGCCCGGAATATCGGTCTGGCTCGGTCCTGCGCCCGAAGCGACCAGGCTGAGGATCTGATTCTGCAACGCCTGCTGATAGCCGCCGGGGTCGTTGGATAACACCACCAAATCGACTTTCAGTCCTTTCAGCCGCCAGTAGTTATGGGCGCGGACCAGCTGTTTCACCAGCCCGATATTCTCGCTGCTGGTCATGGTCAGCAGGATAACAGGCAGGTCGCCGGAAAGTGATTGTCCCCATAGCCCGGACTGACCTCGACGGTTGGCGATGACGGCTTGTGCATCTCCGCGCATTTCCTGCGTGGCGAAGACAAGTGCTCCGGCCAGACGGTTATAGAGTCCCGCATCGTCTTCGGTGGCATTCAGCTGGCGCAGCACCACCTGACTATGCGACCAGGCGATTTCGAATACCCTGTCAGCAATATGATGGTCACGGTATTTTTCCAGTAGCATCAGGCTTTGCAGACGGGTATCGGAAATGCCATATACCATATCGATAATCACCGGCACGCCGGGTTTAAGAGTGATGCGCTGGCGGATGGACATGACCGGATCCAGCACCGCACCGGCGCTGTTGGTCAGCGGTCCGGCCTGGCGCAACGCCTGCGGGCTGGCCGGGGTATTACCCCGTCCGATAAAGGCCGCGCGGTCAGTTTCAAACGACGTTTCCCGTTCTACGGCGCCGTGAATGGCCATCATATGGAACATCCACGGGCACTGTTCTTCCGGTTCACGCGGTCGGCGGTGACACAAAATCCCTTCCTGCGCTGGCACCAGTTCGGTTTGCACAAACAGATTGCTGAAAGCCGGATGCGCAGTGTCATTGGCGGCAGGTGCCAGCACCACTTCGGCATAGGTGGTGATTTCCAGCTCACGCGGACGACGGCCATGATGCGTAACCGTCATGCGGCGAATTTCGACATCATCTTCCGGTGAGACGACGATGTGAGTCTGCATGGTCAGCGAACCCTGCGTACGTTTAAATTCCGCGCCAAAATCATTGAGCACCGCGTGATAGGTGCCTTTTTGCTTGCCGAGCGGCTGCCAGGTGTTGCTGTACACCGCGCCGGACTGCGGATCGCTGATATAGCAGAAAATCCCGCGGTTATCGCGCGTCGCATCTTCGCGCCAGCGGGTCAGCGTCAGATCTTTCCAGCGGCTGACGCTGCCCCCGGCCTGCGTCACCATCAGGTGATAATTGGTGTTCGACAGCAACTGAATTTCCGGTGAGGCACTGCTGGTGTCGGTAAATTCACGCAGCTCAATGTTCACTTTTTGCAGCGTGTTGTCATGAGATTCAAAGTGACGGCGCGGGCTGTAAAGTTCCACCGCATCCGGCACCCGTTCCTGCAACAGCAGGCGTGCCGACTGGAACGCGGCATTGGCGGCGAAGCGTGCCGTCATCGGCGCGCCGAGCAGCACATTAGCCAGCGCCAGGAAGCCCATCCCCTGATGGTGCGCCATGTAAGAGCGCACCACGATGTAAATCTGCCCACGGATCAGGCGTGACGGGCTGTAATCGAGCGCGTCGTAAAAACCGTATTCCCCGCGCGCACCGCACTGTTCCAGCACGTTGAGATTCTGACAAGCCTGCTGTGGGCGGATCATCAGCGCCATCATGGTGGCATAAGGCGCGACCACCATGTCTTCGCCGAGACCACGTTTCAGGCCGAGGCCCGGCACGCCGAACGCGTGGTACTGATAGTTCTGGTTGAGATCAAACGCCGCATAGGCGGATTCAGAAATCCCCCACGGCACGTTGTTTTCCTTGCCCCAGGCGATTTGCCGGTCAACCGCGGTCTGACACATCTGCACCAGCAACGTATCCGGATAGGCCGGCATCACCAGTTGTGGCATCAGGTATTCAAACATCGACCCGCTCCACGACATCAGCGACGGTTGTTTCTCGATCACGGTAAACAGGCGTCCGAGCGCAAACCAGCTTTTTTGCGGCAGCTGATTGGTGGCGATGGTGACGTAGTTGGTCAGACGAATTTCAGATGGCAGCAGATCGTATTTTCCGCTGTCCATTTTGTGCGCGTCGCAGTTATATCCGACGGTCAGCAGATGGGTGTTTTTATCGTACAGGAAGCGGAAGTCCATGCGCGCATGGTCATTCAGGCGCTGTTCCAGCTCGCCGATAATGTCCAGACGCTGGCGCGCCAGACCGATCGCGCGGGAAAGCGACGGAGCGGAGCGGGCATCCTGCTGCGCCAGCCATTGCAGTGAAGGCAACGGCCCGTTTTGCGCCTCCGGCGACAGTTCAGCGTAAAAATCTGACCACGCCTGCAAACCGGCATCCAGTTGCTGAGCCAGCCGTTGCAGCCAGCTTTCAGCCGTGGCAGCTATCAGCGCACGCATTTCGCGCAGATGCAAAATACCTTGTGCCGCATTTTCGCCAGCCGCCTGTTTCAGACTTTCGCGAAGTTTTGCCAGCAGCGGCGCATCTGCCGGGTTTTCCGCCATATTTAGCGTGTCTTCCAGCCCGCTGAGCCACGCCGGAATATTGACGGCAGGCTGCGATCGCCACAGACGTAAACCGGTGCTCAGCGTCAGTAAATGCCCGGCCAGATTGCCGCTGTCGACGCTGGAAATGTAGCGCGGATTGAGCGGCTCAAGCGTACGCGTGTCGTACCAGTTATATAAGTGACCGCGATAATGTTCGAGTTTATCCAGCGTATCCAGCGTCAGGCTGGTGCGTTCCAGCACTTCGCCCTGCGTGATATAGCCAAAATCCCAGGCGGTGATATTGGCCAGCAGCGACAGCCCGATATTGGTCGGCGAGGTGCGATGCGCTATCACCGGCTGGGGAATTTCCTGGAAATTATCCGGCGGCAGCCAGTTTTCGGTTTCATTGACGAAGACTTCAAAGAAGGACCAGGTCTGACGTGCAGTTTGGCGCAGATAACTCTGTTGTTGTGCATCCAGATCCGGCACTTCGCGGCGCGCGGGCTGACTCAGCCAGCACAGAATACGCGGTGCGATAAACCACAGCAGCCCGAGCGGCACGGCAAAGGCCAGCAGCGAAGGATGGGACTGCGCAGCCAGCAGAATGACAGCCACCCCCGCCAGCGGATTAGCCCACATCCGGCGGTAAAAATACGTCGGCCGGTGTGCATGATTTTTGGCGCTGATATTGACGCTCGCCCACTCATGCAATTTGCGGTGACTGACGTTGAGGCGCCACAGTGTCAGCAAAATCGCCTGCACCGAATACACGGCTTCATGCGGCAGCGTCATCAGGTTGAGCACCACGCGGGAAATCCGGCTGACGGTGGCAGATGCCACGCTTTTCACATGAGGAACCAGCGCGCGACGCGGGCCTTTGTTAAACAGATCCAGCACCAGCGCCACCAGCACCGGGAACAGCAAGATCACGGCAATAAATCCTAACCAGTACAGCTTGTCTGCTACCAGCAGCAGGGCGCTGAAGATAAGGATCAGCAGCGCCGGTGCCACCAGACTACGGCGCAGGTTATCGAACAGTTTCCAGCGCGAAAGCAGGGTCAGCGGATTGCGGCAGCGCGTGCCATCTTCCTGCGTGACATGAATTCCCAGCCAGTTAAGCAGTTGCCAGTCACCGCGGATCCAGCGGGTTTTACGCGCCACATCCGCCAGATAATGATCCGGATATTGCTCGTAAAGCACCACATCGCTGAGCATGCCCGAACGGGCGTAGCAGCCTTCCAGCAGGTCGTGACTGAGTACCAGATTTTCCGGGCAGGTATTGTCCGTCGCGCGGATAAACATATCCACGTCGTAAATCCCTTTGCCAACAAAAGAGCCTTCGCCAAATAAATCCTGATAGATGTCAGAAGACATCGACGAATACGGATCGTTGCCCGGTACACTGCTGCACAAGGCGGCGTAACGCCCCTGACCGTTTTCCGGAATTTCTTCCGCCAGCCGTGGCTGGAGAATGGCGTAACCGGACACCACCCGATGACGCTGTTCGTCATACACCGGATGATTGAGCGGATGCGCCATCGCGGCGACAAGCTGATGCGCGGTTGCCCGTGGCAATACGGTATCGCTGTCGAGCGTAATGACGTATTTCACCTGACGCAGATGCGCCTGCGTACTGCCTTCAGTCAGGGAGAACGGCTCGCCTTCATCGCGCAGCCAGCGGTTAAGTGCATTGAGTTTGCCGCGTTTGCGCTCATACCCCATCCACACGCCCTGCGGAGTATTGAGTTCGCTGTCGCGATGCAACAAGGTAAACAGTGCGCCCTGCGCCGAAGGATAGCGGCGGTTCAGCATCTGAATTTGCTGTGTGGCATACGCCAGCAGGGCATCGTTATCCGCATTATGCTGGCTCTGACTGTCGTGGAAATCACTGAGCAGCGCGAAATTCAGGTTCGGTAACGCGTTGCCGAGATAACACACTTCAAGGCTGCTGATCAGCGCTTCGATATTTTTACGACTGCCGAGCAGGCAGGGGATCACCACCAGTGTGCTGGCAGATGCCGGAATACCACCGGCATATTCGAGGCGCGGCAGCGGTTGCGGCGTCCGGCTGCGGGTGGTGATTTCACTGAGCAGATTGAGCGCGAACTGGCTGGCGACCAGCACCACCGGTAATAGCAAACTCCACCACATCCAGTGCATGGCCGGGTGCGCTGAGCGGTAAAGTGCATCGGCAGTGACGGCAGTGGTCAGCAATAACAGACTGCCCAGCCACGAGAGCAGCGGCGTCTGACTGAGACGGCCGCGCAGGCGGGTCACGCAGGGGTATCGCACCTGCAAGTCTTTCTCAAGCGCCTTGCGACCGGCGTCGATCAGGTAATAACCTACATGGCGCTGCCGGTCGTCATCCACGCTCTGCTGTGCCAATGCAATAGCCCGGCTGGCGACAAAAGCTTCGTCGTGGCGGGAGTTCCGTGAAAGGCGTTCTATCTGATGACGGTAATTGTCGCGGGTATCGAAGTGCATCGAGGCGTAAACCCCGGCGGGATCTTCATGGAGAATTTTCTCCACCACGCTGAGATTTTCGGCGAAATCCGCCCAGTCCATTTCAGTCAGCTGGCGTAATCCCATAATACTGTTGCTGACGGAAAGCTGGTTGGCCGCCAGCTGCTGGTTAAATTTGTCGATCACTTCGCGCTGGGTCAGGCCGACTTCGCTCAGACGCTGTTCCACCCAGGTCAGCGGCAGCGCCAGTATTGAACCGTGGCCCTGCAAACGGCGAACCAGTTCGGCAACAAACGCGCTGGTACGTGGCGGATTGCTGCGCGCCATATCGGCAATCACGATGATCTGACTGGCCGGATCGTTCTCGGCGCTGTCCTGCAATTTGGTGACCCAAAAATCGGCCAGATTGCGCTCCTGCTGGGCATTCGCCACTTCGATACTGACACGGCGCAGGTTCTCAATCAGTGCCAGGCGCAGCATCCCCGGAAACGCCCACAGCTCGCCGAGCGTCAGCGGTCGTACACTCTGATAAGTAGAGAGAAAACGGGTCAGCGTGGTGATATCCCACAGGCCGTCGCTGTGACTGACGACTTCGGTGGCGATGTCATAAATGCGCGGACAAAAATGCGGTGCGCCCAGTGATGGCAGACCTTTGCCGAAGTTTTTCGGCAGCAGCTGACGCACGACGCGGATCTGTTCTTCTATCAGATAAAAATTGTCGAGCAGCCATTCACCGGCGGGGGTGATACTGGCTTTCTCGCCACTGCTGAGGATCAGACAACTGCGGGTCAGTACTTTTTCGTTATCGTCTAGACGTTTAAGCAGGTAATAAGGCAGTTTTTTACCGGAAAGCTTATGAGACAGAGCCAGCTTTCCGCCAAATCTTTCCATCTGATCCGCAGAGAAAAGCTCGGCGCGGATGGGGGCAGAATTTTCCAGCGCGCTGGCCCGTTGACGTCGGGTAATGACCGGTGCAGGAGGTGCTCGTTTACTTTTAAACCAGTTAATCACAGCATTTTTCACGTCGACATACCTTACGTGGACCCGAAAAGGCAGTTGCCTGGGCTGCGATAAGAGTTCACATGAAGAGAGTAATGGGCAGAGGGCAGGGAGGCAGTTCGGATTTGTCGCCGGGCGGGCGTCTCCCCTGAGCTTAGTCTCTTTTGAGGAAGTGAGTGGGTTTAGTTTGCAAAGTTGCTTACGTTTCAGTGCAGATCACAGCAAAATTAATGGGGATCGTGAAACAGCGCTGAATTTCGTTGTCTTTGTTTTCTCAAGAGTTGTGTTTATCAGCTACACTTCGGGAACCCCTACAGCGCCATGTAAAAGAGCGCAAGATAACGAGAAAACATCATGATCATTTCTGCATCAACGGACTACCGCGCTGCGGCAAAAAGTAAACTGCCGCCATTTTTGTTTCATTACATCGACGGCGGCGCTTACAACGAACATACGCTTCGCCGCAATACCGCCGATCTGGCCGATATCGCTCTGCGCCAGCGCATCCTAAAAAATATGTCCGACCTGAGCCTCGAAACTGAGCTGTTCGGCGAAAAACTGGCGATGCCGGTGATACTGGCACCTGTCGGCCTGACCGGTATGTATGCCCGTCGTGGTGAAGTTCAGGCTGCTCGTGCCGCAGCGAAAAAAGGCATTCCCTTCACGCTTTCCACCGTTTCTGTTTGCCCGATTGAAGAAGTCGCACCGGCCATCGACCGCCCGATGTGGTTCCAGCTTTACGTGCTTAAAGATCGCGGATTCATGCGCAATGCGCTGGAACGCGCACAGGCAGCGGGCGTAAAAACGCTGGTTTTTACCGTGGATATGCCGGTGCCGGGCGCACGTTATCGCGACGCGCATTCCGGCATGAGCGGCCCGAATGCGGCGGCGCGTCGTATGCTACAGGCGGTGATGCATCCGCAATGGGCGTGGGATGTCGGTCTTAACGGCAAGCCGCATGATCTCGGGAATGTCTCGGCCTATCGTGGTAAACCGACCACGCTGGAAGATTATATCGGCTGGCTCGGGACCAACTTCGACCCGTCGATTTCATGGAAAGATTTAGAGTGGATCCGCGAATTCTGGAAAGGCCCGATGATTATTAAAGGCATTCTGGATCCGGAAGACGCGAAAGATGCTGTCAAATTTGGAGCCGACGGCATCGTGGTTTCTAACCACGGTGGCCGCCAGCTCGATGGTGTGCTCTCTACCGCCCATGCACTGCCTGCCATCGCGGACGCGGTGAAAGGCGACATCACCATTCTTGCCGATTCCGGTATCCGCACCGGCCTGGACGTAGTGCGCATGATTGCGCTCGGTGCAGACAGCGTGTTGCTGGGCAGGGCGTTTGTGTATGCACTGGCGGCAGGCGGTGAAGCAGGTGTTATTAATCTGCTGAACCTGATCGAAAAAGAAATGCGGGTGGCGATGACGTTAACCGGCGCGAAAACCATTGCTGAAATAAGCGGGGAATCGCTGGTGTACGGGCGGGATCAGGTACATCGCTCGACGTTGTAAAAAACTTTCCGGCGGCAGGCATAAAACACGCCGCCGGTCAGCCATGTTAACCAATATTCACCGTGCCACTTCCGATAACCACACCGCCGCAATCGATGCTGTCACCGGTTCTGGCAGCAGGTATGTCATCAATAAATACAGCCGCAGACCCGCTGGCAATTTTACGCGGGTGAGCCGGATGTTCAGGTTTACTGTGCGGCGTCAGCGGATCCCCTAATCGTGCAGCCGGAAGCCCGTCGAAAAATACCGAAGGAGAACCGGAGGTAATGAGCGTAACCGGATATCCGTCATGCTGTGACCCCTGGTCACTGACTTTTGCGGCTATTGGCATCTTTAAATTCCTTTTAAATGACGGGAACGAATTCCCCATTGATCTGAGAGAACATCGGGGCGAAATAGCCTAGAAATTTTTCACGTTCTTCATCTATGTAATAATACGTTAAAGGAGAAAAGGTTGGTTTGGATTTATTGAATAATTGCACAATGCGCCCTTTATTCATAACTCTGACTTCATAATCATCCCAATTAATCGGTTCAATTCTGGCTTTGCCTTGTTCTAACTTTTCTTCAGGATACTGTGATAATAATATTTCATCCTCACTTTCTCCTGTAGTGTAAGACCATGCTTTCAAAGCTACGTGGTCATATTCTTTTAATTTTTTTCGATCTTTGCTGTTTATAATTTCAGCCATTAGCGTATATGCAGCGCGCAACTTATTTAATTGTTCAGTTTTATTGTTGTAGGGTGTTGAATTTACCCACCCCCACTCCTGAACTCCATGAATATTCACCTGTTGAGAAAATTCATAAAGTTTCATTTTTTTAGGGAAGTAAAATTTATTGAAAAAATTGCTATCAATATGACCTTCCTGAATGTTTTCAGCTAGAATTTCCTTGCCGGTAATAAGTTCGCCTTTATCATTTTTTCCAACAGGAACGCCATTTTTATTTATAGTTACGTCTATTGAAGTAATTATTTTTTTCGTTTCCCCATCAAAATTAACCAAATCCAGTTTGCATCCTGCATCTTTAGAGAATACACTTCTTTCCTTTTCAGTTAAATTATCCTTTGAAAACCAATTAAGAGCACCAATCTCTAAGCTGATAGTATTGCTTCCGTTTTCTAAAAATAATAATGAATTTGTGCTTGATATACCACCGCCACGACCAGAGAAAGCTGGCTTTCTGTTATCCATGCCTAAAACTTCATTTGTTTTAATACTGCAAAATGAATTTTTTATATTGAATAAACTTCGAATTTTTAAATTTATAGAATTTGCATGCACAGTTGTTACCATACCGACTCCTAAAAAGACTAATAACGTTATCAATGTTGATTTTTTCATAATTTTACTCTTTGTTGAAACCTCAAAATATCCGACATTTGTGCTTATCTTCCCCTGTTCGGATTAGAACCCATAGCCCATGGTTCATGGTCGACAGCAGTTGATATTATCGGTTTGCCCATGATCCTTTCCTTACCATACAGATTTATCCGCAATGGCGAATTTACGGCGCTAAGAGAATCAGCCAGTTGCCATTCATTCTTAATATTTTCTTCTATTTTTTTTCCATCACTTCGGTCAACTTCTCCATACTTAACTTCAGCCATAAACTCAAACCTCCCCTTAATTCCATCATGAAATGCTGCCAGATCTAACCCATCATCATGTTGATCCAGCTCGAAACCTGCGGCGGTTTGAGATTGATCCTTCGGCACCTAAGGTTATTTCGGCAAAGAACACTTCAGCTTCAAAGGCGGCGCTTACAACACCT
>NZ_RAHH01000026.1 GCF_003602095.1 Rahnella woolbedingensis | reverse complement strand
AAGGGTCCATGTTGAGCATGAACCCTTTTTACACGAGCCACCGGATCGGTCAACTGATCCTTAAACGATCGGCATTAGCCACAGGGGCTGCCTTTTTGCTGTTTGCGGCTCAGACTTATTTAAAGAAGTCTGCGCTGATGGTGAGGTTGCCACCGCTTTTGTTCTGCCACTGGCGGGTAATGTGGTAGAACTTGGCGCCTTTAGCCGCAGCACGGTTCGCCACTTCCTGCGAAACGTCCGTGGTGCTGTTGAAGTGACCGGTGAAGGTCGTGGAATCAAACGGCACCATCTGGGCAGCGGTCACGTCATTCACTTCCTGAATTTTCGCGCCGTTGGTTGCTGTGACAGTGTAACGTTTGCCGGTAGAAGACTGAGTTTCGAAGAAACGGCCTACATCACGGCTTGGGCTGCCGGAAGAGGCTACGCCCGGGATTTCAACGGTTGCCGCTGCGGCACCACCGGCAGCCAGTGCTGCTTTACCAGCTTCAGAATCAGCAGGGATAGCATCTGGCGACTGAACCACGCGTTTTGGCGCATCTTTCTTATAAATAAACGCGGTGATGTACTGGTTGCCGCCGCTGTTGGCATCAATCTGGCGCACGATGAAGAAGGAGTCAGCCCCTTTCTCTTTCGCTGCTTTCGTAATGGCATCGTTAACGTCTGGCTGACTGCGATAGAAACCGCTGACAGTCACAGTATCAAAGGGCTCGAGTCCGTAAGCGACGTCTTTCGGCAGTTCTACCACGCCATTAATGACGCGATAGTGTGGATCCTTGCTCACTTCTGGCGCATCTTTTTTATAGATATCTGCAACTACACGCCAGTTACCGCTATTGTTAGAGCTGTTGGTATCCTGAATATAAAAATAATCTGCACCCAGCGTATCGGCACGGCGGGACACAGCATCAGCCGCATCGCCCAGCGTGTTGAAACGCCCGGTAATAACAATGCGATCAAAAGGCTTAATGGCTGCAGCTTTCTGCGGGCTAATTTCCTGCGCGGCATGTGCAGCAGACAGCGCAGAAACAGAAAACAGGGCCGATGCGATGATCGTTTTTGTCAGCTTCATAAAAAATCCTTTCACCTTGCGCAGTAATGTTGAAACGTGCTGAATTCTTGTTGTGTAACAGGTTAGCGGCCGATTATTGCATGTAACAATGCCGAGTGTCTCAGCAATTTATGGCAATAATGCGTGCGCCCCCGACAATAACAGCTACTTTTTAAACCAGGCATAATTTATATAAGTTTGTTGAATAATCCAAGTAGTGAAATAAATGTTAATTATTCACTATTTTCTAACTTTTATGCCCGACCAGAGCGGGTTATGGTAGATAAATCCTCAGTGATAGATCGGGTTTAAAGCCGGTTATCAGGTGGATTAAAGGCCTGTTTACTCCGGTTTGCAGCAGGTTTGCGGCCCATATCAATTTTTTTATTATTAATTGTCTGACTATCGCTGTGATACGTAGATTATTGATTAGATATTCAGTAGGTTATAAGTGGCCTGAAAATTACAAACCGGAAGCAAATATTAACCGGCAGGCGAGAAGTTGAATTGTTATGAAGATGACACAAATCATCAATGAAAAGGGTGAAGGGAATACTATGCGTATTGGTGTACCAAGAGAGCGGTTGACCAATGAAGCCAGGGTTGCAGCCACGCCGAAAACGGTGGAACAGCTGCTTAAACTCGGCTTTACGGTCGCTATCGAGCAAGGAGCCGGTAAATTAGCCAGCTTTGACGATGCAGCTTATGAACTGGCGGGTGCATCTGTCGTCAGCGGCGATGATGTATGGCAATCAGATATCGTTTTGAAGGTGAACGCGCCTGAAAACGATGAAATCGATAAATTACAGGCAGGCACCACGCTGGTCAGCTTTATCTGGCCGGCGCAAAATCCTGAGCTGATCCAAAAACTGGCTGACCGTCAGGTGACGGCAATGGCAATGGATTCTGTGCCACGTATTTCCCGCGCACAATCTCTGGATGCCCTGAGCTCAATGGCTAACATCGCCGGCTATCGCGCGATTGTGGAAGCCGCCCATGAATTTGGCCGTTTCTTTACCGGGCAGATCACTGCTGCGGGGAAAGTGCCGCCGGCGAAAGTCATGATTATCGGTGCCGGTGTGGCTGGCCTGGCTGCCATCGGCGCAGCAGGTAGCCTGGGTGCTATCGTCCGTGCTTTTGATACCCGTCCTGAAGTAAAGGAACAGGTAAAAAGTATGGGTGCGGAGTTCCTTGAACTGGACTTCGAAGAAGAAGCGGGCAGCGGTGACGGCTACGCTAAAGTGATGTCCGAAGCCTTCATTAAAGCGGAAATGGCGCTGTTCGCAGCCCAGGCCGAAGAAGTGGACATCATCGTGACCACCGCGCTTATCCCGGGACGTCCGGCACCGAAGCTCATCACCAAAGAAATGGTCGCTTCGATGAAACCGGGCAGTGTGATTGTCGATCTGGCGGCACAAACGGGCGGTAACTGTGAACTGACAGTGGCTGATCAGATCACCACTACCGAAAACGGCGTGAAGATTATCGGTTATACCGACCTGCCAAGCCGTCTGCCGACGCAGTCTTCCCAGCTTTATGGCACCAACCTCGTTAACCTGCTGAAATTGCTGTGCAAAGAGAAAAACGGCGAAATCGAAATCGATTTTGAAGATACCGTTGTGCGCGGTGTGACCGTAGTGAAAGCGGGTGAAGTGACCTGGCCAGCTCCGCCGATTCAGGTATCTGCTCAACCTCAGGCAGCCAAAGCGGCAGAGCCTGTGGCTAAAGTGGAAGCCAAACCGGTCTCTCCATGGACCAAATTCATCATAATGGCCGTGGCTATCGTGCTGTTTGGCTGGCTGGCGAACGTGGCGCCGCAAGAGTTCCTCTCTCACTTCACGGTCTTTGCGCTGTCCTGCGTGGTCGGTTACTACGTGGTGTGGAATGTCAGCCATGCGCTGCATACCCCGCTGATGTCGGTAACGAACGCCATTTCAGGGATCATTGTGGTCGGTGCCGTACTGCAAATCGGTCATGGCGGATGGGTCAGCTTCCTGTCTTTCATTGCCGTGCTGATTGCCAGTATCAATATTTTCGGCGGATTCACCGTCACTCAGCGCATGCTGAAGATGTTTCGTAAGAACTAAGGGGAATATATGTCTGGGGGTTTAGTTACAGCAGCATATATTGTTGCCGCTATTCTGTTTATTTGCAGCCTTGCCGGGCTGTCAAAACATGAAACATCCAAGCAGGGTAACATTTTCGGCGTCACCGGGATGGCCATCGCGTTAATTGCGACCATTCTCGGGCCTGACTCCGGAAACGTTGGCTGGATCATCGTAGCCATGGTGATCGGCGGTGCGATTGGTGTTTATCTGGCACGTAAAGTCGAAATGACCGAAATGCCTGAGCTGGTCGCCATCCTGCACAGCTTCGTTGGCCTGGCAGCGGTTCTGGTGGGCTTTAACAGCTATCTGGATCATGGTGCCGTGCCGATGGAAGGTGTGATGGAAAACATCCATCTGACCGAAGTCTTCCTCGGTATCTTCATCGGTGCTGTGACCTTCACCGGTTCGATTGTGGCATTTGGTAAACTGCGCGGGATTATTTCTTCCAAACCGCTGGCATTGCCGCATCGTCACAAGCTGAATCTGGCGGCGCTGGTTGTTTCTTTCCTGCTGATGGTGACGTTTGTCCGCACTGAAAGCGTTGGCCTGCAGGTTGTTGCGCTGTTGATCATGACCGTGATTGCTCTGGCGTTCGGCTGGCACCTGGTGTCTTCCATCGGTGGGGCGGATATGCCGGTTGTGGTGTCGATGCTCAACTCCTATTCCGGTTGGGCGGCGGCGGCGGCGGGCTTCATGCTCAGCAACGATCTGTTGATCGTGACCGGTGCGCTGGTCGGTTCTTCAGGTGCGATTCTGTCTTACATTATGTGTAAAGCGATGAACCGTTCGTTTATCAGCGTGATTGCCGGTGGTTTCGGTACTGACGGTTCTTCTACCGGTGACGCTAAAGAAATGGGCGAGTATCACGAAGCGAGCGCGGAAGACGTGGCAGAACTGCTGAAAAACGCCAGCTCAGTGATCATCACCCCGGGCTACGGCATGGCGGTGGCTCAGGCACAGTATCCGGTTCACGATATTACCGCCAAACTGCGCGCCAAAGGCATCAAGGTTCGTTTCGGTATTCACCCTGTTGCAGGGCGTCTGCCAGGCCATATGAACGTACTGCTGGCTGAGGCGAAAGTGCCTTATGACATCGTGCTGGAAATGGATGAAATCAACGACGATTTCAGCGATACCGATGTTGTACTGGTTATCGGTGCCAATGACACCGTGAACCCGGCAGCACAGGAAGATCCACGCAGTCCAATCGCCGGCATGCCGGTACTGGAAGTGTGGAAAGCGCAGAACGTGATCGTCTTTAAACGTTCAATGAATACCGGTTACGCCGGTGTGCAGAACCCGCTGTTCTTCAAAGAAAACACTCAGATGCTGTTTGGCGATGCCAAAGAAAGCGTCGAGAAAATCCTGCGCGCTCTGTAATTCCTGAGCCGTAATGAAAAAGGCCAGTCATTTGACTGGCCTTTCTTTTGTGCACTACTTAGTGATTGTTCTCAGAAGATCACTCGTCGTCATCTTCTTCTTCGTCATCGGAGGTAATCGGACATTCGAAATCATCCGGTTTGATGGCCAGTAAATCGCATTTCAGATGGTCGATCACCTGTTCGGTCGTATTGCCTAAAAACGCGGCAGAAAGACCAGTACGGCCAATCGCGCCGAGCACAACCACACCCGCCTGTAAATGCTCAGCAAGGTCAGGAATGACTTCTTCCGGCAAACCCTTTTCCACGTGCGTGAATTTTTCGTCGAGCTGGAATTTCTGACGCAATGCTTTCATGGCAATCAGGTGCTGACCGCGGATAGCATCGTTGTAGACGCTCGGGTCAAAGTCAGGCAGTTCGATGGCGATATTAATCGGCGTGACCGGATACGCGCCAACCAGATGGACTTCCGTCTGATTAACGTGAGAGGCCAGTTCGATGGTTTCTTTCACCAGTTTGATATTGAGCGGGTCGTGATAGGGCTCTTCGCTGGAAAGGTTAACCGCGACGACGGCTTTACCGCCTTCAGGCCATGGCTGGTCTTTTACCATCCAGACCGGGCAAGGGCACTTGCGCAGTAAATTCCAGTCGGTTGGTGTGAAGATCACGGATTCAAGACGGTCGTGCTGATGTGCCATTTTCAACAGCAAATCATGATTACCGGCGATCACTTCCTGAATAATGGCTTCGAAAGGTTTGTTGTGCCAGACCACTTTGACGTCGATGGCAATACCCGCTTGGGCATAATAGCGGCACTGCTCTTTAATCCATTCTTCCCGCTCGTTGATGACACTTTGTCGCATGCTGATTCGCTCGTCCGGCGAAAGCATGGTGGTCATTTCATAGGAGAAATCATAAATCGACAAAAAGGCTTTGATGCTGCCGCCATTACGTTGCACCAGATAAACGGCACGACGCAGCGCGGGTTGGTCATCCTGATTGGGGTCGATAGCAACGAGTAAATTCTGATACTTAGCCATGGGGACTCCTTAACACCTGTAAGAGAACGGCGGTCAGTGTATTAAGTACAGAGTAAACCAAGATTAAGCAATCGGATAGCGGAGAAATTGAGTCGGATCAACAAATTATTCCTTGATGATCCGACGCACTCATTGTCAGGCGGCCGCCTGGCAGATTATGCAGAGACCGGTGCAGACTGACCGGCTAACTGAGAAAGCATTTCATGATTCTCGATGGTGATGTATTTACCTTTAACACTCAGCATTTCTGATTTCTGGAAACGGCCGAGCAGGCGGCTGATGGTTTCCACGGTCAGGCCGAGGTAGTTACCGATATCACCACGGGTCATTGTCAGGCGGAATTCGCGCTGAGAGAAACCACGCTGTGCGAAGCGGCGGGAGAGGTTATAGATAAATGCAGCCAGACGTTCTTCAGCATTTTTCTTCGAAAGCAACAGGATCATATCCTGGTCGCCTTTGATCTCACCGCTCATCAGACGCATCATTTGCTGACGCAGATTCGGCATTTTACCGGACAAATCGTCCAGCGTTTCGAACGGGATTTCGCAAACCATTGAGGTTTCCAGCGCCTGAGCAAAGCTCGGGTGCTGTAAGCCACCGATAGCATCAAAGCCGACTAAATCGCCTGCCAGATGGAAACCGGTAATTTGTTCGTCACCTTGTTCAGTAATGGTATAGCTCTTGATGGTCCCTGAACGGATAGCATAAAGGGATTTCAATTCATCACCGGCTTTAAACAATGCCTGACCTTTTTGGATCGGCTTCTTCCTTTCGATAATGTTATCGAGCTGATCAAGTTCATGCTCATTAAGCGTGAAAGGAATACAAAGCTGGCTGATGCTACAGTCCTGACAATGGATAGCACAACCACCAGATTGGATACGTCGAATAATACGCTTTTCCGGGATCATAAGAGTCACTCTGGCAATATTGATATGGGTCAATTTTAACATCTTTTATGGCGAGTGATAAGTAGCTTAAAGGAGCGAAAAGAGCGAAATGTTAAAAAACCCCGATTTTAAAAGGTTTTTTTAAAATAAAAATTTGATTTGCGAAGGGAATCAAGCCGAATTGAGAATCAATGAGATTTAAATCAGGATCAATTTATTGAAAAAACCAATATTTCAGGCTGTGCAAATAAAGGTTCTAAATCAATTTATAGCAGGCTAAGGAAATTTTTTTTGACCGTTTTGCTTTATTTTAGCCCTGTAACAAGCTGCACAGGATTATGGCATAAACACCGAACCGGATCGACTTTGATACCCATTCTCTTCACAACCGCTTACAATGCTTTATTCGTTTAGCATTCGTTTACTTTTTAGGAAAGGTGTCATGCAGTCTGATTCCCTGGGTTTTCCGCTGGAAACAACCCTTGTCTTTGTTGTCGTGGCGGTTGCCGCGTTGTTAACTGACATCTTTGCGCACCGCAGTCACAAGCCCATTGGATTGAAAAGTGCTTCCCTCTGGACGCTGTTCTGGATTGCCGTCTCTCTGAGCTTTGCCGGGTTTTTGTATGTCCATCATGGCAAAGAGGTCGCCAGCCTGTTCCTGACCGGCTATGCGCTGGAGCAGGTGCTTTCCATCGATAACCTGTTTGTCATTATGGCGATTTTCGCCTGGTTCAAAGTGCCTGACGGTTATCGTCACCGCATTTTGTACTGGGGCGTGATCGGCGCGATCGTATTTCGTGGGATTTTCGTGGTGATCGGCACCAGTTTGCTGGCGCTCGGGCCATGGGTCGAAATGGTATTTGCCGTGGTAATTCTATGGACGGCCATCCTGATGATGCGTGCCGGAAATGATGACGAAGAAAATGATGACTACTCAGATCATATCGCCAACCGTATGGTCCGCCGCTTCTTCCCGGTGTTTCCAAAACTGGTCGGTCCGCATTTTCTGGTGAGCAGCGAACAGGTCGAAGCTGAACTGGCAAAGCCGGAAAATCAGGGTTTCAGCTTTACGGTGAAAAAGGGCGTGCGTTACGCGACGCCGTTGCTGTTGTGTATTGCGGTGGTAGAAATTTCTGACCTGATGTTTGCCTTCGACAGCGTGCCTGCGGTTATCGCGGTCAGCCGCGAGCCGCTGATTGTCTATTCCGCCATGATGTTTGCCGTACTTGGTTTACGAACCCTGTATTTCGTGCTTGAGGCATTGCGTAAATATCTGGTGCATCTCGAGAAATCAGTGATTTTCCTGCTGTTCTTCGTGGCGGCAAAACTGGCACTGAACTCCAGCAACCATCTGTGGCATCACGGAATTGAAATCAGCGCTTTAGCCAGTCTGTACGTTGTGCTGGGCGTTCTGGCGCTGGGAATTATTGCCAGTTTGCTGTTTCCCGGCAAAAAAGAAGCCACGTAAGATTTCATAACTGACGGTAGTAAAAGGTATAAAAAAACGCTGCGAATGCAGCGTTTTTGCGTTTTATGGATGAGAAATAACCGGCGCTAAACGTCGCCCTCGTTATCTTTTTCCACCGCTTCATGAATGCGGTCCAGCATATCCGGGAAAGCCGATTGCACGCGGCTCCAGCTCGGGATAAACGGTTTCTCGCTGGGTGTATCCACAAATGCCTGACCGGCTTCCATAATCGCGCCGGAGAACAGCTCCACGGCAGACTCCTCGCTGTGGCGGTCAAACGACAGTCCGTTCATTTTGGCGTCATTTTCAAACCCGTCGATCATATCCAGCGCATTACGATAGTAGGTGGCTTTGAGGATACGGAAAGACTCGCTGGTAATGTTCACGCCGAGGATTGCCATCTTGCGATAAAGCGCTTTGGTGATATCAATACTCATGCGTTGCAGGCCGTTTGTCGCATCATCTTCGGACATCGGCTGGTGTTTATGATCGTAGGTATCGGCGATATCGACCTGACAAATACGCTTGGTGGCCGTATTTCGATGAACTTCAGAAAGCACGCCGATTTCCAGGCCCCAGTCGCTCGGGATGCGCAGGTCATTCAGAATATCCGTGCGCATGGCAAATTCACCGGAAAGCGGGTAACGGAAGGTGCGCAGATATTCCAGAAAGTCAGAATGGCCGTAAACGATTTGCAGTGATTTCAGCAACGGGAAGACCAAAAGACGTCCCACGCGGCCATTGAATTTTCCGTCAGCGACGCGGGCGTAATAGCCTTTACAGAAATCGTAATGGAAATTGGGATTGGCTACCGGATACATCAGGCGGGCCAGCATATCGCGGCTGTACGTGACAATGTCACAATCATGCAGCCCGACAACCGACGTGCGCCGCGATGCAAGCGTATAACCGGCGCAGAACCACACGTTACGGCCTTTGCCCGGTTCGTTTGGCGAAAGATTTTCTTTTTTCAGTTCTTCATCCAGCGCTTTCAGGCGCGGACCATCATTCCACAAAATACGGTGGCGTTGCGGAAGGCGGGAGAAAAATTCACGGGCAAATAAAAACTGATCGCGGTCAGCGCGATCTAAACCAATAACGATTTCTTCCAGATAGGGGACTTTTGTCAGTTCGTCCACAATGCGGGTCAGCGCCGGACCCTCTAGTTCTGAAAACAAAGAAGGTAATATTAAACCCATCGAACGGCGTCCTGAAAAAACCTGCAAATCGTATTCCAGTTCTTCGACTTTGCGGTTTGTCAGATTATGAAAATTGGTAATGACACCATCCTGATAAAAATCGCTCATACGGTATTCTCCAATTTTAGAATAGATAAAATTATTGGAAGTCTTCTCTGTAAATACAGAACGATAAACAATGTGAAAACACCCGATAAATAAAGGTCATTTACCTCTTCGAATTTGCCCTTAAAGAAGTGGGATAAAATGATTCAGCCCCTGACTCCAGCCTTCCGGGCCAAATTCATCGGTTCGGAAAACACGTGAGATATCGTCACGATGCAGCGGCATTTGATGGTCATGATGGCCTTTAATCACCACGGCGTAATTCACCGCCTCCAGCATGGATAAATCATTCGGACCGTCGCCGAGACCGATGCTTATCACCGGTTGCCCGCATTTTTGCTGGTAGCGCTCAGACAACCATTGCACCGCCTGACCTTTCCCAGCACCGGCAGCCATGACGTGCCAGAACCTGCCGCCGCGCGTCAGTGCCAGACCTTCGCGAACCAGACATTTTTTCAGATGCATAAAATCCGGATCATTACCAAACCACACCAGCGGTTCAGACGCCTCGCGCTGCATGGCGAGCTCTGCCTGTGGCTCTGATAAGCCGGTCCAGACGGCGACCTGTTTGGGTGTCACATCGCCAAAACCGCGAAACTCAAAATCATAACGCTGACGCAGTTCGACCAGTGTCTGGCGGATCTCACTGTAGCCCGCGCCGTTAATATGAAACGGTTGTTCGCCACCGGTTCGCCAGTCAGACGGCAGATGAATCATCGCGCCATTTTCAGCAATAAAAGGCAGGTGCGTCAGATGCAAAGCTGACTGCAATGTCGCGACTTCTGCGGGCGTTTTGCTGGTCGTCAGAATAAGCGGGATTTTTGCCGCAGAAAGTTTATCCAGCCACGGTTGGGCCGGTTGCCAACTGTAATCGTGATGATCGAGCAGGGAGCCATCAAGGTCAGTAAAAATAATCAAGGGATCGTCAAGGTAAGGCATCTTTTCTCCTCAATTGTGCCGGTAACAGACGCAAATCTTTGACGATTTATCTCTGTCCCAGCAGCTAAGTATAGATAGAAAAATGAGTTTTATTGACCGCGCCACCATTTCAGGATTTTTTACCGCCTTATGTCCGTTTGCTGGCAGCTTTACCCGCAGGCGGTTTACAGGGATAATTTATCGCAGTCCCACCGCTGAAAAGAGGTAAGCAGATGAGCGAAGATGATGATGATTTATTCAGTCAGGAAATGGCCGGAGTTCAGCCACTGGCCTCGGATAAACGGGTGGTCTACCTCAAAAACTCAGCCACCGGACAGAAGGTCAGCGGAGACGAATTGCCAGAAAAACGTGAAAATCCGCTGACCACTGGCTTTCTGAATATCCAGCCGTGCGAGGAGCCGCTGGAGTACAAGCACGACGGCGTTCAGCAGGGCGTCCTCGACAAACTCCGGCAGGGCAAATACCCGCTGGAGGCCAGTCTGAACCTGATCCGTAAACCAGTAGAACAGTGTCGTCAGGAGCTTTTTTCTTTCCTCTGCCAGGCACAGGCTGAAAATCTTCGTACTCTGCTGATCATCCACGGTCGTGGCCGCGATGATGAAAGTCACGCTAACATTGTGCGCAGTTATCTCGCTAAATGGCTGAAACAGCTGGATGATGTTCAGGCATTCTGTGTGGCCATCCAGAAAGACGGCGGTGCCGGTGCCTGTTATGTCGCGCTGAAAAAATCAGCGCAGGCGAAGCAGGAAAACTGGGAGCGCCACGCCAAACGCAGCCGCTGAGGCTCGCTCGGCCAGCCAACTGAATGTTTGTTGCAGCGTGGTTTAAGCGCGACCCTTTACTGTCCTGACACTTTTCATGCCCGGCAACGGGTACTTAATCGAGCTTTTTTCATGTTCCTTAAACCGAGTTATTTGCGCTGCGCGCTGTTGCTGTGCAGCGTCACTCTTTTATCTGCCTGTGACCGCAACGCGGCTGAACAGGGCGACGCGCTGGTGATTGAAGGTAAAACGATGGGTACGTTTTACCGGGTCAGTCTGGCGGGGGTAGATAAAAATCGTGAAGCCGCGCTGCGCGAACAAATCGAGGCGCAGCTCAAAGAAGACGATCATCAGCTTTCGACATACAAAGAAGACTCGGTGCTTTCACGCTTTAACCAGTATCAGGGCAACGTGCCGCAACCCATCAGCGCAGGGATGGCTGATGCGATTGTCACGTCTGTGCGCATCGGAATGCTGACCGGCGGCGCGATGGATATTACCGTCGGTCCGCTGGTGAATCTGTGGGGCTTCGGGCCGGATAAACAGCCGGTCAAAACGCCGACGCCAGACGAGATAGAGGCCGCACGTAAACTGACCGGATTACAGCATCTGAAAGTTGTCCAGCAAAGCGACGGCCAGTATCTGCAAAAAGACTTGCCGGGAATGTATGTTGATCTCTCAACCGTCGGCGAGGGTTATGCCACAGACCATCTGGCGCGCCTGATGGAAGGTAACGGCATCAGCAATTATCTGGTATCTGTCGGCGGTGCGGTAGTTTCCCGCGGACATAATCCGAAGGGAAATCCGTGGCAGGTGGCGATTCAGAAACCGACGGATAAAGAAACCGCAGTGCAGGCGATTGTCGATTTGCAGGGCATGGGCATCAGTACGTCCGGCAGCTATCGCAATTATTACGAACTGGATGGCAAACGCCTTTCGCACATCATTGATCCCGCCACCGGTTCGCCGATCACGCATAAACTGGTTTCAGCAACAGTGATTGCGCCCACCGCGCTGGAAGCTGATGGCTGGGACACCGGGCTGATGGTGCTGGGCACGCGTAAAGCACTGGCGCTGGCGGAAAAACAGCACCTGGCGGTGTATCTGATCACCAAAGAAGGCGACACGTTTAAAAGTTATATGTCGCCGCAGTTCAAAGCCTATCTGAAAGATCCGCAATAACGTGTTGGGTTCAGGCTTGGGTTAAAGCGTACCGTGCATTTTTTCTGAAAGAAAATCCAGAAACACGCGCAGTGCGGGCGACTGGCCTTTATGACTGGCATACAACGCTGATATGGAAGAGGGCAGCGTTTGCCAGTCTGGTAGCAGATGCACTAATTCCCCGTCGGTCAGGCTCTGCTTGCAGGCCATCTCCGGCAACAACGCGGTACCCATCCCGTCCACCGCCGCCTGACGTAAAACCAGTAAATTATTGCTGATCAGGCGGGGCGTTAACGACACCTTTCGCGTGCCTTCCTGCGGATGAATCAGTTCCCACTGCGTGGCAGCCCAGGGAGTTTTACGCACCAGCGTCGGCAGATAACTCAGTTGATCGGCAGAAGGCGGTACAGGCAACGTCGTGATAAACTCCGGACTGGCAACCAGCACGTATTTCAGCGTTCCCAGAGGCTTGCGGTATAACCCGGAATCTTCCAGAGGTTCGATGTGCGAATGTATCGTCACATCAAAGTTTTCCTCAAGTAAATCCACCGTACGGTTGATGGCCAGAAGTTCCAGCGTGATATGCGGATAGCGCGTCAGAAACTCTGTCATCAGCGGAGCAATAACCATTTCCGCCATCATCACTGGCGTGCAGACCCGCAACAGTCCACTCGGATTTTGCTGTAAATCGTCAATAACCTGTTGCGCGTTTTGCGCCTGTTGCAGCAGCTTCTGGCACTCGATGGCATAGCACTCACCGATGCTGGTGACAGAAAAGTGACGGGAAGTGCGTTGCAGCAACCGGACGCCTAGGCGCGTTTCCAGTGCGTCAATCCGCCGGCTGAGCAGCGATTTTGACACGCCCAGCGCCCGCGCTGCGGTGGTGAATCCCTGATGCTGTACGACGGCGGCAAACAGCGCCATATCATTGAGATTATCGTTCATCTGGCCTCGCTACCATCGTTGCAATATGACAACGATGTGTTGCTATATTAGATATTTCGCGTCATATCAACAACGACTATCCTGTGTTCATTCCGCAGAACCTCTGCCAACAGGACATAAAAATGAAAATTCTCCATATCGATTCAAGCCCGTTTATCAACGATTCCGTTTCCCGCGAACTCTCCGCAATGATTGTGTCGGAACTGTGTTTACGTCACCCGGATGCGGACGTCACTTACCGCGACCTGGGCACCATGCCGCCGCCACACCTTTCCGCCGGTGCCATGAGCCTGCTGCACAATGCCCAGGAGGTGGCGATCACGCCAGAGTTACAGACTGAACTGGACGGGATTTATCAGTCAATTGAAGAACTGATTGCCTGCGACGTGCTGGTGATTGGTGCCCCGATGTATAACCACTCAATTCCGAGCAACCTGAAAGCGTGGCTGGATCAGGTTTGTCAGAAAGGTAAAACCTTCCGTTATACCCCACAGGGTGTGGTCGGGCTGATCCCTGGCAAAACGGCTTATATCGCATCTAGTCGGGGTGGTATTTACAGCACACCAGAAACCCTTGTGCATGATTTTCAGGAACCCTATCTGGTTTCGATTCTGGAACTGATGGGTGTGGCAGGTTGCCATATTATCCGCGCTGAAGGCGTGAGCCGTCAGGCAATAGGTCGCGAGAAAGGGCTGGCAGAGGGAAGGGAAACGCTGCTTCAGATACTTAATAACTGAAACAGCGTTGGCCGGTGTTAATGCTTCGCAGTACTGATCAGTTCAAACAGCACCACCGTGCGGGATGTGCAGATGTACTCTCGCCCGAATTCGAAATTGTGCTCGTTGACGTCGTCTGGCTGGAAGGTATCGAAAATATGCCGCCAGCTTTCACCATGCGCGACGGAAGGCAGGGTAAACACCACATCTTTGTGTGAGGCGTTAAACAGCAGCAGGACCGTACTTAATGACCCCTGACGCAGTAAACCGGTCGGTTGCGCGCGGCCATCCAGTAGCATCGCAATGCATTTCGCGTGCGGATCTTTCCAGGCGGCGTCGGTCATTTCCGGCCCCTGCGGCTGGAACCAGCTGACATCCTTCACACCCAGTTTTTCGTGAACGGCGCCGGTGAGGAAACGTCCCCGGTGCAGGATTGGGAACCGCTTGCGCAGGGCAATAAGCCGGTAAGTGAACAGCAGTAGTGCCTGTCCTTTTTCTTCGATATTCCAGTTAATCCACGCAATTTCAGTGTCCTGACAATACGCATTGTTATTGCCATTCTGCGAACGCGCAAACTCATCCCCGGCCAGCAGCATCGGCGTGCCCTGCGAGAACAACAGCGTCGCCAGCATGTTACGCATCTGCCGCAGCCGCAGTTCATTGATCGCCGGATCGTCACTCGGACCTTCCACACCGTAGTTGGCGGAAATGTTGTTATCGCTGCCGTCCTTACCATTTTCGCCATTGGCTTCGTTGTGTTTACTGGCGTATGACACCCAGTCATTGAGCGTAAAACCGTCGTGGGCGGTAATAAAGTTCACGGAAGCGTAAGGCTTGCGGCCACGGTGATTGAACAAATCTGCGGAGCCGGAAAGGCGTGTGGCGAACTGAGCCAGCTGGCCTTCGTCTCCGCGCCAGAATTTGCGCACCGTGTCGCGAAAACGGTCATTCCATTCCATCCAGCCGGGCGGGAAGCCGCCGACCTGATAACCGCCGGGACCGCAATCCCACGGCTCGGCAATCAGTTTGCACTGACTGAGGATTGGATCCTGACGGCAGGTATCGAGAAAACCGCAACCTTCGTCAAAACCGTAACTTTCACGCCCGAGAATGGTCGCCAGATCAAAACGGAATCCGTCGACCTGCATTTCTGTCGCCCAGTAACGCAGGGAGTCGGTGACCATTTGCAGCACGCGCGGATGGCTGAGATTAAGCGTGTTTCCGGTGCCGGTATCGTTGATGTAATAACGTTTATTGTCCGGCATCAGCCGGTAATAGCTGGCGTTATCGATGCCTTTAAAAGACAGCGTCGGCCCGAGTTCGTTACCTTCCGCCGTGTGGTTATACACCACGTCGAGGATCACTTCTATATTGGCCGCGTGCAGGGTAGCAATCATCTGCTTGAATTCGTTCACAGTGTGCGTCGCCATATATTGCGGATGCGGTGCGAAGAAACTCAGCGTGTTGTAACCCCAGAAATTATGCAGCCCTTTATCCTGTAAATGCCGGTCATCGGTGAACGCGTGAATGGGCATCAGCTCCACTGACGTTACGCCCAGCGAGCGGATATATTCCACAATGTGCGGCGTGCTCATCCCCGAAAACGTACCACGCAGATGTTCGGGCACCGCCGGATGACGCATGGTATAGCCGCGGACATGCGTTTCGTAGATCAGCGTTTTTTCCCAGGGAATGTGTCTTTTGCGCGAGCGCGCCCAGGAGAATGCCGGATCGATAACACGACATTTGGGCAGAAACTCAGCGCTGTCGCGGTTGTCGATATGCAGATCCTTTTTCGGGCTCTGCATATCATAGGCGAATAGCGCATCGTCCCATTTCAGCTCGCCGACAATCTGTTTGGCATAAGGATCAAGCAGCAGTTTGGCGGGATTAAACCGGTGCCCGTCATGCGGGGCATACGGGCCATGCACGCGATAGGCGTACAGTAGGCCGGGGCGGGCATCGGGCAGATAACCATGCCAGACTTCGTCGGTGTATTCCGGCAACTCAATCACGTCGTACTGTTCGCCGTCTTCGTTGAAAAGGCACAGCTCGACTTTGGTGGCGTTGGCGGAGAACAGGGCGAAGTTGACACCCAGCCCGTCCCAGGTTGCGCCCAGCGGCACGGGTAATCCTTCACGTACCCTGGTGGTATGGCCGGAATCAAAACTGCGAACAATCTCACCGTCACTCGAGGGATGGATGATCCGCACACCGAGTTCATCCACGGCAATATCTACCTGAGCATGTGAGGGAACGGTGCGGACTTCTGCCGTTATGGCGGTAGATTTACTTGTCTTGCTGGACCGGGCCTTTGTCATACTCGACGTCACTCCGTTTCAGGGAAATCTGACAAAAAATTGCCGAAAGAGGGCCATCTGCGCATGCGCAGACGATAACAACGAGTGTAGACCGGAGTTCGGAACTTCTCCCGTAAACCGCCGAAAAGCTGTACAAGGCGCAGAGCTTCATTGATATTGAAAGCGAAAAGGCTAGCCTGCTAGTTATTGTCTGACTTTCTCCCGAGGAATCCCCATGACCATCGCTTTACTCAGCCATGTCGATCTTGATGCTGGCTATCCTGACCGGTTCGAAGCGGCCGGTTTTACTCTCTTTTTTGCGACGACGCCGGAACAACGTAATTCTCTGGATCCACAAATAGCGCAGCAGATCCGCGCCGTGCTGACTATCGGCAGTATCGGGTTAAGCGCCGCAGAAATGGATAATCTGCCCAATCTGGAAATCATCTGTGCGCAGGGTGTTGGCTTTGAACATATTGATGTCGTCGCAGCGAAACAGCGCGGTATTCATGTCACGCATGGTCCGGGAACCAATAATTCTTCCGTCAGCGATCACACACTGGCGCTGATGCTGGCGATCACCCGTAAAATTCCGCAATTTGACGCCGCAGTCCGTGGCGGCGAATGGAAAAAAGCCCGCTGGAATACGCCGGGAATGGCAGAAAAACGCTTAGGCATTATCGGGATGGGCAACATCGGCGGCCTGATTGCCCGCCGCGCGGCGGGCGGGTTTGATATGGAGGTTGCTTATCACAACCGGCGTCCGTTGCAGGACACGCCATACCGCTATTTCCCGGACATCACCGGGCTGGCGCAATGGGCTGACTATCTGGTGGTCGCGACGCCGGGTGGCAAAGATACCGTTAAACTGGTTGATGCGCAGGTGCTGCACGCGCTGGGGCCGGACGGATTTGTGATTAACATTGCGCGCGGTAGCGTGGTGGACAGCGGGGCGCTGATCGCCAGTCTCAAAAATCATGAAATTGCCGGTGCGGCGCTGGACGTGGTTGACGGTGAGCCGCAGGTGCCCGCAGAAATGCTGACTCTGGATAATCTGGTTATCACGCCTCACGTGGCGGGACGTTCACCGGAATCGGTAGAAAACATGATGACGCTGGTGTTATCGAATCTCACCGCACACTTTGGCGGCAAACCGGTCATGACGCCGGTGCCGCAATAGCACGTTTTCACCGCGTGTTCCTGCGCTGATATAAACGCCGCCTGACGGCGTTTCTTTGTGGACCTTAACGCGCCGTTAGTCGGAAAAAGCATAAGACACTGCTTTTTCTTATTTGTCTGGCATAGCAACAGATCGTAACAATAGGGTTTTGGCAAGCAAGGGGCAGACAGCGGTGAACTTTCAACAACTCAAAATTATACGGGAATCAGCGCGATGCAATTACAACCTGACTGAAGTCTCGAACATGTTATTCACTTCACAGTCAGGGGTCAGCCGCCATATTCGCGAGCTGGAAGATGAGCTGGGCGTTGAGATATTCATCCGTCGTGGTAAGCGTTTGCTGGGGCTGACAGAGCCCGGTAAAGAGTTGCTGGCTGTCGCCGAAAGGATCCTCAACGAAGCGCAGAATATCCGCCGTCTGGCTGATGTTTTCTCGAAAGAGGACGCCGGCGTTCTGACCATCGCCACCACACATACGCAGGCGCGTTACAGCCTGCCGAAAGTCATCAAAGCATTCCGGGCGATTTATCCCGGCGTACGTCTGGAATTACATCAGGGCTCGCCGCAGGAAGTTCTCGCAATGCTGCTGAGCGGGCAGGCGGATGTGGCGATCGCCAGTGAAAAACTGATGAATGACCCGGCTGTGGCGGCGTTTCCGTATTACCGCTGGCACCATGCGATAGTCGTTCCGCAAGGCCATCCGCTGACGTTGCAGCATCCGGTGACTTTGCAGCATCTGAGTGAACTGCCGTTAATCACTTATCGTCAGGGGATCACCGGCCGCTCACGCCTCGATGAAGCCTTTAACCGCGCCGCGCTGACCCCTGATATCGTGCTCAGCGCACAGGATTCCGATGTGATTAAAACCTATGTCGAGTTAGGACTGGGCGTGGGGATACTCGCGGATAAAGCGTTCGAAGCTGAGCGTGATACCGGCCTGCAACTGATCAACGCCGAGCATCTGTTCGAAGCCAACACCGTCTGGCTGGGGCTGAAAAAATCACAGTTGCAACGTAACTACGTTTGGCGGTTTATCGAATTATGTAATCCGGGACTGTCGGTTAATGAGATTAAAGAGAAGGTGTTTGCGACGGGCGGAGAGCCGGTAATTGACTACCAGATCTGAGGGGCAAACCCCTGGGGTAAGGTCAACACCTTGGGGTGCCACCCAAACTGGCCTTAAGGTCAACATCGTGGGCGTCGGCCCACACCGACCAGAGACCCGGTAACGCACGGGCCTCTGGTCTCCGCGCTTTTTTAACTGCGCGCTATCGCGGGCAAAAGGGACATGTCCTGTTGCATCAGTGAGTGGCGCAAAATGTCATCGCTGCGCGATCCCCGAATTTCAGGTTTCGAGCCATAGGTCTCGAACCATTCATTCGGTGCCATTTTTGAGCACGCCAATCAACCTTTTTAAAAGATGAAAAACAGTCTGCCGATGAATTTAAGATCGTGCGGGCGTTTCAGAAAACTTGCTGAATGAGAGGTTGCAGACCAAAGGCTGCAATCGTGAAATGAAGGAACCGCGCAGCGGCAAGATTTCCAGCCTGTCGCTGTGGTAGCTGCAATTGAGAAACCGAAATTTTCCGATCTAATTTTCAAGCCTTCACGGCAAGTGAGCATATTTCCGAAATAAAAAAACCGGTCATAAGACCGGTTTTTTACCTTCGCTAAAAGCGAAACCTAGACTGCTGGTTTTGCAATTACATTGCGATTTTCCATGCGCACTTCCGCGATGTTCACATCAATAACATCGCTCTGACGGTAGGCCACTTCGCCTTTGATCAGCACGGTACCGGTATCTGCGCTGCACACCAGTTCGTCGCGCACGCTGTGCAGGAACGGAGCTGGGATGAACGCTACGGCGCCGATATCTTGCAGACGGACACGCAGACCACCGCGGGTGACATCGATGATTTCAGCGCTGAACTTAACGTCAGCGCCGACTTTATCTTCCAGATAACGGGCATACAACCAGTCACCGACATCGCGCTCGGCCATGCGGTTAGCACGACGGCGTTCTGCCAGCTGAACAGTCATCTCGTCCTGAGGTTTCTCAGCAGACTGCTGAAGGATCATCGCTTTCAGCAGACGGTGGTTCACCATGTCGCCGTATTTACGGATTGGGGATGTCCAGGTGGCGTAAGCTTCCAGACCCAGACCGTAGTGCGGCCCCGGAGTGGTGCTGATCTCTGCGAAAGTCTGGAAACGACGGATACGGCTGTCGAGGAACTGTGTTGGCAACGCATCCAGTTTACGGCGCAGCGCGCAGAAACCAGGCAGGGTCAGCAGTTCTTCAGCATTGGCTTCAACGTCATTGGCCTGCAACACGGTGACCGCGTTTTCAACCAGCAGCGGATCAAAACCGGTATGCACGTTGTATACGCCGAAACCCAGGCTGTCGCGCAGGGCGATAGCGGCACAGACGTTGGCGGCGATCATAGATTCTTCCACGATGCGGTTAGCGATACGACGATGTTCAGCGACGATTTCCAGCACGTTGCCTTTCTCACCCAGCACGAAGCGGTAATCAGGACGATCTTTAAACACCAGCGCGTGTTCGGTACGCCATGCACTGCGCACGTCACAGACGCGTTTCAGCAGACGAATTTGATCGGCGATCACATCGCTGGCAGGCTGCCATTCACTTTTCTCATCCGCTTCAAGCCAGTCAGACACATCGTCGTAGGCCAGCTTGGCTTTGGATTCAATGGTCGCGGCGAAGAAACGAATGTCGCTGCCCAGTGCGCCATCGGTGCCCAGCGTGACGGAACACGCCAGAACCGGACGGCTGACGTCTGGCCACAGGGAACAGATGTCGTCGGACAATTCGCGCGGCAGCATCGGGATATTAAAGCCCGGCAAATAGTTGGTGAATGCGCGTTTTTTTGCCGTGTTGTCGAGGTCGCTGCCTTCGGCGACGTACGCCGTCGGGTCAGCGATCGCGATGGTCATTTGCAGGGTGCCGTCACCGTTGTCTTTCACAAACAGCGCGTCATCCATGTCCTGCGTACTGCCGCTGTCGATAGTGACAAATGGCAGGGCAGTCAAGTCTTCGCGGGTCAGGCCTTCATCGCGCAGTTCAGCGATATCAGATTTTGGCGCTTCACGTTCGAGATTATGACGTGCCAGCGTCACCCACCACGGTGCGAGATCGTCGGTGCCGGTGGTGATCCATTCGGTGATTTCAGCCTGGAAGCTGTGATCACCTTCTTTGAGCGGATGGCGACGCATTTCAGCCACACACCAGTCGCCGTCGCTCACTTCATGATTGATATTGCGGGCAACGCGGCACTGAATGGAATCACGTAATAAAGGATGGTCAGGAACGATGGAAAGACGGTCATCTTTCCTGGTTACGCGCCCTACAAAACGGCTGAGGAACGGTTCAACCAGAGTTTCCGGCTGGACGATTTCACGCTCTTTCTCAGTTTGCAGGGAGGCGATGACGCGGTCCCCGTGCATGACTTTTTTCATGTACGGAGGCGGAATGAAATAGCTTTTTTGACCGTCTACTTCAAGAAAGCCAAAGCCTTTCTCAGTGCCTTTCACGATGCCTTCAACACGTGGAGTCTGAGAGTGAAGTTGCTGTTTTAGCTGCGCGAGCAGCGGGTTATCTTGAAACATATCGTCCAGGGAATTGGGGGTTAATGTGGCTCGATTAGCGGCAGACAGTTTTACGCGATCTGCTCCCTTCGGGCAAGCAGCATCTGCCCCTTTCGCCTCATAACCCTGAAGCTAAAGGGGACATTTGCGCGATGTTACGCAAGTCTGACTTATGCGATACGTTGCAGGTCGACTTTTTGCTCGCAGCGACGGATAGTGACCGGCACGGCTTTGGAGGTAGGAGTGTGGGTCTGGTCGCCAAAACTGGACATCGGTACCAGCGGATTGGTTTCCGGATAATAAGCCGCCAGATTACCGCGCGGAATGTCGTAACTGACCAGTTTGAAACCGCTGACTTTACGCTCGATGCCGTCATTCCACAGCGTTTCAATTTCCACCAGCTCGCCGTCTTTCAGGCCTAAATCAGCCAGATCCTGCGGGTGAATAAACAGCACTTCACGCTGGCCGTAAACCCCACGATAACGGTCATCAAGGCCGTAAATGGTGGTGTTGTACTGGTCGTGTGAGCGTAAAGTTTGCAGGGTGAACGGCGCATTCTGGTCGCCCATCGGGATCAGCACTTCCGGCAGCGGGGCAGCGCTGAAATTGGCTTTGCCGCTGAGGGTGTTGAAATTGAGCTCCGCAGCCGCATTGCCCAGATAGAAGCCGCCTTTGATATCGCAGCGTGCATTGAAATCTTTAAAGCCCGGAATAGTGGCTTCGATGTGGTCGCGGATCAGATTGTAATCGTCAGCCAGCGCCATCCAGTCGAGGTATTTGTCGCCCAGAACGGCATTAGCTATACCACAGACAATTGCGGTTTCAGAACGCTGTTCTTTCGATAAAGGAATACCGACGCCTTCGGACGCATGCACCATGCTGAAGGAGTCTTCAACGGTGATGAACTGCGAACCGGTCGCCTGCATATCCAGCTCGGTACGACCCAGTGTAGGCAGGATCAGCGCTTCTGTCCCCGGTGTCAGGTGAGAGCGGTTGAGTTTGGTGCTGATTTGCACGGACAATTCGAGATTGCTCAGCGCCTGTTCGGTACGCGGAGTATCCGGTGCTGCCGCCGCCAGATTACCGCCGAGGCAGATCAGAACTTTGGCTTCTTTACGCAGCATTGCTTCCAGCGCTTCAACGGTATTATGACCCGGTACGCGAGGTGGCGTGAATTTGAAGTGGCTTTCCATGGCATCGAGCAAGGCTTTAGGCGCTTTTTCATCGATACCCATAGTGCGGTTACCCTGCACGTTACTGTGACCACGAACCGGACACAGACCGGCGCCCGGTTTACCGAGCTGACCGAACAGCAGTTGCAGGTTAGTGATTTCACGCACGGTCGGCACGGAGTGTTTATGCTGTGTCACGCCCATCGCCCAGGTACAAATCACGCGTTCGGCATTCATATAAATAGACGCCGCTTCACGCAGATCCTGTTCGTTCAGACCGGATTGTTCAGTGATTTTTTCCCAGCTGGTGGCATCCACAACGGCCAGATATTCATCGACGCCAGCAGAGTTTGCAGCAATAAAGTCATCATCAAACAGGGAAGGCTGGCCGGAAGCGATACGCTCACGGTGAGTCTGCAACAGCGCTTTCACGATGCCGCGCACGGCAGCCATATCGCCGCCAAGATTCGGTTGATAATACGCCGAACTGATACGACCGGCTTTCGGGGTGACGACTTCCAGCGGCTTTTGCGGATCGGCGAAACGTTCCAGACCCCGTTCACGCAGGGTGTTAAAGCTGACCACTTTTGCGCCACGGTCAGACGCATGGCGCAGGCTGTGCAGCATACGCGGGTGGTTGGTGCCCGGATTCTGGCCGAAGACGAAAATAGCATCCGCTTTTTCAAAATCATCCAGACGGATGGTGCCTTTACCGACACCGATACTTTGTTTCAGGCCGACACCGCTGGCTTCGTGACACATGTTCGAACAGTCAGGGAAGTTGTTGGTGCCGAACATACGGCCAAAGACCTGATACAAGTAGGAGGCTTCATTACTGGCGCGACCGGAGGTGTAGAAATCTGCCTGATCCGGGCTTTCCAGACCTTTCAGATGGCTGGCGATCAGCGCGAAGGCCGCGTCCCAGCTCACCGGTTCATAATGGTCAGTTTCGCGGTTGTAACGCATCGGATGAGTCAGGCGACCCTGATATTCCAGAAAGTAATCGCTCTGTGCGCGCAATTTACTGACGCTGTGTTGTGCAAAAAATTCCGGCTCGACGGCTTTACGGGTGGCTTCCCAACTGACGGCTTTCGCGCCGTTTTCGCAGAAACTGAAAGTGCTGTGATTATCATCACCCCAGGCGCAGCCCGGGCAGTCAAATCCGCGACCTTTGTTAACACGCATCAGGTTACGCAGATTAGACAGAACTTTTTTACTGTCGAAGACGAAACGGGTGGTGGATTCCAGTGCACCCCAGCCGCCGGCTGCGCCGTGGTAAGGTTTGATCTCAGTTTTGAATTTCATAGTTATGCTTCGCAGGTGATTTTGTCAGATCTTAAACAACCGGAACGATGAATTGTTAACCAAATTGTTAATTTTATGTCACAAGTTTAGGAGGGGTATACGTTCCCGTCTAATCGAATGCCATGATGGTGTGATAGATTTCATCTATCGCAGATAAATATCGGGGAATAACGCCAATAGCGCCGAAAAATCAGGGGCGGGAACGCGACGCCAATCATTTTGAAAACAGCGGGTTGTGATAATAAAAGCTAATGGCTTCGCGGAATGTGGTTTTCGGCTGAAATTAACACAAGTTGTAACAGTATCGTTTCATTATGAAATGCTTAGCAAAAGACTAAGGGTTTTTCTGCGAACGGTTTTAGTGCAACCTATGCCGCAGATTTTTAATCCATAGGTTTTTTGTATAGAGTCCGGTTCAGTTCAGAACCCTGCTCTATAGCGCGTTTAAGGAAGATTCAGTGAAACGTAGTGTAATTAGTGTCTTATCTTGTGTATTGATGTTCTCCGCAGGCAGTGCGAAAGCTATCGCGCCACTGGATTTCCCTGTTGTCCCGCCGAGCATTGATGCGGCTTCTTTTGTGCTGATGGATTATGCCAGTGGTGATGTGCTGGCCGCCGGTAACCCGGACGACCGTCGCAATCCGGCCAGTCTGACCAAACTGATGACAGGTTATGTCATTGACCGCGCACTGGATCATAATAAAATCACCATGAATGATGTCGTTACCGTACCTCAGGAAGCCTGGGTCGCCGGTAACAAGAGCCTGGAAGGTTCTTCGCTGATGTTCCTCAAACCGGGTGATCGTGTGAGCGTGCGTGATTTGATCCGCGGCATCATCATTACTTCCGGTAACGACGCCTGTGTGGCGATGGCCGATTATGTCGCGGGCAGTCAGGATTCTTTCGTCGGCATGATGAACCAGTACGTCACCAGCCTCGGCCTGACTAACACCCATTTCGAAACCGTACATGGTCTGGATGCACCGGGTCAGTACACCACGTCTTACGACCTTGCGAAGCTGTCCCGCGCCATTATCGGCGGTGAACCTGAGGAATATCGTATGTATGCGGAAAAATCGCTGACGTACGACAACATCACTCAGCAAAACCGTAACGGCCTGCTGTGGGATAAAAATCTGCAAGTCGATGGTCTGAAAACCGGCCATACCGAAAGCGCCGGTTTCAACATTATTGCTTCTGCAACGCAGGGTGACCGTCGTCTTATCGCTGTCGTTATGGGCGGAAAAAGCTCAAAAGGGCGCGAAGAACAGGCGCGTAAACTGCTGACCTGGGGTTTCCGCGAATACACCAGCAAGCAGATTTTCAAAGCGGGTCAGACCGTATCGGACGAGCACGTCTGGTTTGGTGCTAATCCTCAGGTGAAAGTCGGTTCGCTGAGCGATGTGTTTATCAGCGTACCGCAGGCGGACGCCGATAAACTGAAAGCGCAGTATGTGCTGACCAATCCGCAGATTGACGCGCCGCTGAAAAAAGGCCAGGAGCTCGGCAGCATCAACATCGTGGATAACGGCAAAGTCATCAAAACCGTGCCGCTGGTGGCTCTGGAAGATGTTGCAGAAGGCGGGATCATCAGCCGTGCGATTGACTACGTGAAACTGAAAATCTAAATTCCCGGTCAGAAAATCCAGTATCGCCTGATTGAATTCCCCGGCGGTATTCATAAACGCCGGGCGAACGGCTCACATCCGCCCGGCGAGTCTGCAAGATTTCAGAATACCTTCGAAGAAAAATCCGTTTTCACTTCGCTTTCTATATAGGTATTTAATCCCCATCCGGCACGGGCGAGTTCCTTCATCTTCTCAAGATGTTCAGGGCCGGGGTGGCGGATGTCGTAAAGATAAACGTGATTGTTCTTGAAACGGACTTTGATCGAATTGGCATCAATCTGGAAGCTGACAACCTGTGAATCACCGCTTTTGTTGGCGTAATTTTCCATGCTGCATCCTGTTAGCTAAGCCTGATTTCGGGCGACGTCTTCTATTAACCACGTCCGTCTTTCAGTTACAGGGTGATAGTTCACATTATCAGCACGTTAAGTCAGGATAATTGGCGTAATGAACGGCGGGCAGCAGAAATAGCGAGGTGAACCGGCACCCGCTGATTGCCGGTGCCGTCATTTTGAAGCGGTTATTTCAGCAGAAACGAGTGGTCAAACGTGCCGCTGACATTCAGTGCGACAGGCAATAACCCCTGTGCATGATAGAAATCAGCGGTTTGCTGTTGCTGTGTTTCTGTCGCGGCATCAATCGTTTGCCAGTAGGATTTGCGACGCTCGAACCCGAGTTTTGCGGCGTCCAGCGGGAAGCCGATGATTTTCGCCAGTTTCTCGCTGTAGGCATCCAGATTCTTATAGGCCCAGACCTGCGAGTCGCTCAGACGTTGCAGGTAGTCGGCAATTGCCTCACGTTTGGCTTTATCTTTCAGCGCGGTGTCTGTTGCCGCCAGGAAGCTGTTACCCGACCACAACCCGCGGCCATTCACCACAACGCGCAGATGATCCTGCGTTTCGGCGAATGCGGTATACGGTTCCCATGTTGCCCAGACGTCCACAGACCCCTGCGTCAGCGCCAGTTTAGCGTCGCTCGGCGGCAGGAAACGGAAAGTCACGTCTTTCGCCGTCAGCCCCGCAGACGCCAGTGCTTTCAGCGCCACGAAATGACCGATGGAGCCGCGGTTGGTGGCAATACTTTTGCCTTTTAAATCCGCCGCGCTTTTGACAGGGCTGTCCGCTTTCACCAGTAACGCCGTGCCATAAGCATCGGATTTATCCACGGCAATGGCTTTCACCTGTGCGCCCGCGGCTTCGGCAAACAGCAGCGGGGCATCGCCGATAATACCGACGTCCACCGCCTGCGCATTCAGCGCTTCCGCCAGCGGGGCGGCGGCAGGGAATTCTGACCACTCAATTTTGTACGGCAAATTATCAAGTTTATTTGCCGCTTCCAGCTGCGCCCGCATATTGCCTTTCTGATCGGCTACGCGCAGGGTGATTTGTTCAGCATTGACCGCAAACGCGCCGCTAATCAGCGATACCAGCAGCAGAAGTTTTTTTACATTCACTTGCATCAGGGTTCCTTATACCAGCGTGGTTGCGGCGGTTTTATTTTGTGCCTGACGCGCAGCAATTTTCTGCTTCGTCAGCGGGATCAGAGTTTTGCCGTACTCGACGGCGTCATTGAGCGGATCAAAACCACGGATCAGGAAAGTGGTAATGCCCAGATCGTAATATTTCAGCAGGGCATCGGAGACCTGTTCCGGCGTACCGACCAGCGCGGTCGAGTTGGAACCGCCACCAATCAGCCCGGCAATGCCGGTCCACAGGCAGGAATCCAGACGGTCGCCTTGCGCCACGGCCTGCAGTAAACGCTGTGCGCCGACACTTTGCGGTTTAGCTGCCAGCGCCTGACCTTTTTCGGCCTGCTGGGCAGTGGCCTTCGCGAGAATTTCATCGGCTTTGGCCCAGGCTTCTTCTTCGGTTTTACCAAGAATAGGGCGGAAGGAAATGCTGAAACCGATCTCCCGCTGATGCTGTGCCGCAGACGCTTTCACGGCCGCGACCGTTTGTGCAGCGCTTTCCAGCGGCTCGCCCCACAGCGCGAACACATCGGCCTGTTTACCGGCAACGCGAATGGCGTCATCAGAGGAACCGCCGAAAAAGACCGGCAGTTTTTTCTGGTAAGGCTTAATGGCGGAGAAGGCGTTTTCAGCCTGATAAAACTCGCCCTGATGATCAAAGCCGGTTTCTGAATACCAGCTCTGTTTCAGCACATCGATGTATTCGTCCGTGCGCTGATAGCGAACGGATTTCGGCTCGAAATCGCCGTCACGACGTTGTTCGGCATCGCTGCCGCCGCTGATGATATGCACGGCAACGCGGCCTTCCAGCAGGTGATCCAGCGTGGCGAGTTTGCGGGCGGCCAGCGTCGGCGCGACAAACCCCGGACGGTGTGCCAGCAAAAAATGAATACGTGAGGTGCTGGCACCGGCGTGCGCAGTGACCAGAAATGCGTCGGGCTGATCGGAGGCATACGCCACCAGAATGCGGTCGAAACCGGCATCTTCATGGGCTTTGGCGAAATCGGCGATGTATTTTTTATCGAAAACCGGACCGGTCGGCGGGATGATTTCAGAAGCCAGACGATGGCCGATCATTCCAATAAATTGCACGCTCATAAGCTGTCACTCCTCGGGTGAGGCCAGCGAATGACAATCTGCGCTGGCAGGAGTGTTTACCTTAAACGGCAACTTACTATGTGAGAAATTCATTATCTTCATAAGCTAATATGAAAAATGTGCATTACATTGTGTGAGACATAAGAAAGGGCTAAACGGGCGGGTGATGGACCAGCGTCGGTTTAAAGCGGGGATATCAGAGATGAACCCTCCCCCGAACTCAGGGAGGGAGTGGTGTATTACGTGACAGCGGGATAATTGAGGCGATCGCCGTTACTGCGAGTCCTGACTGGTGCCGGTTTTCGGGCTGGCAGCCGAACTGTCTCCCGCATCTGCAGTTTTGGTATAAACAATTTTCTGGCTGTCATTGCCGCAATGGCCGACGACCTGACCGCCGCTCTGATCCGCCTGATCGTTTGGCACGATATCAAGTTTGAATCCGGATTCAGGTAAGCCGTTAGCTACGATTTTCTGAGTAATATCCGCTTTAACGCTTTCACAGGATGCCTGTGCCATGAGCGGTGCCAGCATTACAACAGCGAGTCCGGCTAAGAGTGTCTTTTTCATCATTCATTCCTTTTATGAGAAGCAGCGTTTTAATCATTATCAAAGAACAAGTTTAGCAGAGATGCTGTGGCGTCACATTGACGGCCACAGAAAAGGAAATGCGTGGAAGGAATGCGTTACGGCGCCATCAGCTGGCGGCCTGTGCGGCGGTCAAGACAACGTTCGGTGTTCGGTTCCCAGTACGCATTGATGTTCTGGCTGGCTTCGCACTTATCGCGCAGATCAACCGAGTTGTCGTATTTGGAAAAATCTTTCTCGTTGCGCTGGTTCTGCAAGGCACGCAGACGCTGAGTTTCATTCCACTGCTCTTTACTCTGGCGGGCTTCTTCGTTGGACATGGCGTCATTGCCGGTACCGCCAAAGACACAGGTTCCGCCCGCACAGTTGGTGGCAGCCTGCACAGGTACCTGCCACCCGGCAGTCATGGCCAGTAAAGCAACAGGCAGCATGGCGCGCGTCAGTCGGGTTATAAACGTTGTATTCATTAGCTAATCCTTTTTAGATATACACATCGCACTGGCGAATCATTAAATTATAACATCCCGCACAATGACGTCACCCTTTGCCTGTAAACTGGTTGATATCTTATTGAAGTCCGCACTGTAAACCTGGCTCAACTATGCTCAAAACGTCTTTACTGTTCTTTGCCACCGCGCTGGCGGAAATCGTCGGCTGCTTTTTGCCTTATCTCTGGCTGCGTAAAGGAGGGAGTATTTTACTGCTGCTTCCGGCGGCGCTCAGTCTGGCGGCTTTTGTCTGGTTGCTGACCCTGCATCCGGCGGCGAGCGGCAGGGTATACGCGGCTTACGGCGGAGTGTATGTGATGACCGCGATGTTATGGCTGCGGTTGGTCGATGGCGTGAAACTCAGCCCCACCGACTGGCTGGGCACGTGCGTCGCACTGGCGGGAATGCTGATTATTATTTCAGGCTGGAAAGCGTCATAAACGATTACTGTGACAATCTTTCCATCAGCACAATGACTTTCTGAATCACAATTTGTGCCGCGCGGGAAAGCTGGCGGCGGGGTGCTACACACAGTGCCAGCGTCAGCGGTTTGGCCTTTCGTCCCTGTAGCGGCACAAATGCCAGCCGCTTTTCCTGTAAATCGGGCAAAACATCCAGCAGGCTCAGCACGCCAACACCGGCACCTTTGCGGATGAGTTCCCGCATCATGCGCACGTCATTGCAGACGATCGATGGCGTTTCCAGCAGCTGATAGCGGTTATACAGCATTTTAGCGCGGGCATTCACCATCAGCGGTTCGGAGGGAATAATTTGCCGGTAGGAGGCAATATCGCTGAAAGACAGCGACTCCTGCTGTGAAAGTTCGTGTCCGACCGGCATGGCGATGCCGATGGGTAATTCCGCAAATGCCCGCACTTCGAGACCGGTATGCTCAACCGGATCCAGCAACAGCCCGAAATCCACTTCTGCCGAACTGACCTGTTCGCTGATATTGCGGCTGTCTTCGATGCGGATATCAAATGTCAGATAGGGATGTTCCGCGCCCACTTCCGCAATCAGTTCCGCCACCATGCCCTCGCTGAGGGCTGCGATCATAGAAATCGTCACATGCCCGCGTCGTAATCCCTGTATTTCATCGAACCGTTCTCTGGTGCGGGAAAATTCTTTTCGCCAGCGGCGGATATCATCGAACAGAATTTCGCCAGCGGAGGTCAGCTTCAGCCCGGTGGGCAGACGTTCGAACAGCGGGGTTTCCAGCGTTTGTTCGGCCTGTAATATCTGCCGGTTAATGGCGGAGGCGGAGACATGCAGCACTTCCGCCGCTTTGCGCAAACTTCCTGTCCGGGCGACTTCTGTAAAATATTGCGAGAAACGGGAGAATGGTGACATGGGTGTACTAATTTATGCAGTGAATAAGTGAGATATCTATTATGGACTGCATCACTCAATTTTCCTAGATTGTGCGATACCCCTTTGTAAAACAATCACCTCAGGTTGTTTTGCAGTCAAAACGGGTAAATGACAGGGTTCGTCAAAACACGTTTTAGCTCGTGTGCCGCTATCAGTGATAGAAAGCGGGGCGAACGGTGGCATTTGCACCGCTGGCGCATGATCGTGTTTTGAAAAACAACACTAATAACAAGCGTGCATGTTTGAAAACCAGACTCAGCGTGATCATGCGACCAAGAGATACCTTCTCATGTTAGAAAAACTATTTAAGTTAAAAGCTCACCGTACTAACGTGCGGACTGAGATTGTGGCAGGACTGACTACATTTTTAGCAATGGCTTATATTCTGTTTGTTAACCCGTCTATTTTGGGCGCGACGGGGATGGATAAAGGCTCTGTATTTGTGGCAACTTGTCTTGCTGCCGCAATCGGTTCCGCACTGATGGGCTTTATCGCCAACTACCCGATCGCACTGGCGCCGGGCATGGGTTTAAACGCTTTCTTCACCTATACGGTTGTCCTGCATATGGGTTACACCTGGCAGATAGCGCTGGGTGCGGTTTTCCTCTCGGCCTGTATTTTCTTTGCGTTATCCATCTTTAAAATCCGCGAATGGATTATCCGCAGTATTCCGCTGCCGCTGCGTTCGGCAATTGCGGCGGGTATTGGTTTGTTCCTGGCGCTGATTGCGCTGGAAAACGCCGGTATCGTCGTGGCTAACCCGGCTACGCTGGTAGGTCTGGGCGACCTGACCAAGCCTGGTCCGTTGTTCGCCATGCTGGGCTTTATTCTGATTGTGGTGCTGGAAGCGCGTAAAATTACCGGTGCGGTACTGATCGGCGTTCTGGCCGTGACCGTTCTGGCTATTGCTCTGGGCTATTCGCCGTTTGGCGGCGTGATGTCTATGCCACCTTCAATTGCGCCGACCTTCATGCAACTCGACATCAAAGGCGCATTCAACGTTTCGCTGATTAGCGTGGTATTCGCGTTCCTGTTCGTGGATGTGTTCGACAACTCCGGTACCCTGATTGGCGTGACCAAGCGTGCAGGGCTGGCGGATGAAGACGGCAATATCCCGAAAATGGGCCGTGCGCTGGTGGCTGACAGCGCCGCTGCGTTGTTCGGTTCGCTGCTGGGGACGTCAACAACTACCAGTTATATCGAATCTGCTGCGGGCGTGAGTGCCGGTGGTCGTACCGGTCTGACGGCGATTGTGGTGGCTATCCTGTTCCTGCTGAGCCTGTTCTTCGCTCCGCTGGCGGGCAGTGTTCCGGCATTTGCGACCGCTCCGGCTCTGCTGTTTATCGCCGTGCTGATGACTTCTGGTCTGGCAGAAATCGACTGGAAAGACATTACCGTTGCTGCGCCGGTGACCGTCACTGCGCTGACCATGCCGTTCACATACTCCATCGCAAACGGCATTGCATTCGGTTTCATTACCTGGACGCTGGCCAAATTGCTAACCGGTCGTGCGCGTGAGCTGAATGCGGCGCTGGTTGTGCTGTCTATTCTGTTCGTGATTAAACTGGGCTGGCTGAGCGCGTAATTGGCAAAGTCTTTGAGAAAGGCGCGACCACTGAGTCGCGTTTTTTTTTGGGCCGGACGCCTGATTTCAGGTTGCGGATTTTCCCGCAGAGGGGTAGTTCTCAACGCGAATATCAAATTCGGTGAAAAGAGCGACAGGGCGTTTTTTAGCACCAAAAATTTCCATTTTCACAAACCCGCGATTTTCCAGAGTTTTCAGCGTTTTGGATAAATTACTTTTGTGACGTCCAGCCAGTGCGGCCAGTTCCGTAACGGTTTCTGGTTTTTGCTCGTGCATCAGACTCAGCAGCGCAATATTTTCCAGACTGAGGATCTGGGCGAGAGACGCCAGTGAGTTGTACCAAATCTTGGGTTCATTGGCCGCCGGTTTGTAGCTGCCGTTGAGTATTGCCAGCATGCGCTGGCGCACCATTGTTTCGGGCATTACGCCTATCCGTGCTTTCATTATGGCCTCTTTACGTCCCTGATGATTGAATCCGTTGCCTTCCAGAAATCGTTAAGTAGCTGGAAGGGCGATGTAAAAATATAGGGTTTGCCCTTGTGGCCGACAACCCTGATGGTAATGATCGTAGGTGACTGTTCTGCCGTTAAAAACGCCGCGTTTCCCGGAAATAACGGCATGACTGTTATCCATGCCATAAATCCGCTGATCGTGATGATCATGTAAGGTCAGATTGTAGCGAATACCCTGCGGTACAGTGGCCGTTCTCGGAACGCGCCGTGCCTCTATATTCCACCAGTAACCTGATTCGGTGTAATTAACCCAGCCATCTAATTCAAGTAAATGTTCGAGTCCTTTCTCATCATCAGCATCCATCTTACAATCCATGTGTTGTGAGGTGATCACAACCCTTTGCGCGAAATACAACCAGCACATTCCGGAGATAAATTGCCGTTTCTGGTCAAATTACACCAATAAAAAAAGCAGCCGAAGCTGCTTTTCTTGTAAATCAGGAAGCAATATCACGCTTCGCGATGCACCTGCAAACCGGCCAGAGACTGACTGACTGGCATCATCTCGATACTGTTGATGTTGACGTGCTCAGGCAGGGTTGACACCCAGAATACGGATTCGGCGACGTCGGTCGCGGTGAGCGGGTTAGTATTGTCGTAGGTTTTGCTGACTTTCTCATCGTCGCCTTTGAAACGCACGTTAGAGAACTCTGTTCCGCCGCACAAGCCCGGTTCGATATTGGTCACACGTACGTGGGTGCCGTGCAGGTCGGTGCGCAGATTCAGGCTGAACTGACGAACGAACGCCTTGGTTGCGCCGTAGACATTACCACCGGCATAAGGCCAGTTGCCTGCGGTTGAACCGATATTGATCACGTGACCGGTATTACGCCCGACCATGCCCGGCAGTACCGCGCGGGTCATGTACACCAGACCTTTGGTGTTGGTGTCGATCATCTTGTCCCAGTCTTCCAGCGACGCTTTGTCGGCTTTTTCCATGCCGAGCGCAAGACCCGCGTTATTGACCAGCACGTCGATGTTGCGCCAGTCAGCAGGCAGGCTGTCGAGAGCATCCTGAATGGAAGCACGATTAGTGACGTCCAGTTCGACAGGGTAAAGCGCCTCTCCCAGCTCGGCTTTCAGGTCATCAAGACGCTCTTTGCGGCGGCCGGATGCAATCACTTTATGGCCTTCTTTAACAAATCTACGTGCGATTTCTGCACCAAATCCGGCGGTAGCGCCGGTTACAAAAATAATCATCCCGGTATTCCTCTGTTTTTAGCAAGGTGCGCACAGGGCGCACAAAAGAAACTCTGTAAGTATTAACACAAAAATAACGAGACCGGCATGATCAACCGGTCTCAGTGCGTATCATTTTGTTGCGATTACTTCTTCAGATAAGGCGCGATCAGCGATAAATCTGCGGCAGAAAGACGGTCAGGGGCGGTCTGCGCCTGATGCCAGTAAGGGTACAACAAAGGTAACTGGCTGACTTTATTAAGTCTTTCAATTTCTTCGTTATTGAGTTTTAAATCAGCGGCGAGAAGATTGTCCTGCAACTGTGCGTCGTTACGTGCACCGACAATCACTGAGGTCACCTGCGGACGCGCAATCAGCCACGCCAGCGCAATCTGCGCCGCCGATACCCCACGGGCTTCGGCGATTTCCACCAGCACGTCGACCACATCGTACAATGCGCTTTCATCGCGCACCGGCGGTTCGCCCCATTCAGCCAGATGACGCGTGCCTTCCGGCGCCGCCTGATTACGGCGATATTTACCGGAAAGCAGACCGCCAGCCAGCGGACTCCACACCAGCACGCCAAGCCCCTGATCTTGCGCCACCGGCAGCAATTCATATTCCGCTTCACGTGCCTGTAAGGTGTAATGGATTTGCTGACTAACCGGGCGGATATAATGGTTGGCCTGCGACACGCCCAGCGTTTTCATGATATGCCAGGCGGAAAAATTCGAGACACCGACATAACGCACTTTACCGCTGGAAACCAGGTCATCCAGCGCGCGCAGAGTCTCTTCGAGCGGCGTCAGACCGTCCCATTCATGCAACTGGTACAAATCCAGATAATCGGTGTTCAGTCGTTTCAGGCTGGCTTCACAGGCACGCAGAATGTGGTGGCGGGATGAACCTCGATCATTCGGACCTTCACCCATGGGGAAGCGGGCTTTACTGGCGACCAGCACATCGTGGCGTTTACTGCCCAGCGCCTTGCCCAGAATAACTTCGGACTCACCACCGGAATAAACGTCGGCGGTATCGAACAGATTAATTCCGGCGTCGAGACATAAGCCAATCTGGCGCTCTGCGGCACTGACGTCAGTTTGTCCGGTTTTAGCGAATTTCCCCTGACCACCAAACGTCATGGTGCCCAGGCTGAGAACTGAAACTTTCAGACCAGAATGGCCTAACAAGCGGTATTCCATGGTATTTCTCCATTTTTCGGAAACGTGATTTCAGTCTGACCGCGCCTTTATTTTTCCGGCACAGCCGGTCGGGTTACAGATTCTTTTTTACGTCGTATTTCATCGCCTGCGGTTTTATCGAGCGTCAGGCTGTCGAGCGTACCTGCCAGCGAAAACAGACCAATGATGATGAATGCAATATGAAAAACATCAGTCTGAAGTGTGTCGCTGGCCGGTAAAAAATGTCCGGCAATGCGCAGGGAGAGCGCGCCAATGGCGATCCCCAGGCCGGTGGAAAGCTGCTGTGCGGTGTTAAAAAGCGTATTCGCCCCCGCCATCTGTTCGGCGGGAACCTGCGAGAATGCCAGCGTATTCAGCGCAGTAAACTGCATTGAACGGCTCATGCCACTGGCGAATAACAGCAGAAGCGTCAGCGCCGTTGGCACTTCTGGCGTGAGTAACGCACAGGCAAAAATAGTTGCGGAATTGATCAGACCGTTCGCCAGCATAATCGACTTAAAGCGGTAGCGGTGCAAAATTGCCGAGGTAAACGGCTTCATCGCCAGATTTCCGGCAAAGACCGACAGCACCAGCAGACCTGCGTCAAATGCACTCATGCCATAGCCCAGCTGGAACATCAGCGGCAGCAAAAACGGCAGGGCGCCGATGGCTATACGAAACAGTGAACCACCATAAATAGTGACCGCGTAACTTTTTATTTTCATCGCCACTAGCGGCAGCAACGGACAGGCGGCACGTTTCGAATGCCAGACAGCCAGCGCACCGAGGATCAGCGCGGCGCTGACCATTGAGACGGGTTTCCAGTCGATATTGCCCTGATTGAACATATCCAGCCCGAAAATCAGCCCGAGACAGGCCGCACCGGTCAGCACAAAACCGGTGATATCAAATGGCACCCCTTTTTCGCCAGGGATCTGCGGAATAAGCCTTCGGGCAAATAACAGCGCGACAATGCCCAGCGGGACGTTGAGGATAAAAATCCAGTGCCAGGAGGCATAAGTGGTAATGAAACCACCAAGCGGCGGCCCGAGGATTGGCGCCACCAGTCCCGGCCAGGTAATGGTGGCGATGGCCCGGATCAAGTCCGATTTTTGAGTGTTTTTAAGCACCACTAAACGCCCGACCGGCACCATCAGCGCACCGGCAAAACCCTGCAACATGCGCGCAGCGGTAAAAGTGCCGAGACTGACGCTGGCGGAACACAGCACCGAAGCGAGAGTGAAGAGAACCAGCGCCAGCGAGAACACATTGCGCGTACCAAATCGGTTAGCAATCCATCCGCTGGCAGGAATAAATACGGTGAGCGTCAGAATATAGGCCGAAACACCGATATTCATATCCACCGGATGCACGCCGAAATCTTTTGCCATCTGCGGCAGCGCCGTGACAATCACCGTGGCGTCGAGGTTTTCCATAAAGAAAGCCCCGGCGACCAGCAGCGGTAACGCGGAACCCGGTGGAAGAGAGAATTTTTTGTTTGAGAAGAAGCTCATAGAAGGTAAGCGCGCTAATGAAACAGGCAAAGTCTGAGCATAGCGCATTGGAGGGAGGCGTCAATGGTTTAGCATCTCCCCCGGAGAGGGGGAGATTAAAGGCGGGGAAACTAAACTTCAGCCAGCCTTTCCCCCGTTTGTGAATCGAACAGATGAATCGCTTCGCTGTTGGCTTCCAGATACAGCGGCTGATCGGCGCCGACATGGGCGCGTCCGGCGAACTGGACATGCAGCGGGAAACCGCTCCAGTCGATGTGCAGCAGGCTGCTTTCGCCGGTGACTTCCAGCAAGCGCAATGTGGCTGCCGGTTGTGTGCTGTGTGCCACCGGTCTGATATCGTGCGGGCGCAGGCCGAGTGTCACCGGCTGTCCTTCTGCGTGACGCGCCTGTAGCGCCCATTTTTCCGGCAGAGCGAACCACAACTGATTGCAGGTCACGCCCGGCTGACCGTCAATATTCTGGAAAACGCCGCTGAGCAGATTCATGGGCGGCGAGCCGATAAACCGCGCCACAAAGGTATTGACCGGTTTATCGTAAATCGACAGCGGATCACCCTGTTGCACGATAAACCCGTCTTTCATCACCACGATGTTATCTGCCAGCGTCATCGCCTCGACCTGATCGTGCGTCACGTACACCGTAGTGGTGCGAAACTGCTGATGCAGGGATTTGATTTCTGCCCGCAATTCCATACGCAGCTGGGCATCGAGGTTGGAAAGCGGTTCATCGAACAGAAACACTTTCGGATTACGCACCAGCGCACGGCCCATCGCCACACGCTGACGCTGACCGCCGGACAAATCTTTCGGCAGGCGTTTCAGCAAATGATCAATCCCCAGCACTTTTGCGGCCTGTTGCACTTTCGCCTGTTGTTCGGCTTTCGGCACTTTTTTAACCTGCATGTGGAACGCCATGTTTTCGGCGACCGTCAGGTGCGGGTACAACGCGTAGCTCTGAAACACCATCGCGATATCACGATCGGCAGGGTCGAAATTATTGATCTGCTGTTTGTCGAGCAGGATATCGCCATCAGACAGCGACTCCAGCCCGGCCAGCAAACGCAGCAGGGTCGATTTACCGCAGCCCGAAGGCCCCACCAGCACGGTGAAACTGCCGTCAGGGATGGTCAGATCCAGCGGTTTCAGCACCTGCACTTTGCCATAATGTTTGGCGACTTTTACCAGTTCTACCAGAGCCATTCAGATTTTCTCCACAAGGCCAAAAAGCGATTGCCAGTCAGGATAACGGCGCGGGGAACTGCTGATCGCACAACCGGCGACGCGCACTCCCCACTGCAGCGCCGTGGCAGGCGGCAGGCCATAAATCAGCGCGGATAAAAATCCGGCATTAAAACTGTCCCCGGCACCGATGGTATCCACGATATCCACCGGTTCGGCGTTTTGTTGCAGCGTCAGGTTTTTCGCCCAGAGACGCGCGCCATCCGGGCCGCATTTCGCCACGCAAAAGGCATTCTCCGCCATTTGTCCGAGCAAACTCATCGCGGCAGAATCCAGCGTTTCTGCGTTAGCCAGCCCGAGTGTTTCCACTTCATTGAGCAACAGCGCATCGCAGAAAGGCAGCCAGTTTGCCGCCTGCTGACGCAGTTCATCGCTCCAGTCTTGCGGCGGCCAGCCGCTGTCGATAGCCACCTGATAACCCCGCTGTTTCAGCGCAGCCAGCAGTTGCGGGTATTGCACATAAAGCGCGGTACACAGCCAGGTGCCGCACAGTAATACCCAGTCGCCGGATTGCGCCGTTTCAGGGATTTGCGCCAGCACGTCCTGCATGGATAAACGAACGATGTGCCCCTGATTGCTGAAAAACGTCCGCTCGTGATCGGGATGCGTTACGCCGAAGGTCAGCGAGGTTTCGTAATCGCAGGTCGGCCACAGCGCTGCGCTTTCCGGGAACATGCCCGCCAGCCAGTCGCTGAACTGGTCGTTGCCCTGATTGGCCACCAGCCGAAAGGGTGATTTAAGCGCGGAAAGCGCCAGCGCGCAGTTTCCGGCAGAGCCACCGGGGCGCAGTGAGCTGCTTTCGAGCATCGCTTCAGTGCCTTTTTTCGGCCATTCATGCAGCGTACTCATGATCAAATCCACGTTGATATTACCCACCACGTACAGCGTGGCGCGGGTTTCCGGTCGGGTTGTCATTGATGAGGTTTCCCTGATGTTCATAATCAGCCCTTGCTGCCGCCGGCGGTTAACCCGCTGACCAGCGTTTTTTGCAGCCAGAGCGCAATAAAGAGCGGCGGAATAGCCGCCAGAATGCCGACGGCGGCAATCAGCCCGTCATCGGTGGCGCGCCCGGCGGTGAAACCGGCGATAGTCACCGGCAGCGTCTGGGCGTTGATATTGTTGGTAAACAGCAATGCGTAGAAAAACTCATCCCAGGCCAGCAACCAGCCGAACATCGCGGAAGCGCCAAGCGCCGGTTTTGCCAGCGGCAATGTGATGCGCAGCAATACCTGCCAGTAACGCAGCCCGTCGAGTCGCGAAGCCTGTTCGATATCCACCGGCAGCGCATCGAACTGGTTTTTCAGCATCCAGGTCAGGAACGGCAAAATCATCGAGCAATACACCAGAATCAGCCCGATATGCGTGTTCAGCAGGGTCAGTTTTTCCAGAATGAAGTACAGCGGCAGAACGAAAGCCACCGGCGGCACCATGTAAATGGCCAGACTGCCAAACAGCCAGCCGTCGCGGCCGGGATAGCGGGAAAAACTGTAGGCAGCCGGAATGGCCAGCAACAGTGAAATCACCGTCGCACCACAAGCCACCAGCAGGCTGTTGCCGAGTGCGTGCAAAAACAGTGCGCCGGGCTGACCGGCCTGCAACGTCAGCAGGCTGGCGTAACGGCTGAAATCCCAGTGACGCGGCAACCACTCGAGCGGAATGCGGGTCAGATCTTCCGCTGAGCTGACGCTCATCAGGAACATCCATAACAGCGGTGCCAGAATCGAAACCGCCAGAACCAGTGCGGCGAAATAGCGTAAAACGAGCCGGATTTTTTGTTTCATTCGGCGCTCCCTGAACGACGCTGGCGCAATAACATCACCATATAAACCAGAATAAGCAGGGCACAAATCAGCGTCATGAGAATGGCGTAAGCCGCGCCGCTCCCTGCGCGCAGATAGCTGAAGGATTCCTGATAGACAAAAAAACTGACGGTTTTTGTGCTGTCGAGGGGGCCACCGCGGGTCATCACGTAAATGATGTCGAAGACTTTAAACGCGTCGATGGTGCGCAGGATCAGGGCCACGGCCAACGGTGCAGCAATGGCCGGCAAGGTGATTTTGTGAAAACGCCGGAATGCCGATGCGCCATCAAGCCGTGCCGCTTCGAACAAATCCTCCGGAATGGTTTGCAGCGCCGCCAGTACCAGCAGGGTGATCAGCGGGTAGTTTTTCCAGATATCAGCAAACATCACCGCATTAATGGCAGAAGACGGATCCCCCAGCCAGCTGCGGTAGGTATCAATCAGCCCGAGCTGAGAAAGCAGGGCGTTGATGCTACCGTAATCCGGATTGAAGTTCAGCCGCCACATGGTGGCGTTGACGATAGTCGGCAGTGCCCAGGGTAAAATCACCAGCACACGCAGGGCGCTGCGTCCCCAAAATTGCTGGTTGAGCAGCAGCGCAACCAGCACGCCGATAAAGCCTTCGATAATGACGGAAACCACGGTGAAATAGAGCGTACGCCAGAGAGCGGCGCGAAAATCAGGATCCGTCAGGGCATAGATAAAATTATCGCTGCCCACCCAGTTGGGCGCAGAACCATCACCAATCAGACCTGCATCGGTAAAGCTGAGCCACAGCGTGCGGGCGAGCGGCCAGGCTGTCAGCAAAAACATCATCAGCAGCATGGGTGCCAGAAGCAGCCACGCCTGACGGCGCTCGCGTTGGGGTAAAGTCAGCATTCAGTTTTCCCAAGCCCGTCCGGCCGAAACCGGGCGGGCTTAATTGTAGTGTTGGCTTTAAAGAAATTAACGTAAACGGTCAGCGGCGGTTGTTGCGGCTTCCATACCGTCTTTTGCCGGAGTTTTACCCTGCAATACCGCCTGAATGTTTTGCTGCAAAATGTTGGACAGACGCGAGTAATCGGCCGTCACCGGGCGCGACAACATCACGTTCAGCGAGGTTTTCGCCGCCGCGATCAACTGCTCCTGATCTTTCTGCACCGCCGGATCTTCATAAGAAGATTTCCAGATTGGCAGGCTCAGTTTGGCGTATTTGTTCTGCACCGGCTGCGAGGTCATATAGCTGATGTATTCCCAGGCCTGATCCGGATGCGCACTGGCTTTGGCGATGCCCAGACCCATCGAGCCGTTGACGCCGGAAGCGCCCCCTGCGGTTTCACCCGGAGCCGGTACCACGCCCACCTCACCGGCCACTTTGCTCTGTTTCGGATCGTTGGCCATGTTGTACATGTAGGTCCAGTTCAGCGCGAAAGCGGCATCGCCGTTGGAGAAGGACTTACGCACGTCTTCTTCCAGATACTCACGGGAGTTCGGGTTGGTCAGCCCTTTATCCAGCGTCTCTTTCATGTAATTAATGGCCTTCATGGCGCCGGAATTGGTGAAGTTCAGCTTGCCGTCTTTGTAGAAATCCCCCTTGAACGCAGAAACCAGCGTGGTGTAGTCGCACAGTAACGCTTCGGACTGAGACCAGCTCCAGACCAGCGGGTATTTCACGATGCCTTTTTCTTTGAGGATCTCAGATTGCTTCTCGACGTCAGCCCAGGTGGCAGGCGGGGTGGTGATCCCGGCTTTCGCCAGCATGGCTTTGTTGTAATAAAGATATTTGGTGTCGAGGATCCACGGCATGCCCCAGCGTTTGTCTTTGTAGGTCACGGTAGAAATCGCGCCGTCAAAAATTTTGCTGCTTTCATCAGCAGGAATACGCGCCGTCACGTCCTGCAGCAGGCCGTATTTGTTGAATTCAGCCGGCCAGATGGCATCGAATAAAACCACGTCATAGCCTTTGTCACCGGCACCGCGCGCGGCAACGATTTTGTCGTGCAGCGCTTCGTACGGAACAAATTCCAGATTCACTTTGATATCCGGATGCTGCTTAGTGAAATCAGCCGTCATGGCGCGGATATCGGCTTCACTGTACGCCGCCTGCGTCATGAACAGGGCACTGAGCGTAGTTTCTGCCAGTGCATTGACGGAATATCCCAGGGTCAGGGCAGAGAGGGCGCACAGGGTGGCCGCAGGGGTAAGTCGTAGGCTCATCATCATTCTCCGAAACAGGGTTAAGTTTATTAAATCAATTTGATTGCTTTAATCGGCTAAAAAAATGGGATACCTCCTGGGTAACCCTGCGTCCCTGCCGGATGATTACTTTGCTACCGGGTCTTAATGTGGATCTCAAAACAACTGAAAGCGAATAGTGACTGGCGATTATTATTAACATACCAATAACATCGAAAGCTGTGATGCGACCGCCATATTCATATTATGTTAATTATAAAATCAATTTGATTGCTGTATTCAGTGCCAGCATACTGCCAGCAGGTTTCCCGTGGGGTATCAGCCGTGATAACAACTTCTGGCACTAATCTTGAGCACGCCCGTGCTCACAATCGTCGGGTGGTGATTGAAGCCATTCGCCTCAATGGTGAACTCACCCGTGCCGAAATTGCCCGGCTGACGTCACTGACTCCGCAAACCGTTTCCAACATTGCCACCGAACTCGAGCAGGCAGGAATTTTATCTTCCCACCTGCCGCGACGTGCGGGAGGGCGTGGTCAACCAGCAACGCCACTGACACTCAATCCTGACAGCGCCTATTCCATCGGCATCCATCTTGATCATCAGTCGCTGCTGATTGTGCTGGTAGATCTGACCGGAACCGTTCGCTTTCGCAAACTGATCCATGTGCAGAAACCTCAGCCAGAGCCCACGCTGGCCCTTATCAATCAGGTTTTGCAAGAAATGCGCCAACAGGTGAAAATCGACTGGCGAAAAATTCTGGGTGTTGGCGTGGTGATGCCGGGGCCGTTTGGTGTGGAAGGGATTTCTTCACAAGGCCCGACTACGCTGCACGGCTGGGATCACGTTGATATTGAAGCCCGTTTAAGCGCTGCGACCGGCTGGCCGGTCACGCTGGAAAACGATGCGACCGTCGCCGCGATAGGCGAACGTTTTCACGGCGTGGCCAAGCAATTATCGTCCTTTGTGTATCTGTATATCGGCACCGGACTTGGTGCAGGCATCTTCACCGACGGGCGAATTTATACCGGTCATGCACACAATGCGGGCGAGGTCGGCCACATTGTGGTGCAACCGGGCGGACGCGAATGCTATTGCGGCAACAAAGGCTGCCTGGAACGCTATGTTTCTTTGCAGGCGGCATACGAAGCCTGCGGCCTGGATCCGATGTCTGCGATGCCGGAAGATCTGCTGAATGTCGATGAAAAACTGTTCGACAGCTGGCTGGATACCGCCGTTGAGCCGGCGTTGCAGGCCATCAATATCATGGAATGTGTGTTCGATGCGCAGAGCGTGGTGATAGGTGGCACCATGCCTAAGCCATTGGTGGAAAAGCTGATTCAGCGCCTGACGCCGCTCTACAACTCGGTACGTAGTCGTTACGCGCAGAGTGCCCGTATTCGTCTGGGCATGTCCGGCAGTGATACGGCGGCACTCGGTGCGGCAGCGCTGCCTATCTTCGATGAGTTCAATCCGCAGTATGAAGTGTTACTGAAATAAACTCAGCACAGTTTTGTTGTATTTATTTAAATTTCCCTAATCCGGTATTATTTGTTTTTATCAAAGTTTATTATTTAGAAAATATGAAAGATATCGAATAGGGATGAGTGCGGCACCATTTCAATGTGGTTTGATTTAGTGCCAGTTCAGTACGGATTTTTTCATATTAAAAGCTTTAAAAAGGTGAAGTTGTAAATTTTCTCTTTAATTCGTAAATTTCCATACGTGCAGAACTGACAGAGAGGTAATGAGTGGAAATAAATTTCTGACATTTTAACAATGCCATATTAGGTACATGTTTATTCGTTGTTTCAAACTCGCCATGATTGGGGTCAAAAATCCTGTACCGACCATCCTCAATTGCCAGCCCTATCATGTGACCATTCAGGTGTTCGGCATCCGGGAACAGGCCCAGACAAAAGAAACCCGCGCTTACTGCGCGAAGGTGAAAACTTAAATCCTGGGCTTTAGAATTACAGATAAGTGTTGAAGTAAAACTATCGCTTTTTAATGCAAGAGGAAGTTCTTTTTTTACTTCATAATGAAGATCGAAACTGCGTTGCCTTGATGTGAAATCCTCAGCATGTCGATAACGTATACCCGATTGCCGCTGCCCTGAAATTTCACGCCTTAGCCATTCGATAACCATGCCAGCGCACAGGCCATCTCTAATATCAGGGTCAATAGTTAAATTATGCTCTTGTAATATTTTGTTTTGGTCAATTGCGAAGTTACGTTTCAATTTCAGCTCCAGCTATTCATGTAATAAATAAGATGGCATGTATTATTCACGCAATAATTTGTAGTGAGCATTTTATCATGAATAATAAAGCGCCAATTATTATTTGTAGTACTTCTTTTACTAAATAGTTATATAAATTTATGTTTTAATAATTTTTAGATGGTTAGACCAACTGGTTGAACTATCTGGTCAGATTTGGCATGCGATTTGCTTTTATCTTATCAAGATAAATATTTTAGATAAGGTCAATGCCATGAGTCAGATCATCACCCGCGCGGTTCGCGGCAATTTCTTCGATATCCGTGAGCCGGTTTTACGGCCGGAAGATTTTGAAGCGCAGGTGCGTTATATCGAAGATGGCCTGATGCTGCTCAGCGGCGGGCATATCGTCTGGCTGGGCAGTTGGCAGGAAGGGGAAGGCAGACTGGCACTGGCACAAAAAACCGCCGGTCTGGAAATCGATGATTTTCGCGACAAACTGATCGTGCCCGGTTTTGTCGATACGCATATCCACTATCCGCAAACTGAAATGATCGGCGCTTACGGTGAACAACTGCTCGAGTGGCTGACCCGTTATACCTTCCCGACTGAACAACAATATCACTGCGCCGATTATTCAAAGCGCATGTCTAAATTCTTCCTCGATCAGTTGTTACTCAACGGCACCACCACGGCGCTGGTGTTTGGCACCGTGCATCCTGAATCTGTCGATGCGCTGTTTAAAGAAGCGGCCGACATCAATATGCGGCTGGTGGCAGGCAAAGTGATGATGGATAAAAATGCCCCCGACGCCTTGCTGGAAACCCCTGATGAAAGCGAACGTGACACGCGCGCGCTGATTGCGCGCTGGCACAACCGTCAACGTCTGAGCTACGCGCTGACGCCGCGCTTTGCGCCGACCTCCTCCCCGGAACTGCTGCAAAAAGTGCGGCTGCTGAAACAGGAATTCCCCGACGTTTACATGCATACCCATCTGAGCGAGAACGTCGCCGAGTTGTCATGGGTGAAAGAAATGCACCCTGAACATCAGCATTATCTCGACGTTTATCATCAGTACGGCCTGACCGGCGAGCGCTGTGTGTTTGCGCATTGTCTGCATCTGGATGACAGCGAATGGGATTGCCTGCATGACACCGATTCGACCATTGCTTTTTGCCCGACATCCAACCTGTTTCTCGGCAGCGGCCTGTTCAATTTGCAAAAATCCTGGCACAAGCAGGTTCGTGTCGGTATGGGCACTGACGTCGGTGCCGGCACCACGTTCAATATGCTGGAAACCCTGTCGGAAGCTTACAAAGTCGGGCAGCTTCAGCGCTACCGTTTATCCGCTTTCGAAGCCTTCTATCACGCCACATTGGGCGGTGCGCGCGCGCTGCATCTTGACGACAAAATTGGTAATTTCAACACCGGTAAAGAGGCTGATTTCGTGGTGCTTGAGCCGGGCGTCAGTGCGCTGCAAAAGCTGCGTGCCACTAACAGCAAAACGCTGGCGGAAAAACTGTTTGTGCTGATGACCCTCGGTGACGACCGCAATGTTTACAGCACGTATGTGGACGGTGAACAGGTCTATGCACGCGATGCTTTGCAGGGGGAACGTCCGGCATGATGAACAATGAAACAGGCGGCAAAGTTCGCGTAGCACGCGAGCGCACGCTGGAAAACATCCACGCTGCTGCTATTGCGGAATTCAGTGAAAAGGGCTTTCAGGGCGCCACGACGCAGGCTATTGCCCGGCGTGCGGGGATCAAAAAAGCCCAGCTGCATTATTACATCGCCGGTAAAGAAGAACTTTACGAAGAACTCTTGCAGAAAGTGCTGAAAGTCTGGGGGGACATCATTGAGTTTGATCCGTCACTCAGTGAGCCGGAAGCCGTGCTGAGCCGCTATATCCGTAACAAACTCAACTTCAGTTTCGATCAGCCGGAGCTGTCACGCATTTTTACCAGCGAAGTGCTCGGTGGTGGTCACTATCTTCACAAATACTGGCCGCAGGCCTCGCAGAATATTGTCGGCAAAGAAAACCTGATCCATCAGTGGATTGTGCAGGGGAAAATCCGCGCGCTGGATGCCCGTCTGTTCATCATGCATATCTGGGCGGTGACGCAGTATTACGCCGATTTCGCGGTGCAGGTGAAACACATGTACGGCAATTTCGAAGGCGATGAGCAGGCGCGCGAACACATCATTGATGAAGTCACCACGCTGATTCTGAACGGCTGTAAGAAAGGAGACTGCGCATGATCCAATTTCTGATGAACGGCAGGATCCAGACGGTAAATCTGCCAGCCGATACTACCGTTTTACAATATCTGCGCCGGGATGCCGGGCGATGCGGCACCAAAGAAGGCTGCGCCTCCGGTGACTGCGGTGCCTGCACGGTGGTGCTGGCTGAACCGGAGGGCGATGCGCTGAGCTATCGCACCGTCAACGCCTGTCTGACGTTTATGCCCGCGCTGCAGGGTAAACAGCTGATCACGGTGGAGGATCTTAAGCATCGCGGCGAACTGCATCACGTACAGCAGGCGATGGTGGATAATCACGCCTCGCAATGCGGTTTCTGCACGCCGGGATTTGTGATGTCGTTGTTTACACTGGAAAAACAGCAGCAGCCTTTCAGCGTGGCACATATTCGGCACGCACTTTCCGGTAATCTTTGCCGCTGCACCGGTTATCGGCCGATCATGGATGCGGCAAAAGCCATCTGTGAAGCGCCGCAGCCGGATCAGTTTGATGGTGACGCGCAGCAAACTCTGGAAAAACTAAAGACGATTTCTGCCACCGGACAACCGGTTACTATTGATGAGCTGGCCGAACGTTATCTTACCGAGCCTGATTCCCGTCTGGTGGCGGGGGGCACCGATCTGGCGCTGGAAGTCACGCAGCGTTATCAGTCAATCCCGAAGCTCATTTCTCTGAGCCATATTCCCAAACTCAAAGCCATTACGCTGACCGGTCAGGCTATTCACATTGGCGCGGCGGCAACTCTGAGCGCGTGTCTGCCGGTTTTACGTGATGAATTCCCCGAATTCGGCGAACTGCTGGAACGCTTTGCCTCACAACAAATCCGTAATCAGGGTACGTTGGGCGGTAACATCGCCAACGCTTCGCCTATCGGTGACGGCGGCCCTGTCTTGCTGGCGCTGGGGGCGACACTGTTGCTGCGGCGTGGCGCTGAACAGCGCGAATTACCGCTCGATCAGTTCTTCCTCGGCTACCGCAAAACGGCGTTGCAGCCGGGCGAATTTATCGAACAAATCCTTATTCCGCGCAACGCTTCTCCGGCGCGCCAGTTGCGGATATACAAAGTGTCGAAACGTCTGGAAGACGATATTTCTGCCGTCTGCGCTGCTTTGCATATCGAAGTGCAAAACGGTGTTGTGATCCATGCCCGCGTGGCATTTGGTGGTATGGCGGAAGTGGCGAAACGGGCCAGTTGCTGCGAAGCACAGTTACTCGGACAACCGTGGCAAACGGCGACGGTCGAGCGTGCCTGTCAGGCGCTGGAAATGGATTTCACACCGATCAGCGACTTTCGTGCCAGCCGCGAATACCGCATGCAGGTGGCGAAAAATCTGCTGCGTCGCTGCCATATCGAAATGACTTCTCCGGAAACACTGATGCGGGTAACTCACTATGTCTGAATCCAAACCGGCTCTTTCTCAGACTGAGATGGAAACTCTGTTCAGGGCGGGGCTGCAAAGCGGCGTCGGTAAAAGCCAGAAACATGAAAGCGCCGATAAACACGTCAGCGGCGAAGCGGTGTATATCGATGACCGGCTGGAATTCCCCAATCAGCTGCATCTGGTGCCGCTGCTCAGCCCGCATGCTCATGCCGACATTTTGCATATCGATACCGAACCTTGTTATGCCGTGCCGGGCGTGGTGCGGGTGATGACTGCTGAAGATGTGCCGGGCAATTTGGACATTGCGCCGCTGACTCACGGTGATCCGCTGATGGCGCAGGGCACTGTGCACTATGTCGGGCAGATTGTGCTGGTGGTAGCAGCAACGTCCATGGAAGCCGCCCGTGCCGCAGTGGCGCTGGCGAAAGTAGAGTATCTGCCGCGTGATGCGGTGCTGACTGTGAAACAGGCGCTGGCGCTGGAACATTACGTGGAAGAGCCGCATCAGCATAAACGCGGCGATGCTGAAATGGCGCTGGCCTGTGCGCCGCACCGTTTGCAGGGCGCACTGGAAATCGGCGGGCAGGAGCATTTTTATCTTGAGACGCAGATTGCCTCGGTGATGCCAGGTGAGGACGGCGCGATGCTGGTGTACAGCTCGACACAACATCCGACAGAAGTGCAAAAGCTGGTTGCGTCGGTGCTCGGTTTGCCGATGCACAAAGTGGTGGTCGATATGCGCCGCATGGGCGGTGGTTTTGGCGGCAAAGAAACGCAGGCAGCAGGCACGGCTTGCCTTGCTGCACTGGCCGCGCATCTGACCGGCCGTCCGGCGAAAATGCGGCTGGCGCGTCAGGACGATATGCTGATCACCGGTAAACGCCATCCGTTCCATGTCAGTTATGACGTGGGGTTTAATGATGACGGTATCATTCACGGCATCGACATTAAACTGGCGGCTAACTGCGGTTATTCGCTGGATCTCTCTGGTTCGATCGTCGACCGGGCGATGTTCCATTCCGATAATGCCTATTACCTCGGCGACGCGCTGATCACCGGCTACCGCTGCAAAACCAATATGGCATCGAATACCGCTTATCGCGGATTTGGTGGCCCGCAGGGGATTGTGGCGATTGAGCACATCGTCGATCACATCGCCCGCGAACTGGGGATGGATCCGCTGACGGTGCGTAAAAACAATTATTACGGTCAGGAAAGCCGTAACGTGACCCATTACCACCAGCCGGTCGGGCAAAATCTGTTGCAGGAAATGACGCAACAGCTGGAAGACAGCGCTCAATACACCGCCAGACGTGACGCTGTCACTGAATTTAACCGCATCCATCCTTATCTGAAAAAGGGACTGGCGCTGACACCGGTGAAATTCGGCATTTCCTTCACCGCCAGCTTTCTCAATCAGGCGGGCGCGCTGGTTCTGGTGTACACCGACGGTAGTATTCAGCTCAACCACGGCGGCACCGAAATGGGACAGGGTCTGAACACCAAAGTGGCACAGGTCGTGGCGCAAGTGTTTCAGGTGGATATCAGCCGCATTCAGATCACCGCCACCGATACCGGCAAAGTGCCGAATACTTCGCCGACTGCCGCCTCCAGCGGTGCGGATCTCAACGGAAAAGCGGCGCAAAACGCGGCTGAAATCATCAAAGGGCGCATGATTGAAATGCTGATTCGTGTTCACGATGCGCAGGAAAATGAAATCGCCTTCAGCAACGGTCAGGTGCGGGTTAAAAATCAGTATTTCAGTTTTGAACAGGTCGCTACGCAGTGCTGGCTGAATCAGGTGCCGCTTTCCAGCACCGGTTATTACAAAACGCCGAAGATTTTCTACGATCGCAGCAAAGCAGCCGGACATCCTTTTTATTATTTCTCCTACGGTGCGGCCTGCGCGGAAGTGCTGGTGGACACCCTGACCGGTGAATACAAACTGCTGCGTGCGGACATCCTGCACGACGTCGGCGATTCACTGAATCCGGCAATTGATATCGGCCAGGTGGAAGGCGGATTTGTACAAGGCATGGGCTGGCTGACCACTGAAGAACTGGTGTGGAATGACAAAGGACGCCTGATGACCAGCGGTCCTGCGGCATACAAAATCCCTGCAATTGGCGATATACCGCAGGATTTACGCGTAAAACTGGTGGAGAACCGCAAGAACCCGGAAGACACCGTTTTCCATTCCAAAGCCGTCGGCGAACCGCCGTTTATGCTCGGTATTTCGGTCTGGTGTGCGATTAAAGATGCCGTTGCCAGCCTGGCTGATTACCGGGTTCATCCGCATATCGATGCGCCCGCGACGCCGGAAAGAGTGCTTAACGCAGTGAATCAGCTGCATTTTTCAGATGACGTTGTCACTTATGATTCTTCCAAACACGTTAAAGTCACCGGCTAACGGAGGTTCACATGCGTACTGATGACTGGATAACCCGTCTGCACGACCTGCAACAGCGCGGCGAGCCCTGCGTGGTGGCGACGCTGGTGGATAATCAGGGGTCCACGCCGCGGGATGCGGGTAGCAAGATGCTGGTCACCGCCAGTCAGCAATTTTTTACGCTTGGCGGCGGTAATCTGGAGTTTCAGGTCACCGCGATGGCGCGTGAAATGTTGAAGCGGGTAGCGAAAACGTCCCGTTTCGAACGATTTTCGTTAGGCGCCCGACTTGGGCAATGTTGCGGCGGAATGGCATCAGTCCTGCTTGAGCCGTTGGGACAACCGCAGCCGCATGTGGTTATCTATGGCGCGGGACATGTCGGTCGGGCACTGGTGAATATTCTCAGCACATTGCCTTGCCGTATTACCTGGGTGGATGCGCGCGCCAGTGAGTTTCCTGCACAGGTGGATCCGCAAATTACCTGCATCGTTGATGAGGAGCCGGAAGGCACCGTGGCGCAAATGCCTGCTGACAGCTACTTCATGGTATTGACGCACGATCATCAGCTGGATTTCGCCCTGAGTGAGCGCATCCTGAAACGCGGCGATTTCCGCTATTTCGGGCTCATTGGTTCTGATACCAAGCGTAAACGCTTTGACTATCGCTTATCCGGCAAAGGAATTGCAGATGAACAACTGGCAAGAATGCGATGCCCGGTCGGGCTGCCCGATGTGCGGGGCAAACTCCCGGCAGAAATCGCCGTGGCAATTGCCGGAGAGTTTATTGCCGCTTACGGGGCGCACAGCCTGAAGGTCAGCTGAGTTTTTTAAATTCAAAGGTGCCGCCGAGCGCAACGGCATACCGGCTTACGGTATTGAGCGTGGGGCAAGCGACACCGTTTTCAAAACGACTGATGTTTTGCTTCTTCATTCCGGTACGTTTTGCAATGTCTTCCTGTGTCAGAGATTCTGCAATTCGCATGGCCTTAAGATCGGCAACCATCTTTTTATGCATTTTGTGGGCGGCGTAAGCAGCGACAAATTCAGGATCCTTCATTGCTTCGGCTTTAACGACGCTGAAGGGGATCAGTTCATAGTTGTTATCATCGTCTTTCATGCTTCATTCCTTTTGATAGTTTTCATACGTTTTACAGCCAGTTCTAAATCGTGGGAAGGCGTCTTGTCGGTCTTTTTATGCAGTATATGGACGACGTAAATACGCCGACCCTTCATAAAAAAGTAAAACGCTCTGCCCAGACTATCCCGGCTGGTAACACGAATCTCACGTAATCCATTTCCAACGTATCTGACCAATGGCTCTTTCAGATCTGCCCCGTAGTTCTCAAGTTCTTCAAGAGCATCAACGACAGCTGCATAGAGAGTCATAGGTAATTTAAGCAATGTTTTCTGAGCACAGGACAACAGGGTTACGTCGTACACAATCGCTTTCCTTGCGGTGGATTATGATTACTCTTTGTTCAAATGAAAAGTAATCATTTATGATTCTTTTTAAACGGGAAGCAGTGTCACGTTTTCTGCTGCTTCCTCCCATTCGTGTCATCACGAGCCGGCATTTTGTCTCTCTTTATCGCTGTAATCTGAATGACGGTGTTTTCCTTCGCGACGTCTCGCAAAAAATAATTTCCTGAAACTACGGGCATACCAAACCTTCGCAAGCCGTTCATAAAACAGTCACAAAACCGCAGTAATTTGTTTCCTCATCGAACTGGCCAGTGCCGAAATGAGGAAACCTCCGACGCATGTCTGCTATCCAGATTTCCCACCTGAGTAAATCCTTCACCACCCAGCCGGTGTTAAATGATGTTTCATTGCATATTCGCCACGGCGAGTTCGTGGCAGTGCTCGGGCCATCCGGCTGTGGAAAAACGACCCTACTGCGCACGATTGCCGGATTTGAGCCGGTCAACAGCGGCACGATCACCGTGGGGGACCGCCTGTTTTCATCGCCTGACATTCATGTGGCGCCGGAAAAACGTGAGCTGGGGATCGTGTTTCAGAATTACGCGCTGTGGCCGCACATGTCAGTTGAAGAGAACGTGGCCTATAGCCTGAAAGTGGCGGGTGTGGATCGCAACGAACGACGCACGCGCACGCAGGATGCGCTGACGCTGGTCGGATTAGGTGATTATGCGACGCGTCGCCCGTCAGATTTGTCCGGTGGACAGCGGCAGCGTGTGGCACTGGCCCGTTGTCTGGTGACACGCCCCGGTGTGGTACTGCTGGATGAGCCGCTGGCGAATCTCGATGTGCATTTGCGTGCGGCGATGGAAGAGGAGTTCAGCCGTTTTCATCAGCATACCGGTGCGACCTTGCTCTATATCACACACGATCAGCAGGAAGCGATGGCGATTGCCGACCGCGTGGTGGTGATGAACGAGGGCAAGGTGATGCAGTTCGCTACGCCGCAAACGTTGTACCGTGAACCGGCTAACGCCATGGTCGCGACCTTTATCGATGACGGACGTGTTATTCCGGCACAAAACATCCGGCTGGCAGAAAGCGGTATTGCTCTGGCAGAGGTTTTAGGGTTGCTTGTCCGGTTGCGGGCATCGCCTGATCAGCAGGCTGTTGGCCGTGCAGGGGTGTGTGTTCATGCCGCTGGCTTACGCTTTGCACAACCTGGTGAGCAGGGTATCGCTGCGCAGATCACGCGGGTGATTTATCGTGGCGGCTATCACCAGATTGACGTTGCACCTCACAACGCTCCTGAACTGCGTTTATCACTACATTCCCCGGCGGAAAAATCATGGCATATTGGTGACAATGTCACCTTTACTATTGCCGACGGATGGATAATTCCTCAGTAAATTTCATTTCTTTAAGACAGGGCTATGCACATGTTTAACAGAATAAAATTATCTTCCCGCGCGCTGACTTTGACTCTGACTATGGCACTGGCAATAGCGGTTCCGGTATTCGCTGCGGATACTGTATCAGGCAAGCTGGTGGTGTACACCTCGCAGGCACCGGAAATTGCACAACAGACGATTGATGCATTTAAAGCGGCTTACCCGGATATTCAGGTGGAATGGACGCGTAACGGCACCACGCAGTTAATGAATGTCTTGCAGACGGAAATGATGGCCGGGGATGTGAAAGCCGATGTGTTGCTGGTAGCGGATTCCATCAATCTTGGTGCGCTAAAAAAAGACGGCAAACTCATGGCTTATGCCGATGCGCCGGTGGGGAACATCAGCCCGAATTTTTATGACAAAGATAAAACCTGGTTTGGTACCAAAATCATTGCCACGGTGATTGCGTATAACACTAAAAATGCTAAACCTGTCGACAGCTGGATGGCGCTGACCGATCCGCAAAACAAAGGCCAGGTGGCGGTGCCAAGCCCGTTATATTCCGGTGCGGCGTTATATCATCTGCATACGGCGATTAACACGCCAGACATTGGCTGGGCGTTTTATCAGAAACTGGCGGCAAACGGCATTGCACCGGAAGGTGGGAACGGTCCGGCACTGAAAGCCGTTGCCAGCGGGATGGCGAAATACGGCGTGATCACCGACGCGGATATTATCCGTGCCAAAAAGCAGGGCTCGCCGATTGACCTGGTGTATCCGAAAGAAGGGGCTTCATTTGTGACTGAACCGGTCGCGATTCTTTCCGGTGCGCACAATGTGCCAGCGGCAAAAGCGTTCGTTGACTTCATGTTATCACCTCAGGGTCAGCAACTGGTGGCGAAGCAGGGCAACCGTCCGATTGATGCCAGCGTCGCCGCACCAGAAGGTTTTGCACCGATGGATTCAATTAAACTGCTGACCCTCGATTCGGATAAAGCGGTGGCTGATGACCAGGCTGTTCGCGCAAAATTCACTGAAATCTTTGGCGGCTGACACGACTAAGGACGGGCCAATGAGCGTGATGAGTGAAATCCAGCGCCGCGCCGCCTCTTCACGCCGCGGGTGGCCGGGCAGTGAAAAAGTGGTGCTCTGGGGGCTGACGCTGCTGATAGGAATATTATCGATAGCCCCTCTGACACGGCTGGTGTGGGCAGCGGTTGCACCTGAAGGCGTACCGGACATCACGCGGTTAACCCATCTGCTGGGCACCCGGAAAGTGGTGACCGCCACGCTGAATACGCTGACGATTGCCATCGTTTCTACACTACTGGCCATGTTGCTCGGCACAATTGCGGCGCTGCTGATTGCGCTGACTAATCTGCGTGGCAAACAGGCGTGGGTATTTACGTTTATTTTGCCACTGATGATCCCACCGCAAGTCACGGCGCTGGCCTGGGTACAGGCGCTTTCACCTTTGAGTCCGGTTTTGCAATTTCTCAGACTCAGTTTACCCGCCGGTTCACCTTCGCCGCTGTATTCGCTAGAGGGCATCATTATCTTGCTCGGCCTGCATAACGCGCCGCTGGTCTTTCTGATGGTTCGCGCCGGACTGCGCAGGCTCCCGGCTGAACTGGTGGAAGCGGCACGCAGCGGGGGAGCAAAACCGTGGCGGGTGCTGTTTACCGTGATTTTACCGCTGGTACGTCCGGCTATTTTTGCTGGCGTGGCGCTGTCTTTTGTCACCTCAGCGGGCAATTTCGGTATTCAGGCGATGCTGGGCATTCCGGGGCGGGTCCCGACACTTATCACCCTGGTATATCAGCAACTCAACAGCGTGGGCGCATCGTCACTGGCGGATATGGCGGTGCTTTCTTTACTGATTGCAACGATTACGCTTGCAGGTCTGATGTTCAGCCGCTGGCTGGGCGGGCGTTATGATGTGCGGGTCACCGGTACGCCGCGGGCTCTGCATCAGTCAATGGGTCGCTGGCGGTTGCCGGTGGAGATTATTGTGTGGGCATGGATGTTGCTGACACTCATCCTGCCGCTTTGCGCATTGCTGACCACTTCCCTGACGACAGGTTTTGGTCAGGCGCTGACGATACAAAGCCTGACGCTGAGCAATTATGCCAATGCCTTGTTTGGTTATCCGGCTATCCGCAATGCCTTTATGACCAGCCTGGGGCTGACCGTGATGACAGCGGTGATACTGACCATCGCCTCGTTGTTTCTGGCCTATTTCCTCAGCTGGCAACGCACGCGGCTGGTGCGTATTTTGCAGTTATCCACGGAACTGGCCTATGCACTGCCGGGGATTGTGACGGGGATTGCAGCGATACTGTTTTTCCTCAGACCACTGCCGCTGCTGCATATCAGCCTGTACGGCACTGTCTGGATCATTCTGGCGGCTTATCTTTCTAATTTTATGGCGCTGGTATTGCGTCCGACGCTGGCCGGATTCGCCCAGATTGAACGCTCGCTTGATGAAGCCGCGCAAATCTTTGGTGCCGGATTTCTGCGAAGAATGCGCGATATCCTGATGCCGCTGGCTGCACCTTCCGCGATGGCTGGCACAATTTTGGTCTTTCTCACCGCACTCAACGAAATTCAGGTGTCTATTTTACTGGTGACTTCCGGGACACAAACCCTCGGGCCGATGATTGTATTTCTGGATGAGGGCGGCTCGTCGACGCTGGCCGCTGCGGTGGGTTGCCTGATGATTGGTGTGGTACTGGGGTTTATGTTGCTGGCCTCGCTGTTTGCGCGCCGGCTTCCTGAAGGCGTATTGCCGTGGCGGGTCTGAATCGTAAAAGTCGTTAAACTGCTAAACAGGCAAAGGTTTGCTTTTTTCTGATGTGCTAACGTGCTTGAACTCACTGACGTCCGGAAGATGATAATGACTGATACCCTTCAATCACGTAAGCAGGCCGTACAAGAAGAAGACAGCAGACCTTTACTCATCAAAATTGTGCCGGTTACTGGCCAGCATCATCGCTGGTTGTATCTGGGAAATGGCCCTGCGGCGCAGGATGCTTATTTACTGCATCAGCACAATATTACCTCCGCCCTGAATACGGCTGTGAATTTACAGCTCGGCAATCTGGCCTTACCTGACAGCACCTGGCTGCGGCGAACGCAAATCGGGTTGATTGATGGCGCGGGGAATACCGTCAGTCATCTGCTGTCAGCCGTTCTGGCACTCGATGGTTTACTGGGGCAGGCCAGTCCGGGAAAAGTCAGTTATCCGCCACATCGCGCCGCTAATGTGCTGGTGCATTGTCGTGGCGGGCGCAGCCGTTCTGTGGCGGTCCTGGCGCTGTATCTGTATTTCACTCAGTCCGAACGTTTTCCTACACCTCAGGCAGCGCTGGCATTTTTACGTGAATTGCGTGGTCTGGACGAGACGTATCCTTGCGAACCGCTGATGACGCTCATCCGTCAGGTGGCTGAATTGCCAGTCAAAAGCTGGTTTGGCAGGATAGCTGCCTCCTGAACGGCATGCCGGTGATTGCAGGTTTGACGTCATTTACTAATGACGAAAGCAAACCGTTGATGTTAGCTTGCACGGAAACTGCCAGAAAGAGGCCATTTAGCATTCCATGAATAATCCCACTACAACCGCCAAGCAGCTGGAAGTTCAGCGCATTGTCGACGTTTTATCAAAAGCCATCGCCCGGCACCGCCTGCGCCCCGGAACACGTCTGGTTGAATCACAACTCGTTGAGGCACTCAGCGCCAACCGTAATCATGTTCAGGTCGCCTTACAGCGCCTGGCGTTACAGCGTATTGTTACCATTGAACCTAACCGCGGCGCGATGGTGGCTCAGCCAACTGCGAAAGAGGCGCGGGAAGTCTTTATTGCCCGCCGCGCGATTGAGCGTGCGATCGTTGAATGTATCGGTCCGGACGTCATCCGCCGTCATCGCCATCGGATCACCACCCATTTGCGCGGTGAGCGTGAAGCGGTCCAATCTGAAGACCGCCGCGCCGTGGTGCGGGAATTAAGTGAGTTTCATCTGATACTGGGCGAAATTTCAGGTAACGAAGTGCTCAGTGAAATTTTGTCGAATCTGATGGTGCGCAGTTCTTTGATTGTCGCGCTGTATCAGCGCAATGAAGTCCCTTCATGCCAGTGTGATGAGCATCAGGCAATCATTGATGCGCTCGAAGCCGGGGACAACACCCAGGCAGCAGAAATCATGCAGGAACATCTCGACGATCTGGAAGGGGTGTTGGATCTTGATGATGACGGCGCAGGGGAAGTGAATTTACGTCAGGTGTTGTCTGATTTATAACGCCGCAAAGGCAGGGTGCCCGTCAGTGAACCGCCGACGGGCAATGACATATTACGATGATTTCAAATCGCGCAGCTGCGCACGGTCATTGTAGAAACGCTTATAAGACAGATAACCGGCGATAATTGTCGATAAACTGGCCGTCGCCAGCAGCATAAATGTCACCATAATCTGATACTTGATGGCTTTTACCGGATCGATACCGGCAAATATCAGCCCGGACATCATGCCCGGCAAACTGACAATGCCCACCGTTTTAGCCGCATCGACCGTCGGGATCATCGCCGCACGAATACTGTCACGAATAATCCGTCCTGAAGCCATTTTTACCGGCGCACCGAGGCTCAGCATTTCGAGGATCTTTTGCTGATTATCGAGAAAACGCTGGTTCAGATTGCTGTAGCACAAACCTACCGCCACCATGGCGTTACCGGCAATCATTCCCGAAATCGGGATAACCTGCATGGGCAGAAACTCAATCGAACCGCTCAGGATCAGAACAGAAAGCGTCAGCGCAGTGCCGACCGTAATGGCAATAAACGAAATGATAAAACCGTTATCAATATTGCGGCTGCGTTTTTTGGCGTTCAGCGCGGCATTCACGCAGATGAACAGCACCATCAGTACCGTTAACAGGCTGTTATTGATGTCAAAAATGTATTTGAGCACATAGCCGACAATCACTAACTGAACGACGGCGCGGGCCACGCTCCAGATAATGTCTTTTTCGAGGCCGAGTTTTTCTTTTTTGCTGACGAGCAGGGCAACGACCACCAGGATCAGCGCGAGAGCCAGAGACTGGTTGGTAATATTATGCTGATTCATGAGCCGCGCTTCCTTGTGAATGACGGGTCAGGGTGACGACATGTTTCGCGTGGCGGATTTCATTCTGGTCATGGCTAACCCACAACACGGCGATCCGCTCCTTGTCTGCCAGGCTTGCGATGATCTCATTGATGTTTGTCTTATTTTCTTCATCCAGTGCGCTGGTGATCTCATCGAGCAGCAGTACATCCGGCAAAAATTGCAGATTACGCAGCAGGGCGACGCGCTGCTTTTCTCCACCGGAAAGCTCCTGCGTGCGTTTGGTCAGCATGTCTTCGGATAAATTCACCCGTTTGAGCCAGTCGCGAAGCTTGGCGTCATCAGGCTTTTTATTGCGGATCTGATAAGGCAGGGCGAGATTGTCATACACCGTTTCGCCGAACAGCGACGGCGTCTGGAAACAGTAAGAAACGCGCTGGCGGTAAGTTTCCGGCAAAATCTGCGAGATATCCTCACCTTTAAACCACAGCTTTCCGCCAGTCGGGGTTTGCAGCGAAGCAATGATCTTCAGCAACGTACTTTTGCCGCTGCCCGAAGGTCCGGTTAGCAGCGTGAATTCACCCGGATTGAGGGTGAGGGAAACAGGTTCAAGAAGTGGAATATTGTTGAGCGTAAAAGAGACGTCTTGCAGACGAAGGAGGTCAGTCGAGGTGGTCACGCCGGGAGGTCCTTGGTAACGGGAGAGTTTTTACTCCTCCTGCTTCGCAGCGGGAGGAGTAAAGAATATTACTGAGCCGGAACTGGCGCCGGAGCCGGAGTCACTGGCGTTTCCTGTTCAGGCGTCGGGGCTGGCGCTGCTGGCCCGCCCAGAATGCCGAACAGACCTGCAAATTCCTGCAACGTCATTTTCTGGCCGTTCAGGTCAACCTGATTGTCAGCGTAATGGAAGCTGCTGGAAATGGTGTCATCTTTCACGGTGGTCAGTTTAAACATCTGACCCATCGCGGCAATTCCCTGAACCTGCTGCTGAGCCAGTTTCGCGGCATCGTCGGCGTTATAACCTTCAATCTGTGCAACCTGAGTGGTCACCTGAGTGGCCATCGGCAGAGGGATAGTCAGTTTAGCGTCAACTTTATTCACCAACTGAGAAAGCATCTGGTCTTGCGATTGTGCCGGTGTTGCCGCCGGGTCTTTCAGATCCAGTTGCAGATTGAAGCTGCTTTCGCCTTTGCTGTTTTTCCAGCTCAGTGGAGCTACGCTGATAGACGGATTGCCTTTAAGCAGTAATGGCAGGTTCGTCAGCAGTAAATCCGCAGCCTGTTGCTGATAAGCAGCAGGATCCAGTTCACCTTGTTTCATCAGCAATTCACGTGACTGCTGATTGTAGTTGTCAGCGAACTGTTTCAGCGCAGCGCCATCCAGCTTATCCAGCTTCAGGGTCAGTTTTGCAGACCCGAAATCCTGGCCCTGAACTTTCAGTGCATCGATGGTGTAATCCTGCTGACCGCCAATGTTATTGCCGTTTTCAGAGAATTTGCTCACCAGCTTGAAGTTGTCCAGGGAACCGGCGTCTTTACCGTCAACGTTCACCAGAATTTGCTTTACGGTCAGATTCTGATCGCCCACGCCCACCTGGAATTTACCCTGATGGGTATCGCTGTCCATGCTAAAACCGGCCAGAGTCACTTTCTCAAGCTGCCCCCACTGATTTTTAGACGTCAGCGCAATGCTGTCTGTATTGGCATCAAGCTTCATGGCGGTCAGTTCTTTATCGACATCCACATTGATGGTACCGCCAGAGAAGGCCAGCTGGGTTTCTTCTTTCTGGTACGTCACCGGAATGATGTCAATGGCTGATGCACTCGCGCCGCTGTAGGAAACGCGGGTGTCGATGGTGACCAGGGATTTGCCTTTGGTGACATCAAACAGGCCTTTGACTGTCGGCGTGTTTTGCAGTTCAGAATGAACAGACGCCATGCTTGGGATCAGGTTGAATTTTTTCAGCTGAGCGGCAGGGAAAGGACCGTGATCGATGGTTTCGTTAAAGGCAATTTCGTCGCCGGTTTTCAGCACACTGCTGCCTGCGGTGGCAGCGGCAGCGTCTGGGCGCAGAACAATACGCATTTTGCTGCTGAACAGCCCGCGCTGGTAATCTTCATAGCTGAGTTTCAAACCGGCTTTCGGATAAGCGTTTTGCAGCTGGCTGTTGGCATTGGCGACCTGCTCATCCATATGCTGCTCAATCATTTTACCCGTGGACCACGAGACGCCTGTCCAGGCCGCGCCAAGGACTACAATGACGCTTACAGCGACTAATGACTTCTTCATATCTCTGTTTATCCTTATGAAATATCCCGAAAATAAAAAACGCCTTACGGCGTTATTAGTCTTCTCAGTGTAGCTGAATCAGCAAAAAAATCATCAAAATGGGGCAGTTAGCCCCGTTTTGTTTAGGCTTTGGATCATTTCGCGAGTGTATTGAACACCCGTGCAATGCGACCATTACCGCTGACCGTAACCGGAGATTCACCGGCTGACAAATAACAGGACTCGCCGGGGTTGAGCACCAGCGTTTCGTCATCTTTTGCCAGAATGCTCTGGCCTTCAATGCAAAAAACGATAGCCGCGCTGTCCTGTTCCAGCGTTTGCGGTTCTGCTGCAAGGCTGTGAATAGAAAACGCAAAATCTTCGACAGGAATAGGGAAGTTGAGTTCCGCGCCTTTTACAACCGGCGTGGTCAGTAATTCAGCTGCCGGTTTCGCGTTGAATTTCAGATTGGCCAGTAATTCAGCAATATCGATATATTTCGGCGTCAGACCGGCACGCAGAACGTTATCGGAATTCGCCATGACTTCCAGAGAAACGCCTTTCAGATAAGCGTGCGGGGTTTCGGCGTACAGGAACATGCCTTCACCCGGTTGCAGGGTGATAACGTTCAGCAGCAGCGGGGAAAACAGGCCGCTGTCATCAGGATAAAATTCAGCAATGCTGCGGATTGTGTCCCACGGCTCTCCGTGTTGCTCATCGAGCACGGACTTCAGAACGTCCAGCGCACGAGGTTTTTCTTCACCTTCAAGGCTCAGGAGACCGGCAAACAGGGTACGCAGATGGTCAACATCCGGGAAATTCAGGAAGCTGGCAATCAGCTGATGCGCGCCTGCAACAGGTTGCAGTAAAGAGACGATGTCGCGCAACTCGCGAAAACCGTTCATCGCCTGGAAAGGCGTAAGAGCATAAACCAGCTCAGGCTTGTGATTCAGATCTTTATAATTACGCTCGGGGGCGTCGAGAGGAATTCCGGCGGCGTTTTCTTTCGCGAAACCAACCTCAGCGGCACCTTTACTTGGGTGAACCTGAATGGAAAGCGGCTGATCTGCGCAAAGCACTTTAAACAGGAAGGGTAACTCGCCAAAACGTTTAGCGACTTTAGTCCCTAACTGGCCAATAAGATCGGCGCTGATTTGGTCGCGAAGTGAGACGGTCTGGCCGCTGGCGTTCTCAACCTGAGAACTGCTTTTAGGATGAGCCCCCATCCACAATTCGGCCATCGGGCGGTCTTGCGGATCGGTAATACCGTAGAGTTTGGTCAGCGCGTCTTTACTGCCCCAGGCGTAATTTTGTACACCGTTATGCATCTTTTGCATTGCTTCATCCTGAATAGAAAATATTGCCGCCTAGTAAACAATGCCAAAGCAGGCATTACAACTACGAAGCACCAAAAAGTGCCATGGGTGTATATTTTCGGAATGGAGAACGAATCGAATTATACGCCCGCCTTATAAGTCACTATAATTAACGGGCCGCCAACGGATGCGTGGGAGCGCGCGCGGCAATCAAGAACCTGCTAAAAAATCTGATTTATTATCGCAATAAGCATCAAAGGAGACAGTAATGGCAGCAACACGCATTGAAAAAGACTCAATGGGGCCAATTGATGTTCCGGCAGATAAACTTTGGGGCGCACAGACGCAACGTTCCCTGGAGCATTTTCGTATTTCTTCTGAAAAAATGCCTGAGGCGCTGATCCACGCGCTGGCTCTGACCAAACGCGCGGCGGCCAGCGTGAATATGGATTTAGGTTTGCTGCCGGCAGAGCGCGGAAACGCCATTGTAGCTGCCGCAGATGAAGTGCTTGCCGGTCAGCATCCGGCTGAATTCCCGCTGGCTATCTGGCAGACCGGTTCCGGCACCCAGACCAATATGAACATGAATGAAGTGCTGGCGAACCGTGCCAGTGAAATTCTCGGTGGCGAGCGGGGCGAAGCGCGCAAAGTTCACCCGAATGATGACGTGAACAAGAGCCAAAGTTCTAACGATGTCTTCCCGACCGCGATGCACGTCGCTGCCGTGATCGAACTGCGTGAAACGCTGCTCCCGGAGCTGAAAGTGCTGCACAAAACGCTGGCCGCCAAAGCGGATGCGTTTCGCGATATCGTTAAAATTGGTCGTACTCATTTACAGGACGCCACGCCTCTGACGCTGGGTCAGGAAATCTCTGGCTGGGTAGCGATGCTGGCACACAATTTAACGCACATTGAAAACAGCATTCCGCACATTGCTGAGCTGGCATTGGGCGGTACTGCCGTCGGTACCGGGCTGAACACACATCCGGAATATGCGGTGCGCGTGGCAAAAGCGCTGGCGGAACTGACTCAACAGCCGTTTGTGACGTCGCCGAATAAATTCGAAGCGCTGGCTACCTGCGATGCGCTGGTTCACGGTCACGGGGCACTGAAAGGTCTGGCTGCTTCGCTGATGAAAATCGCCAATGATGTGCGCTGGTTATCTTCCGGGCCGCGCTGCGGCATTGGCGAAATTTCTATCCCTGAAAACGAGCCGGGCAGTTCCATCATGCCGGGCAAAGTGAACCCGACGCAGTGCGAAGCCATGACCATGCTGTGCGCGCAGGTGCTGGGTAACGACGTGGCGGTGAATATCGGCGGGGCTTCCGGCAACTTTGAACTGAACGTCTTCCGCCCGCTGGTGATTCATAACTTCCTGCAATCCGTGCGCCTGCTGGCCGACGGAATGCGTGGTTTTAACGAGCACTGCGCAGTGGGTATTGAACCTGTCCGCGACCGTATCACTCAGTTGCTGAATGAATCGCTGATGCTGGTGACGGCGCTGAATACGCATATCGGTTATGACAAAGCGGCCGAAATCGCCAAGAAAGCCCATAAAGAAGGGCTGACGCTGAAGGGTTCTGCCCTCAAACTCGGTTATCTGACTGAAGAACAGTTTGATGAATGGGTGCGTCCGGAAGCGATGGTTGGCAGTATGAAAGCGTAAGGTTTTACCCTAACGCAAAGCAAACGAGGTCCGGTTTCCCGGACCTTTTTTATGGCCGCTGTCAGTGGGTTAAAGCGGATAGTCGGTGTACAAATGCAGGCGTTTGATCAGCAGACTCAGCGGCTGCGATTGTGGTTTGTACTTATGCTTAATGGTCGTGACGTCGTAATCGTGTAGTTCACCTAACTTGGGTACCTGCATCATCGCAGAGCGCAGACATAGCGCAATCAGCGGCAACGGGCAGGGATGTTGCACCTGTTTCTGGCTGTTCCGATACCATACGCGGGCGATGGGCTGCACTTTCACCGGACGTTTAAATTTCAGCGCCGCATGCTCAGGCAGACGCTTCACATCGCTCATCTCACGGTTAATATTTTCCATCCACTGCTCACGTGTATAAGGCGAAACAGCGCGCCCGGCATTCAGGCTTTTCTCCAGTTGAGCCAGCACTTCGTCACGTGTCACGTTCTTAATAATATGCTTATTCGCCCAGCCAAAGCGCACAGAATCCGGATCGTTCAGATAGGTCACGCAACGGTAGGCGTTAAGCGTAATCAGACCGCGAAGATGGGTATGCACAAATTCGAACCGCTGCTCGCGGGCCAGACCGGATTCCACGGTGACAATATGTTCCAGCTCGGCCTTCAGTTTGTTCACTTCTTCAATAAGAAGCAGGGCTGACTGATGCTCAGCTGGGTCAACGGCATAGCACAACACACCGGGCAAACGGACAGCCGATTTGCTGCTGACATTCTCGTTATTATGATGGATAAACAGGCGCTGAAAATGCTGTAACGCCAGTTGCTGCGCGGCCTCGCCGGTGTGAGGTGTGACGATGATTTTGTCTGCAGGGTTATGTTCTTCACCTTTAACAACCTCGGGAAGCGCAAAGACCCGCGCCTGCAATAATTCCAGCTGACTCAGGAAATGCCCCAGATCCTGCAACGCCAGTTCCAGTTCATTAAAACAACCGTTCATCCGGGCAATTAAATCATAATCCGCCATGCTTCCTCCAGTTAGTTACAACATACACTATAGGGCATAATGATAAATAGTGCACACATGAACTACAGGGAAATCATCAGATAAGGTGTTTACAAGGCTTAACAGGCGGGAAAGAAAGTTTACCACGTCAGGATGGCGGTCAGGTTAGAATAAATGACATACCTGCTGAAAGAGTTCGCTATGACTGACCTTATCCGTTGTCCCTGGGGCACAAATGACCCGATGATGATTGATTACCACGATCATGAATGGGGTAAGCCTGTGCGCGACAGCAGGGCACTTTGGGAAAAACTGATGCTCGACGGCTTTCAGGCCGGGCTATCCTGGCGGATTGTACTAAAAAAACGCGACGCGCTGCGGCTGGCTTTTTGCCAGTTCGAACCAGAGAAAGTCGCCAGATTCACGGAAGATGACATCGAAAGGCTGGTAAATAACGCCGAAATTATCCGTTCCCGTATCAAAATTACGGCTGTGATTAATAACGCCCGCGCGTATCTTGCGATGCAGCAGGCTGGTGAGGATTTCGGTGAATGGATTTGGGCCCAAATCGGAGGAAAGGCGATTCAGCACGTTGGACCTGTTCCGTCCAAAGATGCGCTTTCCGAACGTATTTCAAAAGATCTCAAAAAGCGTGGGTTTAAGTTTGTGGGACCGACGATTGTCTATGCCTGGCTGGAAGCTACCGGTCTGATTAACACCCATCATCCGGAATGTTTCCGCCGCGCGCAGGTGGCGAAATAAGCCTGATTTTACAGGTTTTTTTCTGTTTGTTATCTTAACGAATATGATACTTTTGATATTGTGACGGTGTCACCGATAACTGCCGCACAAATGCCCGTCGCAGGATATCGACGCCTGAAAATCCGCACTCAGCGGCAATTTGTTTGATAGCCAGCTCGCCAGATTCCAGCAACTGCCGGGCATGAAATACCCGCTGCTGTTCAAGCCATTCCGCGGGGGACTGCCGGAGTTCCTGATTAAATAATCGGGTGAGATGTCGCGGGCTGATGCCCATATGTAAGGCCAGACTTTGCACATTATGCGGATGATTCAGGGAATTCATCACCCAGCGTTGCACATCCTGCAACGCTGATCTGCCGCTCAGTGAGGCCTGACCGTGACGGCTGAACTGCATTTGTCCACCGGGACGTTTAAAGAACATCACCAGTTGCGCGGCAACATCCAGCGCCGTTTCCCGCCCGAGATCTTCCTCAACCATATTCAGCGCTAAATCGAGACCGGACGTTACACCGGCTGCTGTCCGTAACGGCCCGTCGGCAATGAATATGGCATCAGCTTCGACTTTTACCCGCGGATAATCTTCACTCAGTTTGCCAGCCACAGACCAGTGCGTGGTCACGCGGCGACCATCGAGCAATCCCGCCGAAGCGAGCAGCAGGGCGCCGCTGCATACTGAACCAAAACGTTTCGCCTGCTGACTCCACCTGTGGATACCTTCTCTTAACGGCGGGTCGGCTAAATGCTCATCCAGCTGTGGCGCACCGGCGACCAGGAATGTGTCTATCGCGTCCGGCAAAGGCGAGTGCAGCGAAAGGTCTGCCACCATTCTTGCACCGGAAGACGTAGTGATCACCGCCTGATCGCCGGTCGCCATAATACTCAGTTTATAAATTTCACGACCGCGTTGCTGATTGGCTTCAGCGAATACGTCCAGCGGGCCGGAAACATCGAGCAACTGTACGCCGGGGACGGCGAGAATGATGATGTGTTTGGGCATTGAGGCGTTTCCTGTCGCAGAATGACTTTTTGTCTTATATCGTCATATTGCGACGATTGATGACATTTATCCTGCCGTTTATTCTTGCTTCATACAACCCAGCAGGAGAAATATTATGAGTCTGAAGATCCGTGGTATCCGCATTCCTGACAGTAAAATGGCCCGTGAAGCAACAGAACTGGTCCGTGATACTGAGTCCGATTTACTGTTCCATCATTCAAGTCGTGTTTATTACTGGGCCGCACTGGCCGGGCAACAACGTGAGTTAAAAGTGGATCCTGAGCTGCTTTATATCGGCTGTATGTTCCACGATATGGGGCTGACTCATGAACATTGCAGTTGCGACAAACGCTTTGAAGTAGACGGTGCGAATGCTGCGCGGCAGTTCATGCAACAGCACGGGGTCGGCACGCAGGACATTGATAAAGTATGGACCGCGATAGCCTTACATACCACGCCGGGCATTCCCGAATTTATGGATCCGGTTATTGCACTGGTGACCGCCGGCGTGGAAATGGACGTGCTGGGCATTAACTATCAGGGCTATGAAGATGAAGTGCGTAACGCGGTTGTCGGTGCGCATCCGCGGACACCTGCGTTTAAGGAAGATATTATTCAGGCGTTTTATGACGGGATAAAAGACAAGCCGCAGACAACTTTCGGCAACGTGAAGGCGGATGTTATCGCGAACAAAGAGCCCGGTTTTATCAAAGGCAATTTCTGTTCAGTGATCCGTAACTCGCGCTGGCAGGGTTGAATTCAAAGAAGAAAAGGGCGCACCGGTTTATTCACGGCGCGCCCATTTTGTCACGAATGACATCAGATGAGCCGGAACTCAATCATAAACAGTTCTCTGAGGCCCGGATAAATTTCGCTAATGACATCCTTTAACTGCTCAAGCGTCATGTTTTCCTGCGCAGCATGTGTTTCATTCAGGTTGTCGAACATGACCGGCGTCACCGCAATCACCTCGATATTGCAGAAAAATACATCATCTTCATAACGACTGACTCGCACCTTATCACCGGCTGAAACGTTTGCGTCGCTGGCTTCGCGCAACGTGATGGTTTTGCGTCCGGCAAGAATATCGTTTTCAAATCTGCCGTAAAAAGTGATGTTTTTCATAGGGTTTCCATTAAGAGAAGAAAAGGTGTCGGTGATTTTAGAATGACGTCTCATCATCCCAGTTGAACTGAGGCCAGTCAGGTGATTGCCAAATCCATTGCCGGTGGTTCATTGAGATTCCTGTGAGCCAATTAGCGACTTTATTCGGCTCATTATACGAGCCGAATAGTAATTATAAACGGCTCATTTCAGAGCAGGATACCGCAGGAACCCCCAGCAGCATCTCCTTAATCAGCCGATCCTGCAGCGTCAGGTTGGCACGCTCGACGCGCCCCTTAGCCTGGCTGCTATTAGCACATAAATAAATGGATGGGTGTAGCTTAAGGTAAGTTTTGGATTCCTCTCACATTTAAAATATGTAAAAATATTCTCAACTAATTTTCATAATGTGTATTATGCAGAGGTGCCCAGATCACCGTGAATACCAAATAAAGTGGAAACATCCAGATAGAGCGATGAAGCTGGAGAATTATTCTTGGGGTTTCGTAAACTTAACGAATTTATTCATTAAAATTAGGCATGTCCTTTGCCTGTGAATTTATCGGTGTACCCGAGGTTAATTCATTTGATGAGTGAATAGATTGGACTTGAATAATAAAAATAAACGATATTTTGGAGGTGAAATTAAAGGTGATCAACATTTAGAACTATTGACATTTATATCATCAAATAGTTAATATCACCACGCCGAACTTGATGTAATTAATGTATGTAAAAGGATGTTTCTATGATTAAATTAAACATGACTGAAGCAAAAAAAATTGTCGGTGGCGATACCAGAACTGTTTACAAATGGCAATCAGTGGTGGGTACATGTCATGCCTATTACGAAGAGTTAGATAAACATGGTAAAGTTACAAAAAATACGGACGTAGGTCTTGTAAGTAAGAGCTACTGCGGTCATTAATGTAAACTGGTTTTAATAGACTTAATAGTCTGGTGTGTGAAGTAGTAATAGTATTCACCAGTCTATTATCTAAATGAATTTAGAAATGATGCTAAAGGAGTCCTGCAAATAGTAGTCTTTATAACAAACTTGGGGTTGGCATGCGATATTTCGTTGTTAGTTCTTATATTACCTTGAAATGTTTTTACGATGATGCCTTCAGAAAAATAAATATTATTGATAAGTTTATTCGTGAAAAATCAACTCCCCGCACTATTAATTTAAGAATATTATTTGCCATTCTACACTTGCAGCGCTTTTTAAAACTGACGGGTAAAAATAAAAATAAATGCGCCGATGTTGCCGGTGAAAATATTCGGTGTCTGTTAGGTCAGAAAAGAAAGATAAATTTCGTTTGGTTGACACAGCGTCGTGAAGCCCTAGATTACGCCGCAACATTTGGCCGGGACGAGAAGATCATGGCACAACTGGACGATTGTGCGGCTCAGCTGAATAACATAGTGAAGCCTTTACATGATATCGGTTCACCCGTTGTGTTAGCGCCTATGCATATGGTCTCAGATATTCTTTCTGGCATCGTTGCCGGAAAGGCGTATCCGGGTAATGGTACCGTTATTGTTTCCGCAAATGCAGAGGCATATCAGTCCGAAGACCGCCGCAGGGGCGGTGTCAATCTGACTTACTGCTCAATACACGGAAACAATGAAGGGATTGCAGAAAATATTATGTCAGCTTGCCTGAGCGCAGCTAAACATGACACGAATATTATTATCTTCCCCGACATTGTCCCGGAATATACATATAAGACTGGAGCAACTTTTTCTTCGAAAGTAAATTGCACTATGTTTGGGAGAAAAGCGAGTTTGCACAGTGGTGTGTTCAGACTTGCGAAAGTAATTTCAGCGCAAGTTATTTTCTTTTATCTTTATTACGAAGACGGGATAAAAATTCACATCCATCCTCCAATGGATAAAAAGGAAGCATCCACCAGTATGCCTGGGCTGATTGAGAGTGCCATCAGGGAACATCCCCAAGACTGGTTGTTATGGCACCTTCATTCCTTATATTTTATTAATCACTAAGTTAAAAGATTGGATATGAATAATTCTATTCCTGCAATGGTATTTCAAAGTGAAATCAATGAGTGTGGGCTTGCTTGCATTGCAATGCTTGCAGAAACTCAGGGTGTTGAAATATCATTGGCCAGTTTACGCGAAAAACACCCTATTTCAGTACATGGAACATCGCTTGATAAGCTCAGTGATATCCTGACGGAATTAAACATTCCAACGTATCCAGTATTATTTGACTTTGATGAACTCAATGCGCTTCCTTTACCCTGTATTCTGCATTATGGCGCGGGTCACTATGTGATATTGGCCTATCGCAAAGGCCGCCATGTTTGCGTTATGAACCCTGGTGTTGGCCAGCAATTTTTGTCTATTGATGCACTTAAACGAGACATCAGTGGTTACGCGCTTGTCATTGATGAAGAAATCACAACGCATCGCCCAAACGAAAAAAATAAATCAAGGGGGAGTTCATTTTTCTCCTGCATGAGTTTACGTCAAACCGCGAAAGTCAGAGGCATTTATACTCTGATGACGCTGACGCTATTAATATCCTTAACACTTTTTGTTATGCCAGTGATGGTCAGCCAGGCGATAAACAATGTTTACACGTCTGCCGGGCAGCAAGATTTCCCTTATGGACTTTTCTTGCTGGTCTTTGTGATTTCCACCGCGCTTGCATTATCTGTCCGTTGGGTAACTGAAAGACATATTAAACATTTTTCTTTTTTGAACAGTACTTCGGGTTTCTCCCGCCTGCTAAACAATCCGCTTCGTTTTTTTGAACGTCGTGCACCAGGAGACATATTTAGCCGTTTTACGGCATGGGAAGCTGCAGCCGGACGAAAAATTGAGCTGGATAATAGTTTAAGAACTGACTGGCTCGTTGGCTTGCTGGCATTTAGCGTTCTGGGTTATATGAATCTTTCGCTCGCATTAGTCTCTTTTGCCGGGGTAACGGCCATGGGGTTAGTCAGTGTTTGGGCAATTTATCGTGACCGTTTTTACACTCAAACGCTGCAAATAAGAACCGCAGAGCAGAATGAATTCATCCTGGAAACACTCCAGGGCTTTAACACAATCAAATCCTCCGGACTGGTGGAACTACGCAAAAAAGGATTTGCGAAGTTAACGTATTCATTATTTAGCTGTGTACGCGATAAGAATGTTTATGAACAGGTGAAGAACAGCATTTACCAGTTGGTAGGAAGTCTAGAAATGGTGTTTTTTATGCTGCTGGCTTTACCATTGCTTAAAGATGGTCGGCTTTCTTTGGGGGATTTCTTTGCCTATAGTTTTGTTCGACAAATATTTTCGTCTTATATCACTAAGATATTTTTTTCCGTTATCCAGAAGAATCAGCTTCAGGTCATTGATAACCGAGCAGAAGATATCTTTCCCTCCGCAGGCGATCAGGTTAGCAAACCCGAAGCCAGTATAGCAGTTACTGCATTCAATCATTCTCTGGAATACAGAAACCTTTCTTTCCGTTACGACAGTGTGGATACGACGCTGCAAAATGTTTCGCTTTGTATTCCTAAGGGACAAATGCTGGCAATCACAGGAAATTCGGGGGCAGGTAAAAGTACCCTAATAAAAGTGATGTCCGGTGGACTGAACCCTGAATCAGGGGAGATCCAGGCTGATGGCGTTTCAGTGACCGCTTCTGCAATCAGTTCGCTTTTTTATTTATTATCCCAGGACGATATTCTTTTTAATGCTTCCGTTGCAGAAAATATAAGTCTTTTTGATCCAAATTTTGACAGAAGCAAGCTTGAATATATGTCTGAATTGCTAAAGGCATTAGATATGGGAGATATAGTGGACAAACTCCCCGGAGGAATGATGGCGAAGATCCGCGAAAGTTACACTGGACTTTCGCTTGGGCAACGCCAGCGCTTATTGCTTGCTCGAGCTATGTACAGTAACCGACCCGTAGTTGTTCTGGATGAGCCTACCGCGAATCTCGATGACGACACCGCATTTACCGTTGCTAATGCTTTGATATCGCATTGCCGCAACGAAGGTAAAACACTGATCGTGGTGACCCATAATACGGCTATTTTGCCTTTGTTTGACCATGCCTGCTGTATTGAACAGGGTAGGTTAGTCCGCCGTTCTCCTGCGCTATCAGATATGAACCCGTTATGAAAAAGAAATCGGTCGTTATATGGAGCCTGGTTATTCTGTTTACCGTATCTGCTACAGCTTACTTTATTGTTAACCAACAACATCATTCATCACCGGCAGGGGTTCTTGCAAAAATTACCCGTGGTGATATCCAAACGACGGTCATTACCACCGGGACATTAAAACCTATTCGCCAGGTCAGTATTGGTGCGCAGGTGAATGGTCAATTAAAAAAGCTCTACGTACACCAGGGCGACAAAGTAAAGAAAGGGCAACTGCTCGCTGAAATAGATCCCATTTTGCAACAAAACGAATTGCGCAAATCAGAGGCAGAACTTGCAAGCGCGCGTGCGCAATTGCGGTCATCACAAGTGCTGCTTAAACAGTATCAGCTTGCTTTGCGTCGTCAGAAAGTGATGTTGAGGGAAGGCTCTGGAGTAGCAAGTGACTTAGAAGAAGCACAGTCCCTATTTGATTCTCAACTCGAACAGCTGGAAATGAATAAGGCACAGATAGTCCAATCCGAAATGGCGGTGGAAACAGCCAAAGCAAATGTAGGTTATACGAGACTTGTTGCCCCAATAGAGGGTGAAGTCCTGGGTGTCGTAACTCAGGAAGGGCAAACGATCGTTTCCTCGCAAACTGCCCCGACCATTATGGTTCTGGCTGATCTTAGCGTTATGCATATACAGACCCGTATTTCGGAAGCAGACATCCTTAAGGTCAAATCAGGCCAACCTCTGTCATTCTATGTCCTCGCCCAACCATCACGTCTCTATAACAGCGTGATGGGCGAAATTCAAAATGCCCCAGATGGGGTGCTTAATAATACCAATGAAATATCCAATAACTCACAGCAGGCTTTGGCTATTTACTACAGTGGTGTTTTTGAGATAACCAATACTGAGCGCTTGCTGAAAACCTCCATGACTGCGCAAGTTTCGATTGTAGTGAATGATGTGAAAAACGTTCTGCGCATCCCACTTTCTGCGTTACAGGAAAGAGATGCACAAGGGCGCTATTACGTAACACTCATTGACGGAAAGCAGAGGATTTCCCGTGAAATTGAAATTGGTGCGCACAATAACGTTTTTGCTGAAGTGAAATCGGGGCTTGTGGAAGGCCAAAGTGTTGAGATCCCACCTTTAGCTCTTGAGACTGCCATCGATGGCTAATCTGACAGCGTTCCGCCTCGTGGATGTGAATCGTACCTTCATTTCGGGTGATCTTGCGGTGCATGTGCTTAAGAACATTTCGCTCGAGATAAAGCAGGGCGAAATGGTCGCCATTATGGGCCCTTCAGGCTCGGGGAAATCATCGCTGATGAACCTGCTTGGCTGTTTAGATCAGCCGAGCAGCGGAAAGATTTATGTGGCAGGTATAGAGACTACCGGAGCCAGCAGCAATCAGCTCGCGTCGCTGCGCAGCCAGCATATAGGTTTTATTTTTCAACGGTATCACCTTATGCCCTATCTCAACGCACAAGATAATGTCGCAGTGCCTGCGCGTTATACGTCGATGGATAAAATAGAGCAAATTGAACGTTCCAGCAGCTTACTGATCCGTCTTGGGCTTGAAAAAAAAATATTCCATAAACCCTCGCAATTATCTGGTGGGCAGCAACAGCGCGTCAGTATTGCACGGGCTTTAATGAACGGGGCTGATATTATTCTTGCCGATGAACCGACAGGGGCATTGGATGCTGCGAGTGGAAAAGAAGTGATGGCAATATTACATAGCCTTCATGAGGCGGGTCATACCATCATTCTGGTCACGCACGATCCGCTTATTGCCAATCAGGCAGGACGTATCCTTGAGATCGATGATGGCCAAATTGTCGCTGACCATGCCGCCAGCTCGACAAATGACTTTTATCAACACACATCACTGTTACACATTACCACCAGCACCGAGCGTCCCGGACTCTTTCAAAGCCTGAAAGATGCTATTTCTATGGCCTGGCAGGCGTTGCGTGGACATCGCGCTCGCGCATTACTCTCAATGCTTGGCATGATTATTGGTGTTGTTTCCATCATCGTGTCAATGGCTGTGGGTAATGGTGCAAAGCAAAAAATTCTTCATGATATAAGCGATCTAGGCTTGAAATCGCTGTCTATACACCCCGGCATTGGGTGGAGCGATATCCGTCCTGATTTAGCCTTCAGTCTTTCAGTACGTGATGCAGAAATGCTGCAACGTCAAGATTTCACTAAAAATATTTCACCTGTTGTTAATACTTCTGTCGAGGCATTGGCGAACGGGCAAAATGTTTTTCTCGAGTTGCACGGTGTCGATCAGGGCTATTTTGCTATTCATCGAATGGTCTTAGTGATGGGCAGGCATTTTAACGCAGGTGACCTGGCAGAGAGAGCTGCCGGGTTAGTGATCGACACCCAAACAGCAAAGAGTTTATTTCCTCATAACGGCCATCCAGTCGGCGAAATTATTCAACTTCGTGGTGTGCCATTTGTCATTATCGGCGTGATGGAAATTAATGGGGTAGCCCCCAGCAGGAGTGGTTTGCAGGGATGGATCCCCTTCACGACGATGCAGGATCGCCTGGAAGGGCCGGTTGCTCTTAACTTGATTGAGTTACAACTCAACGATGGGCTGGCAATGGAATCTTCTCAACAGCGAGTTGAGCATCTGTTGGACATCGCCCATGGCCGCCGTGATTTCTTCATTCAGAGCGATGACATGATGTTAAGCGCGGTGAAAAAAACCTCGGATTCTTTAACCCTCCTGGTGGCCACTATCGCAGGGATCTCACTCATCGTCGGTGGCATAGGCGTGATGAATATCATGCTGGTTTCCGTCAAAGAAAGAACCCACGAAATTGGTATACGGTTAGCTGTGGGTGCCAGGGAGCACGATATTTTGCGGCAGTTTCTGGTGGAATCTGTGGTGATTTGCCTGATGGGCTCGCTGATCGGAATTGTGCTTGCCATCGTTGCAGGCTGCACATTCGCATTATGCACGAATAAATTCCCCCTCGTTTTCACGATGCCTCCGATTTTATTCTCCTGCTGTTTCTCCGGCCTGATTGGACTTGGATTCGGTTTCTTCCCTGCGCGGAACGCCGCTCGTTTAAATCCGACGGAGGCTCTGACTCGAGAATGAGGATCCTACAAGTAACATTTATCGCCCTTGCATTAACGGCGTGTGGCTCATTAGTTAAAGCCGACTATAAGCGTCCAGAATTAACTCTTCCGATGCAGTGGAGTACACAGGAGACAGGTTCAGCGTGGTTAGCAAGCTCAGGTCACTGGTGGACTGTATTTGGCGATCCTCAATTAACGCACGCCATTGATGACGTTCTTACGCGAAATAACGATTTAGCTATTGCTGGATTCAGACTGCAACAAGCCCGGCTGGACAGCAATCTTTCGGATACCAATCTCACCCCGGATGTCAGCGTCTCTGGCAGTGCGAATAACACCAAAAATATCCGGCATCATACTGATTCCGTTGAAGGCTATAGCGCTTCCGTGAGTTTGAGTTATGAGCTTGATCTGTGGGGGAAATTGGCACGTATGCGCGAACAGTCTGCCTGGCAGGCTGAGGCAACGGCGTTAGAGCGCCAGAATACTGCTCTGACCCTCATTGGTACTACTGCCCAGTACTATTGGCAAATAGCCGGAATAAATCAAAAAATTGATAATTCTCAGCGCAGCCTGGCGATCGCCGAAGAAACCAAAGTTGTCACGACATCACGATTCACCGCAGGCGCGGTAAGTCAGCTGGATGTATTGCAAGCCACCCAGTCAGTGTTGGAACAAGAAAATAATCTGAAGGATTTATTCCAACAGCGCGAGGAGATACGCAATTCTCTTGCGATTTTGTTCAACAGACCTCCCTCAATGCGACTGCCAGAGCGTGATGGTTTGGATTTAACACAAACCATCGAATTGAAGATGAGTCTGCCAGTTGAGGTTATCCGCCGCAGGCCAGATGTGCACTCGGCAGAATCGGAACTACGCGCCGTGCTTGCAGGTTCTGATGTCGCCGCATTGAGCTTTTATCCCACCGTGTCTTTAAGCGCCGTGTTAAGTGCAGGCAGCAGTGTATTTAGTCAATGGTTTTCCGAACCAGACAGAGTCATTGGTAGCAGCCTGGTCCTGCCATTTGTGGAATGGAACAAGGTACAACTGACCATCGCACGCTCAAAACTTGATGTAAAAACCGCAGCCTCTACCTTCCAGCAAAAGGTGTATTCAGCACTTTCTGATGTCGAAAAATCGCTTACACAGCGGCAGAAATGGTCGCAGCAGAGGGAGAATACGTTGATCTCTCTGACGTTAAGCCAGCAACGGCTAAAACTGGCAAAAAGTCAGTATCTCGCTGGCGCGCAACCCATTGAAATCTGGCTGGATGCACAGAATAACCTCCTGACCGTTGAAAATCAGTTATCTGATATTCAGAACAATTACCTCAACTCTACGATGCAACTCTGGCTCGCTATTGGTGGAGAAGAGATCCCCGAATGACCCTCTTTCTAAGGACGTTAACTCATGAATAATAAAACACTGCCACGGCGAGTCGTCATAACGGGTTATGGCGCGATTACCCCACTCGGCTTAACCGCGCAAGAGAGCTGGGATGCAATCATGGATTATCGGATCGGTTACCGTTTTATTGATAAGCATCCTGCGGGAATCAAATCACGTTTTTATGGCCTGGTTGATGAAAATCTGGATTTGAAATTTTTGCCGGCGGTACTTCGTCGTCGCCTGCCTCGTTTTGCTCATCTGGCAATGGTCTCTGCTCGTGAAGCGATGAGCATGGCTTTTGGCGAAAAAGCCCCTACAGAATTTTATGATCCGCTCAAATGTGGAGCCATCATAGGAACCGGTTGGGGTGGGCTGGACGAAACCTTTAAATTTCATGAGCAATATAAAGCCACGGGAATGGGTTCTCCTTTTGCCTGTTTCTTTTCGATGCCCAGTATTGCCACAGCCGCCTGCAGCCAGTTTTGGGGACTGCGGGGTTATCAAAATTCGCCCGTAGCCGCCTGCGCCACTGGCACCATGGCGATCGGCGATGCCTTTGAGGCCATCCGTAGTGGGCGAGCTGATATGATGCTATCCGGTAGTGCAGAATCGCTGCGCAGTGATTCCGCCATCTGGAATATTGATGTATTAAAAGCACTCACCCGTGAAGAACATGACATCACGAAAGCCAGCTGTCCTTTTAGTCTTGAGCGCAATGGGTTTGTCCTGTCAGAAGGCGCTGCCACTGTTTGCCTTGAAGAGCGGGAATCTGCGTTAAGGCGAGGTGCAGTGATTTTAGGGGAAATAAGCGGCTACGGTAACTTTTCTGATGCTGTAGATTTCACCGCACCGGCTGAAGATAAGTTGGCACGGATAAACACTATTCATGCGGCGCTCACACAGGCAGGTTTAAGAGCTCAGGATATTGATTACATCAATGCTCATGGCACCTCTACAGAGCTTAATGACCGTAATGAAACAGAGTCGATCAAAATGGCATTGGGCGATGAAGCCTATTCGATACCCGTGTCGAGTACGAAAGGGTATTCCGGGCATCTTATTGCAGCTGCGGGTAGCTTTGAAACGATTATCTGTCTGCAGACCTTAAAGCACCAAAGGCTTCCTTCTACTTGCCATCTGCGAGTGCCTGACCCGATATGTGATTTGGATTTTATTACAGAAGGTCATCGTGAAAAACCTGTGTTCCATACTATGAACCTGAGTTTTGGTTTCGGGGGGGCGAACGCTGCCTTGATCATTAGCCGGGGTGAAATGTGACACTGATATACACCCTGGAACATGCTCATGAATGGGGAGAATTTTCCGGCGATTATAACCCCATTCATTTTGATGTTAACAAAGCGAAAGCAATGGGAATCGAGGGCCTGACCGTGCACGGCATGCGTGCCTTGCTGGATATGAAAAAGAGTCAGGACATTCCTTCTGATACTGCGGATTATTATCGCTTCAACGCCCGTTTACGCAATCCAATAAAATGCCATACGGAATATAAGATTGTTAAAACCAACAATCAATGTCAACTCATTGAAAATGAGACGGGTTCATGTTGTTTTTCAGCGAGATTGGAGCGAATTTTGCCTCCCATTGAACAGGTGACAACTAAGAATTCGACCCTCTCTGCGGATGAACTTTTGAATATAAGGAAGGAATATCCTTTTATGAAAAATGTTTGCGAATGGTCTTTTCTTGATTCGGTACTCTTTCGTTTGATCGTTAAATCGCCTGAAATATTCGAGGAAATAAAAATTAAATTACCCGATCTTCATGCCGGGACGCTGACAGACATTTTTCGGGAAATGCCTGTTGTTCAGACACATCATGAGATTGTATTTAGTCGTCGATTCCTCTTATCTTCGCCGGGCTCAAACAACTTCCATTATGGGATGTTACCGCTTTTGGTAGTGGGGGATTATAAACAGGGATTGGTGGTGCGTATTGCTATGCAAGGGCATTACTTCAACCATTCATATATAACAACGGCCATTACGTTGAAATTAAAACCAATGGCTCTTTCTTGATAATAGGAACTTATTATGACAAACAACGTTTACCCAATTGTGTGCGAAATGCTATGTGATGCAAAAGATCTGACTCAAGACATGCTTACACCTGAAATGCCCCTTCATCATTTGAAACTCGATAGCCTGGATTATGTTGAGTTAATGGTGCTGGTTAAGCGAGAGTTTGATCTGACATTAAGCGCGGATATGTTCGTTAATAATCCCAACCTGACATTGGGTGAAATGTGTAAAGCATTGGAAGAACAAAAGGCATAAATGATGCAAAAGAAATGGATTTTGGTTACGGGGGGAAGCCGGGGAATTGGTGCTGCTTTAGTTCAATATCTCGCACGAGAATACGATGTCGTATTTACCTGGAAAGATCAGCAATCACGGGCCGAATCTCTCCTCAATGAGTGCAGAGCTCTTAGTCTCAATGTCAGCGGATATCGTTGTGACGGAAGCAAACCGACAGAAGTGAAGGCTCTTGCGCAACAGCTTCTCACGGAATATGGCGCACCCTTCGGTATTATTCATAATGCCGGTATTACACGCGATGCGTTACATTTTAAGCAAGACATAAACGATTGGGAGACTTTAATAGGTACAAACCTCAATGCGGTATTTTATTGGAATCAGCAGTTACTGCCTTCTATGATGGAGCAGGGGAGCGGGAGTATTGTGATGATATCCTCTGTCTCTGCGTTGAAAGGAAATATCGGGCAGGTTGCTTATTCAGCTTCTAAAGCGGGTATGCTAGGAATGGCTCGTTCGCTGGCCCGCGAAGTCGCCCGTTTTAATATTCGAGTAAACTGTGTATTACCTGGGCTGATTGAAACTGAGATGACCACGCAAATGTCAGACCACGAACAAAAAGCATTGAAAAGCAATATTCCTCTGCGGCGCCTGGGGCGTGCTGATGAGGTCGCGCAGGCAACGGCCTATTTGATAGGTGAAGCAAGCAGTTACATGACCGGCCAGTCTTTAGTCCTCGATGGAGGAATGTCGGCCTGACGTTCGAGCCTGGCATGTAACACTTCAATTTTTTGACCGGCGATACGCGTAACATTCGAGAAGACGACGGCAGTGACGGTCGGTAATGTTGAGCCGCAGCGCGGCCAGACGCGTAGTCAGCCGGTTATCGACAACGTCCTGCAAAATCTGCAGGCGATTAACTTCATTCATCGTGAAAAACTCCGAACCGTATGCCGCATCAGTCGTGTCCTCAGAGGATAAAATACCCGGAACAACGACAACAAAGCGGACATTTGAAATTAGCCATAAGCGGACATCTCAATTTAGCTACTACATACGCTGTCTATCCCAGTTTAAAATGTCACCCTCAGTTCCAAAGTTAAAATGTCACCTTTATGTCTGACAATGTCAGAAAGA
>NZ_RAHH01000025.1 GCF_003602095.1 Rahnella woolbedingensis | reverse complement strand
GATATTTTTTGCCACCGAGGTGGCTGATATCGTCTTGTGAGTGCCCACACAGATTGTCTGATAAATTGTTAAAGAGCAGTGAGTTACGCGCTTTCGCTTGCTAACTCGAGGGGCATATATTACGCTTTCCTCATTCAGTGTCAACCGTTTATTTCATTCGGTTGCCGCTGTTTTTAATCTTTCCGACCCGGTCACTTCGTGATGTTGTTCACGTTGCTCCCTGTCGATGGAGCGGCATTATAGGGAGTTCTCAGCAGGCCGCAAGGGCTAATTTCACTTTTCTTTTCAACCGCCCATAAATTCACCAAATGAATTAATAACGAGCAAAGAATGCATAAAAAACGGGCTCCGGAGTACTCCGGAGCCCGTTTTAGTTTCTCGAAAAGCTAATTACTGTCTTGCGACGATGTGATCATTTTCCACATCAACAGTAATCGGCTTGCCTGGAATCAGCTTGCCCGACAAGATTTGCTGAGCCAGCGGGTTCTCAATCTCCTGCTGGATGGCACGTTTCAACGGACGCGCACCATAAACCGGATCGAACCCGGTATTGCCCAGCAGCTCCAGAGCCGCATCAGTCAGCGTTGCCGAGTAGCCATGTTCTTCCAGACGTTTATATAAACGTTCCAGCTGAATCTTAGCGATATTTTTAATATGCGCATGACCCAGCGGATGGAACACGACAACTTCATCTATACGGTTGATGAATTCCGGACGGAAGCTGTGTGTGACCACTTCCATGACCGAATTTTTCATCTGTTCATAACTGGCCTCACCAAAGTGCTGCTGAATAATGTCAGAACCCAGGTTAGAGGTCATGATGACCACCGTATTGCGGAAGTCGACCGTTCTGCCCTGCCCGTCGGTTAAGCGACCATCATCGAGCACCTGTAATAAGATGTTGAACACATCCGGGTGCGCCTTCTCTACTTCATCTAATAAGATGACAGAATAAGGGCGACGACGAACCGCTTCGGTCAGATAGCCACCTTCTTCATAACCAACATAACCCGGAGGCGCACCGACCAGACGTGAAACGGAGTGTTTCTCCATAAACTCTGACATATCGATGCGGACCATTGCGTCATCACTGTTAAACAGGAATGTCGCCAGCGCCTTACAAAGCTCTGTTTTACCCACACCCGTCGGACCGAGGAACAGGAATGACCCGATCGGACGGTTTGGATCTGACAATCCTGCACGGCTACGACGAATCGCATTCGATACCGCTTCTACCGCTTCGTTCTGACCAATCACGCGGTTGTGCAGTTCTTCTTCCATACGCAGCAGTTTTTCACGTTCGCTTTCCAGCATGCGTGCCACCGGAATGCCGGTCCAGCGCGCCAGCACGTCGGCAATTTCCACATCGGTTACGCGGTTGCGTAACAGCTTCATGGTTTTACCTTCTGCCTGAGTCGCGGCTGCCAGTTGTTTTTCCAGTTCAGGGATTTTCCCGTACTGCAATTCTGACATGCGACCAAGGTCGCCCACGCGGCGGGCCTGCTCAAGCGTAATCTTCGCCTGCTCCAGTTCTGCTTTAATATTCTGCGTGCCGGTCAGGGAAGCTTTCTCTGCTTTCCACTCTTCTTCCAGCTCAGAATATTCACGCTCTTTCTGGCTGAGCTCGGTTTCCAGCATCTCCAGACGTTTCACACTGGCGTCATCAGATTCTTTCTTCAGCGCCTGTTGTTCCAGTTTGAGCTGGATAATGCGACGCTCGAGGCGATCCAAAGACTCCGGTTTAGAGTCCATCTGCATACGAATACTCGATGCCGCCTCATCTATAAGGTCGATCGCTTTATCCGGCAGCTGACGATCCGAGATATAACGGTGCGACAACGTTGCCGCCGCCACGATAGCCGGGTCAGTAATCTGGACGTGGTGATGCAGCTCGTAGCGTTCTTTCAAACCACGCAAAATCGCGATGGTGTCTTCAACAGAAGGCTCGGCAACAAACACTTTCTGGAAACGACGCTCTAACGCCGCATCCTTCTCTATAAACTGACGATATTCATTTAATGTCGTCGCACCCACGCAGTGAAGTTCGCCACGCGCCAAAGCCGGTTTCAACATATTCCCGGCATCCATCGCGCCATCGGCTTTACCCGCACCGACCATAGTGTGCAATTCGTCGATAAACAGAATGACGTTGCCTTCCTGTTTAGCCAGGTCGCTCAGCAGCCCTTTCAGACGTTCTTCAAATTCACCGCGATATTTAGCACCGGCCACCAGCGCGCCCATATCTAATGAAAGCACGCGTTTATTTTTCAGGCCTTCCGGTACTTCACCATTAATGATGCGCTGGGCCAGACCTTCCGCAATCGCGGTTTTACCGACACCAGGCTCACCAATCAGCACCGGGTTATTTTTGGTACGACGTTGCAGAACCTGAATGGTCCGGCGAATTTCTTCATCACGACCGATGACCGGATCCAATTTGCCCTGTTCGGCACGCTCGGTCAGATCAATAGTGAATTTTTTCAATGCCTGACGTTGGTCTTCGGCATTCTGGTCATCCACTTTCTCACCTCCACGCATTTGATCGATAGCCGCAGTAATTTTCTCGGCCGTTGCACCACAGGCTTTTAACACGTCGGTTAATGAGCCCCGGTCTTTCATCACTGCCAGAACAAACAGTTCTGAAGAGATAAAGGTATCGGCACGTTGCTGTGCCAATTTGTCGCAAAGATTTAAAACACGGACCAGTTCATTAGATGGTTGAACATCACCACCGGTACCTTCAACTTGCGGCAAACGCCCCAAAGCCTGATCAACGTCCGTGCGCAGTTTCTGGGTATCTACCCCAGCCGCGGTTAATAAAGGACGAACGGTCCCGCCTTCCTGAGTCAGCAAAGCGCTCATCAGGTGAACAGGTTCGATAAATTGATTGTCGCGCCCGAGCGCGAGTGACTGAGCATCCGCGAGGGCAAGCTGGAATTTGCTGGTAAGACGATCCAGACGCATAACACCTCCAATACTGAACAAAATTGCTACTGGAGATTAGATGAGGTCAACCCTCACGTTTTCAAGGTTATCTTGACAGTATATTCGGAGGACTACTGTTATGCGCGATGGATCGTCTTGATTCGATAGGTTATATCAGCCAAATTAAACTTGCCAGCCGTCCGGTCACCCCGTCACGCCGGTAAGAGTAAAATTTGTTGCTGTCGGTCACAGTGCAATACTCGCCGCCATAAAAAGCGGTAATACCGGCGGCCTGTAAACGCAATCTGGCTAACTGGTATATGTCGGCCATAAATTTGGTGCCCACGGGGATAAAAGCAACGGATGCATCCCTGTTCACCGCCATAAAGGCTTCGCGAACTTCCCCGCCGACTTCAAAATGCGCAGGGCCGATTGCCGGTCCCATCCACGCCATGATATCGGCGGGAGCGGCATCAAAACACGCAACCGTCTTTTCCAACACGCCCGCGCATAATCCCCGCCAGCCCGCATGCGCCGCTGCCACTTCATCGCCGCTTTTACTGCAAAACAGTACCGGCAGGCAGTCGGCTGTCATTGCTGCACAGACAACAGACGACTCGCGGGTATAAGCCGCATCGGCAATCAGGGGGGGAATAGCGGGAGTTTGCGATGATAAATGAGCTACGTCAGTGCCATGAACCTGTTCCAGCCAGTGTGGCGCAGCGGGCAGATCGCCCAGTTCGATTAAACGCTGACGGTTTAAAGCAACATGTTCAGGAGAATCCCCGACGTGGCTGCCGAGGTTTAGCGCGCCGTAAGGAGGCAAACTGACGCCTCCTTCGCGGGTTGTTGCACATGACCGCACCGATGCCGGTTGCGGCCACTGAGGCTGAATAAGCGCGCTCATTACCAGTTCATCTGGTCCTTGAACTCTTCGGTATCCGCTTTAAGCGCCTTGATCAGGTCAACCATATCCTGAGGAAGTGGCGCATGCCATTCCATCTGAATACCGGTTACCGGATGATAAAGACGCAACATGGTCGCGTGAAGAGCCTGACGATCAAAACCGCGCAGCATATTGATAAATTCTTCGGAAGCGCCCTTCGGCAGACGTGGACGGCCACCATAAAGCTGATCGCCCAACAAAGGATGGTTGATGTGTGCCATATGGACACGGATCTGGTGTGTACGGCCAGATTCCAGACGCAGACGCAAACGCGTATGGGCACGGAAATGCTCCATAATGCGATAGTGCGTGGTCGCCGGTTTGCCCGTCGGGTGAACCGCCATGTGCGTACGCTTGGTGGAATGGCGCGCAATCGGCTCATTCACTGTGCCGCCTGCCGTCATTGTACCAATAGCGACAGCTTCATATTCGCGGGTAATATCGCGAGCCTGAAGTGCGGTCACCAGATGCGTTTGCGCGGGAACTGACTTCGCGACGACCATCAGACCCGTGGTATCTTTATCGAGACGGTGAACGATGCCGCAGCGCGGAACATCAATGATTGCCGGGTAGTAATGTAGCAAGGCATTCAGTACCGTGCCATCAGGATTACCGGCGCCCGGATGAACAACCAGATCGCGGGGTTTATTGATGACTAAAATATCGTTATCTTCATAAACGATATCTAAAGGGATATCTTGTGGCAGCCAACGCGCTTCTTCTTCAATTTGCGCATCGATTGCGATAGCCTCGCCACCCAACACTTTTTCTTTTGGTTTTGTCACTTTTTTGCCATTGACCGTGACCCTGTCATCAAGGATCCAATCTTTTATGCGGGATCTTGAATAATCAGGGAACAATTCGGCCAAAGCCTGATCTAACCGTTGACCGAGTTGAGATTCGGCCACCGTTGCGGTGAGTTGTACTTGTTGTGCCATATGCAGCTTCTTGGTTAACGTTGGGTTTTCACGGCGATGCCGTTTAAAATAATGTGCTATTGTAGCTGGTCTTTGTCGGGAGCTTAACGGACAGTCTCCCAGAATAACACCTGAGGATAATCAAAACGTCATGACGCGTGTGAAATATCTGGTGGCAGCAGCCACGTTGAGCCTGGCGCTGGTCGGTTGCTCCAGTTCCAAAGAAACGGTTCCCGATAACCCGCCTAACGTCCTTTATGCCACTGCCCAGCAAAAGCTGCAGGACGGTAACTTTAAAGGCGCGATTGCGCAATTAGAAGCGCTGGATAACCGCTATCCGTTTGGGCCTTACTCGCAGCAAGTTCAGTTAGATCTGATTTATGCCTATTACAAGTCTGCTGACTTGCCTATGGCTCAGGCTTCTATTGATCGCTTTATGCGTCTGAACCCTACCCATCCAAACATCGACTACGTCATGTATATGCGTGGTTTAACGGATATGGCGTTGGATGACAGTGCGCTGCAAGGATTCTTCGGTGTTGATCGTTCAGACCGTGATCCGCAGCATGCACGTGCAGCATTCCGCGATTTCAGCCAGCTGATCCACACGTATCCAAACAGCCAGTACGCCACTGACGCGACTAAACGTTTGGTATTCCTGAAAGATCGTTTGGCGAAATACGAGCTGTCAGTGGTGCAATACTACACTAAACGCGGTGCTTACGTCGCTGTTGTTAACCGTGTTGAGCAAATGCTGAAAGATTACCCGGATACGAAAGCGACGCATGACGCGCTGCCGTTGATGGAAAGTGCCTATCGTGAACTGCAGCTGAACAACCAGGCTGATAAAGTGGCGAAAATTATTGCGGCCAATAACGCAGCATAATTTTAAAAAGTCCGCACACACAAACGGTAGCTCAGGCTGCCGTTTTTTTTGGCTTTGATTCAGGGAAAGTCAGAGAAAAGTGAACGTGATGAGAGAAAAGACAGGCTGAAAACCGCAGAAAATAATGCACTGATCCCATCAATCATGCCCGCTCCTGAGCGAAGTCTCAAGGCCTTTCCCGCCATTAATTACCCTGCGTCACATAAACTTCAAAGTTGACAAAAAGTGACAAAAAACCGTGGTTTTGGGCAGGCAATTCATAAAAAAGGCTGGTATGTTGGATTCATCGGAGACGGAAATAAGAGAGGTAAGTCATATGACAGTCAACATTACCAGTAAACAAATGGACATCACCGCCGCTATTCGTGAACACATCGAAGGCCGTCTGAAAAAACTGGATAAATGGCAAACTCAGCTCATTAACCCGCACATAATCCTGTCGAAAGAACCTCAGGGATTTGTCGCCGATGCGACCATCAGTACACCAAACGGAAAACTGGTTGCCAGTGCTACGCACGATGATATGTACGCTGCGATTAACGAAATGACCAGCAAACTTGAGCGCCAGCTCAATAAAGCGCAGCATAAGGGTGAAGCCCGCCGTGCAGAGTCCGGCGTCAAAGAACTCAATCTGGAACCGGTGCAGGAAGATGAGGAATAACCGGCTTATCGGAAAGGCAGTTCACAACGCGCTCACAGGAGCGCGTTTTTTGTGTCCTGAGGGAATCTTATTGACACAGGGAAAACCCAGCGGTTACTTTAAGACTCTGCTCAAACTTATGGAAACAACGCATACATGAACGCCCGTCTGTTTTTCTTCGCATTCTTTTTTACCTTCCCCTGATTGGGAGGCGTTTCGTCGCGAAAGAATGAATGCGAAGACGAACAACAAAGCCTCCTGAAAAGGGGGCTTTTTTTATGCCTGCGTTTTATACATTTTGCTGAAAGAAAGAACATCTAAAAGGGTAATAACATGACCGAGAACTCATTACTGGCTCTGCGTGAACGCATCAGCGCATTAGACCTGAAACTGCTGGCTCTGCTGGCAGAGCGACGCACGATGGCCATTGAAGTCGCGCAATCTAAAATGCACTCTCACCGCCCTATCCGCGACAAAGAACGTGAAATTGAACTGATTAACGCACTGATTCAGGAAGGAAAAAAGCAGGGGCTGGACGGTCATTACATTACCCGCGTTTATCAGTTGATCATTGAAGATTCTGTTCTGACCCAGCAGGCTCTCCTCCAGCAACACCTGAATAAAACCCCTTCCGATTCCGCCCGTATCGCCTTCCTCGGCCCGAAAGGTTCCTATTCACATCTTGCTGCACGCCAGTTTGCCGCACGTCATTTCGAACAGTTTATCGAATGTGGCTGCCAGAAATTCCAGGATATTTTCTCTCAGGTTGAAACCGGTCAGGCCGACTACGCCGTATTGCCCATTGAAAATACCAGTTCCGGCTCAATCAATGACGTCTACGACCTGCTGCAACACACCAGCCTGTCGATTGTTGGCGAGCTGACTAATCCTATCAATCATTGCGTGCTGGTCGCGACAGACACTGATTTGTCCCAGATTCAGACGGTTTACAGCCACCCGCAGCCTTTCCAGCAATGCAGCCAGTTCATCAACCGTTTCCCTCACTGGAAGATTGAATATTGCGAAAGCACTGCGGCGGCGATGGAGAAAGTGGCAGCCGCCAATTCTCCGCATGTGGCGGCGCTCGGCAGCGAAGCCGGTGGTGCGCTGTATAAACTGCAGGTGCTGGAACATAATCTGGCGAACCAGCAGGAAAACATCACCCGCTTTATTATTCTGGCGCGCAAAGCGATTGAAGTGACGGATCAGGTTCCGGCCAAAACCACACTGATTATGGCGACCGGCCAGCAGGCAGGGGCGCTGGTAAATGCGCTTCTGGTGCTGCGTGAGCAGGGCATCATCATGACCAAACTGGAGTCCCGGCCGATTAACGGCAATCCGTGGGAAGAGATGTTTTATATCGATGTGCAGGCCAACCTGCGCTCAGAAGAGATGAAAAAGGCGCTGAAGGATCTGGCCCCGATCACCCGCTCTCTGAAAGTTCTCGGCTGTTATCCAAGCGAAAACGTCGTCTCTGTTGATTTGTAATTTCACAAACAATCTGTAATTTCCCGCAAACAAAAAGGGCGCTGCACACAATGGCAGCGCCCTTTTTCATTTGCGGACAACTTACTTACGGTTGTCGTTAGCCTGTCTTAGCAACGCACCACTTTCTTTCAGGAAGCGCGGCGCATAATCGCCAAACCAGTGCTCAACTTTTCTAAATTTATCGATAAAGGCCTGTTTATCGCCGCTTTCCAGCAGAGCAAGCGCATCTCCAAAACGCTGGTAATAACGTTTGATCAACGCAAGATTACTTTCTGACGACATAATAATGTCAGCATAAAGCTGCGGATCCTGCGCAAACAGTCGACCGACCATCGCCAGTTCGAGGCGGTAAATCGGGGAAGACAACGCCAGTAACTGCTCGATTTGCACGTTCTCTTCAGACAAATGCAAACCATACGCAAAGGTCGCGAAGTGGCGCAGCGCCTGAATGAACGCCATATTCTGGTCATGCTCAACGGCGCTGATTTTATGCAACCGTGCGCCCCAGACCTGCAACTGCTCGAGCAGCCACTGATACGCCTGCGGTTCACGGCCATCGCAGTACACCACAACCTGTTTTGCCAGGCTGCTGACATCCGGGCCAAACATCGGATGCAGGCCGAGAACCGGGCCTTCATGCACTGCCAGCATCGCCTGGAGGGGACGGTTTTTCACCGACGCCAGATCCACCAGAATACAGTCGTCAGGCAACTTAGGCAGACGGGCAATCACTTCTTCGGTCAGGTGAATTGGCACGCTGACAATCACCATTCCGGCATCGGCAAGCAATGTTTCTGCCTGCGGCCAGTCTTCCTGTTCCAGCACTTTCACCTGGTAACCGGAAAGCTCCAGCAAACGGGTGAACAAACGCCCCATCTGCCCGTTGCCACCGATAATCACCACCGGACGCAATGCCGGATGCAGCGTTTTGAAGCCTTTGTCGTTTTCGCTTGAGTAGGACTCACGCATCACGCGGCGCAATACGTCTTCAATCAGATCCGGCGGAACACCGAGGTTTTGCGCTTCCTGACGACGTGAAGCCAGCATTGCCGCTTCCCGTTCAGGCACATAAATCGGCAAACCGTAACGGCTTTTCACTTCTCCGACTTCAGCCACCAGCGCAAGACGCCGTGATAAGAGATCTAACAACGCTTTATCAACGTCGTCGATCTGATCGCGCAACGCGTTAAGTTCTGCCACCATAAAAACTTACTCTCCTGCGATTCGTGCCGCCAGCGCATCGCCCAGTTCCTGATGCATCTTACGCAGCAGGTCTTCAGTCGTTTCCCAGTTAATACATGCATCCGTAACAGACACGCCGTATTTCATTTCTGAACGAGGTTGTTCAGAAGACTGGCTGCCTTCGTTCAGATGACTTTCCAGCATCAGCCCCGTGATAGAACGGTTACCGGCTTTAATCTGATCGATGACGGACTGAGCCACAACAGGCTGGCGACGATAGTCTTTGTTTGAGTTACCGTGACTGCAATCTATCATCAAGGAAGGACGGAGTCCCGCGCCGGTCATCTGTTTTTCGCACGCCTGAACGTCCTGCTCGCTGTAATTCGGGGTTTTACCACCGCGCAGAATCACATGCCCGTCCGGGTTGCCCTGAGTCTGCAACAGACAAACCTGACCGGCCTGATTGATGCCCACAAAACGGTGCGCCATTTCTGCAGCACGCATCGCATTGATTGCCGTGCCCAGGCTGCCGTCAGTGCCGTTTTTGAAACCCACCGGCATTGAAAGGCCAGACGCCATTTCGCGGTGAGTCTGAGATTCGGTAGTACGCGCGCCGATTGCTGACCAGCTGAACAGATCGCCTAAGTATTGCGGACTGTTCGGATCCAGCGCTTCTGTTGCCAGCGGTAAGCCCATGCCAACCAGTTGCAGCAACAAATCACGGGCAATGTGCAGCCCCGCTTCCACATCAAACGTACCGTCCATGTGCGGATCGTTAATCAACCCTTTCCAGCCGACCGTGGTACGCGGTTTTTCAAAGTAAACACGCATCACGATGTACAAACGGTCGCTCAGCTCAGCAGCCAGTGTTTTCAGGTGACGCGCGTAATCGAGCGCCGCATCAACGTCATGAATAGAACAAGGGCCACACACCACCAGAAGACGAGGATCACGACCATGGACAATATCGGCGATGGTTTTACGTGCTTCAGAAATACTGTTTTCGTCGCTGACGCTCAATGGAAAACGGTTTTTCAGCTCTTCAGGAGTGATAAGGATTTGTTCAGCAGTGATGTGAACATTATTCAGGGCGTCTTTTTGCATGATCGTGTTCCGCTATAAGGAAAATGGGCTGCCACGGTGGCATCTGCGGACAACATTAACACAGCGCGTAAAGTTATCAAGCCTTACTTGTAAACTTAACATTACCAATTTGGCATAGGCATGCACTATATGGAAAGTTAACTTTACATATAGTTGATCTCATACCAAGAGGGTGTACCGTAATTGTTACATACGGGTTAACAGACAAAGTTATGGGGATTCAGGGCAAGGTGAAGGTGTGATGAGGCAGGAAATGCCCTCAGCAACAGGGTGCTGCTGAGGAAACGAAATTTAAAGGTTACGATCCAGAGTAATAAATACCTGCCCTAAAGCAGTCACTTCATCCACGCCACACTCGAAATGGCTTTCCTGACGCGTCACGCTCAGGCGGTTACCGGGAATGCGGGCCACATCATACACATCCAGATCACCATCGATATCCAGCAACCAGCGGCCATTGCCCGGATGTGTGCTGCCCAGATCGATAATCCAGGAATGATGACCTTTCACGACATAAGCCGGCTGAGTCAGCGAGCCATCCAGCAGCGAGGGATCAACAGACCAGACACCTTCTTCTTCCAGCGCACCGCCGCGTAATCTCAACTTTTTAAGCTGGCGGATGTCACCGGACGCTGCCGCGCCGGAAAGAGCCGAATCCTGCATATTGCCTTTACCTGTCGCCAGCCAGCGTAATGAGACACCGGTGTCCAGCGCACACGCCACGACCACATCGCCGGGAAAATAATCTCTTCTTACCCAGGTACTTATCGTTCCAGATGACAAACCGTACAGATCCCCCAGTTCCTTCTGCATGCTAAAGCCGTAAGCCTGAAGCATACGCGTCAGAACAGCTTTTCCACCTTCAAGTTCATCTAATTGCATCTGGCGAAAACCCCTGAATCTGTAAATATCATCTTGACAACTCGCAAATGCAAGTTTAGATTGATTATGTAATGTACCGACAGACGACCATGATACCAAATTTACGGCGCCGTGGAGAAATAAGGAGACGCGATGTTTTTAGGAACAGAGCAGCAGCGCCAGACCGGACTGCGCCATATCGCTCATCTGAAAGAAATCTATTTCTCTCAGACTAAAAATCCGGTTGAGGTTATTTTTGATCAGGCCAGTGAAAAGTGGAAACTCACATTATGTTTTCATGCCGGTCTTAAACGCCACCATACCTTACTGACATATTCACAATTAAATGATGAGGACAAAATGAAAATAACGCAGGCCTTATTATCACTTCGCCATTTCACGGCGATATTTAAAGGAGAACTTTACTGATGGCAGACTGGATAGATGAATCACAGGAATATCAGCTAAAAATTCTCGAGGCACAAATTACACAGGCAACACGTACGCAGCCTGCACCATCAGCCTTCTTCTGTTTGGATTGCGATACTCCCATTGCACAGCTACGCAGAAAAATCATTCCCGGTGTACAGCGATGCATTGAGTGCCAGGAAATAGAGGAAATTAAAAGAAAGAATTATCGCCCCGTATAAACCCTCAAATTAACATTGTTTAAATTTGCCGCCATGCTGGAAATAAAATTATTTCCGGAAGGAATTCTGTATTCTTATTATCGGAAAACGTTTATGCCAGAGAATATATTCACCCGAGGTTCTCCATCGCCATTACCGGTTTTTAACAGAACTTCCGGGCCATCTTTCACGGGCAAGTGGTGGTGGAATGCCCCGCGCCCTGCGCTTAGCAGTCCACTCCAGAAGCCTCTAACCCGTGATTTCTGTCTGCGCCAGCAAACCGCCTTATCCCTGCTGACGACGCTGCCCCGCTGTCTGCGTGCGCCGTTACACCAGCGGTATACTTTTTTGCTGGAAACCAGGGGAGTTCGTGCGGCGGTTAATTTCCTGATGACCGTTTTTACGCAACGTTTGTGGCCGCGTATTCAGCAGGTTAATGCACGGAATACATTGAATCGTCAGATCTCGCAAAAGCTGCTCCCGGAAGAAGAAATTTTTAACCGTCTGCCTGACCTTACTGATGACAGTCTGAGAAGACTGGCCAGTAAGCTTGCTGTGCATATGCAAGATGCCTATGAATATCACTGCGAACGCTGGCTGCAAAGCCGCCCTGATAACCCTGACATATTGTTGCAGGACTGCACGCAGCGCGACATTTACGGGCATATTGCGGTGATGACTCTGTCGTGCCGCGTACACCCCCTTTACTGGCAGGCGTGGAAAAAAGGCCGCTTGACCGCGCATTCTGCCGTCGCCAGCATTTCACGGCTGGTTAGCGGCGAATGGTGGGAAAAACAGTTACGTTCAAAACAGCGTTTATGGCGCGAAGCCCTGATGATTTCCTGTGGTTATGTCAGCCGCGCAACGTCACCTTACGCCAGCAAAAATGCCATCCGTGATGTGGGGTCACGCCGCTTATCCGCCATTAATTACCTGAAGCACTGCCAGCTCGAAAATGTCGAATCCGGCGAGACTCTGAGCCTGCTGGATACCGTGTTAGCCAGCATTTCTAATCCTAAACTTCGCCGTATGGAACTGATGACGCTGATCGCCGGTGTCGAAGATGTCGCTGACCAGCAGCTCGATTGCGGGCTGTTTATCACCCTGACCACGCCTTCAAAATATCACCCGCTGAAAACTACCGGTGCAGGATCCTCACCTCTTTTTAATAAGAAATGGGATAAGCACGCTTTTACTCCCAAAGATGCGCAGCGTTATCTGGTCGCCGTCTGGGCAAAAATCCGCACCACCTTTAAAGACCGGAACCTCAAAGTATACGGCGTGCGTGTCGTCGAACCGCATCACGATGGTACGCCGCACTGGCACATGATGTTGTTCACGCCACCGGAACAGCAGCAGAAAGTGACAGAGGTTATGCGCCGATATGCTCTGGAAGAAGAAGCCGATGAACCGGGCGCTGCGGGATCACGTTTCAATTGCAAGCCGCTCAACCGTGGCGGTGCAGCCGGATATATCGCGAAATACGTCGCGAAAAATATCGATGGCTACGCACTGGATGGCGAAACAGATTTTGACTCCGGACGCTTACTGACGGATGTCGCCACTGCGGTGACTTCCTGGGCATCGACGTGGCGGATCCCGCAGTTTCACGCGATTGGCATCCCGTCTGTAGGTGCCTGGCGGGAATGCAGACGGATCAGGCATCAGAGCCTGAGCAGCCGTTTTGATGCTCGGGTTGAGGACGTCCGCAGCAGCGCCGACGAAGGGGATTTTGCCGGTTATATTCGGGCGCAGGGCGGCATCCATATTCCGCGAAAAGAGCAAACCGTTCGCATAGCCCGCCAGCTCACTGGGGAAACAAATGCCTTCGGTGAGCCCCGTAACAAAGTCGTCGGCATTTACGCCCCGCACCTTGGGACTTCGCTTATTTTCCTGACACACACTGAACAGTGGCGGATTGTCCGTCAGCGGCCTTCTTTAGCAGAAATACCGGTGACTCGCCTGCCTTGGAGTTCTGTCAATAACTGTGGATCGCCCGATATCCGGCAAAGTGACTAATCCATTCAAAAACCGGACCAATAAAAATTCATGCATAAATTCAAGGAATTATAATTTTTAAAATGCCCTGAGTGTTGACGTATTAGAACAATTAAAGAATACTGTATATAAACACAGTATCTGGCGAGGGGAGAAAATGGAAAACCTGACTAAACAACAGCTAACGTTGTCCAGGATACAATTGATCGCAGACATATCGCAGACGGCGCAATGCAATCCAAAAGAATTTCTGGTCGTAATGTCGCTTATCTCAGAGCTGGCCAGCCAGGCACTGACTGACGAAAATCAGGCCGCGGTCTGCTACAACGGGAGTACTGACGACGCTCACTGATTGCCAGATCCTGCGGCGGTAGTATTCAACACTGTTGGCGCTTGCCCGACCGGTTTTCCTCCGGACAAAGCGCCCCGCCATCTCCCTGTCTTATTTGCCCGATTCTCTGTTGTGCCAGTCGTTTCACATCCCTTGCAGATTGCCGCCCCGTGCCCTATTGCGCAGACTTAACTCATCGACTGACTCCCTCACTCACTCGCGGAGAACACCCATGAAAGTCTATGCACAACAGGGCGATACCCTCGATTCCCTATGCTGGCGCTATTACAACCGCACCGCTGCGGTGGTCGAAAAAGTCTACGCCGCCAATAAAGGCATCGCCGATTTAGGCCCGTTATTACCTCATGGTACAGCCGTCGATTTACCGGACATCGCAGAACAACCGGTTCAGGAAGTAATCAAATTATGGGACTGAATACTGAACGCATCAGTTCAGGTTGCGCCTATTTTATTGCCACCTCGCTGACCTGGCTCGCCAGCCTGACATCGCAGGATGTCGCCTTTATGGTCGGCTCAGCCGTCGGTGTCGGAACCTTTCTGATCAACTGGTATTACCGTCGTAAAAGCTACCAGTTGCTGGCACGAAGTGGCCTGAGCAAAGACACCTATGAAAACCTCAACTCTTAAACGCTGTAGCGCCGCCGTCGTTTTGGGGCTGATGGCGGCATTGCCGGGTTACCTGTCGTTGCAGGTATCGGAAGAGGGATTGCGGTTGATCACCGATTTTGAAGGCTGTCAGTTGCAACCCTACCAGTGCAGTGCAGGTGTATGGACCAGCGGCATCGGGCACACGGCAGGCGTTAAACCGGCGCAGGCCATTACCGAAAATCAGGCCGCGGAAAACCTGCTGGCAGATATTCAGCAGACAGAACGCGCCGTAAAAAAATGTATGCCGGTGACGATGCCGCAGCCGGTTTTTGATGCCGTCGTGTCATTCAGTTTTAACGTCGGTACCGGTGCCGCCTGTCAATCCACGCTGGCGTATTTCATCAATCACCAAAAATGGCAACAAGCCTGCGACCAGTTACCGCGCTGGGTTTTCGTGAATGGCGAACGTAACCGCGGACTGGAACGCAGGCGAAATGACGAACGAAACGTCTGCCTGAAAGGAGTCTGAATGCGCCTGTTACCGGCATTTCTGGCCGGGATGGTTTTACTGATCGCCATCCTGTTGCTTTCCAATCGCTCATTACAGCACGACCTCAACAATGCAGGTCAGCAACGCGACGCCCTGACGGCTCAGCTGCAACAACGGGAACAGCTGATCGCCGCCCTGAACCTGCAAATGCGCCAGCGCGAGCAGGCGGAAATGGCGTTACGCGAAGACCTGAATTCCGCCCATCAGGTAATGCAGGGTCGTGAAAAGCAAAGGCAGAGGAGCCTCCATGAAAATCTGCAAGCCCGTCAGTGGGCTGATACCGGGCTGCCTGATGATATTAGCCGGCTGCACCAGCGCCCCGCCTTCAGCTCCGCCAGCGATTATTTACATTGGCTGTCCGCCGGTCAGCTCATGCCCGATACCGGCCAGCAACCCCACAACGAATGAAGACCTGAGCGCCGATATTCTCCACCTGGAATCAGCGCTGATGGACTGCGGCTTACAAATTGAAGCCATTAAAAAGTGTCAGGAGGCACAACATGCAAAAACCACTTCAGCTGCAACAACGGCTCATTGAGCAGGTACCACTTCAGCTGCAACAACGGCTCATTGAGCAGGTACCGCTTCTTGCGGCCTCGCCGGACAAACTGGCGATCGCCACTGGCGCGGGTCAGGTGGTCGCGACGTCCGCCGCTTCACTTTCGTTTGAATATCGTTATCCGCTAAAGCTCACCGTCAGTGATGCCGCGGTTCCTGGTGAAGCACTCATCGACCAAATAGTGGTCGTTATTCTCGACTGGCTGCAGGTTAATCAGCCTGAAATTCTCGGCAACGCGGCCAGCCGGCTCACTGACTTTACCTTTACGCAGCAGGAGAAAACTCTGGTGCTGACGCTGCAACTGACCGAACGCGTGCAGGTTTGCGATGAAGATGATGTGCGCACCATCATTCATCTGCCTGAACCACCACTGCCGGAGAACGTGTCGCTGCCGCGTGAGGTTTATCTCAACGGAGAACTGATCAGCAGCTGGACGGTATGACCCGGTAAACCTTGTTGTGTCAGCCGCGGCCGAACGGTCACCGGTTGTCGCTCAACCCTCTGAAACGGCATCCTTTATCCCATGAATACGACTCTTCAACTCAACGACATAATGCGTCTGATTGGCAATCTGGTGCGCATCGGCAAGGTCTCAGAACTGGATCTGGCCAACGCCCGCTGCCGCGTCACGACGGGCAGCAACGTGACGGCCTGGCTGCCGTGGATGACGCACCGCGCTGGCCGCACGCGCAGCTGGTGGGCACCCTCCGTCGGCGAACAGGTTTTACTGCTCTCGATGGGCGGCGAGCTGAATACGGCATTCGTTTTACCGGCGGTATTCTCCGATGCCTCACCCGCACCATCCGCTTCGCCAGACGCCCTTCATCTGGCCTTCCCGGACGGCGCCGTTTTGGAATACGAACCGGCACAAAGTGCCCTGAAAGTGACAGGCATAAAAACCGCTGTGATTAGCGCCGCGCAAAAGGTTGAGGTGACAGCGCCCGAAATCCGCTGTACCGCCAGTACGCGCATTACGCTCGATACACCGGAAGTGGTTTGCACCACCAAGCTGACCACCGGATCCCTTGAAGTCAAACAAGGCGGCACGCTGACCGGTAACTTACCCCACAGCGGCGGCAGCCTGACATCCAACGGCATCGTTGTGCACACCCATCGTCACAGCGGTGTTCAGACCGGTGGCGGCCAGACAGGAGGCCCACAATGAGTAATCCGAAATACCTGGGGATGGACAGAAACAGCGGAATGGCTATCGAAGATCTCGACCACATCCGCCAATCCGTCAGCGACATTTTGAATACGCCGGTGGGCTCCAGAGTGATGCGCCGCAATTACGGCTCGCTGCTTTCTGAGCTGATTGACCAGCCGCAAAACGGCGCGCTGCGGCTACAGATGATGGCCGTGTGCTACACCGCCCTGTTGCAGTGGGAACCGCGCGTCTCACTGACTGCTATCACTTTCGATACCGGTTACGACGGCAAGATGGTGATTGAACTGACCGGAAGCCGTAACGATACGGCGACGGATTTTTCCCTGAATATTCCTGTGAGCTGACACTTATGGCAACGATCGACTTGAGCCAGTTACCCGCCCCCGATGTGGTCGAACAACTGGATTATGAAACCCTGCTTGAAGAACGTAAAACGACGCTGATTTCGCTCTATCCTGCCGACCAGCAGGAAGCGGTCAGCCGGACTCTGACGCTGGAATCCGAACCGCTGGTCAAATTGCTGCAGGAAAACGCTTACCGCGAACTGATCCTGCGCCAGCGCGTCAACGAATCTGCCCGCGCCGTGATGGTGGCCTATGCAACGGGCAGTGATTTGGATCAGCTGGCGGCGAATTTTAATGTTCAGCGCCTGGTTTTACGGCCTGCGGATAGCACCACAATTCCGCCAACCCCTGCCATCCTGGAGGCCGACAGCGATTTGCGTATGCGAATCCCTCAGGCATTCGAAGGGCTGAGCGTAGCCGGTCCAACAGGTGCTTACGAATACCATGCACGCTCGGCGGACGGACGTATCGCTGATGCATCAGCTATCAGCCCGTCTCCCGCAGAAGTGACTGTCACTATTTTATCGCGAGACAACGACGGCGTGGCCTCCGGTGATTTGCTCACTGCCGTCGAAAAGGCTCTGAATGATGAAGATGTCCGCCCTGTTGCCGACCGCGTCACCGTACAGGCGGCTGAGATTGTGCCTTATCATATTGATGCCGTGCTGTATGTCTTGCCCACGCCTGAAATTGAGCCAGTCCGTTCGGCGTCTGAAGCGCAGCTGAAAACCTACATCAACACGCAAAGCCGGTTGGGTCGCGATATACGGCTTTCTGCAATTTATGCCGCTCTGCATGTTGAAGGCGTTCAGCGGGTCGAGCTGTCATCTCCGCTGGCAGATATCGTACTCGATAAAACCCAGGCGTCTTTATGTACGGCCTACTCGCTCACCGTGGGAGGCTCGGATGAGTGATCGTCTGTTACCTTCGGGCTCTACTCAGCTTGAAGTTGCGGCCGCACAGGCGCTATCTCAAATCGGTAATCTCAGCGTTCCTCTGCGTGAACTTTGGGATCCTGATTCCTGCCCGCTGAAATTACTCCCTTATATTGCCTGGGCATTTTCGGTTGACCGCTGGGATGAAAACTGGACCGAGCAGGCGAAACGGTCTGCGGTTCGCGCCGCCTGGTTCGTTCACAAACACAAAGGCACCATTGGCGCATTACGCCGGGTCGTTGAACCGCTGGGGTATTTAATTCGTGTCACTGAATGGTGGCAGACCAACGATGTTGCGGGCACCTTTCACCTCGATGTCGGCGTGCTGGAAACAGGCATTACGGAAGAAATGTATCAGGAGCTCGAACGTCTGATTGCAGATGCGAAACCCTGTAGTCGTCATCTGATCGGGCTCTCAATTAATCTGGACGTCACCGGAGATTTTTATATCGCCGCAGCGACTTACGACGGCGAAGAACTGACGGTATACCCCTATTTCCCTGAAACCATTACTGCCTCCGGCTCTGCATTTACCGGTTCAGCAATCCATTTAATCGACAACCTGAGAGTAAATTATGACAGCTAAATATTATGCGTTGCTGACCAATCTGGGTGCAGCAAAACTGGCCAATGCAACAGCGTTGGGCACGCAACTCAGCCTGACGCAAATGGCAGTGGGAGACGGCGGAGGTGTATTGCCAACTCCCGATCCGGCACAAACAAAATTGATCGGCGAGAAACGTCGCGCTGCGCTCAACTCACTCAGCGTTGATCCGGCGAATACTAACCAGATCATTGCTGAACAGATCATTCCCGAAGATCAGGGGGGATTTTGGATCCGCGAGATTGGCTTATTCGATCAGGACAATACGCTGATTGCCATAGCCAACTGCCCTGAAACCTATAAACCGCAATTGCAGGAAGGCAGCGGCCGTACTCAAACCGTTCGTATGATTTTAGTGGTAAACAGTACGGATGCGGTGACACTGAAAATTGACCCCTCGGTGGTGCTGGCTACGCGTAAATGTGTCGATGATAAAGTCATTGAGGTTAAAGCGTATGCTGATGATCTGATGGCGAAGCATGTGGCGGCAGCAAATCCTCATCCACAATACGATCTTCCGGTAGGCATTCCGCTGCCCTGGCCGACAGCAACACCGCCAGTCGGTTGGTTAAAATGTAATGGCGCGGCATTTGATAAAGCAAAATATCCTAAATTAGCCACAGCATACCCCTCTGGTAACTTACCTGATTTACGTGGTGTATTTATCCGAGGTTGGGATGACGGACGCGGCATAGATACTGGACGTGAAGTTTTAAATTATGCACAAGATAAATTACGTAAACATACCCACGCGTTTCTTTTTGGCTCAGGAGATGGTCAAAAAGTTCCAGCAGTAAATGAAGAATATCGCCAAGGAGCAGCCAACGTTTACTATGCTGCTACTGGAGATAGCGGACTCTATATAACTGAAGAAGGTCAAAATGAAACGGCACCTTGCAACCTAGCATTCAACTATATTGTTCGCGCAGCTTAAGTTAGATTATTAAAGTTCTTATCAAATATTTTAAACAACTAATAATCTAAACATAAAAAAGAGATAATTTTCATTATCTCTTTTTTATCCCCCCCGCTGTTGTGCCACGTCCCCCACGCCCCTGATGGAATGCGCTTTCTGTTGCGAACCGGCATCCTTGCTTCACCACCCACAACAGAGAGAGTCAACCTGATGGCTGATTATCATCACGGCGTACGTGTTGTTGAAATCAATGACGGCACCCGCGTTATTTCTACCGTTTCCACCGCAATTATCGGCATGGTTTGTACCGCAGAAGATGCGGATGCGACCGTTTTTCCTTTGAATACTCCGGTTTTGGTCACTGACGTTTTGGCGGCCAGCGGTAAAGCCGGCACCAGCGGGACGTTGCGTGCCGCACTGCTGGCGATTGCTGACCAGTGTAAACCGGTCACCGTCGTGGTGCGTGTTGCCACGGGCGAAGATGAGGCTGAGACCACCAGTAATATCATCGGCGGTTCTGATGCCAATGGCCGTTACACCGGCATGAAAGCGCTGCTTTCTGCTCAGGCAGAGCTGGGCGTAAAACCTCGTATTCTCGGTGTTCCGGGTCTGGATAATCAGGCGGTCGCGACTGCACTGGCTGGTGTTTGCCAGCAACTGCGTGCCTTTGGTTATGTCGGCGTCTACGGCGCAAAAACCATTTCCGATGCGATTAAATACCGCGAAAACTTCAGTCAGCGCGAACTGATGCTGATCTGGCCGGACTTTATTAACTGGAATACCACCACCAGCCAGTCGGATATCGCTTATGCGACAGCCCGTGCTCTGGGCCTGCGTGCCAAAATCGATCAGGACACCGGCTGGCATAAAACCCTGTCAAACGTCGGCGTGAACGGCGTGACCGGCCTTTCAGCCAGCGTCTTCTGGGATTTGCAGGCGACCGGTACCGACGCCGATCTGCTGAACGAAGCCTGTGTTACCACGCTGGTACGCAAAGACGGCTTCCGTTTCTGGGGCAACCGTACCTGCAGCGATGACACGTTGTTCCTGTTTGAAAACTACACCCGTACCGCGCAGGTTCTGGCCGATACCATGGCAGAAGCGCATATGTGGGCGGTCGATAAGCCAATGACACCGACGCTGGTTCGCGACATGATCGACGGCATCAAAGCCAAAATGCGCGAAATGAAATCAGCGGGTTACATCATTGACGGTGACTGCTGGTACGACGAAACCGCAAACACGGCAGAAACCCTGAAAGCCGGCAAACTGTATATCGATTACGACTACACGCCGGTTCCTCCACTCGAAGATCTGACCCTGCGCCAGCGTATCACCGACTCTTATCTGGTGAACTTTGCCGCGTCCATTAACAGCTAAGGAGACAATGACTCATGGCACTTCCTAAGAAATTGAAATACCTGAACCTGTTTAATGACGGGAACAGCTACCTCGGCCTGGTCTCTTCACTGACGCTGCCGAAACTCACCCGCAAACTGCAAAACTATCGTGGCGGCGGCATGAGCGGTTCGGTGGCGGTGGACTTCGGTCTGGACGACGATGCACTGACGCTGGAATGGTCCATCGGCGGTCTGGATGAGCTGGTTCTGCAGCAATGGGGCAGCACATCTGATATTCCGCTGCGTTTCGCCGGTTCGCTGCAGCGCGACGATACGGGCGATGTCTCTGCCGTCGAAGTGATGATGCGCGGCCGTCACAAAGAGTTTGATTTCGGTGAGTACAAACAGGGTGAAGACACTGAAACCAAAGTCACCACCCAGTGCACGTATTTCAAACTGACTATCGACGGCAAAGAGCTCATTGAGATCGACACCGTCAACATGGTTGAAGTCGTCAACGGCGTTGACCGTCTGGCAGAACATCGTACCGCGCTCGGTCTGTAATCCTCTCCCTAAGCCGGCAGCCCATGCCGGCTTCACTTCTAACTTAAACAGGAAAAGACATGCAACCGACTGACATCACCGATAACACCGTGACTCTCGATGTTCCGCTCAAACGCGGCGATACAGAAATAACAGAAATACAGGTGACAAAACCGACCGCCGGCAGTCTGCGCGGTATCGGTCTTGCGGCACTGGCGAACGCAGATGTGGATGCGCTGATCACCATTTTGCCACGCATCACATATCCGAACCTGACCAAAGAAGAGTGCTCACGCCTGGAGCTTCCGGATCTGATCGCACTGGCAGGTAAGGTGATTGGTTTTTTATCGCCGAAACCGGTGGTGTAAGTATTGCGCCCCGCCTCACCGTGGATGACCTGATGGCAGATATCGCGGTGATATTTCACTGGCCGCCGTCCGAGCTGGACGGCATGTCACTCACCGATCTGCTGAACTGGCGACATAAGGCACTGCAACGCAGCGGAGTAAAAACAGATGAGTAATCTCGAACAGTTACCCGATACGCTTGGAAAAATAAATCAGGATCTGGCCGCATTCAGGGCCGAAACCGACAAGGTCAGAAAAAACCTGCTGATGCTGCCCGGAAAGACTTTGTTCAGCGTCATCTCAGAAGACCTCACTGACGCTTCCCTTCAGTTTGATAATTCAGTATTCGCTCCTGATAGCGAAACCGAAACACAGGCACTTTCCGGCCTGAAAAAAGCGGTGGCAAACCCGTCGGCAGAAAAGCTGCGTCAGCAACGCCCGATACAACTGGAACAACGAGGGTGGGAGGTCGGGCAACAGGTTAAAAATCGCCAACTGAAAATCGGTCAGTTAAAAAATATCAGCTCGTCTGCCCTCTCCTTCGCACAGCCCAAACTGGCATTGGCGCAAAACTTTCTGAAACCGGGTGCCGATCTGGAAGCCGGGCTGGCAGATGTGCAGTCGGTTCTTGGACTGAAAAATGACGATCCGCACGTTGCGGCTTTACGTGAGCAAAGTCTGTCGATGGCGGCTTCCGGCCATTCGCCTGCGGACGTTGTCGCCAAACAGCAGGCACTTGCGAAAAAGGGAATGAATGCTGATCAGGTTCTGGCGCAGACACCCGCAGCACTGAATGGCGCAACGCCCGCAGCCCAAATGGCGGTGACCGTTAAAGGCGATAACCTTGACGGCGATATCACTAAGCTTTTTGCTAGTTGGGACACCCTGCGCATCAATCTTTTCGACGGACAAAGCGCCGCCCTGCGGGAACTGACGCAAACCGCCACCCGCTGGCTGAGCACTGTTAATACCTGGATCACTGATAATCCGGTGCTGGTGAATTCCCTGCTCGGTCTGGCTTTAGGTATCACTGGCATTATCGGGGGAATGGGCGCGCTCGGCATGACCCTTGCGCCGGTTCTCAGCGGCATCAATATGCTGATGGCAGGAGCCGGTTTGCTGGGAACGATTTTCACCGGCACCGGCGGCGTTATTGCCGCAGCCTTTGCCGCCTTAGGACTTCCGTTGCTGCCGGTGATCGCATTGATAGCCGGGATTGGTATTGCGGTAGTGAAACTTTGGGAGCCGGTCAGCGCTTTTGTCGGTGGGGTCATCGAAGGATTTACCGCCGTCGTCGGGCCGGTAGGTGACGCTTTCGCGCCTTTCAGAACCGCACTGGGCTGGATTACAGATCTGTTTGAGCCAATTCAGTTCACCCAAAGCACCCTGAGCGGCTTCACCGATATCGGCAAACAAGTCGGCGAAGTGATCGGCGAAATTCTTGCCTCCCTGAACAGAGCTGTCACTCAGATCGGTGAAGTCTTCAGCTGGGCGAAAAAAGGATGGGATGCCATTTTTGGCAATGATGAGGATGAGCACCCGGATATTCCTGCGTCGCCGGTTGAGAGTATTTCTCCCACAGGCGGCACGCTGAGCCTGTATCAGCCAGCGAAAACCTCCGTAGCGAACAACCTGACGGATAATCGCGCAACGACCGTGAACTTAAGCTTCACTGCGACACCGGAAACGGATCATAACCAGATCAGAACCTGGATTGAAGATTCGATCAACCAGCAGAAATGGAACGACACCAACAATCTTCTCAGCCAGTACAACAACGGAGGGATTTACTCATGATGATGTCGCTGGGTTTATTCGTGTTCAAATTGAGCACGCTGCCCTACCAGAATACGAGCCGTCAGGTGAATTATGGCTGGGGAGCGAACGCGCGTTTCGGACAGCGTCCGGTTTCTCAATTTCTCGGATTGGGTGAGGAAACGATAAAAATCACCGGGCAACTCTTGCCTGAAATGACCGGCGGCATGCGCTATTTGCAGGCGCTGCAAAGCATGGCCGATTCCGGTCGTGCATGGCCGCTCATTGAAGGCAGCGGCACGATTTACGGCATGTTTATCATCAAAAATATCGCCAATGACAATGCTGAGTTTAATTCCAGCGGCCAGGCACGAAGCATCAACTTCACGCTCAATCTGACGCGCGTCGATGAATCGCAGGCCGCCATGTTCGGTGATCTGCTGACACAAGCGGAAGGTTTGTATAACAAAGCCGGTTCGGCAATCAGCAATTTCGCGGGCGGAGTCTGACCATGCTTACTGATCTTCAGTTTCCTGTTGGCGCACGCATCGCCCCCGTATTCACGCTGGCGATAAAAAATAAGGTTCTGGAAGAAAACATCTCCAGCCGCATTATCAAATTGTCAGTGACAGACAACAGCGGCTTTGAGGCCGACAAACTCGATTTAACCTTCGACGACAGCGACGGGCAATTGCAAATGCCGGTTCGCGGCGCCGTTTTGCATCTGCATCTGGGATGGTCAAAACAGGCACTCTATGACTGCGGCTATTTTACGGTAGATACGGTGGTTTATTCAGGTTCACCGGACGTCATCACGGTCACTGCCCGCAGCGCTGATTTTCGTGGTTCATTTACGACCAGGCTCAGCCAGTCGTATGACGATTACACCCTGGGCGCGATTGTCAGAATCATTTCCAGCCGCAATAAATTAGATTTGCCGGTTATCCCGCAGGAACTGGATAGCATTGTTATCCCACATATCGACCAGACCAGCGAAACGGACAGCTACTTTCTCGCCCGTCTGGCACAAAACTATGGCGCCCAGGTCACTGTCAAAAACGGCGCAATCTTGTTTTTTAAAGCGGGCACCGGCCGCACTGCATCCGGGCAGGCGATCCCATGGAAAACACTCGTGCGCAGTGATGGCGATAATCACAACTATCAGGTGATAGACAAAAAGGCCTATGACGGCGTAATGGCGCAGTGGCATGACCTTAAAACGGCGACCACCAGCAACGTCGGGTTGAAAAGCACAGGAGAAAAGAGTTATACCGCAGGCTCAGGCAGTAATGTTTTACAACTGGCTAAAATCTTCCCTGATGAAGAGACCGCTAAACGTGCAGCAGATTCAGTGTTTAAGCAGGTTCAGAATGATTCTTCGTCTTTCAGCATCCGGCTGGCTTTGGGGCGTGCCGATCTGAGCGCGCAGACACCGGTGAATGTGCAGGGATTTAAAGACGTGATCGACAGCCAGAACTGGGTGATTGATTCTGTAGTACACGAGGTTAATGAAAAGGGGTTTACGACCACTTTAAACCTGAAGCTATATATTGCAGATATCACCTATCAATCTTCAATATTACAATCATAACTTGCCTTTGCGAGTTATGAGTTTCATAATAACCTCATCGCTTATCTGTCACGCCGGAGGTTTTTATGATGCATTGCCCGCTTTGTGGAAAGGTCGCCCATACACGTTCAAGCCGTTATCTGAGTGAATCAACGAAGGAACGCTATCACCAGTGTCAGAATATTGAGTGCAGCTGCACATTTGCCACGCACGAGTCTGTCGCCCGGGTTATCTCAAAACCGGGTACCCAACCTGTAACGGCGTAGTCGTTTTGCTGCCGCTGATGCAAAAAAGACACAGTAAAAAGGGGTTAGCCAATGGCTAACCCCTTGTTCTATATTAACTAGTAGATGTCGCGTTAGCGATACCTTAGCCCAGACGTTCTTTGATACGTGCAGACTTACCAGTACGCTCACGCAGGTAGTACAGTTTAGCTTTACGAACGGCACCACGACGTTTAACAGTAATGCTGTCGATTACTGGGGAGTGAGTCTGGAATACACGCTCAACACCTTCGCCGTTAGAAATTTTGCGAACAGTGAATGCAGAGTGCAGACCGCGGTTACGAATAGCGATAACCACGCCCTCGAATGCCTGCAGACGCTTTTTAGAACCTTCAACGACCCATACCTTAATTTCCAGGGAATCACCTGGACGGAATGCAGGTACGTCTTGCTTCATCTGCTCTTGTTCGATTTGTTTAATGATATTGCTCATAATATGTCTCTTACCCTAGGTAAACTGATATATCGGGACGGCCTCGCGTTACGCTTTGGCGTTCCCTTCATAGTTTTGTTGACTGAGCCGATGTTCCTTTCGGAACTCTCTCAGCAACACCTCTTGCTCGTCAGTCAGAGCTAGGTTTTCCAGAAGTTCAGGTCTTCTAAGCCAGGTTCGACCCAGCGACTGTTTCAGGCGCCAGCGACGTATATCAGCGTGGTTTCCCGACAGTAAAACCGGCGGTACCTCCATGCCTTCCAACACTTCAGGGCGGGTATAGTGGGGGCAATCCAGCAATCCGTCAGCGAAAGAATCTTCTTCTGCTGAAGCCTGACGACCCAGGACACCCGGTATAAAGCGGGAGACTGAATCAATCAGAGTCATTGCGGGCAACTCTCCACCGCTGAGAACATAATCGCCAATTGACCATTCTTCATCAATTTCGGTTTTGATTATGCGCTCATCAATCCCTTCATAACGGCCACAAACCAGAATAATTTTCTGATGAGCCGCCAGTTCGCAAACACCGGTTTGATCCAGTTTGCGACCCTGAGGTGAAAGATAAATCACTTTCACACCTTCGCCTGCCGCTGCTTTTGCTGCATGAATCGCTTCCCGTAAGGGTTGCACCATCATCAGCATTCCGGGACCACCGCCGTAAGGGCGCTCATCCACGGTACGATGTCGATCGTATGCGAAGTCACGAGGACTCCAGCAATTTACGCTCAACAGGCCATTCTTAACTGCCCGGCCAGTTACCCCGTAATCCGTAATTGCGCGGAACATTTCAGGAAACAGGCTAATTATACCAATCCACATAGCCTACCCCTTCCAAATGTTTGACCGTTCAACCAGACCTTGTTTACGTGAATAAACACTACGGAGGTCAAAAACCAGGATCCCAATCTACTTCAACAGTGCGAGTAGCGAGATCGACTTTCTTGATAACCTGCCCATCGAGGAACGGAATCAACCGCTCCTTGAGTCCGAAGGCATCTTTCAGGTTGGCTTTAACTACCATCACATCGTTAGAACCGGTTTCCATCATATCGATGATTTTGCCCAGTTCGTAACCGGAAGTTGTCACTACCTGGCAACCAAAAAGGTCTTTCCAGTAGTAGTCACCGTCTTCCAGTGGAGGCAGTTGCTTTGAATCGACGACAATTTCGCAATTAGTCAGAAGATTCGCAGCATCCCGGTCATCAACGCCTTTGACTTTGATGATCAGGTCCTGAGTGTGGCGTTTCCAGCCTTCCAGCTCGACAACTTGCCACTTACCGGCACGCTGGATAAACCAAGGCTGGTAGTCGAAGATGCTTTCAGCGTCTTCGGTGGATGAAAACACTCTGAGCCAACCACGAATGCCGTATGTTGAACCCATTTTGCCGAGTACTAACGGCTCAGCGGGTACCACTGGATTGGATTGCTTGCTCATTGCCACCACCGCGACAGATTAAGCTGCTTTCTTAGCGTCTTTGATCAGCGCAGAAACGCGATCAGAAACGGTTGCACCCAGATCTACCCAATGGGCAACACGATCCAGGTCCAGACGCAGACCTTCAGCTTGGCCAGAAGCCAATGGGTTGAAGAAACCTACGCGTTCGATGAAACGACCGTCACGAGCGTTGCGGCTGTCGGTCACTACTACTTGATAAAACGGACGCTTTTTTGCGCCGCCACGTGCTAAACGAATTGTTACCATAACATCCTCTTTAGTTAATAAAACAACCAGACCCCATCGGGGAACGGGGTCTGGTTGCAATATAAAAAGCCCGAAAATTTTACTCATTTTGGCGCAAAAAGCAATCTAAAGCGTAGATAGCTTAGCCCGCAATTTGCATGAGCCGCCTATGTGGCTGATATATAGACAGTGATGTCGATTAACGGCCTGGAAAACCTGGTGGCATCATACCTTTCATGCCACGCATCATTTTCGCCATGCCGCCATTCTTCATTTTCTTCATCATGCGCTGCATATCGTCGAATTGCTTAAGTAAGCGGTTGACGTCCTGCACCTGCATGCCGGAACCCACCGCGATGCGGCGTTTACGGGAACCTTTAATAATTTCTGGCTTGGCGCGCTCTTTGTGCGTCATCGAGTTGATGATCGCTTCCATACGCACCAGCACTTTGTCATCCATCTGGGATTTGACGTTATCCGGCAACTGACCAACACCCGGCAGTTTGCTCATCATACTCGCCATGCCGCCCATATTACGCATTTGCTTGAGCTGCTCGAGGAAATCGGTCAGGTCAAAGCCGTCACCTTTCTTGAGTTTGCTGGCCAGCTTTTCGGCCTGTGCACGGTCGACTTTGCTCTCAATGTCTTCGATAAGAGAGAGAACGTCGCCCATACCCAGAATACGCGAAGCGATACGATCCGGATGGAACGGCTCCAGAGCATCGGTTTTTTCACCCATACCCAGGAACTTAATCGGTTTGCCGGTGATGTGACGAATCGATAGCGCAGCACCGCCACGCGCGTCACCGTCGACTTTGGTCAGGATAACACCGGTCAGCGGCAGCGCTTCGTTAAACGCTTTCGCAGTATTCGCGGCATCCTGACCGGTCATGGCATCGACCACAAACAGGGTTTCAACCGGATTAATCGCGGCATGAACCTGTTTGATTTCGTCCATCATCGCTTCGTCGACGTGTAAACGGCCGGCAGTATCGACAATCAGAACGTCGTAGAATTTCAGTTTGGCCTGTTGCAGTGCGCGGGTAACGATATCAACCGGCTTTTCCTGCGCGTCAGACGCGAAGAAATCCACTTCAACTTGCTGCGCCAGGGTTTCCAGCTGTTTGATCGCCGCAGGGCGATAAACGTCGGCAGACACCACCAGCACTTTTTTCTTTTTCTTCTCTTTCAGGAATTTCGCCAGTTTACCGACGCTGGTCGTTTTACCGGCACCTTGTAAACCTGCCATCAGAACCACAGCCGGAGGCTGCGCCGCTAAATTAAGCTCGGTGTTAGCCTCGCCCATCGCGGTTTCCAGTTCTTTCTGGACAATTTTGACGAATTCCTGACCCGGTGTCAGGCTCTTATTGACCTCAACGCCAACAGCGCTCTCTTTCACCCGGTTAATGAAGTCACGAACGACAGGAAGCGCAACGTCCGCTTCCAGTAATGCCATACGCACTTCACGTAATGTTTCTTTAATGTTTTCTTCGGTCAGCCGCCCGCGGCCGCTGATATTGCGCAGTGTGCGCGACAATCGATCGCTTAAATTCTCAAACATCGTCTCATGCTCAACGTTATGACAGGCCGCTTTTGCGACGTAATTGCGGGATTATAACACGAAGCGCGGACGATCTCTGCTTTGGCATCTCAGATAGGTTGGAGCGTGACGCCGGTAACGTTATACTGCGGTTCTCATTCACTTTTCGATGCTACCCAAACGCTATGTCAGTTTTTGCTCTCGTCGCCATGTTGGCCTATCTGCTCAGCCTTGCACTGATCATTCCGAGCATCATCCGGAAGAACAGCGCATACCGGCGTTTAGCACTGATTTCTGTTGTGGTGGCGCTTGTCTGCCACGCTGTGGCATTGCAGCAACGTATTTTTGATGTCAGCACCGGCCAGAATCTCAGCCTGGTGAACATCGGCTCCGTGGTCAGTTTGATCATCGGTACGGTGATGACCATCGTGGCATCACGCAACCGCGGCTGGTTTGTACTGCCGATTGTTTACAGCTTCTCGCTGATCAATCTGGCGTTCGTCACTTTCCTGCCGGGCGAATTCATCACGCATCTGGAAGAGAGCAAGGGCCTGCTGGTTCACATCGGCCTGGCGTTATTCTCTTATGCTACGCTGATGATCGCGGCTCTTTACGCGTTGCAGCTGGCGTGGCTGGATTATCAGCTGAAGAACAAACGTCTGACGTTCACAGCCGACATGCCACCGCTGATGAGCATCGAACGTAAATTGTTTCACATCACTCAGATTGGCGTCATTTTACTGACGCTGACGCTGTGCACCGGATTGCTGTATCTGAACAACCTGTTCAGCCCGGAGAATATCGACAAAGCCGTCTTATCGATACTGGCATGGTTCGTTTATATCGTCCTGTTGTGGGGCCATTATCACGAAGGCTGGCGTGGCCGCCGCGTGGTATGGTTCAGCATGGCGGGCGCCATCTTGCTTACTCTTGCCTATTTCGGCAGCCGCCTGATCCAGCAGATCATGGTTCATTAATTAAAAGGAATACCCGTTGGAGCACGTCTCGACAACAACCCTGATCATCACATTGATCATCATGGTGGTGGTTTCGGCTTATTTTTCAGCCTCCGAAACCGGTATGATGACACTCAACCGTTACCGGTTACGTCACCTGGCCAAACAGGGTAACCGCGCGGCGCGGCGCGTCGAAAAGCTGTTAAAACGCCCGGACCAGCTGATAAGCCTCGTGCTCATCGGCAACAACCTGGTCAACATCCTTGCTTCTGCTCTGGCAACAATTGTGGGCATTCGTCTGTACGGTGATGCCGGTGTGGCGATTGCTACCGGTGTGCTGACGTTTGTCGTCCTGCTGTTTGCCGAAGTGCTGCCAAAAACATTTGCTGCGCTGAATCCTGAACGCATCGCTTTCCCGAGCAGCATTTTGCTGCGCCCGCTGCAAACCATCATGATGCCACTGGTGTGGATCCTCAACAGTCTCTCGCGTTTGCTGATGAGGATGTTTGGCATCCAGACCACAACCGGCCTCAGCGACGCGGTCAGTAAAGAAGAGCTGCGAACCATCGTGAACGAGTCACGTTCGAATATCTCCCGTCGTAATCAGGACATGCTGCTTTCCGTGCTGGACCTGGAAAAAGTGTCCGTGGACGACATCATGGTGCCGCGTAATGAAATCGTCGGTATTGATATCAACGACGACTGGAAATCCATCATCCGCCAGCTGACGCACTCACCTCATGGCCGCATCGTGCTTTATCGTGATTCCCTCGACGATGCGATCGGTATGCTGCGCCTGCGTGAAGCCTACCGCCTGATGACTGAGAAGAAAGAGTTCACTAAAGAAAATCTGCTGCGCGCCGCCGATGAGATTTATTACATCCCGGAAGGTACGCCGCTGAACATTCAGTTGGTGAAATTCCAGCGGAATAAAAAGAAAGTGGGCATCGTGGTGGATGAATACGGTGATATTCAGGGGCTGGTCACGGTAGAAGATATCCTCGAAGAGATCGTTGGTGATTTCACCACGTCGATGTCACCGACGCTTGCTGAGGAAGTTACCCCGCAAAGCGACGGTTCCGTGCTGATTGAAGGCAGTGCCAACGTGCGCGAGCTGAACAAAGCTTTCAACTGGCATCTGCCTGAAGACGGCGCGCGCACCATTAACGGTATGCTGCTGGAAGTGCTCGAAGAAATCCCCAATATCGGGGTCAGCTTACGCATTGAAGATTACGAAGTCGAAGTGCTGGACGTACAGGACAACATGATCAAACAGGTGCAGGTTCGTCCGTTACAGCCTCTGAAAAATACGGTCAATCAGCACTAGTCCTCTGAATTTCAGGCATAAAAAAAGACGCGAAGTTCGCGTCTTTTTTGTCTTCTGCACACTTCAAAACTAGATGTGCAACTCGGACAATTTTTCTTTTGGCAGAGCCAGTTCATCGTTATGGTTTACCACAACGTCGTGATCGATGATGTGCTGCGCGATTTCCTGCGCTTCTTTCAGGGAATGCATCTCGAAAGTACCGCACTGGTATTCATTCAGCTCAGGGATCTGACGCTGTTCTTTTACCTTCAGAACATCCGCCATCGCCGCTTTCCAGGCATCCGCCACGCGTTGCTCTTCCGGCACACCGATCAGGCTCATATAGAAACCTGTGCGGCAACCCATCGGAGAAATATCGATGATCTCAACACCGCTACCGTTCAGGTGATTACGCATGAACCCTGCAAACAGGTGCTCAAGAGTATGAATACCACGCTCAGGCATCACTTCAATGTTCGGGCGGCAGAAGCGCAGATCGAACACAGTAATGGTGTCCCCGTGTGGGGTGTGCATGGTTTTTGCGACGCGAACAGCAGGTGCTGCCATACGGGTATGGTCTACGGTAAAGCTATCCAACAGTGGCATATCGTCACCTCTCCTAAATAAATTTAATTTTTTTACGAACTCAGGAAACCTTTTCCCTGCATGCGGGTCTTAATTAGTGAAAGACGCGCATTTGTTATCATCATCCCTGTAAACAGAGATGTTTATTTGGCCACATTGATTGTGGCCTTTTTCTTTTCTACTCAACGCTACTTTCTATTCAACGCTACTGCCTGCATTCGCAGCCAGGTATTCTTCAAAGCTTAGCTTATCCGCCGCTTCCAGTGCGCGCTGACGCTGCCAGGAGCCGTCCTGCTCAGCCATTAATGCGCTGGCATCCAGAACTTCCAGTGGCTCACTGACCAGCATCTGACGATACTTCTCCGCCAGTTCCAGCCCGAGATTACCGACGCCCTGCTGTTCCAGATCTTTCAGGATACGCGCCGAGTAAGTCAGTTCAGGGTCATCAAACGCCGCAACCAGTTCCTTGCAGACATCCTGATAAAGGGTATCGCCGTTTTGGTTATCCATGACCTGAGCCACACGGTTCAAATCAGCAAACAACGCATTGCCCACTTTGGCTAACGGCTGACGTTCATCGTGACATCCGATACCAATAGTCTGGCCCGGTTTGCGCCCTTCAAGGATCACCCGATTCCAGTTTTGACGCGTGCAAAGCAGCTCATCACTGTTCATTTCCGGGGCATCGGCTAAAGCACACCATACCAAAAACAGATCCAGGAAACGCGCCTGAGTGGCATCAATGCCCACCGGCGAGAACGGATTGACGTCCAGCGAACGAACCTCAATGTATTCAATCCCGCTGCGCATCAGCGCATCAGAAGGAGTTTCACCGGATTTGGTGACGCGCTTAGGACGAATTGGCGCATAAAGTTCGTTCTCAATCTGTAACACATTGGTGTTCAGTTGCAGATATTTTCCGTCCTTCTGCACCCCCATTTCCGCATATTCAGCAGAGGGTGTGCGAATGGCCTTTTTAACGCCCTGAACGTACGTACTCAGGTCGTTAAAGGTAATGCCCAGATTGCTTTGTGACTTATTGGTGTAACCCAAATCACTCAGACGCAGCGAGGTTGCATACGGCAGATAGCACAATCCCGCTTCGGTATATTCAAACGGCAAATCTGTTTCACGCCCTTTGAGGAATGAAGAACAGATGGCAGGCGAGGCCCCGAACAGATAAGGGATCACCCAGCCAAAACGGTAATAGTTGCGGATGAGTTTGAAATACCCCGCAGAAATCGCCTCTTTGCCGCTTTCAATATCGGTCACGCCCAGCTTTTCCTGCCAGAACGTCAGCGGCAACGAGAAATTGTAATGGATGCCGGAAATGACCTGCATCAGTGCGCCATAACGGTTTTTGAGACCTTCACGATAAAGCGTTTTAAAGCGCCCGGCGTTAGAGGAACCGTATTGTGCCAGCTCGATATCCTGTCCGGATTCGATAAAGCACGGCATGCTGAATGGCCACATACGCTCGTCACCGAGCTCACGGGCCACGTGACGATGGATGTCACGCAGGAACGCCATCAGATGCTCAATATTGTCATCGACGGGCGTAATGAATTCTAATAAAGCTTCAGCAAAATCGGTGGTTATCCAGCGATGCGTCAGTGCCGCACCTAAAGATTCCGGATGGCCGGTTGTCGCTAATGAGCCATCGGGATTAACCCGCAGCGTTTCGCGCTCAATACCGCGACGAATGCCTTTTAATGCCTGAGGGTGGGCTTCCAGCCAGGAAAGCGCCTGAGATACATCCGGGATCAAATTGACCTCCCGCTCGGTGAAACCATTAATTTGCAAGCATACTGAGTCTGCATAGATGTGACCATAATTGATAGCTGATACCAATCTAACTGAACCATGAGAGCCCCTCCAGCGTTACAAAAGTCAAAAGGATGTAACGCACTGCTTTTCCAATACACATGAAAAAGACCACAGGCCCCCACGGCATTCGCAGCCAACCTGCTAACACGCACAACACATCACCTATCACCGGTAACCAGCTCAGCAATAAAGCTGCCGGTCCAAAGCGCTTCAACCAACCCTGTGCAACGTGGAGTCCACGCTGAGGTTTAAGCTGTGGCAGAAAGCGTCCGATGATGACATTGGTTATGCCACCTAAGGTATTGCCAACAGTTGCAGACAAAACCAGTGCCGCTGGCATTGCGCTGCCAGCTGACAATAAAGCCACTAATAAAACTTCTGAATTTCCAGGCAAAAGTGTGGCGCTTAGAAAGCTGCTGCCGAATAAGGAAGCCAGCGCCACGGCGCTGCTCACAGCGTACGCACGTCCACAAATGCCATATTGGCGCGTTTCGCCGCCTCGATACCGAAATCCGCATCTTCAAACACAACGCATTTTTCGGGAGGTACGCCGATTAACTCAGCGCAACGCAAAAATGTGTCCGGGGCAGGTTTGTGGTTCTGTACGTCATTGGCACCCACGATCGCATCAAAGCAATCACGCAGGCCCAAATGGCGCAACAGGGCATCCGCCATCCAGTGCTCACTGCCCGTGCCCACTGCCATTGGCCGGCGGCCATGATAGGCCTTCACGACATCTATCAACGGCAACGGACGGACAGTATCGAGCAACATTTCCTGAACCGCTGCCGTCTTCTCAGCCGCCAGAAGATGGGGATCCATCTCGACATTATTACTGTCGATCACAAACTTAGCGATGTGCCAGGTCGGAGAACCATTCAGAGCAACCATGGATTCGACATCAAACTGCATGCTGTATTTGGTCAATACCTGATGCCATGCCTTACGGTGCGTCGGTTCGGTATCTAATATGGTGCCATCCATATCAAATATTAGTCCTTGGTATCGATCGTACATCGAAAGCTCCATGATCACGAAAAAACAGGAAAACTACTTTATCGCAAAGTCTTTCGAAAGTCGCATTTTGTCCACACCTACAGCACATCCGAACACGTAGGAAAGATCAGAGAAATGAAAAGGAAGAGGTGAAATACAGAGGTCAAACGCAGAAAGCAAAAAACCCGCCGAAGCGGGTTTCTCTAATGCTGAAATAAAAAACACTTCAACATGTTTGGAATATGGTGCACCCAGGAAGATTACTCGGCGGGCCTCGCCCTGCGAGCCGTTGCTAAAGCAACGTTATCTTCCCTCGTGCTACCTTCATGCCGGAGGACGCTATATGAAAGTCGTCGCTGCAACATGTTTGGAATATGGTGCACCCAGGAAGATTCGAACTTCCGACCGCTCGGTTCGTAGCCGAGTACTCTATCCAGCTGAGCTATGGGTGCATTTTGATTCTTACTGCAGATTTACCTGACCATTTTTCCGTACTACATCAGCTTTCGCCTTTGCCCGTCACGCTCATTTGATTGCAAATCAACATACGTTCAGGAAAGTATGGTGCACCCAGGAAGATTCGAACTTCCGACCGCTCGGTTCGTAGCCGAGTACTCTATCCAGCTGAGCTATGGGTGCATTTTAAATGGCGGTGAGGCGGGGATTCGAACCCCGGATGCAGCTTTTGACCGCATACTCCCTTAGCAGGGGAGCGCCTTCAGCCTCTCGGCCACCTCACCATACGCCTCTTGCGAGTGTGCTGACTAACTTTGTTTAAGCTCATCGGCACTGCGTGGCGCACATATTACTTTCTGGCCCTTATAAGTCAAACCCTTTTTTCCTAACAATCACCCGTTTGGACATTTCACGCGCAACCTGAGCAGTTTGAACACAAAAACAGAGGCCAGATACACAAAAAACGTCTTCATATTTGATAAATGGCAAATCGGATACGTTCAGCAGGAGTCAATAAAAAACGAAAAACACAGGAAAATAAGGGAGGGAAAATCGATAACGCGCAGAAAAGGGGATCAGCGCCTCGCCATTAGCGAGACGCTTCGTAAATCAGTAACTCGTCTGTTGAGACTTCTCAGCCTGAATACGCTGATAAATCTCTTCACGGTGAACAGAGACCTCTTTCGGCGCATTCACACCGATGCGCACCTGATTACCTTTAACACCTAAAACGGTAACAGTAACCTCATCGCCAATCATGAGGGTTTCACCAACTCGGCGAGTTAGAATAAGCATTCTTTGCTCCTTGAATAATTAAAAGAGTCGGGTCTCTCAGTTTCCCGGCCATTATCGATCATAAGCGGGTAAAACGTAAGCCATGACCCCTACATAAAATGTAAGCAGCCTGCAACTTCAGCCATGAGTACTTTAAGTTTAGCCGATATCATCATTGTCGCGACTTTAATCGCAAAGCTCACACCGCCATTAAGACTGAAAACGCCATACAGCACAATAGATTATGGCGTTTTCAGGGTTAGCTATTTATTTCTTATTAAAGCTTAGCTTCAACCCAGGCTTCAACCGTCGCCAGAGCAGCAGGCAGTGCCTGCACGTCGCTGCCGCCTGCCTGTGCCATATCAGGACGACCACCGCCCTTGCCACCGACCTGCTGCGCTACACAAGCAATCAGCTCACCGGCTTTAACGCGATCAGTCAAATCTTTCGTGACACCAGCAATCAGACTGACTTTATCATCAGCGATGGTTGCCAGAACAATAATCACAGAGCCCAGCTGATTTTTCAGGTCATCAACCATCGTACGCAGAATTTTAGGCTCTACGTTATCAAGCTGACGAACCAGCAGCTTAACGCCCTTCACTTCTTTCGTCTGGCTGGACAGTGAAGCACTTTCCTGCGCAGCTTGCTGACCTTTCACTTGCTGAAGCTCTTTTTCCAGCACACGTGAACGCTCAATCAGTGAACGGATTTTATCGGTGATGCTGTTCACATCGCCTTTCACCAGGTGCGCAACATCCTGCAGCAAATCACTTTGCTGATGCAGGGTATTAATCGCGTTCTCACCGGTGATCCCTTCAATACGACGAACACCTGCTGCAGTACCGGATTCACTCTGAATACGGAACAGGCCGATATCGCCGGTACGGCTGGCGTGAGTACCGCCACACAGTTCGGTGGAGAAATCACCCATGGTCAGAACACGAACGCTGTCTTCGTATTTCTCACCAAACAGCGCCATCGCGCCTTTTTCTTTGGCCTCTTCCAGATCCATGATGGTGGTCTGGATTGGCAGGTTACGACGGATCTGAGCATTCACCAGATCTTCGACCTGTCGAATCTCTTCTGGTTTCATCGCTTCAAAATGAGAGAAGTCGAAACGCAGATAGTTGTCATTAACCAGAGAACCTTTCTGAGCCACGTGTTTGCCCAGCACCTGACGCAGCGCAGCATGCAGCAAGTGAGTCGCGGAGTGGTTCAGACGGATGCGGTCACGGCGCGCCACATCCACTTCAGCTTCAACGCTGTCGCCGATGCTCAGCTCACCCGCATTCAGGGAACCCTGATGGCCAATCGCTTTACCGTATTTCTGGGTATCAGACACTGAGAATACGCCTGATGCGGTTTTCAGGATGCCTTTATCGCCCACCTGACCACCGGATTCGCCATAAAACGGCGTGTCATCCAGCACCACAATGGCGTTAACGCCAGGCTTGATATCCTTCACTGGATGACCATCAACAAACAGCGCCACGACTTTGGAATGGCGTTGCAGATGTTCGTAACCGGAGAAGTGAGTCACGCCGTCAACACGAACCATGCTGTTGTAGTCTGCGCTGAAACCGCTGGACTCACGTGCGCGGCGACGCTGAACTTCCATCGCTTTCTCAAAACCGAGTTCGTCTACTTTCAGATTGCGCTCACGGCAAACGTCAGCGGTCAAATCCAGCGGGAAACCAAAGGTGTCGTACAAACGGAAAGCAATTTCGCCGTCCAGAGTGTCGCCTTTCAGAGCGGACAACTCTTCATCCAGCAACGCCAGACCGCGCTCCAGGGTGCGGGCAAACTGCTCTTCTTCGGTTTTCAGCAGTTGCTCAACCATCTCCTGCTGTTCTTTCAGTTCTTTCGCCGCCGGGCCCATCACTTCAATCAGCGGAGCAACCAGTTTGTAGAAGAACGTGTCTTTCGCGCCCAGCATGTTGCCGTGGCGGATCGCACGACGAATGATACGGCGCAGCACATAGCCACGGTTTTCATTCGATGGGATCACGCCGTCTGCAATCAGGAATGCGCAGGAACGGATATGGTCGGCGATAACGCGCAGGGATTTGTTGGACAGATCGGTCGCGCCGGTGACTTCCGCCACCGCAGCGATCAGTTTCTGGAACAAATCGATGTCGTAGTTGGAGTTCACATGCTGCATAACCGCAGTGATACGCTCAAGCCCCATCCCGGTATCTACGGATGGTTTTGGCAATGGCAGCATGGTGCCGTCAGCCTGACGGTTGAACTGCATGAACACCAGGTTCCAGATTTCGATGTAACGGTCGCCATCTTCTTCAGCAGAGCCCGGAGGGCCGCCCCAGATGTGATCGCCATGATCGTAGAAAATCTCGGTACAAGGACCGCAAGGACCGGTATCGCCCATCTGCCAGAAGTTGTCAGAAGCGAATGCGCCGCCTTTGTTATCGCCAATGCGGATAATACGTTCTTTTGGAACGCCGACTTCTTTTTCCCAGATTTCAAACGCTTCGTCATCGGTCTCATAGACGGTGACCCAAAGCTTTTCTTTCGGCAGATTGAACCAGTTTTCGCCGGTCAGTAATTCCCAGGCGTAGTTGATGGCATCGTGCTTGAAGTAATCGCCGAAGCTGAAGTTACCCAGCATTTCGAAGAAGGTATGGTGACGTGCGGTATAACCGACGTTTTCGAGGTCATTGTGTTTACCGCCTGCGCGGACGCAACGCTGGGATGTGGTTGCGCGGTTGTAATCGCGGTTATCCAGACCCAGGAAAACATCTTTAAATTGGTTCATCCCGGCATTGGTAAACAACAGTGTCGGATCGTTTGTCGGGACAAGCGAACTGCTTGAAACAACGTTGTGTCCCTTACTATGGAAGAAATCGAGAAACGCTTGACGGATCTCAGCGGTGCTCTTGCTCATAAATATCCCGGAATCATGCTGGAAGAACGGCTCTTGAGCCGGATAACGCTGCATATGGCAGCAATCTGTACAGCTCACGAACGAAAAAGTGCGGATAAGATAAAATTTCTGCGCGGGGAAGTAAAATACCGTATGCGGTCAATCGTCAAAATCGCGATAAATAGACTGTATTTCTTCCTGAAAGAAGCCCCGATAGAGCAAATAACGCAAAACTTTTGATTTTTCTTTCCAGTCAGTCGGTAAATTTTCACCAAATTTTCTGACCGCCAGATCTCGTGCCAGAGCACACCAGTCCACGTCTGTGTTTTCCAGTGCCACAGTGATGATTTCTTTATCGACACCTTTGTGCAGTAATTCCGAACGGATGCGCTGCGCGCCGTAACCTTTATTACTGCGACCGGAAATATAACGGCTGGCAAATTTGGCATCATCAAGCCATGAGTGCTGATAACAGTAGTCGATCACTGCCTGCACATGTTCTTCAGGAATTTCTTCCGGCACCGGCCGCAGCTCGGGTTTAGCTCTTACGGTCTCTTCTTCCGCGAAGTCATTTTGCGCCGGTTTTTTTCGCGAAGACCAACTGCTTTTTTTATTCTGAGGTTTAACAAAAGGCATCGGAGGAATGAGTAACTTACGGCGCAATTCTGTTTCGCCATGGTCGCGCTGAGCAAGCAGACGCATTGCACGGTTAATCAGCATATTGATTTTCGCTGCGTCACCGTCTTTCTTCTGAGGTTCAAACAGCGTGGACTCACTATTCTGCGCTACCTCTTCCAGCAGTTTTTTCAGATCGATGACTTTTTCGTTTGGCGCTTTTTCATCGGACATAAGGTTTCCCCCTTATATGCAAAATGCCAGTCTGGAAACCAGACTGGCATTTTAGTGACTATTGAAAGTAACGGACGATGTCCCCTGCCCTTCAAATGTCTTTGTCAGACAACCGCGAAATTAAAACTCTTCGCTGGTTTCCATGTTGTCGTCAGCGTCTTCCGCTGTGGTCGCAACACTCAGTTCACCGGTGCCGCTCAGCAGCATGTCACGCAGTTTTTTGTCCAGTTCAGCAGCTATTTTCGGGTTTTCTTTCAGGAAGTTGCAGGAATTCGCTTTACCCTGACCAATCTTCTCACCGTTGTAGCTGTACCATGCGCCGGCTTTCTCGACCAGTTTGTGCTTAACGCCCAGGTCGATCAGTTCACCGTTGATGTTGATACCTTCGCCGTACATGATCTGGAATTCAGCTTGTTTGAATGGTGCAGCAATTTTGTTTTTCACCACTTTCACGCGCGTTTCGCTACCGACCACCACATCACCTTCTTTGATAGCGCCGATACGACGGATATCCAGACGCACAGAAGCATAGAATTTCAGTGCGTTACCACCGGTGGTGGTTTCCGGGTTACCGAACATCACACCAATTTTCATACGGATCTGGTTGATGAAGATAAGCAGAGTGTTGGCGTTTTTCAGGTTACCGGCCAGCTTACGCATCGCCTGGCTCATCATACGTGCCGCGAGGCCCATGTGAGAGTCACCAATTTCGCCTTCAATTTCAGCTTTCGGCGTCAGTGCAGCCACGGAGTCAACGATGATCACGTCAACCGCACCTGAACGGGTCAGCGCGTCACAGATTTCCAGAGCCTGTTCGCCGGTATCTGGCTGAGAACACAGCAGGTTGTCGATATCCACGCCCAGTTTTTTAGCGTAGATCGGGTCAAGTGCGTGTTCAGCATCGATGAACGCACAGGTTTTGCCTTCGCGCTGTGCAGCAGCAATAACCTGCAGGGTCAGCGTGGTTTTACCGGAAGATTCTGGTCCGTAGATTTCAACGATACGGCCCATTGGCAAACCGCCGGCACCTAACGCGATATCCAGAGACAAAGAGCCGGTAGAGATCGTTTCTACGTCCATGGAGCGATCCTCACCCAGACGCATGATGGAGCCTTTACCGAATTGCTTTTCAATCTGGCCCAGTGCTGCAGCTAACGCTTTTTGCTTGTTCTCATCAATAGCCATTTTTACTCCTCGTCTGATACAGGGGAACATCCCGCCCGCATCACTGAATATAATTTGTGTACAGGTAATCGGCAGTAATTATACTGTATGCTCATACAGTATCAAGCCTAATTTTTAATAAACTCACGCAATGCCGTTTGTAGTGAAAAAACAGCAGCTTGCAAACGAACGGCTTCGCGGTCGCCGGAAAACTGCTGTTTAGCCGTCAGAACGCGCCCGTCTTTTCCGGCAAATCCAAACCAGACCGTGCCGACAGGTTTTTCCGCAGAACCGCCGTCAGGTCCGGCAATGCCGCTGACTGACACGGCCACATCAGCGCCCGCAGCGTGCAACACGCCTTGCGCCATTTCATGCACCACCTGCTCGCTCACCGCGCCATACTGTTCAAGCGTGCTCTCAGCAACGCCCAGCAATTCATGCTTGGCCGCATTGCTGTAAGTAACAAATCCGCGATCGAACCAGGCGGAGCTGCCAGCGATATCCGTGATGGATTTGGCAATCAGACCGCCGGTGCAGGACTCTGCACAGGTGATCCACAACCCCTGCGCTTTCAGCTCAGCACCGATCTCCACACTCAATTCATGTAAATTTTCTTCGTTCATATTCCGTCCTGGCTGGTCATCCGAATCTCATCCGATGTTAGCATTTCTCTTCCGGTGTGTGAGTCCCGGCGAAGCGTTTTGCGCGATGCATTCAGAATTAGCACGAAAAGAAAAAAGAAGGGCCACAAATTGCAGCCCTTAAGATATTGAACAAACCGGCGTTAGCGCGCGGCTTTCACCGCCTCACCCAACTGCCATACCGCCATCGCATAATGCACGCTGTGGTTGTAACGGGTGATGGTGTAGAAGTTCGGCAGTCCGTACCAGTACTGGTAGTTGGTGCCCATATCGAGGCGCAACAGACTCGCTTCCTGATAATTGCCGAGCGAACCCAGCGGGCTCAGCCCTGCCGCCTTCAATGTATAAAGCGGATATTTGGTTTTGAAGCCGTTTTCAAGCAAAGGTGCCTGTCCGGCTGCCGGAACAGCGATGGGCGCGCCTTTGGTCCAGCCATGGGCTTTGAAATAGTTGGCGACGCTGCCGATAGCATCAACCGGATCCCACAGGTTGGCGTGACCATCGCCGTTAAAGTCCACGGCATAATCTTTATAAGAAGAAGGCATAAACTGGCCATAGCCCATTGCGCCGGCGAAGGAACCGCGCAGACTCAGCGGATCATCCCCTTCCCGACGGGACATCAGCAGGAACGTTTCCAGTTCACCGGAGAAATACGCTGCACGGCGCGGATAGGCAAAGGATAAGGTCGCCAGCGCATCGATAATGCGGGTTTTACCCATTACGCGTCCCCAGCGGGTTTCCACGCCGATAATGCCGACAATGATTTCCGGCGGCACGCCATAGACCTGCTCCGCACGCTGCAACGCATCCTGATATTGATTCCAGAACACCACACCATTTTGCACGTTATCCGGCGTGATGAATTTGCTGCGATAACGGTTCCACGCGCCGTTTGGCACGGTCGATGGCGGACCGGAAGGTGCCTGCTGATCCATTAGTCGTAATACAAATCCCAGACGTTTGGTTTGCGACAACACATCATGCAGCTGCTGACGGTCAAAACCGTGCTCACGCACCATTTTGTCAACAAACTGATTCATGGCCGGATCATAGGCAAAGTCTCCGGTCTGCGCGGCACCGGTATGCTCAGGCTGGAGCAGAAAACCGCCGCCGGGCACCGTATTAGCGCTGGCATTTCTTCCATCAGAGAAAGGATTACGCGGCCCTTCAGGCTGAGGCGCGGGCTTATGACTGCTACATGCAGAAAGTGTAAGAACCAGGGGAAGAATGACTGCCAGGTGGCGCATCGGATATCCGTAACCATGCAATAAAAGAGGTGCCGACATGGTAGAGCATTATCAGAGCCGAAAAAACTGAAAATCGCCGTCTTTACAACTCGGGGGAAGGTGACTTTTTGGGATAAGTTGCGCGACGTTACGCAAGTTCAGAATGCAGCATAGTTTTTTGGCTCTACTCACGTTAGGATCCGTTGTAAAGTCGTTGCCCCAGGCGGTATACGCCAACAGGATGATTTAAAATTGAATCAACTCAATGAAAAACAAAACAATATGACCGGACTGGATGCCCACACCCCGATGATGCAGCAGTACCTGCGTCTTAAAGCAGAGAACCCGGAAGTTCTGCTGTTTTATCGTATGGGCGACTTCTACGAACTGTTTTATGACGATGCGAAACGCGCATCGCAGCTGATGGACATCTCCCTGACCAAACGCGGTGCTTCTGCCGGTGAGCCGATCCCAATGGCGGGCGTGCCTTATCATGCGGTGGAAGGCTATCTGGCGAAACTGGTGCAGCTCGGTGAATCCGTTGCGATTGCGGAACAGATTGGTGATCCGGCGCTGAGCAAAGGGCCGGTCGAGCGTAAAGTCGTACGTATCGTTACGCCGGGTACCGTCAGCGATGAAGCGCTGCTGAGCGAACGCCATGACAACCTGCTGGCGGCGATCTGGCAGGACGGGCGCGGCTTTGGCTATGCGACGCTGGATATCAGCTCCGGTCGTTTCCGTGTGGCACAGCCGGACGATCTGGAAACCATGGCAGCAGAATTACAGCGCACCAATCCGGCTGAATTACTGTATCCGGAAAGCTTTGAAGCCATGACGCTGATTTCTTCCCGCCGCGGATTGCGTCGTCGTCCGATGTGGGAATTCGAGCTGGAAACGGCGAAGCAGCAGCTTAATCTGCAATTTGGCACCCGTGATTTAAGCGGCTTCGGCGTTGAGCAGGCTGCTCAGGCGCTGCGTGCGGCCGGATGTCTGCTGCAATACGTGAAAGATACCCAGCGCACTGCCCTGCCGCATATCCGTGGTGTCACCATGGAGCGCCAGCAGGACGGTATTATTATGGATGCGGCGACGCGCCGTAATCTGGAACTGACGCAAAATCTGGCAGGTGGCGTAGAAAACACGCTTGCAGCGGTGCTGGATCAGGCCGTGACGCCGATGGGCAGCCGTATGCTCAAACGCTGGATCCACATGCCGAGCCGCGATATCAAACTGCTGACCCATCGTCAGCAGGCGATTGGCGCATTGCAGGATATCACCGCCGATTTACAGCCGGTGCTGCGTCAGGTCGGCGATCTTGAGCGTATTCTTGCGCGTCTGGCTCTGCGCAGCGCACGTCCGCGGGATCTGGCCCGGATGCGTCATGCCATGCAACAACTGCCGGAAATCCGCGAGAATTTGCAGGAAACCGAAGCCGGGCATGTAAAGACACTTGTGGAACAAACCGGTGACTTTACCGAACTGGTGGAACTGCTTGAACGCGCCGTCGTCGAAGCGCCGCCGGTTCTGGTGCGTGACGGTGGCGTGATAGCACCGGGTTACAACACAGAGCTGGATGAGTGGCGCGCGCTGGCAGACGGCGCGACGGATTATCTCGATCGCCTGGAGATCCGTGAGCGTGAAAAGCTGGGGCTGGACACGCTGAAAGTCGGATTCAACGGCGTTCACGGTTATTACATTCAGGTGAGCCGCGGTCAGAGCCATCTGGTGCCAATTCATTACGTTCGCCGCCAGACGCTGAAAAATGCTGAACGCTACATCATTCCTGAGCTGAAAGAGTACGAAGACAAAGTACTGACCTCCAAAGGCAAAGCGCTGTCTCTGGAAAAAGCGCTGTACGAAGAACTGTTCGACCTGCTGATGCCGCATCTGTCCGCCTTGCAGCAAAGCGCCAGCGCGCTGGCCGAACTGGACGTGCTGAGCAATCTGGCGGAACGTGCTTATACGCTCAATTACGCCTGTCCGACCATGAGTGAAAAACCAGGTATTAATATTACCGGTGGCCGCCATCCGGTGGTTGAGCAGGTGCTGAGCGAACCCTTTATCTCTAATCCGCTGAACATGTCTCCGGCGCGACGGATGCTGATCATTACCGGTCCGAACATGGGCGGTAAAAGTACCTATATGCGTCAGGCGGCTCTGATCGTCCTGATGGCGCACATCGGCAGCTATGTTCCGGCAGAGACATCCATCATCGGACCGGTGGATCGCATCTTCACCCGTGTCGGAGCGGCAGACGATCTGGCTTCCGGGCGTTCGACCTTCATGGTGGAAATGACCGAGACCGCGAATATCCTGCACAATGCGACCGAAAACAGTCTGGTACTGATGGATGAAATCGGGCGCGGGACATCAACCTATGATGGACTGTCGCTGGCATGGGCTTGCGCAGAAAACCTCGCAAGCCGCATTAAGGCCATGACGTTGTTCGCAACCCATTACTTTGAACTGACCACGCTGCCGGAAAAAATGGAAGGCACGGTGAACGTGCACCTGGATGCCATCGAACACGGTGATACTATCGCCTTTATGCACAGCGTGCAGGACGGTGCAGCCAGCAAGAGTTACGGTCTGGCGGTTGCGGCGCTGGCGGGTGTGCCACGTGACGTGATAAAGCGTGCGCGCCAGAAACTGAAAGAGCTGGAGACGTTGTCCAATAACGCCGCCGCCAGCAAAGTCGATGGCCCGCAGCTGGCATTGCTGACCGAAGAAGTGTCTCCGGCGGTCGAAGCACTGGAGGCGCTGGATGCGGATTCGTTGTCGCCACGTCAGGCGCTGGAGTGGATCTATCGTCTGAAAGACATGGTGTAAGTGCCTGCAGGCCTGATCAGCGCGCATAAAAAACGGTGAGTATTAACTCACCGTTTTTATTTTCGTTCTTACTGATCATGCATGATGCAGCGACTGTTTTACGCGTCAGTTACTCGCGGAACAGTGCTTCGATGCTCAGTCCTTGCCCCTGCAAGATTTCACGCAGGCGACGCAAACCTTCAACCTGAATCTGACGAACACGTTCACGTGTCAGACCAATTTCACGGCCTACATCTTCCAGCGTCGCTGCTTCATAGCCTAACAGGCCGAAACGACGCGCCAGAACTTCACGCTGTTTTGCATTCAACTCGAATAACCACTTCACGATACTCTGTTTCATATCGTCGTCTTGTGTGGTGTCTTCCGGGCCGTTGTCTTTTTCATCCGCCAGAATGTCTAACAACGCTTTCTCTGAGTCACCACCCAACGGGGTATCAACAGAAGTAATGCGTTCATTAAGGCGCAACATACGGCTGACGTCATGTACCGGCTTGTCGAGTTGCTCAGCAATCTCTTCAGCGCTCGGCTCATGGTCCAGTTTATGTGCAAGTTCACGTGCGGTACGCAGATAAACGTTCAGTTCTTTAACGATGTGAATCGGCAGACGAATAGTACGGGTTTGATTCATGATCGCCCGTTCAATTGTCTGACGGATCCACCATGTTGCATAGGTAGAGAAACGGAAGCCGCGCTCAGGGTCGAATTTTTCAACCGCACGGATCAGACCCAGGTTGCCTTCCTCGATCAAATCCAGCAGTGCCAGACCGCGATTACTGTAGCGGCGGGCAATCTTAACCACTAAACGCAGATTACTTTCAATCATACGGCGGCGGGAAGGAACATCTCCCCGCAGCGCGCGACGTGCAAAATAAACTTCCTCTTCTGCGGTAAGCAGAGGGGAATAACCGATTTCACCGAGGTACAGTTGAGTGGCGTCCAGCACTCTCTGGCTTACAGCCTGCGACAACAATTCTTCTTCTGCATCGTTGTCGGCAGTCTCTTCGACTACTGCTTTCTCGTCAAAGGCTTCAGCGCTGTTCTCATCGAAATCTACATCATCATGTAACTCGTTAACTTTCAGCGTATTCTGACTCATAAGCTGCTCCTACCCGTGGTCCCGAGGGCAGAATCAATGCTCTGCCCCGATTTATCGCTGCGGAAGATAACGCAGCGGGTTTACGGATTTCCCCTTGTAACGAATTTCAAAATGCAATCTTACTGAACTGGTTCCGGTGCTACCCATAGTCGCTATTTTTTGTCCCGCCTGCACTTCTTGTTGTTCCCGGACCAGCATTGTATCGTTATGTGCATAGGCGCTCAGGTAATCATCATTGTGTTTAATGATGATCAGATTACCGTAACCGCGAAGAGCATTACCCGCGTAAACCACACGCCCCGAGGCGGTTGCTACGACAGACTGTCCACGCGAACCAGCGATATCGATCCCCTTATTTCCCCCTTCAGAAGCTGAGAAATTATCGATAATTTTCCCGTCAGTCGGCCATTTCCAAGAGGAAACCGGACCGCCATTATTTGCAGAGGTGGCGACGGGAGTGCTGGCTACAGCAACAGGTGTTGTGGTGGTAGTAACTGCACCTGATGTAGGCAACATCTTACCTACATTCTGTTTACCAGAAGCATCAGAATACGTGGTAGTTGGTTGAGATGCAACCACAGAACCTGTGAGCATTCCCCCTGTAGGAACTTTAGGAACACCGCCATTTGTGGCATCTGTGACGGCTGTCGTACTGCTCGAACTGGTCGCAGAAGAGACGTTATTTATCTGGACTGTCTGCCCGACTTCAAGGCTGTATGGCGCAGGGATATTATTGCGCGCGGCCAGGTCACGGAAGTCATTGCCGGTGATCCAGGCAATGTAAAACAGGGTGTCACCACGCTTCACCTGATAGGTACTGCCGCTATAGCTTCCCTTAGGGATGGCGTTGTAGCTGCGGTTGTACACAATGTGTCCACCAGAGCCGACAGCAGGTGCCATTTGCGGAGCGGAATTCAGAGTATTCTGACTGGCATTGCCACTGTTACCACCGCCATTGACGCTGCTGATCGGTGCGGATGTGGTTGAAGTGTTGGTACATCCCGCCATCCAGGCACTGATAAACGTACACACTGCAATGCGGCCTAAAGTTTTTATTGGGCTTCCCGTGCTCATATTTCCCCCGTTACGGCAATCTCAGAATATCTCTTTAACCTCGCACACCGCGCCAGCTGGCGCTTTTCGTGTCATCGGACACGGTGCGGGCAGGCAACATGCTCATTCAGGTCTTCGCCCGAATGCCGCTGTGCCATAAAAAACTGTAGTGGATGCTATCAACATCGCCAGTACAGCACCATATAACAGTTGTATTTAAATTTTAAGGAGTTAGTCCTGAAGGCTCAGGCGCATCACCGGTTTCAGGCGAGTTCGCCTTTCACCAGCGGGACAAAACGAACGGCTTCGATGTTTTCTGCGACAAACTCATCACCACGACGGGTGATCCGTTGCAGTGTCTGATTTTCTTCGCCCACAGGCAGGATTAATACCCCGCCATCATCGAGTTGTTGCAGTAAATCTTGAGGTATTTCAGGTGGTGCGGCGGTGACAATAATGGCGTCAAACGGGCCACGCGAAGGCCAGCCCTGCCAGCCGTCACCATGACGGGTCGAGACATTATGCAAATCGAGTTGCTTGAGGCGTCGTTTCGCCTGCCATTGCAATCCCTTGATGCGCTCAACCGAGAAAACATGCTCCACCAGATGCGCCAGAATGGCGGTCTGATAGCCAGAACCGGTGCCAATTTCAAGCACCCGCGAAGAAGGCTCAAGGCGCAGCAGCTCAGTCATTCTCGCTACGGTATAAGGCTGAGAAATGGTCTGGCCGGAGCCAATTGGCAACGCGGTATTTTCGTAAGCTTTATGTTGAAACGCCTCATCGACGAACCGCTCACGCGGCACGGACTCGATGGCATGCAGCAGTTTTTCATCATGAATGCCCTGCTGGCGCAGCTGTTCCAGCAGGTTGTACATCGGCTTATTCACCATTCGCGCTCACCCCGGCCTTTTCCAACCATGAGACCACGACATCCTGAGCCGCATAGGCGGTTAAATCCACCTGAAGTGGCGTCACTGAAACATAACCTTGCGCGACGGCAGCAAAATCAGTATCAGGTGCGACATCAAACTTATCGCCCGGCGGGCCAATCCAGTACAAGTCCTGACCGCGCGGATCCTGCTGACAAAATACCTGCTCAGCCGGATGACGGCTACCGCAACGCGTTACCTTGATGCCTAAAACCTGCGAAAGCGGCAAATCCGGGACGTTAATATTCAGAATTTTGCCAGTACGCAAAGGCTCACGCGCCAGTGCCCTGAGGATACGGCAGGTGATGATCGCCGCCGTGTCGTAATGCTGATGTCCGTCCAGCGAGACCGCCAGCGCAGGAAAGCCCAGATGACGGCCTTCCATCGCTGCGGCGACCGTGCCGGAGTAAATCACGTCGTCGCCCAGATTTGGCCCGGCATTAATGCCAGAGACCACGATATCCGGCTTCGGGCGCATCAGCGTATTCACGCCGAGATACACGCAGTCGGTCGGCGTACCGTTAATCACCGCAGTATCACCGTTGGGGTAAGACTGAATACGCAACGGGCCGTCCAGCGTCAGCGCGTTTGACGCGCCGCTGCGGTTACGGTCAGGGGCCACCAGCTTCACATCGGCAAACTCACGCAGCGCAGACGCCAGCGCTTGTATGCCCGGAGCCAGAACGCCGTCGTCGTTACTCAGTAATATCCGCATCAGCTTCATCCAGATTCATCAGTTCACGCACCACGCTGGTGGCATAACTGCCGGCCGGTAGCCAGAATTTGAGTTCCAGAGTGACGTCATCCCAGCGCTGCCATTGCATTTGCAAAGGTTGCAGCATAATGGCGCGGCGCGCAGGTTCCACCCGTTCACGTTTGAGCAGTGACAGCAAATCCATCTGATCGCTGAGACAGGTTTGTTCGAATGCTTCAGCATCTTCAAGCGTGCCCAGCGGGCCGTCACCCGGTAAAGGCGCCGTCACCAGCAATTCACCACTTTCAACGCGAGGTTGCAGCGATTCAAACTCTTCAGCTTTTGCCACAAACCAGCTGCCGCGCCCGCTCAGTTGCAAAGCGTCGCCCAGCATCGGCTGACGGACGGTGCCTTCTGCCAGACGCTGACTGGCGACGATATTGAACATCGCGCTGCGGCTGGCGGAAAGATAGAAGCTGCGCTTAGCGCGTTCTTTCGGACGCGCTTCGTTGGTCGCCCAGCGTTTCGCCTGCACCAGATTATTGCCACCACGACCAAAGCGCTGGGTACCGAAATAGTTCGGCACGCCCTGTTGGGTGATTTTTTCCAGACGTGCTTCGACGTTAGCGATATCACTTATCTGTCGCAGCACCAGCGTAAACGCATTGCCTTTCAGCGTACCGATACGCATTTTTTTGCGATGGCGGGAGGCGCGAACCACTTCGCAGCCTTCGAGGTCAAACTGGCTTAAATCAGGGTCAGCCTTGCCCGGCAGATGCAGGCAAAACCATTGTTCGGTGACCGCATGGCGGTCCTTGAGACCGGCATAACTGACGTCGCGCGGATGCACTTTGGCGAATCTCGCCAGTTGCTCGGCGACGAATTGCGTGTTGCAGCCATTTTTGCGGATCCGCACCAACAGATGTTCACCTTCTCCGTCCGGCTCAAAGCCCAGATCCTCTTCGACAATAAAGTCTTCCGGATTGGCTTTCAGCTGGCCGGTGGCGACAGGTTCGCCCAGTAACCAGGTGAGACGGGACATATCTATCATGCGGTAATCTTCCACAACATCATTCCTTAATCAGCAAAGCAACGGCTTCGCAGGCAATACCTTCGCCGCGCCCGGTAAAGCCCAGCTGTTCGGTAGTGGTAGCTTTCACATTGACGTCGTCCATATGACATTGCAAATCTTCGGCCAGAAACACACGCATCTGCGGGATGTGCGGTGCCATTTTCGGTGCCTGTGCAATGATCGTGATATCCAGATTGCCCAGCTTGTAGCCTTTCGCGCGGATGCGGCGATAGGCTTCGCGCAGCAGTTCACGGCTGTCAGCGCCTTTGAATGCCGGATCGGTATCCGGGAAAAGCTTGCCGATATCACCCAGTGCGGCTGCACCGAGCAGTGCGTCAGTGGCCGCGTGCAGCGCCACATCGCCGTCAGAATGCGCCAGTAAACCCTGCGGATAAGGGATACGCACACCACCGATCACCAGCGGGCCTTCGCCGCCAAACTTATGTACATCAAAACCGTGACCGATACGCATTATGCGTTCTCCTTCTGGGATAAGCGGGTTAAATAGAATTCTGCCAGCGCCAGATCTTCTGGCCGGGTGACTTTAATATTATCGGCCCGTGCCGGGATCAGCATAGGATGAAACCCGCAATATTCCATTGCAGAAGCTTCATCTGTGACCACCGCACCTTCATTGAGCGCACGGCGCAGGCAGATTTTCAGTAATTCGAGCGGGAAAAATTGTGGCGTCAGCGCATGCCAAAGATCCTGACGGTCGACCGTATGCGCAATGGCCGCCACACCGGGTTCGCCCCGTTTCATGGTGTCGCGCACAGGTGCGGCGAGGATCCCGCCGACTTTACTGGTAGCGGTGATCGCCAGCAGATTATTGAGGTCGTCCGGATGCAGACACGGGCGCGCGGCGTCATGCACCAGCACCCAGCCGCGGTCACCGGCGACATCCAGTCCGGCCATGACCGATTCAGCCCGTTCAGCACCGCCTTCCACCACGCGGATACGCGGATCGCGGGCAATGGGAAGTTGTGAGAACTGAGTGTCGTGCGGACTTAACGCCACAATGACCTGGCTGACTCTGCCGCTTTGCAGTAAAGCGAGAATGGAGTGTTCTATCAACGTATTACCGCCGACAGAAAGGTACTGCTTGGGACATTCTGCCTGCATACGGCTGCCAATTCCGGCAGCCGGTATCACGGCAATGACCTGTGGAAGGGAAACTGCGGTATGACTCATGGCTATTGATTCAGGTTGTTTTGCGAAACGGTGCTGCCCGGCGCACGTTTGTTGTCAGGCACCAGACGATAGAAAGTCTCGCCGGGTTTAATCATGCCCAGTTCGTTGCGTGCGCGTTCTTCGATCGCTTCCTGACCGCCGTTTAAATCGTCGATTTCTGCGAAAAGTTGATCATTACGTGATTTCAGTTTGCCGTTATTACCTTGCTGCACCTGAACATCATCGTTTACACGAACATAATCGTGAATACCATTCTTACCCAGCCACAGTGAATACTGTAGCCAGCCAAGTAAAATCAGTAATAGCAGTGTTAGTTTGCCCATCCCCGCCCCCTAAAAAAGCTGGACAATCATCCCACAACTTTCCCTCTGACTCCACTGCGGCAGGGTAAATGCCGGTGAGAATCAGACTTACGCACGCAATTATGGGTGAGAATGACACAATGGGTTACATCGTGAAGGGAATTTGCAGGGAAAACCGCCAGAAAAAGTCACCAGCCAGACAGGAAAGAGAAGACTGTCCAGAACATACCAATGATGCAGATAGCGCTGGCCAGAGAGGTTTTAAACCAGCCACCGGCAAAGAACATGCTGAGCGCAATGCCTATCAGCACGGAAACCGGCATCAGCGCCAGGAAGAACGGCCAGGTGTAGAGCAGAAAAAACAGGGTATTGGAACCGTAAACCAGAAAAGGGATCGCAAACGCCAGCCAGTAGAAGACAAACCCAATGAATCCGCCCTGCATGGAGTAGGAAGGGTCTTCGGTGTCCGGACTGTCTGTTACCGGCACAGGCACGCGTGTCCGGGGGCTGATTTCCCCGGTTCGATCCACGCGGATCCGGCTGACAAGTCTGCTGAGTAAAGCCTGCATAGATGATCCCTGTATTTCAGTGTAAACCTGCACGCTCTGTGGCGTTTGGCCGGCAACATTCAGGGTTTGATAATAGCGCGCTGGCGCATCACATCTAATAATTGCGGGACCAAATGTGTTACCAATTGTTCACCATCAAGATGCACATCCGGGGTCTCTGGCGGCTGATATTCGGAGTCAATGCCGGTGAAGTTTTTCAGTTCACCCGCACGGGCTTTTTTATATAAACCTTTCGGGTCACGTGCTTCACAGATAGCCAGCGGCGTATCCACGAACACTTCAATAAACTGACCGTCTTCAAGCAAATCACGCACCATGTCGCGCTCGGCGCGATGCGGCGAGATGAACGCAGTCAGCACGACTTGCCCGGCATCCACCATGAGTTTTGCGACTTCCCCCACGCGACGGATGTTTTCACGCCGGTCATCGTCAGTGAAGCCCAGATCACGGCACAGCCCGTGGCGGACATTATCGCCATCGAGAAGATACGTGCTGACGCCCTGCGCATGAAGTGCCTGTTCCAGCGCGCCTGCGACCGTGGATTTTCCCGAGCCCGAAAGCCCGGTGAACCATAATACGGCGCCGCGATGTCCATGTTGCTTTTCGCGATCCGCACGCGTGACAGCGTGCGGATGCCAGACAACATTCTCATCTTTTAACAAAGAAACGTTCTGTAATACTGTCCCGTCCGGTGACGCCATCTTATTTGCCACCCAGCAGGTCACGTGCGCCCCAGTGCGGGAAGTGACGGCGAACCAGAGTGTTCAGTTCCAGCTCAAACGCGCTGTATTTATCCGATTCCTGATAAACCTGTTCAACGGCTTCACGTACCAGACCGGCACCCACGGTGACGTTAGTCAGGCGATCGATGAAGATCATGCCCCCCGTGACCGCATTGCTCTGGTAATTATCCAGCACCAGCGGTTCGTCAAAGGCCAGTTCAACCAGACCGATGCCGTTGAGCGGCAGGTTTTCCACCACACGCTGCGTCAGCGAGTTGATTTCCACCTGATATTCGATGTTTTCCACACGCGCACGGGCTTTCTTGCCACCGACTTTGATGTCGTAGCTCTGGCCGACGCTCAGTGGTTGTTCTGCCATCCACACCACATCGACTTTGGCGTTCTGCACCGGCTTAACGGTTTCTTCAGCATCAACCAGCGTGTCGCCACGGCTGATGTCACGTTCATCGGCCAGCACCAGCGTAATCGCTTCGCCTGCCCAGGCTTCCTGCAAATCGCCGTCAAACGTCACAATACGTGCCACGGTAGATTCCACACCTGATGGCAACACTTTGATTTTCTGGCCTACGCGCACTGAACCCGATGCCAGCGTACCGGCATAGCCGCGGAAATCGAGATTCGGACGGTTCACATACTGCACCGGGAAACGCATTGGTTGCTGTTCACGGATGTTGATGATGTTGACCGTCTCCAGCACGTCGAGCAGCGTCGGGCCGGTGTACCAGCTCATTTTCTCGCTCTGCGTAGCCACGTTGTCGCCTTCCAGCGCAGAGAGCGGCACAAATTTGATGTCCAGATCGGTCGGCAGTTGCTGAGCGAAATCCAGATAATCCTGTTTAAATTGCTCGTAAACCGTTTCGCTGTAATCCACCAGATCCATTTTATTGACGGCAACCACCAGATGGCGGATCCCGAGCAATGTCGCAATGAAGCTGTGACGTCGGGTTTGATCCAGCACGCCTTTACGGGCGTCGATCAGTAAGATTGCCAGATCACAGGTCGATGCGCCGGTCGCCATGTTACGGGTGTACTGCTCGTGCCCCGGCGTGTCGGCGATGATGAACTTACGCTTCTCGGTGGAGAAATAACGGTAAGCCACGTCGATGGTAATGCCCTGCTCGCGTTCGGCCTGTAAGCCGTCCACCAGCAATGCCAGATCCAGTTTCTCGCCCTGGGTTCCGTGGCGTTTGCTGTCGTTGTGCAGGGAGGACAGCTGATCTTCGTAGATCTGACGGGTGTCATGCAGCAGACGTCCGATCAACGTACTTTTGCCGTCATCGACGCTGCCGCAGGTCAGGAAGCGCAGCAGGCTTTTGTGTTGCTGAGCGTGCAGGTAAGCTTCGACGCCGCCCTGCTCCGCGATTTGTTGTGCAATTGCGTTATTCATTAGCTGCGGCTCCTCAGAAATACCCTTGACGCTTTTTCAGTTCCATCGAACCGGCCTGATCACGGTCGATCGCTCGTCCCTGACGTTCACTGGTAGTCGATACCAGCATTTCTTCAATGATCTCCGGCAGCGATTGTGCTTCGGATTCCACGGCACCGGTCAGTGGCCAGCAACCCAGGGTACGGAAACGCACCATTTTCTTCTCGATAACTTCGCCCGGTTGCAGATCAATACGATCGTCATCCACCATCAGCAGCATACCGTCGCGTTCCAGCACCGGACGCGGCGCGGCCAGATACAGCGGAACGATCTCGATATTTTCCAGATAGATGTACTGCCAGATGTCCAGCTCAGTCCAGTTGGAGAGCGGAAAGACGCGAATGCTTTCGCCTTTGTTAATCTGGCCGTTGTAGTTGTGCCACAACTCAGGGCGCTGGTTTTTCGGATCCCAGCGGTGGAAACGGTCGCGGAACGAATAGATGCGTTCTTTGGCACGGGATTTTTCTTCGTCACGACGGGCACCGCCGAACGCGGCATCAAAACCGTGTTTGCTCAGCGCCTGTTTCAGACCTTCGGTTTTCATGATGTCGGTGTGTTTCGCACTGCCGTGAACGAACGGGTTAATGCCCATCGCCACACCTTCCGGGTTTTTATGCACAATCAGCTCGAAACCATAGTTCTTCGCCGTGCGGTCACGGAATTCGTACATCTCGCGAAATTTCCAGCCGGTATCCACATGCAGCAACGGGAACGGCAGCGTGCCCGGGAAGAAGGCTTTGCGTGCCAGGTGCAGCATCACCGAGGAATCTTTCCCGATGGAGTACATCATCACCGGGTTGGCGAATTCAGCAGCCACTTCACGGATGATATGGATACTCTCCGCCTCCAGTTGCCGCAAATGAGTCAGTCGTTTTTCGTCCATAACAGATCCTTTAAGCCAAATTCACAACCGACGGGCGTTGGGTGCCGTCAGTCTCAGGATGATGCCCAAACCAGGCCAGTTGCTGATGAAGCGATACCACTTCACCAATCACCAGTAACGCCGGCGTCGGCGCCTGTTGAGCCAGATGTTCAAGATTATCGAGTGTTCCGGTCAGCACCTGCTGATCAGAACGCGTTCCCCGTCCGATGACCGCAACGGGCGTATTCGCTGCGCGACCATGGGCGATCAGTTGCTGGCTGATTTCAGCCGCTTTGAGCGTGCCCATGTAAATCGCCAATGTTTGTTTGCCCCTGGCCAGCGTCTCCCACTGGATGCCGTTGTCTTCGGGACGGCAATGTCCGGTCACGAAAACCACGCTCTGGGCATGATCACGGTGCGTCAGCGGAATGCCTGCGTAGGCGGTCGCGCCCGCCGCTGCCGTCACGCCGGGAACCACCTGGAAAGGAATGCCCGCCGCCTGCACCGCCTGTAATTCTTCGCCGCCACGACCGAAAATAAACGGGTCGCCGCCTTTAAGGCGCACCACTTTTTTCCCCTGCTGCGCCAGTTCAACCAGCATGCGGTTGGTTTCTTCCTGCGCGACAGAATGGCTGCCCGCACGCTTACCGACACAAATCTTGTCCGCATCACGGCGCACCAGATCTAATACTTCGTCGCTCACCAGATGGTCGTAAAGCACCACATCGGCCTGCTGCATGACCTGCAACCCGCGTAAGGTGAGCAATCCTGCATCACCCGGCCCTGCGCCCACCAGCGTGACATTGCCGTTATGCGAGACGTCTTGCGCACTTTCTAACTGCTGTTGCAGTGCCTGTTCGGCTTCTGCGAGCTTTCCCGCAGAGGCGAGGCTGGCAAAACGTCCGGCGAACGCGTGTTCCCAGAAACGGCGACGTGCACGCATGGAACTGAACTGCGTTTTCACATTTTCACGCCAGCGCCCGGCGATATCGGCCATTTGCCCCAGACTGTTCGGCAGCAAGGTTTCCAGCTTTTCGCGCAGCATTCTGGCAAGTACCGGCGCTTTACCGCTGGAAGAAATCGCCACCACAATCGGCGAACGGTCGACAATCGAGGGAAAAATGAAAGAGCACTTTGGCTGATCGTCAACCACGTTAGCCAGAACATGGCGCTGGTTGGCCTGCTCGAAAACTTCAGCATTCAGCGCAGCGTCGTCAGTGGCGGCAATCACCAGAAAAACATCGTCGAGCTGTTCCGGCAAAAATGACCGGGCAGACCAGCTGATTTGTGCGGCCTGCCTGCGTTGTTCCAGCTCGGGAGAAAGTGCCTGTGCGACTATCCGTACTTGCGCACCTGCCCGCAGGAGAAGATCGATTTTGCGAGCAGCGACTTCGCCACCACCAACAACCAGAACAGGGCGTTGTTTGAGGTCGGCAAATATTGGTAGATAGTCCACAAAAGCCTTTATTGATTGTCAGGATTAATAAACAAACTATACGTGCAGGCAATAATTGATCTGAAATGACGAAAAGGAATGATTAGTTACTAAATGGAATATAGCCCGACAAAAAGAGCGGTTTGGGATAACGGGAAATTGTCTAATTGCGCAGAGAATCGCATACTGTATGCCCCACAAAGACCGCCACACGCGGCCTGTTGTTTGATTACCTTCCGGTCGCTTTGACCAGCAAATAAGGATTTTTGGCTATGTTTTCTTTTTCACGCATGACGCGGGCGCTGCTGGTTTTAGGCCTGAGCTGCGCCGGTTTGGGTCATGCGATGGCGGCTTCTGCACCGCTTCCGGCAATCGGTATGATCGCCAGTCAGCAGATTCGTCACATTGCGACCTATTTTCCCGGCCGCATGGCAGGGAGTCCGGCAGAACTTATCGCCGCTGAATATTTGAATCAGCAGTTCAGCAAGTTCGGGTATAAGAGCGATTTGCGCGGATTCGATACCCGTTATCTTTACACCAGCAATGCGGGCAAACAGAACTGGCAGAATATTCACGCCACGTCGGTGATTGCCGCACGCGCGGGTGAAGTGCCGCAACAAATTATCGTGATGGCGCATTTCGATACCTATGTGCCGCAAAGCGACAGCGATACCAACCATAATCTCGGCGGACTGACCTTGCAGGGTGTCGATGACAACGCCTCTGGCGTCGGTGTGATGCTGGAACTGGCCGAACGTATGCAGGCCATCCCGACGCATTACAGCCTGCGTTTCGTGGCGCTGAGCGCGGAAGAAACCGGGGCAAAAGGCGCGGAAGATTTTGTGAACCGCATGAGCGCTGAAGAGAAGAAAAACACCCTGCTGGTGATCAATCTCGATTCGCTGGTAACCGGCGACAGATTGTATTTTAACAGCGGCATGAATACGTCAGTCGCCGTAGCGAAACTGACCCGGGTGCGCGCACTGAATATTGCCCGCAGCCTGGGCATTCCGGCAGAAAGCCACGCAGGCACGCATTGCTGTAACGGGATAAAAGCGCTGGACGATGCGCGTCTGCCGCTGCTGAACGTCACGGCGACCAACTTTGCGCTGGGTAAGAAAGACGGCGAACAGCAACGTGCGATCACCCGCCATTTCCCGCTGGGCACCACGCGTTATCAGAGCCAGTTCGACAATCTGCAATATCTGGATAAAGCGCTGCCAGGCCGCATCGAAAAACGCTCCCGCGATACCGTGAAAGTGCTGTATCCGCTCTTGAAGGATCTGGCGAAACCGGCGAAACACGCCTGATTAAGAAGTGAATTTAAGGGATTGTTTTCAGCAATCCCTTAAATAATTCGGGTGGCAGGAAGGCGGCAAGCGAAGAAGTCCCGATGAGCTGACATTAGTCAGTGATTCGGGCGACTGAACGCAGCCAACGCATCTGTAGCCCGAAGTATGACGGGGATTTATTCGTGTAAGCCACATTCGCGTTTAAGACCAAAGAATCGCGTGTCTTCCTCTTTCATCCCTTCTTCCCACTTTTTCGTTGTGTGCGTGTCACCCACGGAAAGATAGCCCTGATCCCACAACGGGTGATAGCTCAGGCCGTTGTCTTGCAGATAGCGGAAGATCTGACGGTTGTCCCAGTCGATGATCGGAAGAATTTTAAACACACCGCGTTGTACCGCCAGCACCGGCAGATGCGCACGGCTGCCGGATTGCTCACGACGCAGACCGGCGAACCAGGTCTGCACGCCCAGTTGCTGAATCGCCCGATTCATTGGCTCGACTTTGTTGATGTGATTGTACTTCTCGATACCTTCGACGCCCTGCTCCCAAAGTTTGCCGTAGCGCGCTTCCTGCCACGCCGCCGAATGCTCCGCGCGGAACACCTGCAAATTCAGGTTCAGCTGTTCGGTTAACGTATCGATGAACTGATAGGTTTCCGGGAACAGATAACCGGTATCGGTGAGGATCACCGGAATGTCCGGTTTCTGCTGAGTGACTAAGTGCAGACAGACTGCCGCCTGAATGCCGAAGCTGGAAGACAGCGCGAATTCGCCAGGCATATTTTCCAGCGCCCATTGCACACGCTCCTGCGCGGACAGCTTTTCCAGACTGACGTTAATTTCCGCCAGCGCCATGGATTGTCCGGACTTCGGCAGTTCGTTCAGTTCAGCCAGAGTAATATTCAGCAAACTCATATCGCCTCCTGTCGGTTATCGCGCTTAGTCATAAAAGTCGCGTGCGGGATCCAGCACGGGCTTAATGATCCCGGCGCGGATCACAAAGTCACCAAAGCCTTCACCGGTTTCACGCTCTTTCGACCAGCGTCCGACCAGTTCGTCAATGATGCTCAGGATTTCAGCATCTGAAATGTTTTCGCGGTACATGCGCGGAATGCGGGTTCCGGCGCGGTTACCGCCAAGGTGCAGGTTGTAGCGGTTCATCGCTTTACCCACCAGACCAATTTCGGCCAGCAGCGCGCGGCCACAGCCGTTCGGGCAACCGGTCACACGCAGAACGATATGTTCATCGCCTACGCCGTGCGCGTGCATGATGCCTTCGACTTTAGTCACAAACTCAGGCAGGAAACGTTCTGCTTCCGCCATCGCCAGCGGACAGGTCGGATAAGACACACAGGCCATCGAGTTTTTACGCTGCTCGGTGACGCCGTCGTCAATCAGGCCGTGATTACGCGCCAGAGTTTCTATAGTGTCTTTGTCTTTTTCAGAGACACCGGCCACGATCAGATTCTGGTTAGCAGTAAGCCTGAAATCACCTTTATGGATCTTAGCAATTTCTGCCAGTCCGGTTTTCAGCGGCTTGCCCGGATAATCGAGAATACGGCCATTTTCGATAAACAGCGTCAGGTGCCATTGTTTGTCGATACCTTTTACCCAGCCGATACGATCACCACGTCCGGTGAATTCATAAGGACGAACATCGCCAAACTGAATGCCTGCGCGTTTTTCGACTTCGGCTTTGAATACCGGCACGCCAACGCGTTCCAGCGTGTATTTGGTTTTGGCGTTTTTACGGTTGGTGCGGTTGCCCCAGTCGCGCTGCGTGGTCACCACGGCTTCGGCGACGGCCAGCGTGTTCTCCAGCGGAATAAAGCCCAGTTCGCTGGCGGTGCGTGCGTAAGTGGCTTTATCACCATGCGCGATAGAAAGCCCGCCGCCGACCAGCACGTTGAAACCGACCAGTTTGCCGTTATCTGCAATCGCCACGAAGTTCAGGTCGTTGGCATGCAGATCCACGTCGTTCTGCGGCGGAATAACGACCGTCGTTTTGAATTTCCGCGGCAGATACGTCGCGCCAAGAATCGGCTCTTCGTCGGTAGTTTCGACTTTTTCCTGATCCAGCCAGACCTCGGCGTAAGCGCGGGTACGCGGCAGCAGGTGCTCGGAAATTTTCTTCGCCCACTGATACGCTTCCTGATGCAGTGCAGACTCCACCGGATTCGACGTACACAACACGTTACGGTTAACGTCGTTGGCGGTCGCCAGCGCGTCCAGACCGAGTTTATTCAGCAACTGATGCACCGGTTTCACGTTCGGTTTCAGGATGCCGTGGAACTGGAAAGTCTGACGGTTAGTAATACGGATGCTGCCGTACAGCGTGCTGTCGTCCGCAAATTTGTCGATGCCGAGCCACTGCGCAGGCGTCATCACCCCGCCAGGCAAACGACAACGCAACATCATGGCGTGACGCGGTTCCAGTTTCTGCTCAGCGCGTTCTGCGCGGATATCACGGTCATCCTGCTGATACATACCGTGGAAACGGATCAACAGGAAGTTGTCACCGTTGAAGCCACCGGTCAGGCCGTCTTTTAAATCTTCGGTGATGGTTCCGCGCAGGAAATTACTTTCCGTCTTCAGGCGTTCGGCGTCAGCCAGCGGGGCATCGACGATCAGCGGGCCCGGACCGGGATTGAGTTCACTCCACAACTTATTGCTCATAAGGTTTTCGCTCATTGCTCTGATTCGTTAATAGACGTCGCGCTGGTAACGGCGATCAAGACGTAATTCACTGAGATATTCGTCGGCAGTTTCCAGATCCATCACGCCGTATTCGGCAATGATTTCCAGTAACGCCTGCTCTACGTCTTTCGCCATACGATTGGCATCGCCGCAGACATACACGTGCGCGCCTTCCTGCAACCATTGCCAGACTTCAGCGCCCTGCTCGCGCAGTTTGTCCTGTACGTACACTTTTTCTGCCTGGTCGCGTGACCATGCCAGAGAGATATTGGTCAGCAGGCCGTCTTTCACGTAACGCTGCCATTCAACCTGATACAGGAAATCATCGGTAAAGTGCGGATTGCCGAAGAACAGCCAGTTTTTGCCGGTAGCGCCGTCGTTATCACGCTGCTGGATGAAGGCGCGGAATGGCGCAATGCCAGTGCCGGGCCCTATCATAATGACGGGCGTTTCAGGGTTAGCGGGCAGACGGAAATTGTCGTTGTGCTCGATGAAGACTTTCACTTCGCCGTCTTCTTCCAGACGATCGGCCAGATAGCCGGAAGCACCGCCGGAACGCGCACGACCATCGATGTCGTAACGCACCACCCCCACCGTAATGTGCACTTCAGATTCTGTTTCCGCCTGCGAAGAGGCAATTGAATACAGGCGCGGCGTCAGCGGACGCAGTAAATCCACCAGTTGCTGGGCATCCAGTTCAGTCGGTGCGCGGCGCACCATGTCGGCGAACGGCACCGTCTGCGCGTATTGCTGAAGCGCAGGTTTATCCGCCAGCAGACCGGTCAGGTGTTCGTCCCGGCAAAGCGCGGCGTATTTCTCAATAATCGGCGTAGTGTTCTGGGTCAGTTCGATGTGATGTTGCAGTGCTTCAGAAAGCGGCAGTTTTTTATCATTCAATTCAACGACTTCATCGCCTTTTAGCCACAGCAGCTCGACGATTTCCTGCACCAGTTGCGGATCGTTTTCAAACCAGATCCCCAGCGCATCGCCCGGCTGGTAACGCAGTCCGGAATCACCGAGTTCGATTTCCAGATGACGAACGTCTTTGTCAGAATCGCGGCCGGTAATTTTCTGGTTAACCGCCAGAGTCGCCGTCAGCGGCGCTTCTTTGGTGTAAGGACTGCTGTCGACCTGATTAACGCTGCCCGCCAGCGTCGGCGCGGGCTGCGCACCGGTATCGGCCGGGACGCGCTGTTTCAGCACATCGACAATGCGCTTACGCCAGCTTTCGGCGGTTTCTTTATATTCCACATCCGCATCAACGCGGTCTAACAAACGTTCTGCGCCGAGCTCGCCCAGACGGGTATCAAAGTCTTTACCCGCCTGACAGAAAAATTCATAGGATGTGTCGCCCAAAGCAAACACGGCAAAAGCGGTGTCTTTCATTTGCGGGGCTTTTTTGGATTGCAGGAATTTATGCAACGCGACCGCTTCTTCCGCCTGTTCGCCTTCGCCCTGCGTGGAGGCCACGATCAGCAGCAGCTTTTCCTGGCCAATTTGTTTGAATTTATAGTCACCGGCATTCACCAGATTGACGTTAATTTTCGCCGCCGTCAGATCATCGCGTAACAGTTCCGCGACACGACGGGCGTTACCGGTTTGCGAAGCAGAAATCAGGGTGACCGACGCGGCAGCCTGTAGCGGAACCTGAGCGGCCACCGCGCCCGGTTGCTGATTGACCATTCCCCAGAAATAGCCGGATAACCAGGCCATCTGAGTCGGCGAATAATCACCAATCGCCGATTGAAGGCGGGCCATTTGCTCGGGGGTCAGCGGGAGCAGTGAAATTGGAGGTGCCTGAGTCGTCATCGCGGTACGAATTCCCTTATGCAGAAGCAAGTCATCAATCCGGCCTCCGGCGGCTTATACCATGTGAATACGCGCGGGAAAGACCTTTTAGAAGATGTAGGTTAACGAGCCGGATAATAACAATTAAAGAAGTGATGGAAATAATAAATAACCAAAATGACTAAGAGGATTTAGAGGTAAGTTCTATCTGAAAAAGTGGTAAGCGGTGATTTTTATCGTACTGAAATCGCTAAAAAAAATCCCGATGGTTTATTTGTTCATCGCCAAGTGGCGGAGGAATAAAGAAAAAACCCGCCGGAGCGGGGTGATGAATTTTTTTCAGGCAGGCTTTCGCACAGACGGTTTCAGAGGTGGAACGCGTTGTGCTGCTCAAACCAGGCAAACTGTCCGGCGGCAAACACCGACATTTTACTGCCGCTGTGCCCGACGTCTGACAAGTCCATAAAATGCCAGTTAAACGGCGTATTGTTCTGCTCGGCGCGCTGCTGAGACGTGGTGAAATAGCTTTCAGCGCGTTCCAGACGGTTAGTCCCCTGCGCCATCGCCTGCTTGGATTTACGCAGCAGGCGGTTTTCAGGGTCGTCGTCTTCTGCACCCACCGCAATCAGCACCGGTTTGGCAAAGTAATCATTGAGCTGCTGCTGGCTGACGGTAACCGGCGCTTCACGCAAACCGTAAGGCCAGCGCTGATCGGTATCCGGCAACGTCCACCAGCCCGCAGCCGCACAGACGGCGGCTTTCACATTCGGCTCAGGCAACAGTGTCAGCATGCGGTGGACAAACTGGCAGCCCGCGCTGTTGCCAAACAGATAATATTGTTTCTGCTGAGTGACGCCCTGCTTTTGCAGCGTCGTAAACAGGTTATCGACAATGCTGAACGCCCACTGCGATTTCGGCAAACGGTGATGGGTTTTGCTGTCGGTGAGATTGCCGAGGTTATAGCCCGCGGCACCGGGGAAATCCTGCTCGCTGAAATGCGGCACGACCACGCGCAAATGATATTGATCGGCCACCGTCATCCAGTCATTGCGGTAGGTGGCCGCGTTACGGTCAACGCCCGTCATGACAATAACGACCGGCGTGGTTTCATCTGCACCGACCGGCTGATAGGTGAAAACTTCCAGCGGCTTTTTACCGCCCGCAAGCCCAATATGCATCACGCCTGAGCCCTGCGGGAAGACCAGAGGAACTTTGGCAACCGGCGCTTTAGTCACAGAGACTTTCGCCACATCGGCAGCCGGTTTAGCCACAGCGGGCGCGGCTTCCCGGGCAGGTGCCGTGGTTTCTGCCTGCACACTGGCAGAGAACAGCAGCGCCAGAACAGCGCAACGAAGCACAGTAATCATTCACTATCTCAACAGGTTAGTTTCTACCGGCTCACTGTAAGCCAGCAATGCGGGCGGAGTAAAGAGAGTAAAAGTCAGGATTTGGTGAAGAAAAGCGCAGTTAAGTCATGGCACGTAAGCCGGTATTCCGGTACTATGCCGCGTTTTTTCGAGCAACGAGACTGCCTCATGACCACCACATTATTTAAAGATTTTCAGTTCGAAGCCGCCCACCATTTACCGCACGTGCCTGCCGGGCATAAGTGCGGCAGGTTGCATGGCCACTCTTTCACAGTCCGTATCGAGATAACCGGTGAAGTGGATCCGCACACCGGCTGGGTGATGGATTTCGCCGATCTGAAAGCCGCGTTTAATCCGACTCTGGATCGTCTCGATCACTACAATCTGAACGATATTCCGGGCTTAGAAAACCCGACCAGCGAAGTACTGGCCGAGTGGATCTGGAATGAGATGAAACCTAAGCTGCCACTGCTCAGCGCCGTACGCGTTAAAGAAACCTGCACTGCGGGTTGCGTGTATAAGGGCTAATTCAGATACCCAAAATCGTTCGTGCTGTATCCAGGCGGCAATTGAATGAATCCCCCGGAGCTGACAATAGTCAGTGACCGGGGTGAATGAAAGCAGTCAATGCAGAGACAGCGCGAAGGATGCAGGAAATCAGGCGATATTTAAGTACTTATGCGTCTGCATCGACAGCCGCCAGTTCCTTGCAATGCAGGTCGCAATGCACAGTCTGGTGGCTTCTTCTTTTTGACTGATTGGCTGTAAGGCAATAATCCGCGCCTTGCTGTCAGTCAGCGTTTCAAGCAGTTCGTCCAGTGCGTCGATATCACGCTGACGCGCCACCGGATGTTTCACTTCATCAGCACGTTTCAGTGCCTGCAGCACAATGTCGTAACCGCCACGCATATTCACTTTCGGGGAAACGGTCACCCAGGTATTTACCGAGCAACGCACTTCGTGCGTGCCGCTGGTTTCAATCTGGCAGCTGAAACCGTTCTTTTCCAGCAATGAGGTCAGCTCAGTGAGATCGTAAATGCACGGTTCGCCGCCGGTGATCACTACGTGGCGCGCGGTGTAACCTTGCTGCACGATCACGTCGAGAAGTTGTTCTGATGTGGCATTGCCCCAGGCATCACTCTCTTGCGTTTTGACCAGAATACGCTGCATATCGACTTCCCGATCGGCAATTTTATCCCAGGTGTGTTTGGTATCACACCAGCTGCAACCCACAGGACAGCCTTGCAGGCGAACGAAAATCGCCGGCACGCCGGTAAAATAGCCTTCCCCTTGCAGGGTTTCGAACATCTCATTAATCGGGTACTGCATCGGTTTCTCAGTCATCTCTCAAAAAATCAGCGCGCATTATTGCAGATACGGCCGGTGAGGCCAAACTTGTGCTGTAAATGAGTATGGCAGATTTCTGTATTGCCAAATTTTTCGCATAAAAAAACCCGCCGGAGCGGGTTTTAAGAAAGCGTTACGGGGCAGTAATTACTGACCTTTAACTTCTTTCAGACCGTTGAACGGAGCAGGAGTACCCTGTGCCGCCAGCGCTTCTTCGATACGGATCAGCTGGTTGTATTTAGCAACACGGTCAGAACGGCTCATAGAACCGGTTTTGATCTGGCCTGCAGCAGTACCAACCGCCAGGTCAGCGATAGTCGCGTCTTCAGTTTCGCCTGAACGGTGAGAGATAACGGCAGTGTAGCCAGCGTCTTTCGCCATTTTGATCGCAGCCAGAGTTTCGGTCAGAGAACCGATCTGGTTGAATTTGATCAAGATGGAGTTAACGATGCCTTTGTCGATACCTTCTTTCAGGATTTTGGTGTTGGTTACGAACAGATCGTCACCTACCAGCTGGATTTTGTCGCCCAGAACTTTAGTCTGGTAAGCAAAGCCATCCCAGTCAGACTCGTCCAGACCGTCTTCGATAGAAACGATTGGGTACTGTTTAGTCAGGTCTTCCAGGAAGTGAGTGAACTCTTCAGATGTGAAAGCTTTGTTGCCTTCGCCAGCCAGAACGTATTTGCCATCTTTGTAGAACTCAGATGCTGCACAGTCCATCGCCAGAGTGATGTCTTTACCCAGTTCGTAGCCTGCTGCTTTAACCGCTTCAGCGATTACAGCCAGAGCTTCTGCGTTAGAACCCAGGTTTGGCGCATAGCCACCTTCGTCACCAACAGCAGTACCCATGCCTTTAGATTTCAGAACTTTAGCCAGGGTGTGGAACACTTCAGAACCCATACGGATGGCTTCTTTCAGAGTTTTTGCGCCAACAGGCTGGATCATGAACTCTTGAATATCAACGTTGTTATCAGCGTGTTCGCCGCCGTTGATGATGTTCATCATAGGCAGTGGCATAGAGTATTTGCCTGGGGTGCCGTTCAGTTCTGCGATGTGAGCGTACAGTGGCAGACCTTTAGAAGCAGCAGCCGCTTTAGCAGCAGCCAGGGAAACAGCCAGAATCGCGTTAGCACCGAACTGAGATTTGTTCTCGGTACCGTCCAGGTCGATCATGATTTTGTCGATGTTAGCCTGGTCTTTCGCGTCTTTACCCATTACAGCCTGAGCGATAGGACCGTTAACCGCAGCAACGGCTTTCAGTACGCCTTTGCCCAGGAAACGGGATTTGTCACCGTCACGCAGTTCCAGCGCTTCGCGGGAACCGGTAGAAGCACCTGATGGCGCAGCAGCCAGACCAACAAAACCACCTTCCAGATGAACTTCAGCTTCTACAGTTGGGTTACCACGGGAGTCGATGATTTCACGGCCGATAACTTTAACGATTTTAGACATTAAGATTTCCTCAGTACAAGTTAACTAAAGCTTCAGACAAACAATGTATGGCCAACGCCATACATCGTTTCCCCTATATTTATTTTACCTGACGCTTCTGATACTCACCGGCAGCCTTCACAAAGCCTGCAAACAACGGATGACCATCACGCGGCGTTGACGTAAATTCTGGATGGAACTGGCAAGCTACAAACCACGGATGGTTAGGCAACTCAATAATCTCCACCAGTTGCTTATCGCCAGAGCGACCGGCTACGCGTAAACCTGCGGCTTCGATTTGTTTCAGCAGCATATTGTTCACTTCGTAACGGTGACGATGGCGTTCAACTATTGTCGGTTCGCCGTACATCTCACGAACCAGGCTACCGTCGTTCAGGTGGCATTGCTGCCCACCCACACGCATGGTACCGCCTAAATCACTGTCTTCAGAACGTACTTCGACGTTCCCTTCTTCATCACGCCATTCGGTGATAAGTGCAACCACCGGGAACTTACAGTCTGGCACAAATTCGGTGGAGTTGGCGTTCTCCATACCCGCAACGTTACGGGCGAACTCAATCAGTGCAACCTGCATACCCAGACAAATGCCCAGATAAGGGATGTTATTTTCACGTGCATAACGCGCCGTCGCCACTTTCCCTTCTACACCACGGTAGCCGAAGCCGCCCGGGATAAGGATAGCGTCCAGGCCTTTCAGCACTTCGACACCACGGGTTTCGACATCCTGAGAGTCGATAAGTTTAATGTTCACGGTCAGACGGTTTTTCAGGCCACCGTGTTTGAGCGCTTCAATCACAGATTTATACGCATCTGGCAGCTCAATGTACTTACCGACCATACCGATGGTGACTTCACCGCCCGGATTGGCTTCTTCGTAAACAACCTGCTCCCACTCAGCCAGATTAGCTTCAGGAGCGTTGATGCTGAAACGTTTACAAATATAATCGTCCAGACCCTGAGATTTCAACAGCGCCGGGATTTTATAAATGGAATCAACATCTTTAAGAGAAATAACCGCTTTTTCCGGCACGTTACAGAACAGGGCAATTTTCGCACGTTCGTTGGCAGGTACTGCGCGGTCAGAACGGCAGATCAGCACGTCTGGCTGGATACCGATAGACAGCAGTTCTTTTACAGAGTGTTGAGTTGGTTTGGTTTTGACTTCACCGGCAGCGGCCATGTAAGGCACCAGCGTCAGATGCATATACAGCGTGTGCTCGCGACCCACTTCAACCGCCATCTGACGAATCGCTTCCAGGAACGGCAGGGATTCGATATCACCGACAGTACCGCCAATTTCCACCAGCACGACATCGTGGCCTTCGCCGCCTTCAATGATGCGTTCTTTAATGTTGTTGGTGATGTGCGGGATAACCTGAATGGTTGCGCCGAGATAATCGCCACGGCGCTCTTTGCGCAGCACGTCGGAATAAATACGGCCCGTGGTGAAGTTGTTGCGGCGGGTCATCTTGGTGCGGATGAAACGCTCGTAGTGACCCAGATCGAGATCGGTCTCAGCGCCATCTTCTGTTACGAAGACTTCGCCGTGTTGAGTTGGGCTCATCGTACCCGGATCCACGTTGATATACGGGTCCAGTTTCATGATAGTGACGTTGAGGCCACGGGCTTCGAGAATAGCCGCCAGAGAGGCTGCGGCAATGCCTTTACCCAGAGAGGATACGACCCCGCCGGTCACAAAAATATAATTAGTTGTCATGCTGAACCTGAGAGGTTAGGTTTAAAGATGATGGAGTAACCAAGACGGGAAAACAGTATACCGGAACCTTGTGTGCGCCACAAATAAACGTTTTGCTGCCCATCATCGTTTTCCTTACCGTCAGTTAAGAAGGGATAACCCTACCAGCCCATTTCTCTCATTCTTTCAAAAACAATCAGTTAACTTCAGAAAAGTGCTGAGTTGTTCGCATGAACCACTAAAACATCTTAGATTTCAATTTGTTGGACTTTACTGCGCTCAGTGCAGCCTTTCAGCTGCTGAATAACACTGAGCTTAACCGTTTCAGCCGCGCCAGACCTTGTTTCCGATCAAAGTCGGAGAGCGAACTCAGCCTTCCGATTTTTTCACCTGCTGCCAGGCGGCTTCCATCTGGTCAAGTGTAGCATCTTCCATGTTTAAGCCTTTTCCGCGGATAATTTCTTCGACCTGACGGAAACGACGCTCAAACTTGCGGTTGGCAGCCTGTAACGCATCTTCTGCTTTATGGCCTAAATGGCGGGACAGATTAACGGTGGCAAACAGCAGATCGCCGATTTCCTCACCGAGCTTTTCTTCGTCGATCACCGCCTGACGCGCTTCAAACATCACTTCGTCGATTTCTTCATACACTTTGTCGAGTACCGGTCCGAGTGTGGTCCAGTCAAACCCGACATTCGAACAGCGCTTCTGAATTTTGTGCGCCTTCATCAGCGCTGGCAGTGCGGAGGGAATATCATCCAGCGCTGAATGCAGAGATTTTTCCGCGCGTTCCTGCGCCTTGCGCGCTTCCCATTTCACCAGTACATCTTTGCTGCTGGCATCTTTCGCCCAGGCCGCTTCGTTGCCGAAAATTTGCGGATGACGGCGCTCTAATTTGTCTGAAATAGCATTGCAGATATCGTCAAATTCAAACAGCCCCTGCTCACTGCCCATTTGCGCGTAGAACACCACCTGAAAAAGTAAATCACCCAGCTCGTCGCGAACATCGTCGTAATCTTTGCGGGCGATGGCATCCAGCACTTCATAGGTTTCTTCCAGCGTGTACGGGGCGATAGTTTCGAACGTTTGCTCTTTATCCCACGGGCAGCCCGCTTGAGGGTCGCGCAGGGTTTTCATAATGGTGAGCAGGCGTTGCAAAGAAGAGTCGGTCATGGGATCTGTCCGTTTTAAATAGAGGAGTCAAAAACAATAAAGAAAAGGCCCGACTGGCGGGCCTTCTAAGAGAGTGATCAGCTGCCATGAAGTCGCTTGGCTTCGATCACATCCGGTAACTGGTTCAGTTTGGCGATCACGCGTCCCAGCACCTGCGGGTTGTAGATTTCGATGTCCATATCGATGGTCGCCAGCTGTTGCCGCGTATCGCTGCGGCTGGCCACGCCGAGCACGTTGACTTTTTCGTTAGCCAGAATGGTGGTGATATCACGCAGCAGACCGCTGCGGTCGTTGGCCACCACACGCACCACCAGCGAATAACCGCTGGAGTAGCTTTCGCCCCATACGGCGTCCACCACACGTTCCGGCGCATTCGAGCGTAAATCTTCCAGCTGATCACAATCGGCGCGGTGGATTGAAATCCCGCGGCCCTGCGTGATGTAACCGACGATTTCGTCGCCCGGGATCGGCTGGCAGCAGCGCGCAATGTGGTGCATCAGATTGCCGACGCCTTCCACCACTACGCGGCCATTATCCTTAGTGCGGGTCGGCGGCGGCGTGGTTTTCTGCGTCAGCTGGCGCAGCGCTTCTTTATCCAGTTCTTCCGCGCTCGGCTTTTTCAGCTGCGATTGCAGGAAGTTGACCATCTGGTTGATGCGGATATCGCCGTTGCCAATCGCCGCCAGCACTTCATCCAGCGAGTTGACGTTATAGCGCGGCAGCAGCAGTTTCTCGGCATCTTTGATGCTGATATCCAGCCTGTCCAGCTCGTCATCGAGGATTTGCTTACCGGCAATAATGTTTTTATCGCGATCCTGTTTACGGAACCAGTTTTGAATTTTTGAGCGTCCGCGGCTGGTCGTGACGTAACCGAGGCTCGGGTTCAGCCAGTCGCGGCTTGGGTTCGCGTGCTTCTGGGTGATGATTTCAATCTGGTCACCCATCTGCAACTGATAGGTAAACGGCACAATGCGCCCGCCGATTTTCGCCCCGATACAACGGTGACCCACATCGCTGTGGATGTGGTAAGCGAAGTCGAGCGGCGTGGAACCCATCGGCAGATCGATAACGTCGCCTTTTGGCGTAAACACGTACACGCGGTCGTCGAAGACCTGGCTGCGCACTTCGTCGAGCATTTCGCCCGAATCGGCCATTTCTTCCTGCCACGCGATAAGTTTACGCAGCCAGGCGATGCGCCCTTCGTAACCCCCGCTGCGGCCACCGACCACCGCCGTGCCTTCTTTGTATTTCCAGTGCGCCGCGACGCCCAACTCGGCATCTTCATGCATCTGTCGGGTACGGATTTGCACTTCCAGCGTTTTACCGCGCGGGCCTAATACCACGGTGTGAATCGACTGATAACCGTTGGGTTTCGGGTTAGCGACGTAATCGTCAAACTCATCCGGCAGATGGCGGAAATGGGTGTGCACAATCCCTAACGCGGCGTAGCAATCCTGCAAACGCTCCACCACGATACGCACGGCACGCACGTCGAAGAGTTCGTCGAAGGACAGGGATTTTTTCTGCATCTTGCGCCAGATGCTGTAGATATGTTTCGGGCGGCCATAGACATCAACTTTGATGCCCTCTTCCGCCATCGCATTTTTTACCGTCGACACAAAGTCGTCGATGTACTGCTCACGGTCGATACGACGCTCGTGCAGCAGTTTGGCAATGCGTTTGTATTCATCAGGGTGCAGATAACGGAAGCAAAAATCTTCCAGCTCCCATTTCAGCTGGCCAATACCCAGACGGTTGGCCAGCGGCGCGTAGATATTAGTACATTCTTTCGCTGCCAGGACACGTTCTTCTTCCGGCGCATCTTTCACTTCACGCAGGTGCGCGATACGTTCGGCAAGTTTGAGCACCACGCAGCGGAAATCTTCCACCATCGCCAGCAACATGCGGCGGACGTTGTCCACCTGTTCGGAGGCCATGGAGTCGTTTTGCGTGGCTTTCAGCTGGCGGATAGCGTCCATATCGCGCACGCCGTGCACCAGATCGGTGATGCCTTTGCCAAACTGTTGGGTCAGCGTGTCTTCGTCGATGACGCCGTCATCAACCAGCGGGAACAGCAGCGCCGCGCGCATACTGTCGTTATCCATGCTGAGGGTCGAGAGGATTTCGACCATCTCAAGGCCGCGCCACAGCAGCAGCGAGGCGTCAGGATGGCCCTGCGTTTGTTGCTCGCAGTAGCGCCAGGTTTCGGCTAAACGCTCACATGATTGCTGGCTGGACAGTCCTAAACTGTTGATCCAGTCGTCGAGCGCGAACTCGCCAGCCGTGTTCAGATGTGCACTTCTTACCGCAACCATACCCTCTCCCTACGTTTCTGACACAACGCCTGTGTCAGACGGGTTGATAAACAGAGCCATCGATTCAAGGTGCCCGGTGTGCGGGAACATATCCAGCATACGCACCTGAGCTAAACGATAGCCCGCCTCCAACAAAATTTTACTGTCCCGCGCCAATGTTGTGGGGTTGCAAGAGACATACACCACACGCGCCGGGGCAAGCTTAACGATATGCGCCATCACGCCAGCAGCGCCGCCCCGGGCCGGATCCAGCAAGATTTTATTAAATCCTTGCGCCGCCCAGGGTTGTTTACTGACGTCATCCTCCAGATTTTCGTGGAAGAAAGACGCATTTTCTAATCCATTATTCCGGGCATTATCTTGCCCATTCGCCACCAGTGTAGCAACACCTTCGACGCCGACAACCTGCTTAGCTCTTTTTGCCAGCGGCAGGGTGAAGTTTCCCATTCCGCAGAACAAATCCAGCACCCTGTCGTCAGGAGTCAGTTCCAGCCATTGCAAGGCCTGTGCCACCATTTGCTGGTTAACGGCATCATTGACCTGAATAAAATCGCGCGGACCAAATTTCAGATTCAAACCATCAATCTGATAATAAGGTGTTTCGCCGCATAAACGCTCCAGCGTGTCGCTGTCGGGTGCCAGATAAATCGTTATCTGATGTTGCGCTGCAAAAGTCTTCAGACGCGCGCGGTCGGCGTCACTGAGTGGATCAAGATGACGCAGCACCAGCAGCGGACCGTTATCGGCCAGCACCAGTTCCAGATGCCCGAGGCGCTTCGCCGCCGTCAGCGAGGACAGGCATTCCTGCACCGGCACCAGCAGTTGCTCGAGCTCCGGGCGCAGTACCGGACAGCGGGTGATCCCCACCAGGTCATTGGAACCTTCCTGACGAAATCCCATCACCAGCGGACCGTTGCCCGGTTTGCGTCCCGGTTTCGCGCCAGCTCTCTGTAATCCCAGACGCGCACGACGACGGTAGCCATATTGCGGACCGGCAATCACCGGCTGAGGCTCGGCCACCATCCCGGTTTCCCGCGCAATCAGGCGCAGCAGTGATGCCGATTTGCTGCTCTGTTGCAGCGTTTCGCTGGCATGCTGTTGCTGACAACCGCCGCAGACCGAATAGTGCGGACACACCGGTTTCACGCGATCGGCGCTGGTGGTGAGCAAACGTTTCAGACGCCCTTTGGCGTACTTACTTTTATCTTCTGTTAAAGTGACTTCTGCCTGTTCACCGGGCAGTAATCCAGTGACAAACACGGCTTTGCCGTTGTGGCGTGCCACGCCCTGCCCGAAAGCATCAAGGTCGGTAGCGGTCACAGTTATCGTTTGCCGGGTCGTCACGCGGCGGTTCGGAGAGTAGAATTGAGCCATTATTGTCGATTACACGCTGGTTTATTAAGCTTAGCTGGAGCTAATTCTCCCACATTGGAACCCCATGACCAAATATAGCCTTCGCGCACGGATGATGATCCTGATTCTGGCACCGACTTTAATGATCGGTTTGCTGCTCAGCACCTTCTTTGTAGTGCATCGCTACAACGAATTGCAGAATCAGCTGACAGAAGCCGGAGCCAGTATTATCGAGCCTCTGGCGGTCGCGAGCGAATATGGTATGACGTTCCGTGAACGCGAACCGGTTAAGCGCCTGATCAGCCGCCTGCACCGCAATCATTCGGATATTGTGCGCAGCATCAGCGTGTTTGATGGCGACAACAAACTGTTTGCCAGCTCCACCACTCAGCATGACAGCAGTCCGTTGCAGGTAAAACGCGTTGAAGATATTCCCCGTGAAATCACCAAGGAACGTTCCGGAGATGTGCTGATCTTACGCACGCCTATTCAGGCCGAAAACCATACGGAAACCGACGACGCGTCTTTCAGCGCTTCGCCGGATCACACGTTAGGTTACATCGCCATTGAACTGGATTTACGTTCGGTCAAACTGGCGCAGTATCAGGAAGCGTTCGTTTCCGCCATGTTGCTGCTGCTGTGTCTGGGTATCGCCACACTGTTCGCTTACCGCCTGATGCGTGACGTCACCGGCCCTATCCGCAATATGGTCAATACCGTTGACCGTATCCGCCGCGGGCAACTCGACAGCCGCGTGGAAGGCACTATGCCGGGCGAACTGAGCATGCTGAAAAACGGCATCAACTCGATGGCGATGTCGCTGACGGCGTATCACGAGGAAGTGCAACAGAACATCGATCAGGCAACGTCAGACCTGCGTGAAACGCTGGAGCAGATGGAAATCCAGAACGTTGAGCTGGATCTGGCGAAAAAGCGTGCGCAGGAAGCAGCACGTATCAAATCTGAATTCCTGGCCAATATGTCCCACGAGCTGCGTACCCCGCTCAACGGTGTGATTGGCTTTACCCGCCAGACGCTGAAAACCCCGCTGTCGCCGACGCAGGCGGATTATCTGCAAACTATTGAACGTTCGGCAAATCATCTGCTGACTATCATTAATGACGTGCTGGATTTCTCAAAACTGGAAGCCGGCAAACTGGTGCTGGAGCATATTCCGTTCTCGCTGCGTGAAATGCTCGATGAAGTGGTGATTTTGCTGGCGCATACCGCTCACGATAAAGGGCTGGAGCTGACGCTGAATGTCCACAACAATGTGCCGGAAAACGTGCTCGGCGATCCGATGCGCATGCAGCAAGTCGTTACTAACTTGCTGGGAAATGCGATTAAATTCACCGAAACCGGCAACATTGATATCAACGTGGAACTGCGCTCTCACAACAATTTACAGGTTGAACTGGAAGTGCAAATTCACGACACCGGCATCGGGATTTCCGAGCGTCAGCAGTCGCAGCTGTTCCAGGCATTCCGTCAGGCAGATGCCAGCATTTCACGCCGTCACGGTGGTACCGGATTAGGGCTGGTGATCACCCAGCGGCTGGTCAAAGAAATGGGCGGCGATATCAGTTTCTATAGCCAGATTAACCGCGGCTCGACCTTCTGGTTCCACGTCACGCTTGAGCTCAATGAAAACCGCCACATCACGCCGGTTTCAATGAGTCATCTTGAAGGTAAACGTCTGGCGTATGTCGAAGCCAACCCCGCAGCGGCAAAAGCGACGATGGAAATCCTGCAGGCCACGCCGCTGGATATCACGCACCGCACCACGCTGGCAGCGCTTCCAGACGCGTCTTACGACATCATGCTGTGCAGCATTCCGGTGATACCTGATCAGGCTCTGACCGATTACGACAGTAAACTGCAAAGGGTGCTCAGCATGACCCAGCATCTGTTGCTGGCGCTGCCGAGCCAGTTCCAGGTGGATGCCGAAGAGCTGAAACGACGCGGCGTCGAGGCATGTCTTATCAAACCGATGTCGAGTATCCGTTTACTGCCACTGTTACTGAAAGAGCAGCAGGCGTCGGTGCGGGTGATCAACAGTGATGAGAACAAAACGTCCCGCCTGCCGCTGACCGCCATGGCGGTGGATGACAATCCGGCCAACCTCAAACTGATAGGTGCGTTGCTGGAAGAGCTGGTAGAAACCACCGTGCTGTGTCACAGCGGTGAAGAAGCGATTGAAGTCGCCCGGCATACCGATCTCGACATTATTCTGATGGATATTCAAATGCCGGATATCGACGGTATCCGCGCCAGCGAAATCATTCATCAGATGGCGCGCCACGCCAAAACGCCGGTGGTAGCGGTCACGGCGCACTCGCTCAGCGGTGAGCGCGAGCAGTTGCTGAAACTGGGTATGGACGATTATCTGTCGAAACCGATTGATGAAAGTATGCTGAAAAATGTGCTGTCACGGCATCAGACTCACCAGACGCAGCTGGATTCCCCGTTGCAGGCCAGAGAAGAACTTGCGCCGATCAGCACGCTCGACTGGCAGTTGGCATTAAGTCAGTCGGCCAATAAAGTGGCGCTGGCGCAGGACCTGCTGCAAATGCTGGTGGAGTTCCTGCCGCAGGTGGCAGAACGCGTTGAGGCGGTCACGCGCGGCGAACCCGACAACGATATTCTGGCGCTTATCCACAAACTGCATGGCAGTTGCAGTTACAGCGGCGTGCCGCGCCTGAAACAGCTGTGTTTCTACATCGAACAACAGCTGCGCCAGGGCGTGAAAGTGGAAACACTGGAGCCGGAATGGTTTGAACTGCTCGATGAAATCGATAATGTGAAGCGCGTAGCAGTAGCCTACCTGCCGAGGTAAAAGCCGGAGATAACATCCTGCGACGATCAGCAAAACGCCCGGCTCAGTCCGGGCGTTTTTTTAAAATTCAGAGATCAGAACCAGGTCGTCACCGCGCCGGTCACATCCCACTGCTCGTTCACCAGCAGCAGCTGACGCCATTTGTCAAAAGTCAGGCACGGATGACTGATATCAAAAACCAGCATGTCACCCACTTTCAGATCGGCGTTTTCCGGTATCGACATAAACGCGTGCTGATCCATCATAGAGAACACTTTCCACTCTTCAGGCGCGGGCACCACCGTGGTGTATCCCGCCTGTTTGGCGCTGCACGGACGAAAGTGTCCGGCGGCTTTCGGGTATCCGGCGTCATAACCGGCATCACGCTTACCGAAAGCGATAATCGCCCTGCCCGGCTCCGGCAACGACTGCACCGCTGCCCAGACCTGCAACGCGGGCTGTAAACTGCTGTTCATCTCGCGCGCCACCGGATTACTGGTTTGCATCCGCTCGAGCGCCGTCTGATACGCGCCGACGTCGTGCGTCACATAGCAGCCGGAACGCAGAATGATATCGAGCGTATAGCGTTTTTCAGCATCCAGATGCGTTTCTTCCCGCGTCAGTTCTTCTGCCACCACATCGAACCAGGCGGAACCGGCGCCGGTTAATATCACCTGTGGCTCGGCGAATTCTCCGGCCTGCGCCAGCACGTGTGTACGGGTCATCACGTGGCGCAGAAAACCGCGGATCACCGCCTCGTCATTGCTGACCCCTTCGTAAAGCTCGACGCCGACCAGCGCCAGCGACTGCGGCCAGCGTTTTACCGCCGCCAGCACATCGGCTTCCTGCTGGTCGGTGCGAATGCCGGTTCTGCCGCCCGCAATACCATATTCAAACATCACGCGCAGTTTCAGCTGCTGGCTGGCAAAGTAATGACCGAGCGCGTCGGCATTATCTGCCGAATCCACAATGCAGGTGAAATCGAAAGCCGGGTCTTCACGCATCAGCCCGGCGATCATCGCCATATTGCCTTTGCCGACCAGCTGATTGGCCATAATCACTTTACGCACGCCATGCGCGAATGCGGCGTTGACCTGCGGCGCCGTCGCCAGCGTAATGCCCCACGCGCCAAATTCGAGCTGCATCTGATACAGCTCAGGACTCATGGTAGTTTTGCCGTGCGGTGCCAGTTTCAGCTCATAGCGCTGGATAAATTCTCGCATCCAGGAAAGATTATGTTCGACTCTCTCTTCGAGCAGCACCGCGACCGGCAGGCTGACGTCTTCACGCAGAATATTCCAGCCCTGCCCGCGAATATCGCCCTTGCGCGCACCGGCGCTCAGCGGCCCCAATCCCTTGGTCAGGGTATTTACCGGCTGCTGTGAAAAATCAATCTCTGGCATACGTGTTTTCTCTCTGGCGGATGTTTCTAAAACCTATCGTAAAAACAGCGGAAATAAAATACAAAAACCGGCGCAGGTAAGGCCTGAACGCCGGTTTTTTTAACTGAGTGCTGCCGGTTAAAGTTTTTGCGATAACTTAATGGTCGCGGCAATATTCCGCGCGGATTTACGCAGGTTGTCAGCGGCATTTTTCAGGGCGTCATCCAGCGTACAAATGCTGTAAAGCACACTGAAAACAGCGTCCAGCCCGTGGTCATAAACCACATCCACATCTTTGGTCAGACTGCCGGCAATACCAATCACCGGTTTGTTATAGCGCTTCGCCACCCGCGCCACACCAATCGGCACTTTGCCGTTCACGCTCTGGCTGTCGATACGCCCTTCGCCGGTGATCACAAGCGTTGCATCTTTCACCAGCTCATCCAGCCCGAGCGCATCGGTGACGATCTCAATCCCCTGACGTAATTCCGCATGACAGAATCCGTAAAGTGCCGCGCCCATGCCGCCCGCCGCGCCTGCGCCGGGTACATGTTCAACATCAATGCCCAGATCCTTTTTGATCACCTGTGCATAATGATGCAGATAGCCATCGAGCTGTTCGATCATCTCCGGTGTCGCGCCTTTTTGCGGGCCAAAGATGGCAGACGCGCCGTCCTTACCGGTCAGCGGATTGGTCACGTCACACGCGACTTCAAACCGACATTTTTTTATTCTTTCATCCAGACCGCTGATATCAATGTGATGCAGCTTTTCCAGCTCGCCGCCACCCTGCCCAATCTGACTGCCCTCTTTGGTCAGCAGTTTTGCGCCGAGCGCCTGCATCATGCCCGCGCCGCCGTCATTGGTTGCACTGCCGCCAATGCCAATAATGCAGTGTTTCACGCCATGATCGAGCGCTGAATGGATCAGTTCACCCGTACCGTAAGACGTGGTTTTCAGCGGATTACGTTGCGCAGGCGGAACGCTTTCCAGCCCGCTGGCCGCTGCCATTTCGATAAAAGCGATTTTCTCATCACCTGACAAACCGAAGAACGCTTCGATGGGTTTTCCCAACGGTCCGGTGACATTCACTTTAACGACGCGGCCTCCTGTAGCCGCCACCATCGCCTCAACAGTGCCTTCTCCGCCATCGGCCACGGGCAGTTTGACGTATTCCGCCTCGGGGAAAATCTCACGGAAACCACTTTCGATGGCTTTTGCCACATCCAAAGCAGACAAACTTTCTTTGTATGAATCCGGTGCGATCACTATTTTCATAAAGTCATTACCTTCATAAACTGCACGCGCCGATGTGGAAAAGCGTCCTGTCAGTTTTGCATCCTGCCTGAAGGGCAACGCGACGCGAGGCTCAGCTCAGGGTCGCGCTGCCGCCGCAGACTAACGGGTAACTTCAACCTTCGCTAAGGTTTCATAATAGCGTGCAATGGCGCTATGGTCAGATTGCCCGTGACCATCCGCTTTCAGTGCCTGCATCATTTCCATGACTAGCGAGGTCAGAGGCAGTTGCGCGCCGACGCCGTGTGAGGTGTCCAGTGCGTTAGCTAAATCTTTGATGTGCAAATCAATACGGAAACCCGGTTTGAAGTTGCGATCCATCACCATCGGCGCTTTCGCTTCCAGCACGGTGCTGCCCGCCAGTCCGCCACGAATTGCCTGGAAAACTAACTCAGGATCCACGCCCGCTTTGGTCGCCAGCACCAGCGCTTCGGACATTGCCGCAATGTTAAGCGCCACAATCACCTGGTTCGCCAGTTTGGTCACGTTACCTGCGCCGATGTCACCGGTATGTACCACAGAACCCGCCATCGCTTTCATGATCTCAAAGCATTTATCGAACACGGCTTTGTCCCCGCCCACCATGACAGACATGGTGCCGTCGATGGCTTTGGGCTCTCCGCCGGAGACCGGTGCATCGAGCATCGAGATTTGCTTAGCGGCCAGCGCCTGACTGATTTCACGGCTGGCCAGCGGTGCGATAGAACTCATGTCGATGAAAATAGTGCCCGGACGCGCGCCTTCAATCAGACCGTTTTCGCCCAGCGCCACTTCTTTCACCTGCGGCGAGTTTGGCAGCATGGTGATAATAACGTCAGAAACCGCAGCCACGGCTTTTGGGGTATCTGCCGCCGTCGCACCCAGTTTGACGATTTCACCGACGGTATCGAGATTGCGATCCATCACCACCAGCTCATAACCTGCTTTCAGCAGGTTTTTGCTCATAGGCTTGCCCATGATGCCTAAACCAATAAAGCCAATTTTCATTCCGGTATCCTCTGTTTTTTGATGTTATGAGAGCGGATCACTTGGTGAAGCGATCGCAAAGCGCCTGCGTACCTGCGCGGAAAACGCCTAAATCACTGCCGACGGCCACGAAGGTCGCGCCCCACTCCAGATAGCGGCGGGCATCGGCTTCAACCGGCGCCAGGATCCCGCTGGCTTTGCCGTGCGCTTTGGCACGCGCAAAGATGTGGCGGATGGCGGCCTGTACGTCTGGGTGCCCGGCGTTACCGAGATGCCCCATCCCTGCGGCGAGATCACTTGGCCCGACGAAAATGCCATCGATGCCGTCAACTGCCGCAATGGCATCCAGGTTATCAACGCCCTGCTGGCTCTCGATTTGCACCATCACCGCGATATTGTCGTTGATGCTGGTGAAGTAATCCGGCACGGTGCCGAACATGTTGCTGCGATGCGAAACAGACACGCCACGGATGCCCGCGGGCGGATAACGCGTCGATGCCACGGCCAGTTCAGCTTGTTCCTGCGTTTCCACGAAAGGGATCAGGAAGTTATAGAAACCGATATCCAGCAGACGCTTTATCACTACCGGATCATTAAATTGCGGACGAACCACCGGCGCGCTGCGGCTGCCTTTCAGCGCCATCAGCTGCGGTACAAAAGTGGTCACATCATTCGGCGCGTGTTCGCCATCGAGCAGCAGCCAGTCAAAGCCCGCCACACCGAGCACTTCGGTAGTAATCGGGCTGCACAGGGCTGACCAGCAACCAATCAGCGTTTTTCCTTGCAGCAAGGCCTGGCGAAAGCGGTTTGGAATCATTTGATTACTCATATCTGATATCTGACCTCATCAAAGGGGCAGAGCCGGAAGTCCGGAATGCCCGCATCAAAATTTACTGTTTCTTAAGTTCCAGGCGTTTGATATCGCCGACGACCAGCAGATAGCAAAGCATCGCCATCAGTGCTGAACAGCCCACAAAAATTAATGCCATATTGAATGAATGCAGCCCTTTCACCATGTAGCCGATAACCAGCGGCGTCACGATAGAGGCCACGTTACCGAACACGTTGAAGATGCCTCCGCACAGGCCGATGACTTCTTTCGGTGCGGTATCAGCAATCACCGGCCAGCCCAGCGCACCAAAGCCTTTGCCAAAGAACGCCAGCGCCATCAGGGTGACGACCAGTGCGTTGTTATCGGTGTAGTTACACAAGATGATGCTGGTGGCTAACAACATGCCCAGAACGATAGGGACTTTACGCGCCACGGTCAGCGAGTAACCGCGTCTGATCAGGAAATCCGAAAACACGCCACCCAGCACGCCGCCAGCAAATCCACACAGCGCCGGGATTGCGGCAATCATCCCCACTTTAAGAATAGACATGCCCTTTTCCTGAACCAGATAAATCGGGAACCAGGTCAGGAAGAACCACGTAATACTGTTAATGAAATACTGACCGAAGAAGATCCCAAGCATCATGCGGCTGCTCAACATCTGGCGTACGTAGCTCCATTTCGGGCCACTTTTCGCGGTGTCGGTTTTCTTGTGGTCGATATCTACTACCGCGCCACCTTCTTTGAGAAACTCCAGCTCGCTTTTGGAAATATTCGGATGCTCAGGTGGGTTATGGATAAATTTGATCCACACCAGCGTCAGCACAAAACCCATCACACCCATGACGATGAAGACATGCTCCCAGCCCCAGGCGTAGGTCAGCCAGCCGAGTAACGGTGAGAACAGGGCCAGGGAAAAATATTGTGCGGAGTTAAAAATCGCCGAGGCGGTGCCGCGTTCTGTGGTCGGGAACCAGGCCGCGACAATTCGGGCGTTAGCCGGAAAAGAAGGCGCTTCGGAAAATCCCAGCATAAAGCGCAGGATGAACAGCGTCAGGGCACCATACGCCAGCGGGAACCAGCCGACAAAACCCTGTAACAAGGTAAACAATGACCAGAAAAACAGGCTGTAGGTATACACCCTTTTCGAACCAAAGCGGTCCAGCAGCCATCCGCCCGGCAGTTGCATAATCAGATAGGCCCAGCCGAATGCCGCAAAGATTTGCCCCATATCCGCAGCATCAAGCCCCAGCTCACGCGCGACTTCGGTCCCTGCAATGGAAAGCGTTGCACGGTCAGCATAGTTCACCGCCGTGATTAAAAAGATAATCAGCAAAATATAGTAACGAATATGAGTTCGTACCTTACTTTGCGCGATTGTCCGTGACTGAGATTGAATGTTCATGGTGACCTTCGTTGTAATATTGAAAAATTCTTTCAGGGAATTCATCGCCATTGAAATAACGCCATGGCACTCACCAGCGTTATTCTTCGTATCCTTTTTTTATACGAACAGGAAATTAACCCTTAATTAAGCTTTATATGAAATCTACCTGTATTACTTTAAACGTCACCTTCAGAGGGCCAATACAGTATAAAAAAGAGCCCCCGAAATAACACTGTGCATTCGCCCAAGAATATAGCAGATTATTGCGAGTATTCTTTTGCATTCACACATCAAGATGGGAGGGGAATCACAGATTGCATTGCGTCTATAACCGCGCAAAGCAAAGGGTGATATTCATCACATTTATTCTGTCACCTGCCCCACAGAATGATGTTAAACCGGTAAAAAGCTGGTCAGTTGCACAATGAGATTCGGGGAAGACTGTCTTATAATGAGCGTCATACCCTGTATTGCCAGAGCATGTTTTTGAGAAACGTCGTTAAGCGTCAACTTCAGAGAATTAACCGGACCGTTTTGGTCCGGGATGTTTAATAAACGCGGAGACAGTTATGTCACGTAATAAAGATAAAGAACATGCAACCGAAGCGCTTTTCATTAAGGTCCATGAAAGCGACAACGTTGCCATTATTGTGAACGATAACGGTTTAAAAGCCGGCACCCGGTTTTCTAATGGTCTGGAATTAATTGAGCATATTCCGCAAGGCCATAAAGTTGCTTTAGATCCTATTGCCAAAGGTGGCGATATTATTCGTTATGGTGAAGTCATCGGTTATGCCGTGAGGGGAATCCCGCAAGGCAGCTGGATTGACGAATCGCTGGTCGAATTGCCCGTTGCACCGGAGCTCGCCAGCCTGCCGCTGGCGACACGCGTTCCCCCGGCCTTACCGAAGCTTGAGGGCTACACGTTTGAAGGCTATCGCAATGAAGACGGCAGCGTAGGCACAAAAAACCTGCTCGGCATTACCACCAGCGTGCATTGCGTAGCGGGCGTGGTTGATTACGTGGTGAAAATTATCGAGCGCGATTTACTGCCGAAATTCCCTAACGTCGACGGCGTTGTCGCGCTGAACCATCTATACGGCTGCGGCGTGGCGATTAACGCTCCGGCAGCGGTGATTCCTATCCGCACGATCCACAATCTGGCGCTGAACCCGAACTTTGGCGGCGAAGTCATGGTTGTCGGCTTAGGTTGCGAGAAGTTGCAGCCGGAACGCTTGCTGGAAGGTACGCCGGACGTGCAGGCTATTTCGCTCGACGACACCCACATTGTGCGTTTGCAGGATGAACAGCACGTCGGCTTCCAGTCGATGGTCGACGATATCCTGACCGTCGCACAATTCCATCTGGAACGCCTGAACCGCCGCCAGCGCGAAACCTGCCCGGCGTCTGATCTGGTGGTCGGTACTCAGTGTGGCGGCAGCGATGCGTTTTCCGGCGTGACCGCCAACCCGGCGGTCGGATACGCATCAGATTTGCTGGTACGCTGCGGCGCGACCGTCATGTTCTCGGAAGTGACCGAAGTGCGCGACGCAATCCATCTGCTCACCCCGCGTGCTGCGGATGTCAGCGTCGGCAAACGCCTGCTGGAAGAGATGGCCTGGTACGATGATTATCTGTCTATGGGCCAGACTGACCGCAGCGCCAACCCGTCTCCGGGCAACAAAAAAGGCGGACTGGCGAACGTGGTTGAAAAAGCGCTTGGATCGATTGCGAAATCCGGCACCAGCGCGATTTCTGAAGTGTTGTCACCGGGTCAGCGTCCGACCAAAAAGGGGCTGATCTTCGCCGCAACGCCCGCCAGTGATTTTGTCTGCGGCACGCAGCAACTGGCTTCAGGTATCACCGTTCAGGTCTTTACCACCGGACGCGGTACGCCTTATGGCCTGCTGGCCGTACCGGTAATCAAAATGGCGACCCGCACCACACTGGCTAACCGCTGGCATGACCTGATGGACATCAACGCCGGGACGATTGCAACCGGTGATGCAACTATCGAAGACGTCGGCTGGGAGCTGTTCCACTTTATCCTCGATATCGCCAGCGGCCGCAAGAAAACCTGGTCAGACACCTGGGGTATCCACAATGCGCTGGCGGTATTTAACCCGGCACCGGTGACCTGAGTTTCCGGCTATCTCATCTGAGCAAAAATGCCCACCGTGCAAACCACAGTGGGCATTTTTTTGTGCAAAACATGCATATATTTCACTCCTGCTTAAATAAGAATTCTTTGTGACTCCCCTCTCAGTTTATCCCTGC
>NZ_RAHH01000024.1 GCF_003602095.1 Rahnella woolbedingensis | reverse complement strand
CCTGATTTAAGGTGAGCGGTATGAATGAAACAGAATTTGCCTGGCGGCACTAGCGCGGTGGTCCCACCTGACCCCATGCCGAACTCAGAAGTGAAACGCCGTAGCGCCGATGGTAGTGTGGGGTCTCCCCATGCGAGAGTAGGGAACTGCCAGGCATCAAATAAGACAAAAGCCCTGCACAATGTGCAGGGCTTTTGTCTTTTATACGATTAAGCGTTTTACGACAAAAATATCCAAACAAAAGGCCATCCTCAGGGATGGCCTTTTGCGTTTCTGACACTATAACAATCAGTGATTAGAGCTTTGAGAGATCCCGATCCCTGTCTGTGAGCGTACAAACTGAGGATAGAAGCGCTCTCTTTCTTTCTGTCCTTCCAGCGAGTTATCAGTAACTGAGAAGAACCAGGTACCCACGAAGGCAACAATCATCGAGAATAACGCCGGATATTCATACGGATAAATCGGTTTAGCATGACCTAAAATCTGAACCCAGATAGTTGGCCCGAGGACCATGAGTATGACCGCGGTGAGTAATCCCAGCCAGCCACCAATCATGGCTCCGCGCGTAGTCAGCTTGGACCAGTACATTGAGAGCAGAATAATAGGGAAGTTACAGCTCGCAGCGATGGAGAAAGCCAGCCCGACCATGAACGCAATATTCTGTTTTTCAAACAAAATACCCAAAGCAATCGCAACGATCCCTAAAATGATGACCGTTATCTTCGAAACGCGCAGCTCATCCTTTTCAGTCGCTTTACCATCCTTGATGACACTGGCGTAAAGGTCGTGTGATACCGCCGAAGCGCCCGCTAATGTCAGACCTGCAACAACGGCAAGAATAGTGGCGAAGGCGACGGCAGAAATGAAGCCGAGGAAGAAGCTCCCTCCGACCGCATCAGCCAGATGTACGGCAGCCATGTTATTGCCGCCGAGCAGCACACCACTGGCATCTTTAAAGGCAGGATTCGCACTGACCAGAACGATAGCGCCGAAACCGATAATGAACGTCAGGATATAGAAGTAACCAATAAAACCTGTGGCATAAAACACGCTTTTACGCGCTTCCTTAGCATCGTTCACCGTGAAGAATCGCATCAGGATATGCGGTAAACCGGCGGTACCGAACATTAGTGCGAGCCCCAGAGACAAGGCTGATATCGGGTCTGAAACCAATCCTCCCGGACTCATGATCGCAATCCCTTTGGAATGAGCGGCGACGGCCTGAGTAAAGAGCGTGTTGAAGTTGAAGCCAACCGATCTCATGACCATAATCGCCATGAATGTCGCACCAGCCAGTAGCAGAATCGCTTTGATGATTTGCACCCACGTCGTTGCCAGCATCCCGCCAAACAACACATAGAGCACCATCAGGATACCCACTAAAATCACGGCCACATGGTAGTTAAGACCAAACAGCAGCTGGATCAGCTTACCGGCACCGACCATCTGTGCAATCAGATACAACGCGACCACCACCAGCGAACCGCAGGCTGAAAGCAGCCGGATTGGTTTCTGTTTCAGACGGTAGGACGCCACGTCGGCAAAGGTATATTTACCCAGATTTCGCAGACGTTCGGCGATGAGGAACAAGATGATCGGCCAGCCGATCAGGAAACCGATCGAGTAAATCAGTCCGTCATATCCGGATGTGTAAACCAGCGCAGAGATGCCTAGGAAAGACGCGGCTGACATAAAGTCACCGGCAATGGCCATGCCGTTTTGCAGGCCGGTAATGCGTCCGCCTGCGGTATAGTAATCCTGACGGGAACGGGTGCGTTTTGCCGCCCAGTAGGTGATATATAACGTCGCACCGACGAACAGCACGAACATTACAATCGCTTCAATATTAAGGGGCTGACGTTTGACTTCACCTGCGATCCCTTCGGCGGCAAACAGGCTGAAAGGGAAGGCTAAAGATAATGCCAGCAAAAGGAGAGAGCCGCGACGCGCCTTCATGGCTGCACCTCGCGGATAATATCTGCAGTGAGCCGGTCAAATTCCCCGTTTGCGCGGATGACATAAATTCCGGTCAGAACGAAAGAGATAACGATTAGCCCCACTCCAACTGGAATACCACGGGTAATCGTGGCTCCTTCATAGAGCGGGGTTCCCAGCCACTGCGGGTCGAAGGCAATAAGCAGGATAAAGGCAACGTACAGAACCAGCGTGATCGCTGAAAGTAACCAGGCAAAACGGCTGCGTTTTTGCACCAGTTCCCTGAAGCGTGGATTATTTACAACTCTCTGATAAATGAGATCATTCATCTCAGTGACTCCTGTGAGGCATTGATAGAGTTCACCGCGCCAGGGCGGTGAAAATTACGACGGCACTTTCATTGATTGTTTTTCTTCCAACAATTTGTCGACGACACCCGGATCCGCCAGCGTAGAGGTATCTCCCAGATTACTGGTGTCACCGGCAGCAATTTTGCGCAGGATACGGCGCATAATTTTACCAGAGCGGGTTTTAGGTAATGAATCGGTCCAGTGAAGAACGTCCGGTGTGGCGATGGACCCTATCTCTTTACGCACCCAGTTGCGTACCTCGGTATAGAGCTCCGGTGTCGGTTCTTCGCCGTGATTTAGTGTGATGTAGGCATAAATAGCCTGTCCTTTGATGTTATGAGGGATCCCCACAACAGCGGCTTCGGCAATTTTAGGATGTGAAACTAATGCGGATTCAATTTCAGCTGTTCCCAGACGATGGCCGGAAATATTCAGCACATCATCCACACGGCCGGTTATCCAGTAATAACCGTCTTCATCACGACGGGCACCGTCTCCGCTGAAATACATGTTTTTGAAGGTTGAGAAATAGGTCTGTTCGAAGCGGTCATGATCGCCAAACAGCGTGCGCGCCTGTCCGGGCCATGAATCGGTGATGACCAGATTACCCTCGCACGCACCTTCCTGTGGGACACCTTCGTTATCTACCAGTGCAGGCTGAACCCCAAAGAACGGTCTTGTTGCCGAACCGGCTTTAAGCTCAGTAGCACCCGGTAATGGCGTTATCATGAAACCACCGGTTTCGGTTTGCCACCAGGTATCGACAATCGGGCATTGGCTGTTACCAATCGTTTTGTAATACCACTCCCAGGCTTCCGGGTTAATCGGTTCACCCACAGAACCCATAATCCGCAATGATTCACGGCTGGTGCCTTCAATCGCTTTATCGCCTTCGGCCATCAGCGCACGGATAGCGGTAGGTGCGGTATAAAGGATATTCACTTTGTGTTTATCAATGACCTGCGCCATACGTGCAGGCGTCGGATAATTCGGCACACCCTCAAACATCAGGCTGATTGCGCCGCAGGCCAGCGGTCCGTAGAGCAAATAGCTGTGACCTGTTACCCAGCCAACGTCAGCGGTACACCAGTAGATGTCCCCGTCGTGATAATCAAAGGTGTATTTGAACGTGAGCGCGGCATAAACCAGATAGCCGCCGGTGGTATGCAGCACACCTTTTGGCTTGCCGGTGGAACCGGAGGTATAAAGGATAAAGAGCGGATCTTCCGCTTTCATTTCTTCAGCCGGACAATCAGCCGAGACGCCATCAATCGCATCATGCCACCAGATATCACGACCTTCTTTCCATTCGCCCTGTTTGCCGGTGCGTTTGAAAATTATGGAATGTGTCACGCTGGTGACAGAAGGATTTTTCAGCGCATCGTCAACGTTCTGCTTGAGTGGAATAGTACGACCCGCGCGCAGTCCTTCATCTGCGGTGATCACCACTTTGGCGCTGGAGTCGATAATACGGCCAGCGACGGCTTCCGGTGAGAAGCCGGCAAAGATAACGGAATGCACGGCACCAATACGCGCGCAGGCCAGCATGGCAACGGCAGCTTCCGGCACCATCGGCATATAAATAGCGACAACGTCGCCTTTTTTAACGCCCAGTCCTTTCAGTACATTCGCGAACTGACAGACATCATGATGAAGCTGTTTATAGGTGACGTGTTTGTTTTCAGCGTTTGGGTCATCACCTTCCCAAATTAACGCTGTCTGATCGCCTTTCTCTGTTAAATGACGATCCAGACAGTTCGCAGCCAGATTGAGCGTACCGTCCTCAAACCAGCGGATATCAATATTTCCCGGCGCGAATGACGTGTTCTTCACTTTTGTGAAAGGTTTGATCCAATCCAAAACTTTCGCCTGCTCGGCCCAGAATACATCCGGGTCTTCTACAGACTGTTGATAAAACTGCTGATATTTCTCAGGTGTGATCAGGGTACGTTCTGCCAGAGAGGCAGGAATAGGATGCTTATAAACATGGCTCATGGTTTTTCTCCTTTAATTTGTTAATGATATGTCAATCAAAGGTTAAGTGTAGTTTGCGGTTTGGCTTTGTTTGGTTTTTGGGGGTCAGATCACGCAAGCAGAGTAAAAACAGCAAGATATGCGCATGGTCACTGCGGGGCAGACCACAGAAATAAAAGGGGGCTATGAAAGGAAAAAAATGCGCGTTGGTAAAAATTTATGATTAAAAATGTAATGAATTGGTTAAATAAAGCTTAACTTACCTCATCTAATGCGAATGTTATTATTCATTGCAGAACATTTAATATCATTTATTTTAACCTATGAGTTAATTTCCATTCATAATGGCAATGTTTAAAGATTAATCCGAGTGTAAAACTCTTAATATTTGCATTGAGCAAATTATTATAACGTTAAATTTAAAATATCAGTATATTGATCTGGCAAGAGAGGGGTGCTCTCTTCGGTACAGCGAATAATATCGCTTAACAGCGGCTTACTGCTTAATAGCTACCGTTACAATCTCAAGGACTTACTATGTTTAACGCCAAGAACAAGACACTGGTTATTGCTTTATCTGCCCTTATTTCTGCTTCAGCTTTCGCAGACGATGTTACTACACCACCGACCGGAACCGATCAGGGCTCTGGTCGTATTCATTTCACCGGAACCGTTATTAATGCGCCTTGCTCTATTGCTCCAGGGGATGAGGACATTAATGTGAATATGGGCCAGGTAGCGAATAAGGTGCTGGAAAGCGGCAATAAATATTCTCAAAACGTTAACTACACCATTCATCTGCAAGGCTGCGACCTGACTGCACAAACTGCGGGTACTGTTGAATATCCGGCGATGTCTAAAGTAGCCGTTTCTTTTGCCGGTACACCTGACAGCAGCGCGACTGAATTGCTGGCCAACACCGGCAGTGCCAAGGGCGCAGGCATTCGTCTGATTGATGCGAACGGCGATCTGCTGAAAGTCGGTGATACCTCTAAAGATATTAATCTTGTCAGTGGCAACAATGAGCTGGTATTTGCTGCGCGCGTTGAAGCCAACACTCAGCCTGTTTCGACCGGTACTATCGTTTCTCAGGCAACATACGCCCTGAACTATAAATAAGCATTGTTATTATTTAGGGGAGTTATCTCCCCTTTATTTTCCAGGTGCACCTGCGCCAGGGGTTTATGTTTGATCTATAAAAGCAAAAAGTGATTTTATTATGTTGTTTGCGATGGATGGAACATCGACAAGGACGGGGAGAAGCTTATGGCTTATTTTCCTTTTGTCGGGATGCTTAATTTCAATCAGAAGCCTGGCGGTCGAATTTAACGTTAACTTTATTGATTCTGCCGATCGCAATAACGTCGATTTATCGCGTTTTCAGGTCGCCAATTACATCGCGCCTGGCGAATATTTACTGGATGTGATACTCAATGGCCGTACTCTGGGCGACCAGAGCCTCATTCAATATATTCCGAACGAAGACAATAAAAATAGCCGGTTATGTTCACCGCCTTCGCTGGTGGATAAATTCGATCTGACTAAATCAGCACGGGAAAAAATTACCCTGTGGCATCACGGCGAATGTACGTCGCTGGATAAACTGCCGGAAGTCACCACCCGTTACGACCAGGAAAGGCAGACGCTGAATATCAGTATTCCGCAGGCCTGGCTGACGTTCCATGATCAAAACTGGGTGCCCCCTTCACAATGGGATGAAGGTGTTAACGGTGCTCTGCTTGACTATAACCTCCTGGGCAGCCGCTACATGCCGCAACAGGGCGATACCTCGACCAGCTTTAGCAGCTACGGCACCACCGGTTTTAACCTCGGGGCCTGGCGTGCCCGTGCGGATTATCAATATTCCAATTCACGCACGTCAGGTACGCCTGCCAGCGATAATTTCACCTGGACGCAGAAATACGTATACCGGGCATTGCCCTCGATCGGCGCTCGTCTGACTGGCGGACAAACTTACCTGAGCTCTGACATTTTCGATTCATTCCGCTTTCTTGGCGCGTCTCTGAACAGCGATCAGCGCATGTTGCCGCCGTCGTTGCGGGGCTATGCGCCGCAAGTGACCGGGATCGCCAAAACTAACGCCAAAGTGAGTATCAGCCAGAACGGGCGGGTGATTTACCAGACTAACGTTTCGCCGGGGCCGTTCGTGGTTCAGGATCTGACCGAAGCGGTGCAGGGTGCGCTGGACGTCAAAATTGAAGAGGAAAATGGCAGCGTCACAACCTATCAGGTGACGACGGCCACCATTCCCTTTCTGACCCGTAAAGGCCAGGTGCGCTTTAAGACGGCAATGGGTAAACCGACCACCGGCAGCAGCAACCGCGTTTTGCAACCGGGTTTTTACAGTGGAGAAATGTCCTGGGGCGCGCTGAATGACTTCTCGCTTTACGGCGGCCTGATTTCGACAACGGGAAATTATCAGGCGCAGGCGCTGGGTGTCGGGCAAAACCTGCAAAAACTTGGGGCGGTGTCTTTTGACGTGACGCGCTCTTCAGCGACCGTGCCAGATGCGGGTAAACAAACCGGTTTCAGCTATCGCGCCAACTATTCCAAACGTTTTGATTCGACCGGCAGTCAGATTACGTTTGCCGGTTATCGCTTCTCACAAAAGACGTTTATGTCTTTTAACCAGTACCTCGACAAGGTGAACGGCGACGGCTATTCCCGCGATGACAAACAAACGTACACCATTACGGCGAACCAGTATCTGCCATGGCCTGCGATCACAATGTATCTGTCGGCGACGCATAAGGTCTACTGGAATGAGGATCCGAGTAACAACTACAGCGTGTCCGTCAGCAAGATTTTCGATATCGGGCGCTTTACCGGCGTGTCTGCCACCTTTTCGGCCAGCAAGCTGAATTACCGCAGCACCGATGAAAATCAGATGTTCCTCTCGCTTAGCCTGCCGCTGTCTTCAGGACAGCAAATCAGCTACGACGCACAACAGGATTCGCAAGACGGCTTCTCGCAAACAGCGTCGTACTACAACAGTCAGGATCCGAACAATACCTGGCGCGTTGGCGCGGGCGGCAGCAGTCCGGACGTGCAAAAAGGTAACGGCGTGTTCCGCGCTAACTATCAGCACATGTCGCCGTATGGACAGTTCGGCGCCAACGGCAGCGTGAAAAATAACGATTACCGTGCGGTGAACGCGAACTGGTACGGCTCATTTACCGCCACCGCGGCGGGTGCGGCCTTGCATCAGAGCAGCGCGGGCAGCGAGCCTCGCATGATGTTGTCCACCGGCGTAAAAGGCATCCCGATAAGCGACGGCGCGTCAGTGACCAATGATTATGGCATTGCGGTGGTGAATGGCGTGTCCAGCTATCAGACCTCTGATATCCGCGTTGATGTGAACCATTTGCCGGATGACGTGGAAGTCTACAGCTCGGTTGTCAGCAAAACCCTGACCGAAGGGGCGATAGGTTTTCGCAAAATCCGCGCGATTAAAGGTGAGCGTCTGATGGCGGTGATCCGCCTGAAAGATGGCAGTCATCCGCCACTGGGAGCGTCAGTGACCGACAACAGCTCCGGTTTCGAAGCCGGACTCATCGGTGACGGCGGTCTGGCCTATCTGGCCGGGGTGTCAGGCGAAAAATCTCTGACCGTCCGCTGGGGAGACGACCAGCAATGCCAGGTTCAGGTGCCGCCGCAGCCTGAAACCCGTTCAGGGCAGGTATTACTGCCATGCAGATAACGATGAAAAGCGGTCTGAAGGGATCGCATAAGCAAGGGAAGAACCTGATGAAAAAACTGATTTTACGCTGTGCTGCCGTACTGATGCTGGCCGGAGCATGTTCTCCGGCATTAGCCGCAGTGAATCTTGACCGGACGCGCATCATCTACAACGCCAGCGATAAATCCGTCAGCGTCATGCTCGAGAACCAGAGCAAGGAGTTGCCTTATCTGGCGCAGGTCTGGCTGGAGAACGCGCAGGGCGAAAAAATCACTTCGCCGCTGGTGGCCCTGCCACCGATGCAGCGTATCGATGCTGGCCAGAAAAGCCAGATCCGTATCCTGCAATTGCCGGAAACCGCCGGTTTACCAAAAGACCGTGAGTCGCTGTTCTATTTCAACGTGCGGGAAGTGCCGCCAAAAAGTGATATGGCCAACGTGATGCAGGTGGCGATCCAAAGCCGCGTGAAGTTGTTCTTTCGCCCGGCAGAACTGAGGAAACTGTTGAAAGCCAACTGGCAGGAACAGCTGCAGGTTACGCGGCTCAGTGAGGGTCTGACACTGACGAACCCGACACCTTTTTACATCACCGTCGGGTATCTGGGCAAAGACAACAAAGGTAATGCATCGGGTTTTGACAGCGTGATGCTGGCGCCGTTTGCAACGCAATCGCTGACCGGCAGTCAGTACGTCAGCGACCGTTACAGCCTGGGCTACATGGATGATTATGGCGGTCTTCAGGTTAATCAGTACAACTGCCCGTCCGTGCAATGTCAGCTCATCAGCAAGGATGATAAGCGATAACAACCACGTGAGAAGCCTCACTGAACGGAATTACCTCAAAGAAAAGGGATTGTTATGCCTGATATTTGCAGATTACCCACTTGCCGGATGGTAATCCTCATCCTGCTATTTGTATTCTCCCGCAGCGCTCTGGCGCTCGATTGTGTGGAGAAAGGCACCGGGATCGTGGATAAACCGGCGATACCGGTAGGGCAACTGGCGATCCCCGCGAATGTTCCGGTCGGAACCAAGATCTGGGAATCGAATGACATCAACGTCACGGCTTACTGCGACAATGTTTTAGGCTCGATTATCGACGTTGTGCATTTCTACTTTAACCCTAAGTCTCAGTCGATAGGTGAGGGGTTATTGCTGGGCGTCAGTTACAACGGACAGGATCTGGAACAGAACGAACAAAGACTGAGTACCAACAGTGCGCCTATCAAAAAAGGCCAGAATGTAACGGTCAACGTGACGTTTCGCCTTTATATCAAAGTCAGCGGCAATGCGCCTTCCAGCGGGCATTATCAGGGGGCTGACCAGTTCACCGTTTTCCAGCTTGATGGCAGCAGGGGGATTAACAAATCACCCGGTGCTAAAAACCTTAAATATAACCTTTCGGGCTTGCAGGGGATCCGTTTTCTGGCCTGTGGTTCTGACCTGAAAGTGTATCCGGAATCGCAGATTGTGGATTTTGGCGTGATTCAAAGCACGACACTTTCGCGGTCGTCAGGTATTTCGCTGCCGTTTGCCATCAAAGCCGTCAAACAAGGGTGTCTGGATAATTTTTCGCTGCAGGCTGAATTTTCAACAGCCAGTCCGCTGCTGGACAGTACTGCGATAGACCTTTCAAACGGCGCGAAGCTGATGCTTTACAACGATCAGCAGCAAGCGATCACTTTCAACCGGTACGATGATTTTGCAGAGCTGAATAATGTGAATGAGGTCACCAAAAACTTCACTGCAAAGCTGAGTGCGATCCCGGGAAAAACTCTTTCTCTCGGGCAGTTTGATGCGTCAGTGATCGTCAAGATTAACTATTACTGACCGCAAAGATAAGGGAGAACGATATGCTAAGAACGGCAAAATTACGGGCTCAGGCGCTGGAGGAACCCGTCTACTCCGCCCAGGCACCTGAACTTATCGCAGAGTCACACATTCACGCCCTGCTGCAAACTCTGCGCGAAGATGCCGGATTGAGTAAAACTGAACTGGCCAGACGACTCGGGATCACACCGCCGGCCATCACGCGGCTCGAAAAGCGGCCAGCTCAGGCAAGCTTTAGTACACTGTCTCGATATGCCCAAGCTTGCGGTTTTCATTTGTATCTCTACTTTAAATAACGGGAGACAGCCAGCCTGCTGATTTTAAAGCGTTTTATTGAAGGCGCATATGGCAAATGAAGACTGATTATTTTCTATCAGCATGGTGTTGTCGTCATATTTTTTCAACACCATCGTGTCGGTATGGCCGGTCAGAAAAAAACTGTTTATCAGCAACAGCGAGGAAGTCTCCCAGTCCATATTGTCGATGCTATCAACGTTTATCTGGCTGCTGGTCATGGAATAGGTATCGGTCACTTTGTTCTCCTGTACATGGTCATAATAGATATTTCTCAGCAGCGTTTTTCTGTTTATCAGTTTTCCTTCCTGATCGTATAAATATGCAGTCCCGCTAAGTGAAACTAAAATTTTTTGCTTATCAAGAAAGCTGAAGTACAGGGAAGTTACCATTTTTGCTTTCTGATGATCATATTGTGCTTCCACTATCATACTTCCCCGGCAGGGAATATTAACCGGAAACTCATGCTGATCACTTTTCAGGAAGATGCCATATAAGACAAACAGCAATGCAGTGACAGGAAGTAATATAAAAATGAGGGGCTTCTTACCCACAGGGAAGGGCTTTCTATCACTGATCATGCGTGGTCCTGTCATTTATATAAAAGCTTATGCAAACGTTAGCTTTATGATTATCATCGATGCTGCATTGCGCGAGAAACTCCCGGACTGAACCGGTGTTTATTGGCGATAAGTAAATCTCACTTTGAAATATCAAGATGTGCCCTGGTTTACATGAAATATTGTTCTTCTGAATAAAATCTTCCGCCAGCTGAATAAAATGACTTTTATGTGACTGTGAGACAGGTGCCGTCGAATACAAACCGCAGGATCCTATTCTGGCAATCTCTAAGTCGGCTTTTGGATCACTCATATCATTGTAAAAAATGAAAAATGCCCAAACTGTCAGTGCCGTGGTCACTAACATGCTCATCATAGAATAATGCTGATTTCTTAGCTTCCGTGGTTCAGGTTCCGTCGAATTTTGCTGCGGGTTCACAGAATGATTTATTATTTCATCATCAGGGGGATCTTCTTTCAGAACAATCTCCGGCTGATTAGCTATTTCATCCCTATTTTCTACTATTACCTGAGTCTCCATGCTATCGGCACAGGTCGTAATAATGATTTCCTTTCTGATGATAAAGCCCACTTTAGGAACAGTGACAATAAATTCATTCTGATACCCCAGTGTGGAGACAACTTTACGTAATTTGCTGATGCAGTGATTGAGGTTGTTATTGCTAGCATTCAGACCGTAGTCATCCCATACTTTTTTAAAGAATGTTTCACGCTGGACGACAACGCCTTGTTGCTCAATTAACAATAATAATATTCTCCGTGCAGGATTCGAGACGGCGATCTTACTTTCGACATCACTCAGTAATGAAAGTGAGTTTTCCTCCGGATTGAATACTATTTGATTTTCAATCAGATAAACCATGGGCATTCCACTCCTCCCTGTATAGAATATTCGGTCATTTCCGCTGCATCAGTTAATTAGTACGGTGCTGCTTTACGGGTATTTTATCTTTATATACTGCTTCACAGAGGGCAGTTAGTATAAACCCTTCTATTTTAAAAACAGATTTCTGTAGTAAATGTTTACAGAGCAGTGGATGGAAATGTAAATGGCCGGGGTATGAAACAGGAAAAGTTAATAAATCACGTACGGAATTTTAGTAGTACGTGATTTGCGGAGGATCAGCGCAGGTACTGGCCGGAGATGTCGATATGCTGGCGATCAAAGTCGACAACAATATCAGTGCCCAGCGGGAGCGTTAATATAGGATGGGTATGGCAACAGTCGAAGCCATCGACCAGAGGGATTTCCTGCCCGTTCAGAACTTCCAGCAGAACGTCCACCGGCTGTCTGCCCGTACCCGCGCTATCAAACAGTTCGTGTTTGCCGAGCAGAATGGCGCTCACCCTGTCGAAAATCCCGTTAAGTTTCAGCATGGCAAATGAGCGTTCAACCGTTGCGATATTCAACAGGCTGTCTTCGATAAACAAAATATCGCCCTGACGGATTTCCGGCATATAGGGGCTGCCCCAGATACCCGACATCGTATTCAGATTCCCGCCAATGACCCGTCCTTCAATGCGCCCTTTCCCTAAAAAGCGGCAGGTATTGGCATACAGTTTTTTGGCTCTGACTGGGGTGACGTCATTCCAGTTGAGTTTTTCGTCAGTCCAGTGCGCGGGAAGAGAATAACGGTACGGCGCGTTGTGGCGGGTCATCAGGATGTCGGTAAAAGAGCCCCAGGTTTCATCAACCAGTGGAGGGAACTCGCCGAAAGAGGCCGCCAGCGCCGGACCGTAAAAAGTAATGAGACCGGTCTGTGCATAAATCCCGGCCAGAAGCGCCGTGGTATCGGAATAGCCGATGATGATTTTCGGGTCGGCGCGCAGGGCATCGTAATCCAGAAAAGGCAGCAGGGAGTTGCTGTTATTGCCTCCGATTGTCGACATCACACAACGCACCTGCGGGTCACGGATCAGCTGATTGAATTCTTCCGCTCTGGCAGCAACAGAACCTGAACGGTAATGGTCAGAATGCCCCGTCAGTGATCCTGCTTTCAATACAAATCCCTTTTCCTCGAGGAATTTTTTTCCACGAGAAAAACGCTCAGGAGCCGTTGCGGTAACGGGTGACGATGCCGAGAAAAAACCAATGGTATCTCCGGTTTTCAACGCAGAAGCTAGCAGGGGAGTTGTGGACGAAGGCATTTTATATCCTATAAATTTGCTCAATGTTCAATCTGCAATGTATCAATTCAATTGCAGGTTGAACAGGGGCTTACAGGATAAAACAGGAGGGTTAATGACCGGTGGCGGCGTCCTCCTGCGGTACTTTTTTGCCAAATAATTCATTCACTTTGTTCTGGCGTACCAGGATGGCCATCGCGACTACCCCGACGATGGACAGTCCGCTAGACAGAGTGAACGCGGGCTGATAGCCGCCGCCGTACTGGATTAAAAATCCGGTGATACTCGGGGATAAAATCCCGGCCAGATTTGCCAGTAAATGCACAAATCCTCCGGCGGTACCGATACGGTGAGCCGGTACAATATCCTGCAACAATGACCAGCAGGCCTGCGGCGTCATGTAAGCGAAAATACTGGCAACCGTAATCAGCGCCACGGCACCGGCGGTATTGCGGGTATAAGCTGTCATTAGTACACAACCGGCAGCAATAATCAGACCGGCGAAAATGACTGCTTTGCGCGAAAACAAGAAGTTGCCGGTACGACGGTACAACGTATCAGCAATGATCCCGCCGCCGATAAGCCCTGCGGTTGCACCCAGCCACGGCAGAATGCCGATAATGCTCATACTCTTAATGTCGAGATGCTGGAAATCGGTAAGATAACTTGGCAGCCATGACAGGAAAAAGTACTGAATGTAGTTGAAGCAGAAAAAGGCCGCAGCAACGCCCAGAACAGGTCTGGAAAAGACGTAGTACCACAAGCTGTGTGCATCTTTTTCTTTATTGTCGTGAGTTACCGGTGTCGCCGGACGGTCACTGGCAATCAGCTGTTTCTCTTCTTCTGAAACCCGTGGATGTTGTTCAGGTTTATCTCGGAAAAATATCATCCACGCAGCCAGCCACACGAAGCCCAGCGCGGCAATGACCACGAAAGCAATGCGCCAGCCAAAGCGCAATCCGACTAGCCCGACAATCGGCGCGGCAATGGCGGCGCCCAGCGGCTGACCGGCATTGGTAAACCCGACCGCACGGCCTACTTCCTTGCGCGGGAACCAGTTGGAAATTGATTTGTTGGTGGTGGTGCCCATAGGGCCTTCGCCGATACCGAACATCACACGCACGACCAGTAAATGCGCGAAACCTGTCACCAGCGCGGTCGCGCCGCAGAACACTGACCAGAATGCGGCCGCGAAGCCGAACACTTTGCGCGGGCCAAATTTGTCTGCACTCCAACCGCCGATAAAGCAGAACAGGCAGTAGCCGATAAAGAAGGCGCTAAACAAAATACCCATCTGGGCGTCATTGATATGCAGATCGCCTTTGATTAGCGGCGCCATCACCGACAATGCCGCACGGTCGAGATAATTGAGCATCCCGGCAAAGAACAGCAGCAGGGCAATCACCACACGATAGTTAGATTTACGCATGGGCCGCCTCCGCGTTCAGGGAAAGTGTTTGCGAACTGATCAGGTACTTCTTCATCACAGAGGGCGATGGCTCAAAACCTGTCCCTGGCGTGTCCGGCAACGTCATCTGCGGTGCGAAGTCCAGTTGCGGATAAAGCGTTTCCTGCCATTGTATGTAAGGCACTTCCAGGCTCACGCTGTCGTCGAGCGTGGCGACCAGTTGGGCAGTAGCCATAAGGCCGGCACCGTAATAAAAGCAGTGTGGGACAACGCGGATATGATACTGCTTAGCCAGCGCAAACACTTTCAGCATGGCAGTTATCCCACCGACTTTACTGACGCTCGGCTGCGCGACGTCAATTGACCCGTGCTCGAAATGTTCCACGAATCCCTGAACGCCAGCGGCATTTTCGCCAGCGGCAATGCGCGTCCCTTGTTTGCGGACTTCTGCAAGTCCGGCTAAATCATCCGGTGGCCAGACGGGTTCTTCCAGCCATCCAAGATTCAGGGAACGTAAAGCCTGCGCCTGTTCAGCGGCTTCTTCCACGTTCCACGGACAGTTTACATCGAGCATCAGTTCGGCATCGGCGGGCAGAACTTCCCTTGCGGCAGCAATGGCCGGATAAGCAGTCTCATGCAATTTAATGGCGCGAAATCCCGCCTGATAGGTGCTCAGCACTTTTTTCGCCACGCGCTCAGGATGATTGCCATAACTGACCAGACTGGCATAAACGCCAATTTTCTGACGTTTTGCGCCGAGCAGCTGCCAAAGTGGCTGGTTCCGGGCTTTTGCCAGCAAATCCCACAGCGCAATGTCGACGGCAGAAAGCGCAAACAACACGGGGCCGGTTCGTCCAAAAACGTGGAAATTAATCTCGGCCTGCTGCATCAGTACGGCAATTTCCTCAGGGCTTTGCGGGCAGGTTTGCCCGAGGAAAAATCGCCCGACCAGCCCGTTGAGTGCAGCTTCGGTCATCGGATTACAAAGATGACCGAAACCTTCGCCCCAGCCATGCAGGCCAGTGTCCGTGCTGATTTTTATCAGCAGCGTTTCCATTCTGGTGAGTTCGGGGGATGCCGCATTATACGCATCGGTCTGTGTCTCTGGCGTTTTATCTCTGCCGCTGCTGAATGGAATGGCAACGCGCAATACCTCAATCTGGGTTATTTTCATGAGACGTTCCTGTTTATTTAGAGCTTTGAGGAAACTTATCAGCCTAAGTAATCAGTCTAAAACGCGGGAACACGGCCGTTAACGGACGTTGGCCTAACTTTTAAGCAGGATTAAACGGGAATTTTGTGCAAATGAATGAGGCGATGAGAAGTGAGTCACGAAAGAAGAGAGTTCGAAGTTTTTCGAAAAGCAGAAAGCAAAAAACCAGCCGTTAGGCTGGTTTCTTTAAATATGGTGCCCGGACTCGGAATCGAACCAAGGACACAGGGATTTTCAATCCCTTGCTCTACCGACTGAGCTATCCGGGCAACGGGGCGCATTAAACCGTATTGGGCCTGTGCCGTCAACGGCTTTGTCATCTAAAACACATAAAAGGCGTTCGTTTGCTGTCTTTTCATTCAAAAACGATGGCTTCGTTGGTCTGAATACCGAAGGAGTCAGGAAAGCGCGCCATGTTCGCGGCAACGGGCGACGTTCAGAACGTCTTCTGCCAGCCTGCGGGCGACTTCCACATCGTTCAGCTGGCGCTTAACCAGCAACCTGCTCAGACAGCCCTCCAGGATCAGTTCCATTTGCTGGGCGACCATTTCCGCGTCGTCCGACCCCATTTCCTGCAAGAGTGACAGCGTGTAGTCGTAGGACGCCAGCTTCTGCTGTTGAGCCAGCTGATGAATTGGCATATCGCTGTCAGGGAAAAACGTGCAGGCGGCGATAAACAGACAACCCGGATAGCGTTGCTGGCGCACCTGCTCATCCAGCACTTTGTACCGTGCCAGCAATTTCTGCGGCGCAGAAAGGGATTCATCGAGCATCAGCTGGCGGCGCCAGATATCAATCTGTTCGCCATGATAACGCAGGCTGTCATAAAGCAGAGCTTCGGCATCCGGCCAGAAACGGCGTAATTCATTGAGTGGAACATCCACCCGTTCGGCGACAGTTTCCAGTGACAATGTTGCAAGGCCACGTTGTTCCAGGAAATTAAGGGTTTTATCGAGAACTTGTTCACGTAGCACGTTTGCCTCCTCACAATTCGCGTACTTCAAAAGGTAGTGTCGTTTAAGGGCGGGTTTTCTGCAAATGCGCGCTGAACTCCGACGCATTCATAAACCCGGTCACACGCGACTGTGGTAACTCACGTCCATCGGGGCCGAAAAACAAAATCGTCGGCAGGCCCAGCACATTCAGACGTTCTAATAACGCTTTTTGCTCCGGCGAGTTTTGGGTGACATCAGCCTGCAGAAGCAAGGTGTTTGCCAGTTCATTCTGCACTTCTGGCGCGGAGAAGGTATATTTTTCGAACTCTTTACACGCCACGCACCAGTCAGCATACAAATCCAGCATGACGCGTTTGCCTTGCGCGCCTTGCAGGGCGGCGTTCAGTTCACCGACATTATGGATTTTCTGGAAAGTCAGCGCGTGCTGTGTTGCGGTGATGTCACCGGCTGGCGCAAACGCCCAGTCCTGAAGCGGACGGCTGACTATCAGCGCTGCCGCAAGGAAGACTAACTGCAGCACCCGCACCACACCGCGCTGGCTTTTCAGGCTCAGTACCAGCGCCCAGCCGAAGAAGGCCACGCCGAGCAGACTCCACAAACGCAGCCCCCAGGTATCGCCAATCACACGTTCCAGCAGGAAAACCGGCAGCGCCAGTATCACAAAGCCAAAACCTTCCTTCACATACTGCATCCACGGCCCGCTGCGCGGCAGCAGTTTGTTGCCAAACATCGTGACGATAATCAGCGGAATGCCCATTCCTAAGGCGTACAGATACAGCGTTCCGGCACCTGCCAGCAGATCCCCGCTCTGGGCGATGTACAGCAAAATCGCGCTAAGTGGCGCGGTGGTGCAGGGCGAGCAAATCAGTCCCGCCAGTGCGCCCATAATGAAGACGCCGGGCAGCGAACCGCCTTTTTGTTCATTACTCCACAAGGCCAGGCGGGTCTGCACCGAAGAGGGCAATTGCAGGCTGAATGTGCCGAACATCGACAGTGCCAGCAGAACGAACAGAACCGAAAGCACAATCAACACCCACGGGCTTTGCAGTGCCGCCTGGAATTGCAGGCCGGCAGCCGCGACGACCATGCCGAGCAGCGTGTAAGTCAGCGCCATGCCCTGCACGTAAACCAGCGACAACAGGAAAATACGCTTCATGCGGTGAGGGCGCTGGCGCCCGAGAATGATACCGGAAATCAGCGGGTACATCGGCAGTACGCAAGGGGTAAAGGCAATGCCGATGCCAATTAGCAAAGCCCATAGCGGAGAGAAAGGCAGTGGCGCGGATTGTGTTTCAGGCGTCGCGATAACCGGTGCGGCATCCGTCGCTGGCGTGCTGGCGCGATCCGGTTCCGTCACGGCACTCAGCGGCACTTCGCGGGTTTCCGGTGGATAGCAGAACCCTGCGGCGGCGCATCCCTGATAAGTGACACGGACGGTCGCATCAGGGCTGGCCTGACGTATCGGAACCACAACATTTAGCGCATTTTCATAAACTTCGCTGTCACCGAAAAATTCGTCGTGATGATCGCGTCCCTTTGGCAAAAGGAATGCGGCGAGCTGTGCATTCTTCGGTTCCAGTTCAATTTTACTGCGGTAGAGATAATAGCCGTCGCGGATTTGCCAGCTGAGTTTGAGGTCATGACCTTTCTGCTGGAAATCAAAACTGAAAGCCTGATCGACAGGCACAAACTGAGGTGCAGCCGGTTTTCCAAATAATGAGGCATTCGCCTGAAACGGCAAAAGACACAGGCTGCAAAGCAGGAAGAAAATTCGAAGAATGCGGTGATCCATGCGAAGTAAAATTCTCTTTGTCGCGGCGGGAGTTCGGCCACTGAGTGATTCGACAGAAGATGCGGACGGCTTCATGCCGCAGCGCGTTAATGAAATGTGAGTATACCCCGCACAATCGGCGAGCAGAAAGCCCCGTGGGTGCTGAACGTTGTCTGGCGAAAGGAAAATGCCGCAATAACGGGGGCCGGAGCCCCCGGAAAAACTGTCAGAGAATAATACTACCCAGACCAAATCCGAAAAGTACCGACAGGAATACACCCATGGTGCCCGGGATAAAGAATGGATGGTTGAAGACGAACCGTCCGATGCGCGTGGTGCCGGTGTCATCCATCTGCACGGCAGCAACCAGCGTCGGATACGTCGGCAGAATGAATAAACCGGATACAGCGGCAAAAGAGCCCACTGCGGTCAGTGGCGACACGCTCAGCGCCAGCGCCATCGGCAACAGCGCTTTGGTGGTCGCCGCCTGCGAATACAACAGTGCAGAGCTGAAGAAGAAAATCAGCGCCAGCAGCCACGGATGCGCCTGAATCAGGGAGCCTGCCGTTTCTTTGATCCAGCCGAGATTGGCTTGCACAAACGTGTCACCCAGCCAGGCCACGCCGAGGATACAAATACAGGCGCTCATGCCTGATTTGAACGTGCTGGAGGTCAGAATAGCGTCAGTATCAATGCGGCATAATAACGTGATAAGCGTGGCGACGCTGAGCATGATAATCAGAATGGCGCTGTTGGTCGTCATCACCGGTTGTGCGACCCAGCCCAGGCTCGGGCTGTTTACCACTGCGTATCCGACCACGCCCAGAACGCCGAGCAGGAACAGTAATACCGAGAATTTTGCGCCGGGTTTGATTTCCATGACCTTATCGCCACGCAGTTCAATCAGTCCTTCTTCATAACGCTTCAGGTAAACCGGATCGTTGGAAAGCTTGGAGTCAAAACACCAGCTGACAATCAGCGACATCACGATAACCGCCGCCAGCGTCGAGGGGATCATAACCATCAGCAGATGCAGATAACTGACTCCGTGGTTTTCCATCGTTGACGCCATATAAACGACGGCGGCAGAAATGGGAGACGCGGTGATTGCAATCTGCGCTGCGACCACGGCCGTTGAAAGCGGACGGCAGGGTTTGATTCCCTGCTCTTTCGCTACTTCTGAAATAACGGGCAGAGCGGAAAGTGAGATGTTGCCGGTGCCGGCCATAATCGTCAGGAAATAGGTGACGACAGGGGCGAGAATAGTGATGTGCTTTGGATTGCGGCGCAGCAGTTTTTCGGTTTGCTGTACCAGATAATCCATCCCGCCTGCCACCTGCATGGTCGAAATCGCCGCGATCACCGCCATGATGATGGAGATAACATCAAAGGGAATGGTACCTGGTTTGACGCCGACCAGCGCCAGCGCCAGTACGCCCAGACCTCCGGCAAAACCAATGCCGATCCCGCCCAGACGCGCACCGAGGAAAATCGCTGCCAGTACAATAATAAGTTCGATGATTAGCATGGTTGTCCGTCCATCATCCTGCTGCTCCTTAAGGGATTGATAATTAATAAGGAATTGATAATTAATTGTTATGTAATTGTTGTGCCGCAAAAAGTAAAAAGGCCCGTTATTCCGCAGAACAACGAGCCTTTAAAAGGTCAGTAATTTAATCTGTTACTGTTCATTTTCATCAGTGTAGCGTTTAGCTTTGTAGGCCGGATGCTTCAGGTTTTCGATAGAGAAAATGTCGTCCAGTTCGGCTTCTGTCAACAGGCCGCGCTCCAGCACCACTTCCCTGACACTCTTGCCAGTTTCCGCACAAATCTTCCCGACGATATCGCCATTGTGGTGGCCGATGAACGGGTTGAGATAAGTGACGATCCCAATAGAGTTGAAGACATAGAACTCGCACACTTCTTTGTTGGCAGTAATACCGTTGATGCATTTCTCCAGCAGGTTGTAGCAGGCGTTAGTCAGAATATGCACTGACTCAAACATCGCCTGACCAATCACCGGTTCCATCACGTTCAGCTGTAACTGACCCGCTTCGGCGGCCATGGTGACGCACACGTCGTTACCGATAACTTTGAAGCACACCTGGTTTACCACTTCTGGAATTACCGGGTTCACTTTGGCAGGCATGATAGAAGAACCCGCCTGCAATTCCGGCAGGTTGATCTCGTTCAGGCCAGCGCGCGGGCCGGAAGAGAGCAGGCGCAGGTCATTACAGATTTTAGAAAGCTTAACCGCCAGACGTTTCAGTGAGCTGTGAACCATCACGTAGGCGCCACAGTCGGAGGTCGCTTCGATCAGGTCTTCTGCCGGTACGCAGGCCAGATTGCTGACTTCCGCCAGTTTCTCTACCGCCAACTGCTGATAGCCTTCTGGTGTGTTCAGCCGTGTACCGATTGCCGTTGCGCCGAGGTTCACTTCCAGCAGTAATTCGCCGGTGCGCATCAGGTTGCGGGTTTCTTCTTTAAGCAGCACGTTGAATGCGTGGAATTCCTGACCAAGGGTCATCGGAACCGCATCCTGTAACTGCGTGCGTCCCATTTTGATGATGTTTTCGAACTCTACCGCTTTACGCTCGAAACCGTCGCCCAGCTGAGAAATCGCATCAACCAGTTTCAGCAACGAGGTGTACACGGCGATACGAAAACCGGTCGGGTAGGCATCATTGGTGGACTGGCATTTGTTCAGGTGATCGTTAGGATTCAGGAACTGATAATCGCCTTTCTGGTGTCCCATCAGTTCCAGACCGATGTTCGCCAGCACTTCATTCGTGTTCATATTTACCGAGGTTCCCGCGCCGCCCTGATAGACGTCGATAGGGAACTGGTCCATGCACTTACCTTTATCAAGCACTTCGTCGCACGCCTGAATAATGATATCCGCAATGTGGCGCGGGATGGTGCGCAGTTCTTTGTTGGCCAGAGCCGCTGCTTTTTTCACCATTACCATGCCACGAACAAACTCAGGGACATCGCTGATCTTGGTGTTGCTGATATAGAAGTTTTCAATCGCCCGCAGGGTGTGAATGCCGTAATAAGCTTCTGCTGGTACTTCGCGCGTGCCCAGCAGGTCTTCCTCGATACGAATGGTGTTTGACATGAGAACCTTCTCTTCGGTACTAAACGAGTTATGCGATGTTTAAAATTATGTTACTTGCCGTGGTAAATTTAAAACGATCGACCGTTGTTTCGGCAACGAAGGCGATCATATGCTGCTTCAGGCGAATTGCACGTACTAAGATCACTATCCTGCCCTATGACTGTGCATGTTTTTAGTATCTGTGAGAATTCTCACAATTCATTCAGCGGCTCAATTAAATCAGCTCTGGTGCTTGAAATCACTGCGACGTAGCACCATCTCAGTGTAGTCAGCCTGCATTTCTTTGAAAGCAAAGAACCTGAGCAGGCACTTATTCCTGGTTACGACTGCCTCTGTGACAGCGTTTTGCGACAGAGTTTTCGGAGCCTCATTACAAGGAGAATGCGGTGCGCTGGTTACCGTTATTACTGTTATTCCTGCTGGCCTACATTGAAATTACCTTATTTATCAAGGTGGCTGCGGTTGTTGGCGTGGCCACAACATTATTGCTGGTGGTGTTCACTTCCTGCGTAGGGGTTTCTCTGGTGAAAAATCAGGGCATGAAAACCTTTATGCAGTTGCAGCAAAAGCTGGCTGCAGGCGAAAGCCCGGCGGCTGAAATGGTGAAAAGTGTTTCACTGGTGATTGCCGGTTTCCTGCTGCTGGTGCCGGGCTTCTTTACCGATTTCCTCGGGTTGCTGCTGTTGTTACCGCCAATCCAGAAACGACTGACGTTAAAACTGATGCCGCACCTGAACATTGTTCGCTCTGGCGGCAACTGGGGAAGCAGCGCGCCGACAGGAAATACCTTCGACGGCGAGTTCCAGCGTACGGATGAAACTCCGGTGCGTCTGGTTTCACCAAAAAAAGATGACGACACAGAGCACCGCGATCGCTAATCTCTGTGGCCTTGATTGTTAAAAGATTGTTGGGAAGTGCTGCAAAGGTCATTTTTTGAATGAACAGAGCATCGAAAGAAAAAGCGAAAATTTTTCTGTTCTTCCCCTTGAAGGGCAAGGTATCGCCCCCATTAAACAAACCACGAGGCCAGGCAGACATTTGCCAGGCATTCAACCCTAAAATAGAGTATGGACCCGCTCACAGGAGAGTTATCAATGAAAATTCGTCCATTGCATGACCGCGTTATCGTCAAGCGTAAAGAAGTAGAATCTAAATCCGCTGGCGGCATCGTTCTGACTGGCTCAGCTGCTGGTAAATCTACCCGTGGCGAAATCCTGGCTGTCGGCCATGGTCGCATTCTGGAAAACGGTGAAGTTAAAGCGCTGGATGTGAAAGTTGGCGACATCGTCATTTTCAACGACGGTTACGGCGTTAAAGCTGAGAAGATCGACAATGAAGAAGTGTTGATCATGTCTGAGAGCGACATTCTGGCAATCGTAGAAGCCTGATTGTCCCCCGATCCACTTTTTTCTGAACAGAACGAATTTAAGGGAAATTAACAATGGCAGCTAAAGAAGTAAAATTCGGTAATGACGCCCGTGTGAAAATGCTGCGTGGCGTAAACATCCTTGCTGATGCAGTAAAAGTCACCCTGGGCCCTAAAGGCCGCAACGTGGTTTTGGACAAATCTTTCGGCGCACCAACCATCACTAAAGACGGCGTGTCAGTTGCACGTGAAATCGAACTGGAAGACAAGTTCGAAAATATGGGTGCACAGATGGTGAAAGAAGTTGCGTCCAAAGCGAACGATGCAGCGGGTGACGGTACCACTACCGCAACCGTTCTGGCACAAGCCATCATCACCGAAGGCCTGAAAGCGGTTGCCGCCGGTATGAACCCGATGGATCTGAAACGTGGGATCGACAAAGCTGTCATCCACGCGGTTGAAGAACTGAAAAAATTATCTGTTCCTTGCTCTGACTCTAAAGCCATTGCACAGGTTGGTACCATCTCTGCTAACTCTGATGAAACTGTCGGTAAACTGATCGCGGAAGCGATGGAAAAAGTGGGCAAAGAAGGCGTCATCACTGTTGAAGAAGGCACCGGTCTGCAAGACGAACTGGACGTTGTTGAAGGTATGCAGTTTGACCGCGGTTACCTGTCTCCATACTTCATCAACAAACCAGAAACCGGTTCAATAGAACTGGAAAGCCCGTTCATTCTGCTGGCTGACAAAAAGATTTCTAACATTCGCGAAATGCTGCCAGTACTGGAAGCCGTTGCTAAAGCCGGTAAACCACTGCTGATCATTGCTGAAGACGTTGAAGGCGAAGCCCTGGCGACTCTGGTTGTGAACACCATGCGTGGCATCGTGAAAGTGGCTGCGGTGAAAGCACCAGGCTTCGGCGACCGTCGTAAAGCTATGTTGCAGGATATCGCAACCCTGACTGGCGGTACCGTTATCTCTGAAGAGATCGGTCTGGAGCTGGAAAAAGCGACTCTGGAAGATATGGGTCAGGCTAAACGCGTTGTTATCAACAAAGACACCACCATCATCATCGATGGCGTTGGCGAAGAAGCAACCATTCAGGGCCGTGTTTCCCAAATCCGTCAGCAGATCGAAGAAGCGACTTCTGATTACGATCGCGAAAAACTGCAAGAGCGTGTGGCTAAACTGGCAGGCGGCGTAGCTGTTCTGAAAGTTGGCGCAGCGACTGAAGTTGAAATGAAAGAGAAAAAAGCTCGCGTTGAAGATGCCCTGCACGCCACCCGTGCTGCGGTAGAAGAAGGCGTAGTTGCAGGTGGTGGTGTTGCGCTGATCCGCGTTGCTCACACCCTGGCTAACCTGACCGGCGACAACGACGACCAGAACGTGGGTATCCGCGTTGCTCTGCGCGCAATGGAATCTCCACTTCGTCAGATCGTTGTGAACGCAGGCGAAGAAGCTTCTGTTATCGCCAACAAAGTGAAAGCGGGCGAAGGCAGCTTCGGCTACAACGCTTACACCGAAGAATACGGCGACATGATCGCAATGGGTATCTTGGATCCAACTAAAGTGACCCGTTCTGCTCTGCAGTACGCGTCTTCTGTAGCTGGCCTGATGATCACTACTGAGTGCATGATCACCGACCTGCCTAAAGACGATAAAGTCGATATGGGCGGCGCTGGCGGTATGGGTGGAATGGGCGGCATGGGCGGCATGATGTAATCATCATCCCCCTGCGCTTATCCGCAGGTACGCCCGGTCGTTAGTGAGTTTTGCTGCCTGACTTAACGTACTGAAGAAACCCGGTCTGAAAAGGCCGGGTTTTTTTATTTGACCATTTTTTATCAGGTTCAGTAAGATAACTCTCATTGTCGCCGGTCATTAACGTGTAGACTCATTTCTGCGTGGTTTTCGGATTTTTACCGATAGCGCAAACCTTGGGCGTACGTGGCAACGGATGCCTAAGAGAGCCAGGTGTTTTCTGATAGGCTTTATGTGATTACAAAAACAAATGGGGAAAGTGATGCGGATTAAAATGTTACTGGGCCTGTCAGCTATCGCGCTGCTTGCCGGGTGCAGTACCACTCATCAACTGGATGCAGCGGGCCAGCAGGTGAAATTCACGGATGACAAACCAGGCGCAAATTGTCAGCTGCTTGGCGAAGTCACTGGTGCCCAAAGCAACTGGTTCTCCGGTACCGGCGGTGACGGCAGCTCCATGCGTGGTGCAGCCAATGACCTGCGTAACAAAGCGGCAGCGATGGGCGGCAACACCATTTATGGTGCAAACAGCCCGACACAGAACTTCCTGTCCAGCTTTGCACCTGTTGACAGCAAAATGGTCGGCCAGGTTTATAAGTGCCCATAATCGGGTTGCACGCCGTTTAATTGCGTGAATGCCAGATAGAATAAAGGGATGCCAATGGCATCCCTTTTTGCATCTCCCTTCATACTTCAAGCCGCAGTTGCGTTGGCTATGTTCAGTCACCCGAATCATTTCTGAGTAAGCTCATCGGGACTCCATCACTTGCCGCCTACCTGCAACTTGAATTATTTGGGGGCGATAATGTGTTAAGACTGCTTCAGCCGCAGATCCAGAATGGTTTTACTCGGCTCGCCGCCAATCTCGCGGGTGAGTTTCGGCACCATATATCCGGAAACCTTGCTCATCAGCCCCTTCATGATGGCGCGGGCTTCGTCGTCGTTCACCATGAAATGCGCCGCGCCCTGAACTTTATCCAGCACGTGGATGTAGTAAGGCAAAATACCTGCGTCAAACAACGCATTGCTCAGCGTCGCCAGCACATCGGCAGAATCATTGACTCCGCGCAGCAACACACTTTGATTAAGCAGTGTCACGCCATGGCGTTTCAGCTTCGCCATGCTGGTGCGCAGGGCATCATCAATTTCATTGGCGTGATTGATGTGTGTCACCATCAGCACCTGAAGACGTGATTTTTCAAGGCGCTGGCAGAAAATATCGGTGATACGCGCAGGAATTACCACCGGCAAACGGGTATGAATTCGCAGACGTTTAATGTGCGCGATACCTTCCAGCTCACTGATCAACCAGTCGAGTTCGTGATCTTTGGCCATCAGCGGATCGCCACCGGAGAAAATAATTTCATCGAGTTCGGGGCGTGTGCGGATATAATCCAGCGCCTGAACCCAGTTGGCTTTATTTCCCTGGTTGTCCTGATACGGGAAATGACGGCGGAAACAGTAGCGGCAATTCACCGCACATCCGCCTTTCACCAGTAGCAGGGCGCGATTGCTATACTTGTGCAACAGACCCGGAACAACGCTGCGTTGTTCATCAAGCGGGTCGGTGGTAAAGCCCGGTGCGGCGATAAATTCTTCGCGTGCGGTCAATACCTGAAGCAATAAAGGATCCTGTGGATCGCCCGGCTGCATGCGCGCGACAAAGGCGCGGGGCACACGAAGCGGGAACAAACGACGGGCTTCACGCCCACTTTGCAGTTCTGCATTGTCGTTAAGTGCCAGAAGAGTAAGCAGTTCATCAGGGTCAGTGATAACATCGCCGAGTTGATACAACCAATCTTCTCTAAATGGCGTGTTTAGGGTTACAATGTTTGCCATTTTTTGGCTAATACCAGCTTAAAATTATTAGAGGGCCATCATGGCGACTTATTCTAGCAACGATTTCCGTCCGGGTCTTAAAATCATGTTCGAGGGCGAGCCTTTCGCAATCGAAGACAGTGTGTTTGTAAAACCAGGCAAAGGTCAGGCTTTTGCGCGCGTTAAAATGCGTCGTCTGTTGACCGGTTCCCGTGTAGAAAAAACTTTCAAATCTACTGACTCATGCGAAGGCGCTGACGTTGTAGATACCAACATGACTTACCTGTACAACGACGGTGAGTTCTACCACTTCATGCACCCTGAGACTTTCGAGCAGCACGGTGTTGAAGCTAAAACCGTTTCTGAAGCGTCAAAATGGCTGCAAGACAACGCAGAATGTATCGTGACTCTGTGGGATGGTCGTCCTATCGCTGTTCAGCCACCGAACTTCATCGAAGCCGAAGTTGTGGAAACAGATCCTGGCCTGAAAGGTGATACCGCAGGTACCGGCGGCAAGCCAGCGACCCTGAGCACCGGCGCTGTGGTTAAAGTGCCATTATTCGTGCAGATCGGCGAAATCGTCCGTTGTGACACCCGCTCTGGCGAATACGTTTCCCGCGTTAAATAAGTTTCAATACTGATAACGTCGGATGAAAGCTGCCGCAGGTGAAAGCCTGTCGCAGCTTTCCAGCCCCAACTTGTTGAATTGGATTGTGTTTACCATGTTGAAGAAGATGATGTTTATCGTAGTTTCAGTGATGTTGCTGGCTTCGTTATCCGGTTGCAACACGGTTCATGGTTTCGGTGAAGACATCCAGCATCTGGGTGGCGCTATTTCCAAAGCAGGCTGATCCCTTCAGCCTCGTTTTACCAACTGTCCTAAAATCCCACCTGTTTTCTTCTATATCCAGAAAGTTAGCTACACTTAAGGTGTCGTACTTTACATTCTCTTATAGGAAGGAAATTTATATGCTGAAGAAAAGTATCCTCGCTGTTTTGTCTGTTCTTATCCTGTCTTCTGCGTTAACTGCCTGCAATACCACGCGTGGCGTGGGTGAAGATGTTTCCGCCGGCGGGCAAGCGATCCAGAAAAGCGCACAATAACGGCGAATGATGTGAAGTAAGCTGAAATCTGCCTGCACTTTGATGCAGGCAGTGTTGTTTCTGGCGTCCGGAAATAACAGAAATTAAGGCTGTTTCACCCACACCAGTTTGCTGGTATCGAATCCGTATTGCTGCGCGGTTTGCAGAAGATGTTGCTTCACGCCGTCATCCAGCGTCGGGGTACGTGACAGGATCCACAAGTAGCTTTTATCCGGGCCGCAGACCAGCGCGTACTGGTAATCTTTATCCAGCTCAATCACGTTATAGCCGCCATAAAACGGGCCAAAGAACGACACCTTGAGTGCCGCACGTGCGGTTGAACCGGTGAAGTAACCTTTACCCTCGCTTTCCTGCCATTTGTTCTTCTGCGGATTAAAACCACGGTTGATGACTTTCACACCGCCATCGTCACGCAGGCTGTAATTGGCTGTGACACGCTCCAGCCCGCTTTCAAAACTATGATCCAGTCTGGCGACTTCATACCAGGTTCCCAAATAGCGGGTGAGTTCGAAGTTATTGACGACTTTGACGTCTTTCGGTGGGGTGACGCTACAGGCAACAGACATGAGTGCTGTCACGATGACGCCGAGTTTTGACCAGATACGCATAAAGTTTCCTTCCTTAGGATTTTCTCTAAGTCTAGGTAACAAAAAGGAAAAGGGAAATACAGAGATAAGAATGAAATCAGCGGCCAGAGAAATGGCCGCTGGAAAGTATGATCTTCAGGGATCAGAGACGGATCAGCACGATTAAAGTGATGATACTTAAGATCGTCGCCAGTCCGTAGAACACCCATTTTGCAGCCGGAACGTGGATCTTCAGGTCATGCATAGAGTGATGGATCCGGTGAAGTCCGCACCAGATGGGCAGCACGATCATCAGCAACAGGAACAGACGCCCGATCCCGCTCTGCGCGAACGCCAGCACGCGCGGATAACTCAGGGCATCACCCGGGAAGAAACCCAGCGGCAGCAGGAAGCACACCAGCAGAATCATCACCGGCGCGAAAATCGCGCTCCACATGCCGCCTGCACCAAACAGTCCCCAGAACACCGGCTCATCTGAACGTTTAGGAAGAGTATTTTTCATGTCGCCTCCTTAAAGAAACAGTGCGATGACGAGAACAACCAGCGTCACGACGATAGTCACACCCCAGAAACCGGCGATGATCGGCTCCGGCCCCATTTTTTTACCTTTCACCATTACGACCGAGGCTTTTGGCGCCAGTTCGAACCAGGTTTTGGTATGCAGTAAGGCTGCAAGCAGGGCAATCAGGTTAATCAGCATGACCACCGGATTTTGCAGAAAATGCACAAAACCCGCCCAGCTTTCCGGTCCGTTACGTAACGAGAAAACCCCTGCCAGCAACAAAAGGCTGAACCAGACAGCCGGCACCGCCGTACCTTCGCGCAGCATGTAGAAACGGTAGAACGGTAAGCTTTTCCACCAGTTGGCTTTCATCTCACGCACGTAGGGTTTACGTTTGCTGCCCGTACTTTGAGTCGTCATATTTTCCTCCCTCATTGCGGTCTCAGCCTCGCTATCATGAAGTCTTTGGAGCTTTCGACTTTGCCTTGCTGAATGGCTGCGGCAGGGTCAACGTGCTTCGGACAGACTTCGGAGCAATAACCGACAAACGTACAGCTCCAGACCCCGTTCTGACCGTTTAACTGCGGCATACGTTGCGCCCTGCCGTGGTCGCGGTTATCGAGGTTGTAGCGGTGCGCCAGCGTGATAGCCGCCGGACCAATGAATTGTGGATTCAGACCAAACTGCGGGCAGGCGGCGTAACATAAACCGCAGTTGATGCAGCCGGAGAACTGATGGTACTTCTCCATTTGCGCCGGGGTTTGTTTACCCGGACCTTCACCGACGGTACGGGTATTGCCGATGATGTAGGGTTTGATGGCTTCCAGGCTTTCGATAAAGTGGGTCATATCAACCACCAAATCGCGCTCGACCGGGAAATTACCCAGCGCCTCTATCTGCATACCGTCCGGATATTCACGCAGGAAGGTTTTGCAGGCCAGCTTCGGCACACGGTTCACCATCATGCCGCATGAGCCGCAAATCGCCATACGGCACGACCAGCGATAGGAAAGGTCGGCGGCCAGATGGTCTTTGATGTAGCCCAGAGCATCGAGCAGGGACGTTGTTTCATCGAAAGGCACGTCATACACCACCGGATGCGGCGCGCTGTCCGTTTCCGGGTTATAGCGCATGATTTCAACCTTCAGGCTGCGCATTTTAGCCACGTGATTGCTCCTTATCTTTTTTATCGTGAGTCTCAGATTCCCCGCCATACACGCGTTTTGCCGGTGGCAGCGTGGTAATTTTCACGTCGCCATATTCCAGACGTGGGGCGGAATCTGGCTGATAAAAGGCCAGGGTATGCTTGAGGAAATTCACGTCATCGCGCTCGGTGCAGCCTTCATCAAGACGCTGATGAGCACCGCGGGATTCACGACGATTGATCGCGGAGTGCGCCATGCATTCGGCTACTTCCAGACCATGACCCAACTCGATGGTGTACAGCAGATCAGTGTTGAAAACGCTGGAAGTATCCTGAATTTTCACCCGTTTGAAACGTTCTTTCAGTTCAGCCAGCTTATCGATAGTTTTCTGCATCAGCTCCGTAGTGCGGTAAATCCCGCAGCCTTCTTCCATCGCCAGACCCATTTCATCGCGGATGGCGGCCCAGCTTTCATCGCCTTCCTGCGCCATCAGTGCCGCGACGCGGTTTTCGATATCGCGAACCTGTGCGTCGAGTGCCGCGCTGTTGCCGGTGTCTTTAGCTTCAGCAGCACGCTCAGCCGCTTTTTCGCCAGCCATGCGGCCAAACACCACCAGTTCTGCCAGCGAGTTGGAGCCGAGACGGTTAGCACCGTGCAGGCCGACTGAGGAACATTCGCCGACGGCAAACAGCCCTTTGATGCGGGTTTCACACTGCGCATCGGTTTCGATGCCGCCCATAGTGTAGTGCGCGGTAGGGCGCACCGGGATCGGATCGGTAATCGGATCGACGCCGACGTACGCTTTCGCCAGCTCGCAGATAAACGGCAGACGCTCGCGCAGTTTTTTCTCGCCCAGATGACGTAAATCCAGATACACCACATCGCCACGCGGCGTTGAGATAGTGCGGCCAGCGCGCCATTCGTGCCAGAACGCCTGAGAAACTTTGTCGCGCGGACCCAGTTCCATGTATTTGTTTTTCGGTTCGCCCAGCGGGGTTTCCGGCCCCATGCCGTAATCCTGCAAATAACGGTAACCGTCTTTATTGACCAGAATACCGCCTTCACCACGGCAGCCCTCTGTCATCAGAATGCCGGAACCCGGCAGGCCGGTCGGGTGATATTGCACAAACTCCATGTCACGCAACGGAATGCCGTGGCGGAATGCCATGCCCATTCCGTCGCCGGTGACGATACCGCCGTTGGTGTTGTAGCGGTAAACGCGGCCTGCGCCGCCGGTGGCCATGACCACCGCGTTGGCACGAATTTGTACGCGCGTGCCTTCCATCATATTGATGGCGACGACGCCGCGCACCTGGCCTTCATCGACCAGAATGTCGAGGACGAAATGCTCGTCGAAGCGTTTGATTTGGGGGTATTTCAGCGAGGTCTGGAACAGGGTGTGCAGCATGTGGAAGCCGGTTTTATCTGCGGCAAACCACGTGCGTTCGATCTTCATTCCGCCAAAGCGGCGGACGTTGACTGAACCATCATCCTTGCGGCTCCACGGACATCCCCACAGTTCAAGCTGGGCCATTTCGGTCGGGCATTGATGAACGAAGTGGTCTACAACGTCCTGCTCACACAGCCAGTCGCCTCCGGAAACGGTATCCTGGAAGTGAAAATCAAAGCTGTCGTGATCTTGCGTCACCGCGGCAGAACCGCCTTCGGCCGCCACGGTGTGGCTGCGCATAGGGTACACTTTCGAAATCAACGCGATATTCAGGTTGGGATTGGCTTCCGCTGCGGCTATTGCTGCGCGTAAACCCGCCCCACCTGCACCTATAATTGCAATGTCGGCGTTAAAGGTTTGCACTGCATTCCTCCACTATCATCAATGAGATCGGGTTTGAAACACCCGCGAAAAGCTCTTCATAATCGAAGAGTTAGTAAACCCTGATGACATACAGGCGCTGTCCCAGAGGCTAGTATTCTTATTTTTTGTAAGGATATTATACCTAATAGGGAGTAGTGGTAATTTGATGTGGACGCGCATTTGGACTTTCTCTGCTGTACGCAACGCAAAATGAGATATTTGTTTGCCTGCGGGGATGCAGGTAGACTGCATGACTTTTCTGAATTCGGAGTAAATCACCATGAGCGAAACAGCAAGCTGGCAACCCAGTGCTCCCGTCGCCAATTTGTTGAAGCGTGCGGCTATCCTCGCTGAGATTCGACGTTTCTTTGCCGATCGCGGCGTACTGGAAGTTGAAACTCCGGCAATGAGCCAGGCCACGGTGACCGACATTCATCTGGTGCCGTTCGAGACACGTTTTGTCGGGCCGGGTGCGGCAGATGGCATGACGTTGTATCTGATGACCAGCCCGGAATATCACATGAAACGTCTGCTGGCTGCGGGCAGCGGACCGATTTATCAGATGGGGCGCAGTTTCCGTAATGAGGAAGCGGGCCGTCATCACAATCCTGAATTCACCATGCTCGAATGGTATCGTCCGCGTTATGACATGTACCGCCTGATGAATGAAGTGGATGATTTACTCCAGCAGGTTCTCGACTGCGATACTGCCGAAACCCTTTCTTATCAGCAGGCGTTTACCCGTCATCTGAATGTTGACCCGTTATCTGCTGATAAAACTGAGCTGCGCGAAGCGGCGGCGAAACTGGATTTATCCAACATTGCCGATACAGAAGAAGATCGCGATACGTTGCTGCAGTTGCTGTTTACCATGGGCGTTGAGCCACATATCGGGCGCGACAAGCCGACGTTTGTGTATCACTTCCCGGCGAGCCAGGCGTCTCTGGCAGAAATCAGCACCGAAGATCACCGCGTCGCCGAGCGTTTCGAGGTGTATTACAAAGGCATCGAGCTGGCGAATGGTTTCCGTGAGCTGACTGATGGCCGTGAACAGCGTCAGCGTTTCGAGCAGGATAATCGCAAACGTGCGGCGCGTGGCCTGCCGCAGCATCCTATCGATAACAATCTGCTGGATGCGTTAGAACACGGTATGCCGGAGTGTTCCGGTGTAGCGCTGGGCGTTGACCGCCTGATTATGATTGCGCTGGGTGCCGCCAGCCTGAGTGATGTGCTGGCCTTCCCGGTCATGCGCGCCTGATACGCTTCTCTGCACAGTCCTGATCTCCCGGTCAGGACTTTTTCTCCTCCCGTTTTGCCCCGTCATTGTGCGATCATGCTAAAATCGCGCATTTCATGAAACAAAAGTACCCAAATGGCGCAACACTGATTTTAAAGTTTCAGTGTCGGGTTCTTCATGCCGGACCGCGCTGTCAGGGCATTCTCCCTGCTTTAACTAAAATTTTTCTGCTGCTGGCCTGATTTATGCATTACCGGATCATCACTCATCATCCGGAATTACCGATATGTCAGAATCCAACGACAAAGAACTTCTTTATGGACTGGAAGAGCGTATTGCACCGGCACCGGCATTTTTCACCGCCATCCAGCATGTACTGGCAAGCGTAGTGGGTATTATCACGCCGCCGCTGATTATCGGCTCAATGCTCGGGCTCAATGCCTATCTGCCGTATCTCATCAGCATGTCTTTGCTGGCGTCCGGCATCGGCACATTTATTCAGGCGCGCCGGTTTATGTCGGTGGGCGCAGGGATGATTTGTCTGCAGGGCACCAGCTTTGCGTTTCTGGGGGTGATCCTCTCCGGCGGCATGATGGTGAAAGGGCGCGGCGGTTCGCCGGAAGACATCATGGCGATGATTTTCGGGGTGAACTTTGTTGCCGCATTTATTCCGCTGCTGGTCAGCCGGTTTATCGGCCAGATGCGCCAGGTCTTCACACCGCTGGTGAGCGGAACCGTGATCGCGCTGATTGGCATCAGTCTGATTAAAGTCAGCATCACCGACTGGGCGGGCGGTCATGGCGCGGCGAACTTTGGCGCACCTGCCAATCTCGGGCTGGGCGCGCTGACGTTGCTGGTGATTGTCGCCTGCAACCGTATCAACGTGCGCTGGCTGCGTCTTTCATCTATCGTTCTGGGGATTGTTGTGGGCTGTATCGCCGCGGCGCTGACCGGGCATCTCAGCGCGAAACCGTTGCAGGGCGACTGGTTCGCTTTGCCGCAGTTGTTCCGCTTCGGTTTCAAATTCGACTGGATTATTTTCGTGCCGATCGCGCTGGTGTCCTTTATCAGCATTCTGGAAGCCGTGGGCGATCTGACTGCCAACTGCATGTTATCGCAGCAGCCGATTGAAGGGGAAAGCTTCCGTAAACGTCTGAAGGGCGGCATTCTGGCCGACGGTATCAGCTGTCTGATCGCCGCTGCATTTTCGTCGTTCCCGAACACCACCTTTGCGCAAAACAACGGGGTGATCCAGATGACCGGCGTCGCCAGCCGCTATGTCGGTATGTATATCGGCGGCGTGTTATTGGTGCTGGGCTTGTTCCCGTTTATCGGCGAAATTCTGCAACAAATCCCGGCACCCGTTCTGGGCGGCGCAACCCTGGTGATGTTTGGCAGCGTCGTCGCGGCGGGCATCCGTATCATGACTCAGTCACCGGTCGGACGTCGCGAAATGCTGATTATCGCTATCGCCTTTGGCATCGGTCTGGGCATTGAAGCCGTGCCGGATGTGCTCAGCCAGTTCCCGCCAATCGTCGGCAATATCTTCGGTCATGCCGTGACCAGCGGTGGCGTGATTGCTATCATGCTCAACTTACTGATGCCGGAAGAACGCAGCACAAGTGTTGTGGCAAAGGAAGCTAAGGTTCACTGATATCCCGCGCCTTGCGCCCCTGGATCAGCAGACAGGGCATAACTGAGCTGACTCACTTTTTGAATTTACTGACCTTAAAAAGGAAGTCAGACATGTCAGATCAACGCACGTGGATCAAAAATCCGCTGGCCGTTTTTACCGCTAATGCACTCGATGCCAGCGGCGGAATTGTTATCCAGGGGCAGAAAATCGTGGAATTGCTGACCGCCGGTCAGCAGCCTTCACAACCGGTGGATCATATTTTTGATGCTTGCGAATCTGTTCTGCTGCCGGGCCTCATCAATACTCATCACCATTTCTATCAGACACTGACCCGCGCCTGGGCGCCGGTGGTCAACGTGCCGTTATTCCCGTGGCTGAAAAAACTGTATCCGGTCTGGGCGCGTTTGCAGCCCGAAGCGCTGGGACTGGCAAGTCGTGTGGCGATGTCTGAACTGCTGCTTTCCGGTTGTACCACCACCACCGACCACCACTATCTTTTCCCGCAGGGGATGGAAGAGGCCATCGACGTGCAGGTGGATGTCGTTCGGGAACTCGGCATGCGTGCCTTACTGACCCGCGGCTCGATGAGTCTCGGTGAGGAGCAGGGCGGTTTGCCACCGGAGCAAACGGTGCAGTCTGGCGAGGTGATTCTGCGCGACAGCCAGCGCCTGATCGACCGATATCATCAGCGTGGCGAAGGGGCGTGGATGCAGATTGCGCTTGCTCCGTGCTCACCGTTTTCCGTCACCACCGACATTATGCGCGAAAGTGCGCAGATGGCGCAGCGCGAAGATGTCCGGCTGCATACGCATCTGGCGGAAACGCTGGATGAAGAGCAATTTTGCCTGAAAATGTTTGGTCTGCGGACAGTCGATTATCTGGAAAGCGTCGGCTGGCTGAGTGACCGGACTTGGCTGGCGCACGGCATTCATTTTAATGACGACGAAATCCGGCGTCTGGGCGCTGCGGGAACCGGTATCTGCCATTGTCCGGTATCGAATATGCGGCTGGCTTCCGGCATGTGTCCGACACGCGATCTGGAGACCGCAGGTGTGCCGATCGGTCTGGGGGTTGATGGTTCTGCTTCGAACGATGCCTCGAATCTGATGTATGAAGCGCGGCAGGCGCTGTATCTGCAACGTCTGAAATATGGCGCGGAATATGTCACGCCGGAAAGAGTGCTGCGCTGGGCGACGCGCGGCTCGGCAAAACTTATCGGACGTGATGATATCGGTCAGATTGCTGTCGGCAAACAGGCCGATCTGGCGCTGTTTAAACTCGATGAATTACGCTTTAGCGGCAGTCATGATCCCATCGCCGCGCTGTTATTGTGTGGCGCAGAAAAAGCCGACCGGGTGATGGTCGGCGGAAAATGGCGGGTTATTGACGGTGAAATTGTCGGCATGGATATCAAATCACTGATATCCCGGCATCGTAAAGCGGCGGCGGCGCTGATAGCCAATCTGTAAATCCTGCATGTAAAATCGGGGCGTAAAAAAGGGCAGAGGAATCTGCCCTTTTTGCTGTGCCTGTTACGGCTATAAATCGACCGTTACAAATCACCCGGTGAGCGCGAGCTGTTTCCGCTGCGTCCACTGCCGCTGCTGTTGGTAAACGTCGCGTTATTACCGTTTTGCGCACGATGCAGTGTTTCCATACGCACCTGGAATGGCGGGAACGGCAGGGTAATGCCGTGTTCGCGGAATCCGGACAAGATCAGCTGATGGATTTCATGGCGCAGCGGCATACGGTGCGCCATCTCAGCGGCATGCATACGTAATTCGAAAATCTGGATCCCCTGCTGCAAATCGACCAGATAAGCTTCCGGTGCAGGCACATCCAGCACCAGCGAGCAGCGGTGCGCCGCATTAAGCAGAATTTCCGTCACTTCTTCGCTGTTGGCTTCTGACGGTGCCGGAACGGTCAGCACCACACGGGTCACGGAATCCGACAGCGACCAGTTGATGAACTGCTCTGTGATAAAGGCCTTGTTCGGCACGATGATCTCTTTGCGGTCCCAGTCTGCGATCGTGGTGGCGCGGGTGTTGATCTTGGTGATGCTGCCGGTGAGATTACGGATCGTCACGGTATCGCCGATACGGATCGGTTTTTCAAACAAGATGATCAGGCCGGAAATAAAGTTAGCGAAGATCTCCTGCAAACCAAAGCCCAGCCCGACACCGAGTGCGGCGACCAGCCATTGTAATTTTGCCCATTCGATGCCGATCAGCGAGAAGCCGGTCAGGCCGCCAATCAGCAGCAACACGTATTTGGTCACGGTCAGCACGGCATAACCGGTGCCCGGCGTCAGATCCAGATGTTGCAGCAAAGCCAGTTCCAGCAATGCGGGCAGATTACGCACCAGCTGCGTGGTGATAATCAGCACCAGTATGGCGATCAACACCGATCCCAGCGTGATCGGCTGCATGCTCTCGACGCCCTGCACGCTGGAAGAAACCTGCCACAGGTGGATATTCTCCAGGAATGAGAAGGCTGAATGGATCTCCGACCACAGGAAGATCACCGAGATCAACGCGATTAACGTCAGCAGCGAACGAACGAGGCGCAGTGATTGCGCGGAGATCGCATCCAGATCGACCACCGGCTCTTCCACTTCTACCGTACCTTCGTTACTGGTGCTGACGTGGTTTGCATCTTCTTCGCCACGGGCGCGCTGATTCAGCATTTCCGCACGGCGCTGTTTGGCGCGCTCAAAAGCGATACGGCGGCGCTGAATCAGCATCCAGCGGCGGATAATGTGATAAATCACCAGCAGGACGAACCAGATAGCGACCGACGTTTCCAGACGCGCCAGCAGCGCCTGCGATGTTGCCAGATAACCCAGCAGCGAGGCCAGCGCAGCCACAATCGGCGCACCCAGCAGCATCCACCACAGAGTGTTGTTGATGACGTTTTCGCTGTTGCCCTTTTTATCGTGATACAGCGGGATACCGGCACGTTTCAGGCTGTGCGTGACCAGTGCCACCACCAGACACAGAATGACGAAGCACAACCGCCCGAGGGTATTGGAGAATTCGCGGTCATTCAGATTATCGAAAGTAATCAGCGCCATAATCAGCGGCACCATCACCCAGATGGACAGCGCGTAATAGCGCAGTGCGCGTGAAACAGCGCGCTGCGGCCAGCCGAAGTGCGCGACAAACAGTCCCTGAGGATGTGCCAGCGCGGCGCTGACCATAAACGCCCACAGAATGGGCAGCGTGGCGGTCACACCATCGCCAATCGCTACCGCTATCGGATACGGCCAGGCACTTTGCAGCCCGAAGCCCAGCGCGGCCCACAAGACCGGCAGCGGCATCGCCACCAGAATCGACCAGAACACGGTGCGCATGGTCAGCGAGAAATGATCCTGCGTGACTTTACCGACCCGGCTGCTGGCACGTTCCAGAAATGCGTAATAGTGCCTGCGGGAACTGATACTGATAATCACCAGGATCAGCGCGCCAAACAGCGGCAGCAGCGTTTCTTTGCTGGTGACCATCATCATGAAAGCGCCGCCAAGCTGGGTCAGAGAATCCAGCGACACCAGGCGTTTCAGGTCATGCGCCACCTGTACCGGATAAGAAATGCCGATAGCGCTGACGTCCGCCACCCAGAACAGATAGCGGTGCGCCGCCTCGTGTACGTCATTCAGCGCTTCGACCAGCTGGCTGTTGGCCACTTTCAGTTTGGTCAGTTCAAGAATTTGGGTATCGCAGCCCGAAAGCAGGGAATTGAGCAGATCACGCTGCGTGCGCAGCTGAGCATCAAGAATTTTCTGCTGTGCCGCGGTCAGCGGTTTGCCATCATCCTGCCGCGCCTGACGGTAAACCGGCTGCTTATCGAGTAAATCTTCATAGTGCAGACGCTGAACGCGCAGTTGACCCATGTCGCGGTCGAGTTGTTGTGGCTTTGGCATTTCCGGCAGACGGGAAACCTGCGCCCGCAGGGTTTCTCCCAGAAGATTGGATGCACCGAGCCACTGCGCCTGTTCGCGGATGGTATTGATCGCCTGACGCACCTGCTGGGTTTGTGCGGCAGCCTGGCGCTGCTGGGAGGAAATCAGATCCATCCGCTGCGCCTGCTGATTCAGTGCCAGCGACAACTCGCGGTTGGACTGCAACTGCTGGCTGATGGAGTGCGGCAGTTCGCCACTCTGCTCGGCCAGCAGTTCGGTTTTTTCCAGTGCCTGTTCGGCTTCACGCTGGCGCTGATTATTCAGCGTATTGCGTAAGGCCTGTAATTGCTGATCCAGATAATCGGCGCGCTTTTTGTAGAGATCGGTGCGCATCCGCGACAGTTCCTGCCGGTTATTGGCAGAAAGCTGAGCCAGCTCGAGTTCATCAACTTTGGCTTTGCGTGCGGCGGATTCAGCCTGCAGCGCACTGAGTTGCGCCTGTGCGAGAGGGGACGACGTGGCTGCCGCCGTCGCCGCCTGCATCCGCTGCTCAATGTCTCCGAGCGCATTGCGTGCCTCAGACTGCTGTTGCGGGATCAGGCTGAGAGAATCACTGATATCGCGTGAGCGGTCCTGTTCCTGGCGTAACTGACGAGTTTCTTCCAACTGCTGGCTGCTGACTTGCAGAATTTGCTGCTCGAGCTGTGCGGTGGGAATGTTGTCATCAACCGCCGGCGGTTTTTCCGGCTGATTTTGTAATTCCTGACGCAGGGCCTGCGTCAGTTTCGGAAAGTCATCAATGACCTTTTGGTACTGCTCGGTGCGACCGGCTGAAACACTGGCCTCATTCAGCCAGTTGAGCGCGCTTTGCAGCGCCTCAACCACCTGTGTCTGATTGGCCATTTCTTTGTTGGCTTCCGCCTGTTTCAGTTCCTGTTTGAGCTGATCTTCAGTCGGCGCTGCACCCGCCATCAATGGCAGGGACAGCAATAAACTCATCAGCAAGGCGGGGATCAGGCGCACTCGGTCACATCCTTTTCTTAAGTTCTTTATGTCTGTTCAGTCTGAACTCAGTAATCTTTAGGCGCTTGTGGTTCTGCTGTGGCCATACCTGCCGGTGTTTCTGGTGTGACAGGCGCTTCTGTGACCACCGGTTTCGCGACTACGGGTTCTGCTGCTGTAACGACGGGCTCAGCGACTACCGGTTCCGCTGTAGCTGCGGCGGGTGTACGCAGGGCTTCGGCGAACGGTTCCCCCATGCGGGTGACGGTGCCGTTTTTCAGATTGGGCATAAAGCGAGTCTGATGGGCGGCAAACAGGTTGATCACGGTGGAGCCCAGTTTAAAGCGGCCCATTTCCTGACCTTTTTCCAGCGCGATGGCACCTTCCTCACCCACAGCCGGATAGGTCCAGCGCTTGATGATGCCTTCGCGCGGCGGCGTGACGCAACCAGCCCAGACGGTTTCGATACTGCCGACAATCGTGGCACCGACCAGAATCTGCACCATCGGGCCAAATTCAGTATCAAAGACGCAGATGACGCGTTCGTTACGGGCAAAGAGATTCGGCACGTTAGCGGCGGTCAGCGGGTTCACAGAGAACAAATCGCCCGGCACATAAATCATTTCACGCAGCACGCCGTCGCACGGCATATGCACACGGTGATAATCGCGCGGTGCCAGATAAATGGTGGCGAACTGGCCGTCTTTGAACTGCTCAGCCAGCAGATAGTTACCCGCCAGCAGCGCTTCTAAACTGTAGAAATGGCCTTTTGCCTGGAACAGTTTACCCTCGGTAATGGCGCCTAACTGGCTGACTGCGCCGTCGGCAGGCAGGCAAAGCATGTCCAGACCACTGACCACCGGACGTGCGCCATCGCGCAGCGGACGGACGAAGAATTCATTGAATGTCGCGTAAGATTTCAGATCCGGATTTTGTGCTTCTTTCATGTCGACGTTATAAAAACGTGCAAACGCTTTGATCACCCAATGGGTCAGCGTGGCGGCACGTTTATCTGCGCCCCAGCCTGCAAGACGGGTCAGTCCTTGTTTAGGAAGTAAGTATTGAAGTTTGATTTTGATACTGTCCAGCACGGGGAAAACCTCTTGGATGGTATGAATGACCGGCGTTACCGGCCATTTTGCAGGAAACCCTGAATCCTGTTCAGGGTCACGCAGTGTTGTATGGCGGGGGATTGTAACGGGGTGAAATCAACGGTTCAACTTCCGTTAACTTCAGCCGTTTGCCATTAACATGTTAATTCAATTAATTAGCATTAAAGCGCGTCAAAGTTTTTACGCGTTTTTACGTCTTCCATGCTTTCCAGAATACGATGGTAGTTGTCGAAACGTTCTTCGGCAATTTCGCCACGGTCTACGGCGTCACGGATTGCGCAGCCCGGATCACTGCCGTGTTTGCAGTCGCGGAATTTACAGTAGCCGAGGAAAGGACGGAATTCGACAAAGCCCTGTGTGATTTGCTCTGGCGCGAGGTGCCACAGACCAAATTCACGCACACCCGGGGAGTCGATAACATCGCCGCCATGCTGGAAGTGATACAGACGCGCGGCGGTGGTGGTGTGCTGGCCCAGACCTGAGTTATCAGAAACTTCATTCACCACAATTTGTTTTTCATCCGGTGGCAGAAGGGCGTTCAGCAAGCTCGATTTTCCCACACCGGACTGACCCGCGAAAATACTGATGCGGTCAGTCAGCGCCTTTTCAAACGCGGGCATGCCTTCGCCGGTCTGGCTCGAAACTTCAAGCACGCGGTAATTGATATTGCGGTAGATATCCATCATGCCCTGAACGAATTTGCGGCCTTCGTCGTCCAGCAGATCGATTTTGTTGAGCACAATCAGCGGCTCAACTTCAACGGTTTCGCACGCCACCAGATAACGGTCGATAATATTAAGCGACAGTTCCGGCAGAATGGCGGAAACAATGACAATCTGGTCAATGTTCGCGGCAATGGGTTTTACGCCATCATAGAAATCTGGGCGGGTCAGAACGGACGTACGTTCGTGTACCGCCTCGACGATACCTTTCACACTGGTGTTTTCCCCGGCGCGCCATACAACGCGGTCACCGGTAACCAGAGAACGGATGGTACGGCGGATATTGCAACGGTGCTGGCTGCCGTCGGCCGCTTCAACGTCCGCATGCATCCCGAAACGGCTGATGACAACGCCGTCCTGCGGTTCGCCATGCAGAGAATCGTCCAGCTCTTTCCGTTTGTCGGTCTGTGTCAGACGACGCTGATGGTTAGTCTGAACGCGACGTTGTTGCCCTTTAGACAGTTTTGACTTAGTCACTGCGCCTCACTTGACTGGCTTTAATCGCTCGGTGCGACCAAAACGACTATGATACCAGCTATTTTATATTAAATGCCCGAATGACGGAGATCTCCGTCAACTCTCTACTTTGTAACAGGACACATCATGGCTGCAAATGACTCGAACTTAATTTGGATCGACCTGGAAATGACCGGTCTGGATCCTGAACGTGACCGTATTATCGAGATTGCGACGCTGGTAACCGACGCGCATCTGAACATTCTGGCCGAAGGGCCGGTGATGGCGGTACATCAGTCTGATGCTCAGCTGGCGCTGATGGATGACTGGAATGTGCGCACGCATACCGGCAGCGGTCTGGTTGAACGCGTAAAAGCCAGCCCGTTTGATGACAATGAGGCACAGCTTAAAACCATCGAGTTCCTGCGTGAGTGGGTTCCGGCGGGTAAATCGCCGATTTGTGGCAACAGCGTGGGGCAGGACAGACGTTTCCTGTTTAAGTATATGCCGGAGCTGGAACAGTATTTCCATTACCGCTATCTGGACGTCAGCACGCTCAAAGAACTGGCGCGTCGCTGGAAGCCGGAAGTGCTGGGCGGGTTTAAGAAGCAGAATACTCATCAGGCGCTGGACGATATCCGTGAATCCGTGGCCGAGTTAGCCTATTACCGCGAACACTTTATTAATCTTTAATCTCCGTCATCCTTCAAGCTGCAGATGCGTTGGCTGCACTCTCTCACCCGCATCACTGACCGATGTCAGCTCATCGGGATCAATGAGTTTGCCGCCTTCCTGCAATTCGAATGATTTAGGCGATTTATTTTAAAAAGCTTTAAAAAGGCATACGGGACACGAAATCACCGTGTTTCGCTGATTAAATCACCGGTTTGATGGTTTAATCGGCACTTGAACGAAAAATTCATTTTTTTGCTTTCAGGGGCTTGCGGCAGAAAGGATTTCTCGTATAATGCGCACCCCGTACCGATGAAGAATTTCATTGAGTGCGCAGAGCGGGAATAGCTCAGTTGGTAGAGCACGACCTTGCCAAGGTCGGGGTCGCGAGTTCGAGTCTCGTTTCCCGCTCCAAATTTTTAAGTTGTGCAGATTTAAAGATTTAAGATGTAAAAAATGCAGTGCCATGCGACGCGGGAATAGCTCAGTTGGTAGAGCACGACCTTGCCAAGGTCGGGGTCGCGAGTTCGAGTCTCGTTTCCCGCTCCAAATTTTTAAGTTGTGCAGATTTAAAGATTTAAGATGTAAAAAATGCAGTGCCATGCGACGCGGGAATAGCTCAGTTGGTAGAGCACGACCTTGCCAAGGTCGGGGTCGCGAGTTCGAGTCTCGTTTCCCGCTCCAAATTTTTAAGTTGTGCAGATTTAAAGATTTAAGATGTAAAAAATGCAGTGCCATGCGACGCGGGAATAGCTCAGTTGGTAGAGCACGACCTTGCCAAGGTCGGGGTCGCGAGTTCGAGTCTCGTTTCCCGCTCCAATTTTCTTCTTCAATACAAAATCATTTCTTTATGCCTTTCTGGTGCATATTTCGTGCGCGAATGAAACAATCATTACACGGTTTGTATTATTTTTTTAAACAGACTTATCCACAGGTTTAGTTGTTTTTTTAGACTGTCTGTTTTTTGCGCCTGCCATATTGCCAAAATTTAACCTATTGATTTAAATATAAATAAATTTATAGCGAAACGTTATGACGATCTCTTGCTCTTTTTTTTGCACTTGATTGGCAAAGCATTTTTATTTTTATGCACAGAAAATTATGCAATACGGATCATAGTCTTCAGGGAAATGTTATGCATCCCTTGGCAAACCTTTTTCCACCGCACGGATCAGCCGTTTCTGCTGTAATGTTTGCACTTCGACACGATGTTCCTTTCTTCTTTCTACCTGTTGCGCGATAGCCCAGCTGATATGTTCATCCAGCAGCGCATTTTCCCCTTCGCGTAAATGCAGAGAATCCATCACTTCCTGCGAGTAGGGCGCATTGCCCAACGCCACCGCAATATTGCGCAGCCAGCGCAAATGTCCGATACGCCGTATCGGTGATCCTTCCGTAATGCGTAAAAACTTCTCTTCCGTCCAGCCAAACAAAGTAATCAGCTCCGGCGCATGCAGTGCGGCGCGGGGACTAAAGTCTTCTTCATCAGTTAGTTGTGAATAACGATTCCACGGGCAGATCAGCTGACAGTCATCGCAGCCGTAGATGCGGTTACCCATCAGAGGCCGGAATTCTTCCGGTATTGCTCCTTCCAGTTCAATCGTCAGATAGGAAATACAGCGGCGGGCATCAACGGTATAAGGCGCGACGATGGCGCCGGTCGGGCAGGTGGTGATGCAGGCCACGCACTTTCCGCACTTTTCTTCCTGCGGCTGATCGACAGGCAGCGGTAAATCAATCAGCAGTTCGCCGAGAAAGAACCACGAACCGGATTCACGGTTAAGAATAAGTGAGTGTTTACCAACCCAACCAAGACCGGCTTTTGCGGCCAGCGGGCGTTCCATCACCGGTGCGGAATCCACAAAAGGGCGGAAGGTGACGGTCGGGTCCGCGTGCTCTGTACAATGCGCCTGGATCATGTCGCCCAGTTTTTTTAACCGCTGGCGCAACACTTTGTGATAGTCGCGCCCCAGGGCGTATCGGCTGACGTAACCGAGTTGCGGATTATTCAGGGTTTTGGCAAAGGCGGCTTTGGCGGGCAGATAGTTCATGCGCACGCTGATCACCCGCAATGTGCCGGGCAATAACTCATGCGGACGGGCGCGTAGCATGCCGTGGCGTGCCATCCAGTCCATCTCGCCATGATATTGTTTATCAAGCCAGTCTTGAAGTTTGGGCTCTTCGACAGATAAGTCTGTATCGCAGATGCCAACCTGCTGGAAGCCTAGCGATTGGCCCCATTGCTTGATATGTTGAGCCAGTTGAACGAGATCGAGAGGGAGTGTCATGACGAACCAACGTGAAAAACGAAACGAGGCGAGTTTACCACATTCCGTGTTTTCTGCTGACTGGCTGCGACAAGCTGAACGTCTGGCCGCGCAGGAAACGGGGATTTCTCTGTTTACACTGATGCAACGTGCGGCAAAAGCCGCGTTTTTGCTGGCGCAGCGTGAGTTTCCGCAGACGCGTCACTGGCTGATTTTATGTGGTCATGGCAATAACGGCGGCGACGGTTTTGAAATCGCCCGTCTGGCGAAAACCGCCGGAATACGCGTGACCCTGCTGGCCGTGGAAGGCAATAAACCCTTGCCAGAAGAGGCAGAGACGGCGCGGAAGGGCTGGCTGAAAGGTGGCGGAGCTATCAGTTCTGCCGGATCAGTGTGGCCGCACGACACCGATCTGATTATCGATGGTCTGCTTGGCACCGGCTTGTCCTCTGCGCCGCGCGCACCTTATGATTCCCTGATTACTGCCATTAACTCGGCGTCTTTGCCTGTTATCTCTTTAGATATTCCTTCGGGTCTTGACGCGCAGACCGGTCAGACAGCGGGGAAGGCGGTACACGCCACGCATACCGTCAGTTTCATTGCCCTTAAACCTGGTTTACTGACCGGTCAGGCACGCGATTACACCGGCAAATTACATTGTGATGCGCTAGGGCTGGAAAGCTGGCTGGGCGGGCATGTTGCGGCATTACAGCGGCTTGACGCTTCACAGCTTGGTCAATGGTTGCATCCGCGCCGCCCGTGCTCTCATAAAGGTGAGCACGGACGTTTGCTGGTGGTGGGCGGCGATACCGGTTTTGCCGGTGCGATCCGTATGGCGTCGGAAGCTGCTTTGCGTACTGGTGCCGGACTGGTGCGAGTACTCACTCACAAAGAACATGCCGGTCCGTTACTGACGGCCAGACCTGAGCTGATGGTGCAGGAGCTGACCGCAGAATCGCTCGAAGAAGGGCTTGAATGGGCGGATGTGTTAGTGATCGGTCCCGGTTTAGGCCAGAAAGAATGGGGTAAACAGGCGGTGGATCGCGCAGCAAAGTGGGATAAACCGGCCTTATGGGATGCGGATGCGCTTAACCTGCTGGCAATCAATCCGCGGAAACGGCAAAATCGTGTACTGACGCCTCATCCTGGCGAGGCGGCCCGTTTACTCGGTTGCAGCGTGAAGGAAATTGAGAGTGACCGCTTACTTTCGGCGCAGAAACTCACGGCGCGTTATGGCGGCGTGGTGGTGCTCAAAGGGGCAGGCAGTCTGATTGCCAGTGAACAGGGCGAAATGGCAGTGGCGGATGTCGGCAATGCCGGAATGGCATCCGGCGGTATGGGCGACGTGCTTTCTGGTATCATTGGCGGATTGCTGGCTCAGAAACTTAATGTATTTGATGCGGCCTGCGCGGGTTCAGTAGTACATGGCGCTGCCGCAGACGAAATTGCCCACCGGCAGGGAACGCGCGGTATGCTGGCAACTGATCTTTTAGCGGTGATTGCCCCGTTAGTTAATCCAGACCTGAAGAAATAGATATCACTGAATGAATCAACTTAATATCTCTTTACCCGACGAAGCGGCAACGCTGCAACTAGGTGCTTCTCTGGCGAAAGCCTGCGAAGGCTCAACGGTTATCCATCTTTATGGCGATTTGGGAGCCGGTAAAACAACCTTTAGCCGGGGATTTCTTCAGGCATTGGGGCATCAGGGCAATGTGAAAAGCCCGACTTATACGCTGGTTGAGCCTTATCAGCTGGAAACGTTTGCCGTCTATCATTTTGATTTATACCGTCTTGCTGACCCGGAAGAACTGGAGTTTATGGGGATCCGCGATTATTTCGCACAGGACGCCATTTGTCTGGTGGAATGGCCGCAGCAGGGCGCAGGCGTGTTACCCGAACCGGATATTGAACTGACGCTGGATTATTCCCAGACCGGGCGCACTGCGAAGCTGGTTGCTGTTTCTGAATCTGGCATAAATTTGCTGCATCGTGTTCAACAGCAAGGATGATCACGCGATGAATTCACGTTTTACCTCTCTATTAACGTCGGCGCTGATGTTATTTGCTGTACTGGCCTCGCCGGTTTTTGCGGCGGGCATGAAAAACATCAATGTTTCCAACGGGCAGACGCAGTCGACAGTCACCATTACATTTGACGGCTCGCCGGATTACTCCTTTTTCCCGCTGCATAATCCTGAACGTGTGGTGATGGATATCCGCCAGGACGGCGTGATGAAGGGGTTGCCGCTGAATTTTAACGGTCAGAATCTGGTCACGCGTGTGCGTGCCAGTACTCCGCCTAATGCACAGAGTCAGCGTCTGGTGTTTGAGCTGAATCAGAAAGTCAGAACCAACGCGACGAAACAAAAAGACGGCAGCCAGTACACGGTTGTGCTGACCATGAATGCCGCCGCACCTGCGCCGCGTCTTACTGCACCGGTGGTAACGGCGACCAATACGCCTTCGCCTAATGCAGGCAAAACGGTCACACCATCCTCTAAATCTAATCCGTTTACCAACGATCAGACCAAAGTGGTTTCCACGACCGTCGCACCCGATAACTCGCGTTCCTCAACCGTCAGCACCAGCGACAGCAAAATCATTGTCGCGATTGATGCCGGTCACGGCGGGCAGGATCCCGGTGCTATCGGCGGGGGCGGTCTGAAAGAAAAGAATGTCACCATCGCTATCGCCCGCAAATTACAGGCAATTCTGAATGCGGATCCGATGTTCCAGCCGGTATTAACCCGCGACGGGGATTACTTCATTTCTGTGATGGGACGTTCCGACGTTGCGCGTAAGAAAAACGCCAACGTGCTGGTTTCCATTCACGCCGATGCCGCACCAAGCCGCAGCGCGCGCGGGGCCTCGGTCTGGGTGCTGTCGAACCGCCGTGCCAACAGCGAAATGGGTAACTGGCTCGAGCAGCACGAGAAGCAATCCGAACTGCTCGGCGGCGCGGGCGATGTGCTGGCGAATACCGCATCTGACCCTTATCTGAGTCAGGCGGTACTGGATTTGCAGTTCGGGCATTCGCAACGCGTAGGTTATGACGTCGCGACCCGCGTTCTGCGAGAACTGCGCTCCGTCGGTTCTCTGCATAAAGCGAAACCCGAACATGCCAGTTTAGGTGTATTGCGCTCGCCGGATATTCCTTCCCTGCTGGTGGAAACCGGCTTTATCAGTAACTCAACTGAGGAGCGGCTGCTGGGCAGCAGCGCGTACCAGGATAAAATTGCGAGGGCCATTCACATCGGTCTGCGTAATTATTTCCAGTCGCATCCGATACAAAACGGCCCAAAGGTCGAAAACCGCCCGCTGCTGGCGTCATCAGCAGCGGCGGCAGACAGTAGCGCGGTAGCCAGTACGACGACCCGTCAGCCGGGGCCGATTGAAGTGACCGCTGGTGCAGCTGGTGCCACGCAGATCCATAAAGTGACCCGTGGCGAAACGCTGACCGGCATCGCGAACAGCTATGGCACGACCAATGCGGCGCTGCGTGACCTCAATAAACTGAAAAAAGACGGCGTCTGGGTCGGCCAGAGATTGAAAGTGCCAGCGGGCACCCGCACATCTTCAGGAACAACGGCAAAAGCCACGAAGAAACCGTCAAAACATACGGTTAAACGTGGTGATACGTTGTCGGCAATCGCGAGTAAATATGGTGTCAGTATGAATGACATCAAAACCGCAAATCACATGAAGTCTGGCGAGGTACAGCTCGGCCAAACCTTAACTATTCCACAGACTTAAGGGCGGTTTATGACCGCCAGCCACAGGAGCCGCTATGCCGATCAAGGTACTGCCGCCGCAACTTGCTAACCAGATAGCAGCGGGCGAAGTTGTCGAAAGGCCGGCTTCCGTGGTGAAAGAGCTGGTGGAAAACAGCCTTGATGCGGGCGCTACGCGCATCGACATTGATATCGATCGCGGTGGTGCCAAGCTTATCCGCATTCGCGATAATGGCTGCGGGATTAGCAAAGACGATCTGGCTCTGGCGCTGGCGCGTCATGCCACCAGTAAAATCACCTGTCTTGACGATCTCGAAGCTATTCTCAGTCTTGGCTTTCGCGGCGAAGCGCTGGCGAGTATCAGCTCAGTTTCGCGCCTTATCCTGACATCACGCACGGCTGAACAAAACGAGGCCTGGCAGGCCTACGCCGAAGGGCGCGATATGGCGGTCACGGTCAAACCGGCGGCGCATCCGCAGGGCTCGACCGTGGAAGTGCTGGATTTGTTCTACAACACACCCGCCCGCCGCAAGTTCATGCGCACCGAAAAAACCGAATTTACTCATATTGATGAAGTCGTCCGCCGGATTGCGCTGGCGCGCTTTGACGTGTCCGTCAATCTCAGCCACAACGGCAAACTCATTCGTCAGTATCGCGCGGTCAAAGATCCCTCGCAGTTTTCCCGCCGTCTGGCGAGCATTTGCAGCCCGACGTTTGTCGAGCACGCGCTGGAAGTGGAATGGAGTCACGGCGATTTGGCGATACGCGGTTGGGTGGCGGATCCGGCTGGTTCGCGCAACCTGACGGACATGCAGTATTGCTACGTGAATAACCGCATGATGAAAGATCGTCTGATAAATCACGCGATCCGCCAGGCATATCAGGATCAGCTGAAAGACGATCAGCAGCCCGCGTATGTACTTTATCTGGATGTCGATCCGCATCAGGTGGATGTGAATGTGCATCCGGCAAAACACGAAGTGCGTTTCCATCAGTCACGGCTGGTGCATGATTTTATTTATCAGGCGGTGATGTCCGTATTGCAGCAGGCGGGTGCGCCTGTGCTGGATGAACCGCAGTTGCAGGAGGATACGCCGCGCTGGCAGCAGGAAAACCGTCAGGCCGCGGGCGGAAACCATTTCTCGCAACCGGCAGAACGTAAATCATCACCCGTGCGTGAACGTGAAAACAGCGCGCCGCGTGAAAATGTGTTTCCTGAAACGGCACGTGCCAGCCAGCCACGCGAAGCCGTTTTTCGCAGCAATGAACCGGCTTATAATCCTTCTGAAAGCAAGGCTTACGGGCGTTTGTTGCAGTCCGCCCCTGAGTTATTTTCTTTACAGGAACCTTCGCCGGTCGCGACACAGCCCACTAAGCCTGCTGCAACTGCGGCCCGTACACTGGCTGAACCAGCGCTGGAATCACACAGCCAGAGTTTCGGACGGGTACTGACGGTCTGTTCGACGGAATATGCCTTGCTTGAGCATGGCAAACAGCTGGTGCTGCTGTCATTGCCGGTGGCCGATCGCTGGCTTAAATGGGCGCAGCTGACGCCTCCGGAAGAAGGGTTACGCCCGCAGCCGCTTTTGATCCCGCTGAAACTGAATGTGAGTAAAGAAGAGGCCGTTGTCCTGGTACGCCATCAGTCGTTATTGCAGCATTTTGGTTTAGAAATGCTCAATGAGTCGCATCGTGTGACGGTTCGCGCGGTACCTTTACCATTACGCCAACAAAATTTACAAAAGTTGATACCTGATCTGTTAGGTTACCTTGCTGTTCAGCAGGAGGTGACTTCTGATGCGGTAGCCATGTGGTTTGCCCGCCACTGTGGCTGCGGGCACGAGGTCTGGACGATTTCACAAGCTATACAATTACTCACGGATGTTGAGCGTCTTTGCCCGCAGTTGGTGAAATCGCCTCCGTCCGGACTTCTGCAACCTCTTGATTTACAGCCCGCGCTGGCGGCTTTTAAGCATGACTGATTCTGAAAAAAACTCCGCACCCCCGGCGATTTTTATTATGGGGCCGACCGCATCCGGTAAAACGGCACTTGCGATGTCGCTGATGAACCATCTTCCTGTTGAGTTAGTCAGCGTGGACTCTGCTTTAATCTATCGTGGGATGGATATCGGCACAGCCAAGCCGACGGCGGAAGAACTGGCGCAGGCGCCGCACCGCCTGATCGACATTCTGGATCCGGCCGAGGCTTATTCCGCCGCTGACTTTCGTCGCGACGCATTACGCGAAATGGCGGAAATAACCTCACGCAATAAGATCCCGTTATTGGTAGGTGGGACTATGCTTTATTTCAAGGCATTGCTTGAAGGACTTTCCCCGCTGCCACCGGCTGACCCTGAGGTTCGTGAACGTATCGAAAAGCAGGCGGCGGAGCAGGGTTGGGAAGCACTTCATGACCAATTGCGCGAGATAGATCCCGTGGCGGCAATGCGAATTCATCCGAATGATCCGCAGAGACTGTCCAGAGCACTGGAAGTTTTTTTTATTTCGGGTAAAACTTTAACGGAACTGACTAAAATTTCGGGTGAAACATTGCCCTATCGCGTTCATCAGTTTGCGATTGCACCGACCCGCCGTGAATTATTACATACGCGGATCGAGGAACGTTTTAGTCAGATGTTGTCCAATGGTTTTGAAGATGAAGTCAAGACGCTGATAGCTCGGGGCGATTTGCATACCGATTTGCCTTCTATTCGCTGTGTAGGCTATCGCCAGATGTGGTCATATCTTTCTGGTGAATTCGATTACGATGAAATGGTTTATCGTGGTGTTTGCGCGACACGACAGCTGGCCAAACGTCAGATGACCTGGTTGCGGGGTTGGGAGGGTGTCGAATGGCTCGATTCTGAGAAGCCAGAAGAGGCCTTAAACCGTGTAATTCAGGTTGTTAGTGCATAGGTTGGGTGATTGTGTACAATTGATGAGTACTCAGCGCGCAAATTTTTTATGTGATTTATTTTCGAGCCGATAGGCTCAAAGTTACAAACAACAAACTAATAAGGAAAAGATAGAATGGCTAAGGGGCAATCTTTGCAAGATCCGTTCCTGAACGCATTGCGTCGTGAACGTGTTCCGGTTTCTATTTACTTGGTGAATGGTATTAAGCTGCAAGGCCAGATTGAGTCTTTTGACCAGTTTGTCATTCTGTTAAAAAATACGGTAAGCCAGATGGTGTATAAACACGCTATCTCCACCGTAGTGCCTTCCCGCCCGGTGTCACACCATAGCAATAATCCAGGTTCGGGCAGCACTAGCAATTATCACCAAGGTAGTACTCCGTCTGCGCAACAGCCGCAGCAGGAAAACGATGACGCTGAATAAAGCGCAACGTTGGTCAACCACGAAGGGGTTCATAAGTATTCCGATTATGCTTATGTACCCCCGGCTGGCGAATTTTTCCCAAATGAGAGGTCGCAAGCTTGTTTGACCGTTATGAAGCCGGTGAGCAGGCCGTACTGGTTCATATCTATTTCTCGCAAGACAAAGACACGGAAGACCTGAGCGAATTTGAATCGCTGGTTTCTTCTGCAGGTGTAGAGGCGTTGCAAGTCGTCACCGGGAGCCGTAAGGCACCGCACCCAAAATACTTTGTCGGTGAAGGAAAGGCCCAAGAAATCGCAGATGCCGTCAAAGCAACGGGCGCCTCTGTCATCCTGTTTGATCACGCCTTGTCCCCCGGCCAGGAAAGAAACCTGGAAGCCTTATGCGAATGTCGCGTTGTCGACCGCACCGGATTGATATTAGATATTTTTGCCCAGCGGGCCCGAACACACGAAGGTAAGTTACAAGTAGAACTGGCGCAATTACGCCACATTGCTACCCGACTGGTTCGCGGCTGGACGCACCTTGAACGACAGGGCGGCGGTATTGGCGCACGTGGTCCGGGTGAAACCCAGCTCGAAACTGACCGCCGTTTATTGCGCGACAGAATCACTTTAATCCTCAGCCGTCTTGAAAAAGTGGCTAAGCAGCGTGAACAGGGTCGCCGTTCACGCGTTCGTGCGGATATTCCGACGGTGTCTTTGGTTGGATATACCAACGCCGGGAAGTCCACACTCTTTAACCGTGTTACTCAGGCCGATGTTTATGTGGCCAATCAGTTGTTTGCTACGCTCGATCCTACGCTGCGCCGCATTATGGTGGCAGATGTCGGGGAGACAGTTTTGGCGGACACCGTAGGGTTTATTCGTCACCTGCCCCATGATTTGGTTGCGGCCTTTAAAGCAACGTTGCAGGAAACCCGACAGGCATCTCTGTTATTACATGTTATTGATGCAGCGGACATCCGTGTTCAGGAGAATATTGACGCGGTGAATACGGTGCTGGCAGAGATCGAAGCAGATGAAATTCCTGCGCTGTTAGTGATGAATAAAATAGATATGCTGGATGATTTTGTCCCGCGTATCGACCGCAACGAGGAGAATTTACCTGTCAGAGTTTGGCTATCAGCCGTGACAGGTGAAGGCATTCCGTTGCTTTTTCTGGCATTAACGGAGCGACTCTCTGGCGAAATCGCGCAGCATGAATTGTGCTTGCCGCCGGAAGCAGGCCGCCTTCGTAGCCGTTTTTACCAGCTTCAGGCAATTGAAAAAGAATGGATTGAAGAGGATGGCAGTATTGGTCTGATGGTGCGAATGCCCATCGTTGACTGGCGCCGCCTCTGCAAACAAGAGCAGGAACTGGAAAGCTATGTCCGCAACCAGAGCCTGTCTGATTTGGCCTGAAGAACACCAATCATAGAATAATGGAGCTATAACATGGCGTGGAATCAGCCCGGTAATAACGGACAGGACCGCGACCCCTGGGGCAGCAGCAATAATAATAGCGGCAACTCTGGTGGAAATTCTGGTGGAAATAATGACAACAAGGGCGGCCGCAATCAGGGGCCACCTGATCTGGATGATATCTTCCGTAAACTCAGCAAAAAGCTGGGTGGTTTCGGTGGAAAAGGTTCAGGCAACAATAATAACAACGGCAGCAATAATAACGGTACGCCAACGGGTTCCGGTCATGGAATGAGTGGCACACGGATTGCCGGCATCGCGGTCGCAGCGGTGGTGGTTATCTGGGCTGCAACAGGTTTCTATACCATTAAAGAAGCCGAACGTGGCGTTGTGACCCGTTTTGGTAAGTTCAGCCATCTGGTTGAGCCGGGCCTGAACTGGAAACCAACCTTCGTCGACCAGGTCCGCGCAGTCAACGTAGAATCGGTACGTGAGCTTGCTGCATCTGGCGTGATGCTGACCTCTGACGAAAACGTGGTGCGCGTTGAAATGAACGTACAGTACCGCGTGACGGATCCTGAAGCCTATCTGTTCAGCGTCGCCAACCCTGACGACAGCCTGAGCCAGGCAACGGACAGCGCATTACGTGGCGTTATCGGTAAATACACGATGGATAAAATCCTGACTGAAGGCCGTACCACCGTGCGTAGCGATACCCAACGAGTACTGGAAGAAACTATTCGTCCGTACAAAATGGGGATCACCATTCAGGACGTCAACTTCCAGACTGCGCGTCCGCCGGAAGAAGTGAAAGCTTCCTTCGATAACGCGATTGCAGCCCGTGAAAGAGAGCAACAGTCTATTCGTGAAGCAGAAGCTTACGCGAACCAGATCCAGCCTCTGGCAAACGGTGAAGCACAACGCTTACTGGAAGACGCAAAAGCTTATAAAGATCGTACTGTTCTGGAAGCACAGGGTGAAGTTGCCCGTTTCTCCAAACTGTTACCTGAATATAAAGCCGCGCCGGAAATCACCCGTGAGCGCCTCTATATTGAAACCATGGAAAAAGTCCTCAGTCACACCCGTAAAGTTCTGGTGAGTGACAAAGGGAATAACCTGATGGTATTACCGCTGGATCAGATGCTGCGTGGCGGCAATGCAGCAGCCAATGACACCAGCAAAAATGATGAATCAGGTTTGTTGCCTTCCGTTCCGGGTTTAACCAGCAGTAATGGCAAAAGCAGTGCCGGTACCAGCAGTTCCCGTTCGTCTGGCAGTGTCATGGACCAGCGCCGTGCAAACGCACAGCGTGACGATACACTTCGCGTAGGGAGAGAATAACAATGCGTAAGTCATTTTTACTTATCGTCGTTGTGGTGCTGGTGGCGCTTTATGCCTCACTGTTTGTTGTTCAGGAAGGTCAGCGCGGGATCGTGCTGCGTTTCGGTAAAGTCCTGCGTGACAGCGATAACAAACCGCTGGTGTACGCACCGGGCCTGCATTTTAAAGTTCCATTTGTGGAATCCATTAAAATGCTCGACGCGCGTATTCAGACCATGGACAACCAGGCTGACCGCTTTGTAACCAGCGAGAAGAAAGACTTAATCGTCGATTCTTACCTGAAATGGCGTATCAGTGATTTCAGCCGCTACTACCTGGCAACAGGCGGTGGTGATGTGTCTCAGGCAGAAATTCTGCTGAAACGTAAATTCAGTGACCGTCTGCGTTCTGAAATTGGTCGTCTGGATGTGAAAGACATCGTGACCGATTCCCGTGGTCGCCTGACGATGGATGTTCGTGATGCGCTGAACACCGGTAGCGTAGGTGATGAGCCAGAAGCGACAACGGAAGCTGATGATGCGATTGCCTCTGCGGCCAAACGTGTTGAGCAGGAAACCAAAGGCAAACAGCCTGCGGTGAACCCGAACAGCATGGCAGCGCTGGGTATTCAGGTTGTCGATGTCCGTCTGAAACAAATCAACTTGCCGGAAGAAGTGTCCAGCGCGATTTACGACCGTATGCGCGCTGAGCGTAATGCGGTGGCATTGCGTCACATTTCTCAGGGTAAAGAAGAGGCGACCAAGATTCAGGCAGCTGCGGATTACGAAAGAACCCGTACTGTGGCTGAAGCTGAACGTACAGCCCGTATCACCCGCGGTGAAGGTGATGCCGAAGCGGCGAAACTGTTTGCTGATGCATTCAATCAGGATCCTGACTTCTACGCATTCATCCGAAGCCTGCGTGCTTACGAGGCCAGCTTCAAGAGCGGTAACGACGTCATGGTGTTGAGCCCTGACAGCGATTTCTTCCGCTTCATGAAGTCACCTGATCAAAAGATCAAATAATTGCTGATGCAATTTCCAAAAGGCCCTTCATGGGCCTTTTGTCTTTTCTGAAACCGGTATAATTTTCCGCAAGGGAAGCACTGAGACACTCAACATGAATTCGACAATTTGGCTGGCGCTGGCGTTAGTTTTGGTTCTTGAAGGTCTGGGGCCGATGCTTTATCCAAAAACATGGAGAAAAATGATCCTCTCACTGGCAAATCTTCCGGACCACGTTTTACGGCGTTTTGGCGGGGGACTTGTGGTGGCAGGCTTCGTTATTTACTACATGTTGCGTAGTCGTCTGGGTGGCTGAGAGTTTGTTACAACCCTGGTGTCACGTCTTGCTGAGATGCGTAGCACGCAATTAAAAATTTTCCCGCAAACGTGTGCTAAAAGTGCTGGAAAGCACAGAGTGAGATGTTAGAATCCTTTTTTAAGCAACCTGGTGATTCTTGAGATGGGTAAGAACGTCGTCGTACTCGGCACTCAATGGGGTGATGAAGGGAAAGGCAAGGTCGTAGACCTGCTTACTGAACGGGCTAAATATGTTGTGCGCTATCAGGGCGGTCACAACGCCGGTCACACTCTGGTTATCAACGGTGAAAAAACCGTTCTTCATTTAATTCCTTCTGGCATACTGCGTGAAAACGTGACCAGCATCATCGGTAACGGTGTTGTTCTGGCGCCTGACGCGTTGATGAAAGAAATGGGCGAACTTGAAGCTCGTGGCATCCCTGTACGCGAACGTCTGTTACTGTCTGAAGCTTGCCCGCTGATCCTGCCTTACCATGTCGCGCTCGACATGGCGCGCGAAAAAGCGCGTGGCGATAAAGCGATCGGCACTACCGGTCGTGGTATTGGCCCGGCTTATGAAGATAAAGTTGCCCGTCGCGGTCTGCGCGTGGGTGATCTCTTCAACAAAGAAACTTTCGCTATCAAGCTGAAAGAAATCATCGATTACCATAACTTCCAGCTGGTTAACTATTACAAAGTAGAAGCCGTTGATTTCCAGAAAACGTTAGATGATGTGATGGCTATCGCCGACATCCTGACGGCTATGGTTGTTGACGTCTCTGAGCTGCTGGATGGCGCGCGTAAGCGTGGCGATCTGATCATGTTCGAAGGCGCGCAAGGCACGCTTCTGGATATCGACCACGGGACTTATCCGTATGTGACTTCTTCCAACACCACCGCTGGCGGCGTCGCTACCGGTTCAGGTATTGGTCCACGTTACGTTGATTATGTTCTGGGTATCGTTAAAGCTTACTCCACCCGCGTGGGTGCAGGCCCGTTCCCGACTGAACTGTTCGACGAAACCGGCGAGTTCCTGCGCAAGCAAGGTAACGAGTTTGGCGCGACCACTGGCCGTAGCCGTCGTTGTGGCTGGCTGGACATCGTAGCCGTCCGTCGTTCTGTGCAGATCAACTCCCTGTCTGGTTTCTGTCTGACCAAACTGGACGTGCTGGACGGTCTGAAAGAAGTGAAGCTGTGTATCGGTTATCGTATGCCTGATGGTCGCGAAATGACCACGACTCCGCTGGCTGCTGAAGGCTGGGAAGGTATCGAGCCAATCTACGAAATCATGCCAGGCTGGACCGAAACCACCTTCGGCGTGAAAGAAGTCGAAAACCTGCCGCAGGCAGCGCTGGACTACATTAAGCGCATTGAAGAGCTGACAGAAGTGCCGGTTGATATTATCTCTACTGGCCCGGATCGTAGCGAAACCATGATCCTGCGCGACCCGTTTGACGCATAACAGCCTGAGCTGATTGCGTAAAAACGTCATAACCGGGCAAAACTGCCCGGTTTATTTTTTTCTGAATCCCTTCTCTTGTGTACTTTCCATAAACCATCCAATATCTAAATGATTAGCTGCAAAGTTCGCGGCTGGTTTATCATCAAAGTGTCATAATAAACAATCATCTTCACCCTGTTGTCATTGCTGACGTGGAAAGACCGGGTAAATAGCTACCCAGAGGTATGTGTGCAGTTAACGAGTTTTACTGATTATGGTTTGAGAGCATTGATTTATATGGCTTCGTTGCCAGATGATCAGATGACCAACATTTCGCAGGTCACCGAGGTTTACGGTGTATCGCGCAACCACATGGTGAAAATCATTAATCAGTTGAGCCGTGCTGGCCTGGTGACTGCCGTTCGGGGAAAGAACGGGGGTATCAAACTGGGTAAGCCCGCAGAGACCATTCGCATTGGCGACGTGGTGCGCGAACTGGAACCTCTTACGCTGGTCAATTGCGCCAGCGACTTTTGTCATATCACGCCCGCATGCCGGCTAAAACAAGTCCTGCACACTGCTGTAGAACATTTTCTTGATGAGCTGAATCAGTACACTCTGGCCGATATGGTCAAAGATAATTCAACGCTCTACAAATTATTGCTTGTTGAATGAAAGACTTTCAACAAACTGCTGATGACAACGGAGGAACCGCTATGTCACAAGATCCATTCCTGGAACGAGAAGCAGAAAAATACGAATCACCTATTCCCAGCCGTGAATTTATTCTGGAACACCTCGCGAAACGCGAAACCCCAGCCAGCCGGGAAGAGATCGGTAACGAACTGAATCTGTCCGGAGAAGAAGCGCTGGAAGCCCTGCGCCGTCGTCTGCGCGCGATGGAACGTGATGGCCAGTTAGTCTTTACCCGCCGCCAGTGCTACGCGCTGCCGGAGCGTCTGGACCTGCTGAAAGGCACGGTTATTGGTCACCGCGATGGTTACGGTTTCCTGCGCCTCGAAGGCGTGAAGAAAGATGATGTGTATCTTTCTGCTGAGCAAATGAAAATGTGCATCCACGGCGACGTGGTACTGGCACAACCGGTCGGCACCGACCGTAAAGGCCGCCGCGAAGCGCGCATTGTGCGTGTCCTGGTGCCGAAAACCAGCCAGATTGTGGGTCGTTACTTTACTGACGCTGGTGCCGGTTTTGTGGTGCCTGACGACAGTCGTCTGAGTTTTGACATCCTGATCCCGGCCGACGCCATAAACGGCGCGCGCATGGGCTATATGGTGGTGGTCGAACTGACACAACGTCCGACGCGCCGTACCAAAGCGGTCGGTAAAATCGTTGAAGTCCTCGGCGACAAAATGGGGACCAGCATGGCGGTAGATATCGCGCTGCGCACCCATGAAATCCCGCATATCTGGCCGCCACAGGTTCTGAAACAGGTCGAAGACCTGAGCGAACAGGTGCCGGAAGAAGCTAAAAAAGGCCGCGTCGATTTACGCAGTTTGCCGCTGGTCACCATTGATGGTGAAGATGCGCGCGACTTCGATGACGCCGTGTACTGCGAGAAAAAACGTGGTGGTGGCTGGCGTCTTTGGGTAGCTATCGCCGACGTCAGTTATTACGTGCGTCACGGCACCGCGCTGGACGATGAAGCGCGCAGCCGTGCGACGTCCGTTTACTTCCCGTCGCAGGTTGTCCCGATGCTGCCAGAAGTGCTGTCCAATGGCCTGTGTTCCCTGAATCCGCAGGTAGACCGCCTGTGTATGGTCTGCGAGATGACTATCTCTGCGCAGGGCAAGCTGACCAGCTCTAAATTCTACGAAGCAGTGATGAGCTCTCACGCGCGTCTGACCTACAACAAAGTCTGGCGCATCATCGAAGGCGATCCGGAACTGCGCGAACAATATTCGCCGCTGGTGAAGCATCTGCTTGAACTGCACACCATGTACAAAATGCTGGATCAGGCGCGTGCAGAACGTGGCGGTATCGCATTCGAAACTGAAGAAGCGAAATTTATCTTCAATGCCGAGCGCCGTATCGAACGTGTCGAACCAACCGTGCGTAACGATGCCCACAAACTGATTGAAGAGTGCATGATCCTGGCGAACATCGCCGCCGCGCGTTTTGTTGAAAAACATAACGAACCGGCGCTGTTCCGTGTGCATGACCGTCCAAGCGATGACCATATCTCCGCGCTGAAAAGCGTGCTGGGTGAGCTGGGTCTGGTGATGGGCGGTGGCATGAAGCCTGAGCCGAAAGATTATGCTCAGATCATGGATGAACTGGCCGATCGCCCTGACCGTGAAATGCTGCAAACCATGCTGCTGCGTTCAATGAAACAGGCGATTTACGATCCGGAAAACCGTGGCCACTTCGGTCTGGCGTTGGGTTCGTATGGTCACTTCACCTCACCAATCCGCCGTTATCCGGATCTGGCTCTTCACCGTGCTATCAAATACTTGCTGGCGAAAGAGCACGGCACGCTGAAAGATCGCTGGACGCCAACCGGCGGCTGGCACAGTGATTACGAAGATATGTTGCAGCTCGGCGAGCATTGTTCGATGGCAGAACGCCGTGCGGACGAAGCGACCCGTAATGTGGCGGACTGGCTGAAGTGTGACTTCATGCAGGATCACGTCGGAGAAGTATTTACCGGCACGATCGCCAGTGTCACCGGCTTCGGTTTCTTCGTACGCCTTAACGATCTGTTCATCGACGGTCTGGTACATGTGTCCTCGCTCGACAACGATTATTACCGTTACGACAATATCGGCCAGCGTCTGGTCGGCGAGTCTTCCGGTGCGGTTTACCGTCTTGGCGATACCGTTGAGATCCGCGTTGAAGCCGTACATATGGACGAACGGAAAATCGATTTCGCACTGGTTTCCAGCACCCGTAAAGCACGTGGTGAAGGTAAAACCGCACGTGATCGCGCTAAAAATGGCGGCGAACGTTCCATGCGTTCCGCGGCACCGGCTAATGCTGGCCGACGTCGCACCGGTAAGAAAAACGTGAACTTTGAGCCGGACAGCGCGTTCCGTAAAGATGACGCGAAACCCGCCAAGCCGAAGAAAGAGAAAGCGGTAGGCGCGGTCGGTAAAGACGGCAAGCCGAAGAAAGCTAAGAAGCCTTCTGATAAAACAGCAAAAATTGCTGCGGCCACCAAAGCCAAACGTGCGAAGAAAAAGTCAGCAGAAAGCTAAGGCAGACGGGCGGTCGTATTTTACCCAAAAGCATTCAGGTTGCAGGAAGGCGGCAAAATAAGGAGTCCCGATGAGCTTTCTCAGGTAAGTGATTCGGGTGACTAAGAGCAGCCAACGCATCTGCAGCATGAATGATGAAGGGTATGATAGAATCGCCCGCAATCCCTATTAAATTGCGGACAGCTTGCTGTCCGCAAGTCTATTTTAAAGAGCATCATGAGCGAAATTATTTACGGTATCCATTCCGTTAAAGCCTTACTCGATAACGATCCGCAACGCTTTCTGGAAGTTTTCATCCTAAAAGGCCGTGACGATAAACGCCTGAAACCGCTGATCGACGAGCTGGAAGCCGGCGGTATCGTGATCCAGGTGGCGAGCCGCCAGTGGCTGGATGAGAAATCTGAAGGTGCCGTGCATCAGGGCATTATCGCGCGTGTGCGCGAAGGCCGTCAGTATCAGGAAAACGATCTGCCTGCGCTGCTGGAAAGCCTCGATTGCCCGTTCCTGCTGGTGCTGGATGGCGTCACCGATCCGCACAACCTGGGCGCTTGTCTGCGTACTGCGGATGCCGCCGGTGTTCATGCGGTGATCGTCCCGCGTGACCGTTCTGCCAAACTGAATGCGACGGCTAAGAAAGTCGCCAGTGGTGCTGCTGAAAACGTGCCACTGATTAACGTGACCAATCTGGCCCGTACCCTGCGCGTATTGCAGGAACACAATGTCTGGATCGTCGGTACTGCCGGTGAGGCCGATCACGACCTGTTCCAGAGCAAAATGACTGGCCCGATGGCGCTGGTGATGGGAGCAGAAGGCGAAGGTATGCGCCGGCTGACCCGCGAACATTGCGACGAACTGATCAGCATCCCGATGGCGGGGAGCGTGTCTTCTCTGAACGTTTCTGTTGCGACCGGCGTTTGCCTGTTCGAAGCGGTACGTCAGCGCGGCCTGAAGAAAAGCTGATTTCTGCTTATTCAGTCGCTGATTAAACGGGAGCCTTCGGGCTCCCGTTTGCATTTCTGCCTTTGTGATCTGCCCGCCTGTTAATTCCCCAATTTTTACCATACTTAGGCCATGTCCTTTTGAAAGGGAGCAGGCGATGAACTGGGAAACACACCGGGTTTTTAATCAGCCCAAACCGCTGAGTAACAGTAATTTATTCCTTTCCGATACACCGCTGCGCGAAGCGGTTTCCCGTCAGCAGGCTGGCTGGGATGCCGATGTGCTGGCGTCGCTGGGGCAACAGCTGGGTTCTGCGGAATCGCTGGAGTTGGGAAGGCTGGCGAATATTAATCCGCCCGAGCTTTTACGTTATGACTCCTGCGGTGAGCGTCTCGATGACGTGCGTTTTCATCCTGCCTGGCATTTGCTGATGCAGGGGCTGATCGCTAACCGTGTGCATAATTTGCCGTGGCAGGAAGATGCGCGCATTGGTTCGGCGGTAGCCCGTGCGGCGCGTTTTATTCTTCACGGTCAGGTCGAGGCGGGAACGTTATGTCCGGTGACCATGACGTTTGGCGCGATCCCGTTGCTGCAAAAAACTCTGCCGTCGGAATTTGGCGGCTGGCTGAAACCGCTGTTATCCGATCGTTATGACCCCCATCTGCAATCCGGCGACCAGAAAAAAGGCGTGCTGATAGGTATGGGTATGACTGAGAAACAGGGCGGATCCGATGTGCTCAGTAACACCACGCGGGCGACGGCGCTGGAAGGGCGTGGCAGCGGAAAGCCATATCATCTGGTCGGCCATAAATGGTTTTTCTCCGTACCGCAAAGCGATGCCCATCTGGTGCTGGCGCAGGCTGATGGCGGACTTTCGTGTTTCTTTATGCCACGGGTTCTGCCCGATGGTACGCGTAATTCAATTCGCATCGAGCGTCTGAAAGACAAGCTGGGCAACCGCTCGAACGCCAGCAGCGAAGTGGAGTTTCAGAATGCCACCGGCTGGCTGCTGGGCGAAGAAGGCGAGGGCATCCGTCATATCCTAAAAATGGGCGGCCATACACGCTTTGACTGCGCGCTGGGCAGCCACGCCATGATGCGCCGGGCGCTGTCGGTTGCGTTGTACCACGCCTTTCAGCGGCAGGTTTTTGGTAAATCCCTCATCGAACAGCCGCTGATGCGCCAGACGCTGAGCCGCATGGCGATGTTGCTGGAAGGGCAGACAATGTTGCTGATGCGTCTGGCGGCAGCGACCGGCGCTCAGGACAATCCCGCAGAACAACTGCTCTGCCGGTTGCTGACACCTGCCGCCAAGTTTGAAGTGTGCCGTCAGGGAATGCCTTTTGTGGCCGAGGCGATGGAAGCGCTGGGCGGGATAGGTTATTGCGAAGACAGCGAACTGCCGCGTCTGTACCGGGAAATGCCGGTCAACAGCATCTGGGAAGGTTCGGGGAATGTGATGTGTCTGGATGTGCTGCGCACGCTTAAAAAGCTGCCCGCCAGCGGTGAAATGCTGCAACAGGTGTTGTATCAGGCGCGCGGCCAAAACCGCATATTTGACCGTGCATCCCGCCAGTTTTTACAACGCCTGCGTACAGCAGAAGAAGCGCATGGCCGCTGGCTGACCGGTCAGCTGTTCAACCTGATGACGGCAACACAGATGCTGGAATTTGCTTCGCCGCCGGTGGCGGATGCCTGGTGCAGAATGGTGCTCGATTCGCGCGGCGAAACCTTGTTGCCTGAGCGTTTATGCCAGCTGTTGCTCAACCGCGCGATCGGTGCTGAATGATCAGCGGTATAGCGTTGCCTGCGAATACCAGCGACCGGGAACAATGGTTTCGCTGTTAAACATAATCACGTAGTAATGCGCACCGGCGGCATCAGCGCGTCGCTGGATTTCCGCTTCGGCATCCATCGGGCTGCCGATGACGTCTGCCGTAATGCTGCCAATTTTGGTCAGTGTGGACGTCTGCGCACGGGTAATTTCCTGTGCTTTGGCTGTCACGGCGGGGGGGGCAACCGGCGTGGTTTGCATCAGATTACTGCAACCGCTTAGCGCAGCCAGTAACAGCAGCGCAGCGGGGATTCGGAGGGATTTCATCGTGATATCCGGTAAAAGGGCGATAGCCTGAGTGTAGCCCTTTCACCGGTCTGCTGGCGAGTCCGCACGGTGTTTTTTGCCGCGCGATCCACGTTTAACGTTCGGAGATTTTAAAGATGCTTACCAGCTGCGAGAGATGGCGCCCCTGTTCGCTTAGCGCCGCCGCGGTCTGCTGTGAATATTCCACCAGCGTGGCGTTTTCCTGCGTCGCTTTACCAATCTGCATAATGGCGATATTCACCTGTGAAATACCTGAAGATTGCTCATGCGATGCCACATCAATATCGCTCATCAGGACTTTCACCTGACGGATCCCCTGCAATATGTCGCTCATGTTCACCTGTGTTTTTGCCGCACTCTGATGGCCGTCTTCCACTTTGCTCAGGGAATCCGCCACCAGATTTTCAATTTCTTTCACAGCATTAGAGCTGCGCTGCGCCAGCGCCCGGACTTCCGAAGCGACCACCGCAAAACCTCGGCCATGTTCACCCGCTCTGGCGGCTTCTACCGCGGCGTTCAGCGCCAGAATATTGGTCTGGAAGGCGATGCCTTCGATCACCGTGGTGATATCCGCAATGCGCGTTGAGGCGTGCTTAATGGCCTCCATGCTTTCAACCGACTGATTCACCGCATCAGCGCCGACCGTGGCCGCTTTATCGGTCTGTTGCACCAGTTGAGTCGCCTGCGTGGCGTTGTCCGCCGTGTTCTGCACGGTAGCGGTGATCTGCTCCATACTGGCAGAGGTTTCTTCCAGACTGCTGGCCTGCGTGCCGATCTGCTGATTGATTCGTTCGCTGTCGTGCGCCAGCCCCTGGGTATTGAGCATGATTTCCGACGAAACCTGACGAACCTCACCGACAATTTTCTCCAACCCATGGCCTATGCCGTCGATGGCGTGCATCAGCGAGCCAATCTCGTCGATACGCCGGGTTTCAGCGCGCGCGCGCAGGTCTCCGCTGGCATATTGCTGCGCAATACTCACCACGTCGCTGAGCGGGCGGCTGACCAGTTTGCGCGTCAGCCAGATGAACAGTGCTGCGAAACAGGCCAGCGCTAGCAGGCTTATCAGCAGGAAGTGATTGCGGGTGCTGTTGACCTGCTCCATCAGACTGTCTTTGTCGGTATTGCCGACCACGACCCAATGCCATGCCGGAACGCTGGCGTACACCATAAATTGCTGGTGATGGCTGGCAGTATCGGTGTACTCACGCTGACCGTCCGGCTGCGTCATCACCTGATGCAGTTCGCCGTCGGGCCAGGCTGGCGTTTTACCTTCATCGGTGGAATGCACCAGATACTTACCCAGATCTTTCCCGGGCGCGCTGTTGAGCACAAAAAAATACCCTTGTTCACCAATGCGCTTGGAAAGGATTTTGGATCGCATGTCGGCGTATTCTTTGGTGATATCCACCCCCACGAACAAAATGCCAATCACGCTACCCTGTGCGTCGCGCACCGGCTGATATTTGGTGATGTATTTTTTGCCGAACAGCGTCGCCAGCCCGCTGAAGGATTGTCCCGCCATAATTTGCGCATATGCCGGGCTGGCATTGTCGAGCAGGGTGCCGATGGCACGGTTGCCATCCTGCATTTTCAGTGAGGTGGTCACGCGGATGAAGTCATCGCCGCGGCGGGCAAAGACGGTTGAAATGGCGCCCGTGCGGGCAAGAAAATCATCGGGGATTTTGCTGTCGAGATTGAGCGGCGTTCCGCCTGCTTTAATCACCGGCGCAGATTGGTCACCGACCATCACGGGACTGGCGGTATCAAGTTCGAAATTCTCTGGCAGGAAATGGCTGAACAGCCGCGTATAACTGTCTACCTCCGCATTCAGGCTGGCGTTGTACATTTCGATCATATCCACCACGCCGGTGACCTGTTCAGAAATGGCGTTGACCGCAAGCTTATTCACCTGCTTTCCGGCGGAGTGAGTCAGCGACAAAGTGAAAATAATAAATAATGAACCGACCAGCAGAGAGGCGATACTGGCCAGTTTTGCGCCAATGCTCCAGCTGCGAAATGAGCGTTTTGATGACGTATTCATGGAATTCTTCCGTTAGCTTCTGATAGCGCACTAACGGCGGGAAACCGGAAAAGGATTAATGATCAAATGTAACTGTTTATTTCAGTAATAATTGATATGAATCAATGAAATTAATATTAAAGTGTGAATTTGAATTAGGGGTAAAGGGCAGGAAATCAGAGGCTGACAAAACAGGTTATAAATCATGCTTAAAAGGGAGTGGTCGCCGGTTTCCAGACCCGTAGAATGTCACAACACAGTAAGGCCATAATTTTTCTAAACGCGCAGGGGAATTCATGATGGTAGAGATGTATGAAGAAACCGTTGAAGGCATCCAGGTGATCCATGCCGTGCCTGCCGGACAGTACCAGCAACAGCTGCCGACGATTTTTTTCTATCACGGTTTTCTGTCTTCCAAAGAAATTTATTCCTATTTTGGTTACACGCTGGCTCAGGCGGGTTTTCGTGTAATTTTGCCTGATGCATTAATGCACGGCGCCCGCGCAGAAAAAGACGCTGCCAGAACTGTGGCGCATTTCTGGGCCATTTTGCAAAACAACATTATTGAGCTGGCCATACTGAAAGACGTGTTTGTCGGGCGCGGTCTGGCGGATCCGTTGCGTTTAGGTGTCGGTGGAGTGTCGATGGGGGGAATGACCACCATGGCGGCGCTGGTGAAATTCCCTTGGGTAAAAGTGGCGGCGAACCTGATGGGTTCGGGCTATTTCGCCCGTTTATCGCACCATCTTTTTCCGGCTTTCAATGCGGGCGGTATCGTGCAGCGTGACGTATTTGAACGCGAAGCCGCGCCTTTACTGAGTCTGGATATCGGCGGAAAATCGGCGCTAATCGCCGATATTCCCTTGTTTATCTGGCATGGCGAAGAAGATGATGTGGTGCCATTTGCTGAAAGCCAGCGGCTGCGTGAGGAACTGGCAGACAGCGGCGCAGATGCCCATCTGACGTTCATAGCAGAGCCCGGTGCCAAGCATAAAGTCTCGGTTCATGCGCTCAAAGAAGCCACCGCATTCTTCGCGGCAAAGCTGTAGAGAAATTAATCTGCCTTTCTCCTTGAGTTTCCCACAGGCTGTACATATAATTGCGCGTCATTTTTTCGACCGCACACAAACACGTTCCTTGCTTCCATGGGCCGCGGTTGACCCTGACAGGAGGCTGAATAATCCGTAAGGAGCAATTCGATGCGTCATTACGAAATCGTTTTTATGGTTCACCCTGACCAAAGCGAACAGGTTCCGGGCATGATCGAGCGTTACAGTGCAGTAATCACTAACGCTGCTGGTCAGATTCACCGTCTGGAAGACTGGGGCCGCCGTCAACTGGCTTACCCGATCAACAAACTGCACAAAGCTCACTACGTTCTTCTGAACGTTGAAGCTCCGCAGGAAGCGATCGATGAGCTGGAAACTAACTTCCGCTTCAACGACGCCGTTATCCGTAGCATGGTTATGCGTACTAAAAACGCGGTAACTGAAGCATCTCCAATGGTTAAAGCAAAAGACGAGCGTCGTGATCGCCGCGAAGACTTTGCTGAAGCTAACGATGATGCTGAAGCTGGGGATTCTGAAGAGTAATTGCCGTGACGGCGAATCGTCTGGTGTTGTCCGGCACTGTGTGCAAGACCCCCATTCGTAAAGTCAGTCCTTCGGGCATTCCACACTGCCAGTTTGTGCTAGAGCATAAATCATCGCAGCAGGAAGCCGGATTTAACCGACAAGCATGGTGCAGAATGCCCGTGGTTGTCAGTGGACAAGCGTCACAAGCATTAACTCACAGTTTAACGGTCGGCACGCAACTCACTGTTACCGGATTCATTAGCTGCCATCAAGGGCGCAATGGACTGAATAAAGTGGTGTTACATGCCGAGCAGATTGATTTGATAGATACTGGAGACTAGCCTAATGGCACGTTATTTCCGTCGTCGCAAGTTCTGCCGTTTCACCGCGGAAGGCGTTGTAGAGATTGATTACAAAGACATCGCTACACTGAAAAACTACATTACCGAAAGCGGTAAAATTGTCCCGAGCCGTATTACCGGTACTCGTGCAAAATACCAGCGTCAGCTCGCTCGTTGCATCAAGCGCGCTCGCTACCTTTCATTGTTGCCATACACTGATCGTCATCAGTAATCGGCACTGTCTATTAACGACTTTGAGAGGATAAAGTAATGCAAGTTATTCTGCTTGATAAAGTAGCAAACCTGGGCAGCCTGGGTGATCAAGTTAACGTTAAAGCGGGCTACGCTCGTAACTTCCTGGTACCACAGGGCAAAGCTGTTCCTGCTACCAAGAAAAACGTTGAGTTCTTCGAAGCACGTCGTGCAGAACTGGAAGCCAAACTGGCTGACGTTCTGAACGCTGCTGAAGCTCGCGCAACTAAAATCAACGAACTCGGTTCAGTAACCATCGCGTCTAAATCAGGCGACGAAGGCAAACTGTTCGGCTCTATCGGTACTCGCGATATCGCTGATGCAGTAACTGCTGCTGGCGTTGAAGTTGCTAAAAGCGAAGTTCGTTTGCCGAATGGCGTTCTGCGTACCACTGGTGAACACGAAGTTGAGTTCCAGGTACACAGCGACGTATTCGCTAAACTGAACGTAGTTGTGGTTGCTGAAGCGTAATAGCGCTGAAGTTAACCTGTGAAACGCCGGCCATGTGCCGGCGTTTTGCTTTTCTGCGTTTGGGAAACGCAGAGATAAGGCCTTGTTTGAAACAGTGATCAGTTACTGCGCTGGAAACTGCCGTCCGGCTGACGGGTAAATGTCACCGTGACGTTTTGCTCTGTCGTCACCTGCAAAGCAGTGACCACACCCTGTGCGTCACGTTGAATCTTTACTTCCTGACCGGTTTTTAGCGTACTCAGTGGCTTGTCCGTGCCTTCAACCCTTGCCATCGAAAACACATCATTGACCGCCAAATTGTTATCGCGGAATAACTGCGCCAGTGTCTGACCGGATTGCACCTGGTAGCTGCGCCATGCGCCGCTGTTGTCATTACTTTGCGGCTGAACCGGATCCGGCTGCGCCATCTGCGTGGTACGACCCTGATCATTACGCAAGTCTGCCTGCATCGGAATGCTGGCAGGCTGTTGCGGCTGCGAAGGGGCATAGGTATTTTCAGGCGAATAAGGCCACAGCAGTGCCAGAAGGATCACCAGCACCGCAAGAATAATCCCGCGACGATGTGCATAAGGCAGTGGCGACATCCAGTGGAAATCGTCGCTCAGATGCCAGATTCTGGTGAGCAGCGTTTTGCCCCGGCTGGCCGCTGGCTTTTCAGTTTCAGCGGTTATGCTGTCCTGAATTTCGCTTTCACTTTCGCTCTGTGCTGTCGTGTCTCGCAATGGCCTTTTCATAATGGCAATCCAGGATCTCAACATAGGTTGGTAAATACGGATGGCTTTCCTTCTCCTGGGCGGGATTCTGCCCATGACGACCTCTCTTGTTAACTGTCGCAATTTCTACTGGCTATTGCTGCCTAGTATAGCTGTTTAACTGCTTGATGCGAAAAGGGACAAAGCACAAATATTACCCAAACGACGGGTTAAATGGCGTCAAATGCGAAAAATTTCCCGAAAAGAGGAAGGAACTACGTCTGCCGTCATGTTGCCTCACAGAGGATTTTACCCAAAAGCGTTGCGCTGCTATGCTGCGCCTTCGACATTTTTAAGAGCTAAGGAAAATTCATGACTACCCCTTCATTTGACAGCGTAGAAGCGCAGGCAAGTTACGGTATCGGCCTGCAGGTCGGTCAACAGTTGCAGGAATCAGGTTTGCAGGGCTTAGAGCCTGACGCGCTGCTGGCAGGCTTACGCGACGCGCTGGAAGGGAATACGCCAGCCGTTCCTGTAGATGTGGTTCACCGCGCACTGCGTGAAGTCCACGAACGTGCTGATGCTGTTCGTCGTGAACGTCAGGAAGCCCTGGCTGTTCAGGGTCAGGAATTCCTGGCTGCAAATGCACAGCGTGAAGGCGTGAGCAGCACCGAGTCTGGTCTGCAATTCTCTGTTATCACTCAGGGCGAAGGCACCATCCCGGGTCGTCAGGACCGTGTACGCGTTCACTACACCGGTAAACTGATCGACGGTACCGTGTTCGACAGCTCCGTACAGCGTGGCGAGCCTGCTGAATTCCCGGTTAACGGTGTGATTGCAGGTTGGATCGAAGCACTGACTCTGATGCCAGTGGGTTCTAAGTGGGAGCTTTATATCCCTCATAACCTGGCTTACGGCGAACGTGGGGCGGGTGCTTCTATCCCTCCATACAGCGCACTGGTCTTTGAAGTTGAACTGCTGGAAATTCTGTAATTCTCTTTAGAATACAGAAATGAAAAGGGCGCATATGCGCCCTTTGTTACGTCTGAATCTCAGGTTATTTCTGCAAGTCGACCTGATATATCTCAAAACCGATGGCATCCGGACCTTTGGCTGTCATCGGATACTGCGCATGGGTTTTGATAAAGTTTGCGGCTTTATCACCAGGCGACGTTTCGAAACGGATATCCAGAGGCTGCGAGGCTTTGATCGGGGCCAGCTTCCAGTTGTTATCCGCAGTCGGGGTAACCGCGCCTGCTTTTTTGGTTTCGGCGCTGATATACGCCGCCACTACTGAACGGTTTTCATCCGGTGAAGCGAAAGCAATATGCTTATCGCCGGTGCCCGCGAATTTGCCACCGTATGCGCGGTAGTTATTCGTGGCGACCAGGAAGGTGGCTTTCAGATCAATCGGCTTACCGTTGTAGGTCAGGTTTTTGATACGTTCGGCATCTTTATGGATCAGCGTACATTCACCGTCGAATTTCGCTGGCTGACTGACATCAATCTGATAATTCACGCCGTCGATGACGTCGAAATTATAGGTACGGAAACCGTCCCAGTTAATCAGCGACTGCGGTTTGGTGCTGTTCACGTCAATCTGATTAAACTGACCGGCGGAGCACTCCAGCCAGTCTTTCACTTCCTGTCCGGTGACTTTCATCACCACCAGCGTGTTCGGATAAAGATACAAATCTGCTGCATTACGGAAGGTCAGCTCGCCTTTTTCCACTTCCACAAAGCTGGCCGGATCGTTTTTACGCCCGCCGACTTTAAACGGCGCAGCCGCAGAAAGTACCGGCAGATCGGCTAAATCCGGATCGCCCTGAATGAAATGCTCGGTATAGGCTTTTTGCGCGTTATTGACGATCTGCACCGTCGGGTCATCCTGAACCAGTGCCAGATAGCTGTACATGTTGTCGTTAGATTTGCCGATCGGTTTGCTGACAAACTCCCGCGTGGCGTCATGTGACGGTGCCAGAACTTTGACTAAATCCTGATCTTCCGCCGCCAGTGATTTCTTCTGCTCTTTGTCGTAAATCGGGCGCGCTTCGGCTTTGGCCTTTTCTACTTTCCAGCTACCGCTGTCGTTGCTGAGCACCATATCGACGACGCCCAGATGGTCGCCCCACATGCCCGGCATCACGGCAGGAACGCCATTGAGCGTGCCTTGCCTGATGTCCGCCCCTTTGATGCTGGCAAATTCCTCACTCGGGAAAACAGCATGCGCATGGCCGAACATAATCGCGTCGATACCTTTAACCTGGCTCAGGTAATAGACCGAGTTTTCAGCCATGGTCTTATACGGGTCGCCTGACAGGCCGGAGTGCGGAATGGCGACAATAATGTCGGCGCCTTGTTTGCGCATTTCCGGGATCCACTTTTTAGCCGTTTGCGTGATATCCGCGACGGTTACTTTGCCCTGCAAATTGGCTTTATCCCAGACCATGATTTGTGGTGGGACGAAACCGATATAACCGATGCGCAGATTATGGGTTTTACCCTCGCGATCTTTCACGGCGTTATCGGTGATCAGGAACGGAGTGAACAGCGGTTTTCCGGTTTTATCATCAATGACGTTGGCATTCACATAAGGGAATTTCGCCCCGGCCAGCGCTTTTTTCAGATAATCCAGACCGTAATTAAATTCGTGGTTGCCCAGGTTACCGACCGCATAATTGAGCGTGTTCATCGCCAGATACACCGGATGAACATCGCCCTGTTTCAGACCTTTGGCCGCCATGTAATCGCCCAGCGGGCTGCCCTGAATGATGTCGCCATTATCGACTAATACGGAGTTGGTGACTTCGTTACGCGCCGCGTGGATCAGGCTGGCGGTGCGCACCAGACCGAATTTATCGGTCGGTTTATCTTTGTAGTAATCGAAGTCCATCATGTTGCTGTGAAGATCCGTGGTTTCCATGATGCGCAGATCCACCTGTGACGCCTGAACGGATGCGGCCGTCAGTGTCGCCAGCAGGGATAACGTCATATGACGCTTATTCATTACCTTGCCTCCAGAGAAAGGGATGATACCCGGAAAAGAAAAACCGGATATGTATCTCAAAATTTGCTGAGAATGTAATCAGTTGTCATAAATAAATGTGAGATGTAACAACTTTATGATGTAGCCACATTACGGGATGGCTATTCGCGGTAAAAAAAACTAGGCTTGAGAAATGAGAATCAAAGCATTGAGGTAAAAGATGTTAGAGCAGATTTGTCAGTTAGCGCGTGAAGCGGGTGATGCGATCATGGCGGTATACGACGGTGAACAGCCGCTGGATGCGCGTCATAAACAGGATGATTCGCCGGTGACCGCCGCTGATATTGCGGCACATAACGTGATTAAGGCGGGCCTTTTAAAGCTGGATCCGCAAACGCCAATGCTGTCCGAAGAAGATCCGCAAAGCTGGAGTGAGCGTCAGAACTGGACGCGCTACTGGCTGGTTGACCCGCTGGATGGCACGAAAGAATTCCTCAAGCGTAACGGCGAATTCACGGTGAATATCGCGCTGATTGAAGACGGTATTCCGGTGCTGGGCGTGGTGTATGTGCCAGTGACTAAAGTGATGTACAGCGCAGCAGAAGGTAAAGCCTGGAAGGAAGAGCAGGGCGCGCGTCAGCAGATTGAAGTGAAAGAAGCGCATCCGCCGCTGGTGGTTGTCAGCCGTTCGCATTTTAGCAACGACCCTGAATTGCAGGATTATCTGGCACAACTGGGCGAACATCAGACGGTGGCAATCGGTTCGTCGCTGAAATTATGTCTGGTGGCGGAAGGCGCAGCGCAGCTTTATCCGCGCTTCGGACCCACTAACATCTGGGATACCGGCGCAGGCCATGCGGTTGCGCTGGCGGCCGGTGCACAAGTGCATGACTGGAAGGGCCAGACACTGACCTACACGCCACGTGAATCCTTCCTGAATCCGGGCTTCCGGGTCTCTCTGTTCTGATGTCATCCCCCGGTTTTGCGACCGGGGTTTCACTTTTTATTCTTTAACCAGCTGATCCACCAGCGTAATCACCTGCTGAACTTCCTGTGGCGTCAGCTGGCCGTCTTTGGCGAATTTAATCATCCCGTTTTTATCCAGCACCACCACTGCACCGCTTTCCGGTTGCAGTTCCCATGCCTTTTTTACCGTGCCGCTGCTGTCGACAATCACCTGCGACCAGGGGAATTCACGTTTGCCGCTTTCAATACTTCTGCGCACAAACATGCCGGTGCCGATAATGGCGTCGTCAGTATTGACGATAGTGGTGGTCTGATAGCGGTCATGCGGCAAATTCGCGGCTCTGATGGCGCTGATGAGCGGCTCATTCAGGGCTTTAGCGCTGCTTCTGCCCGCCATATGCTGCACGATGCGGACTTTTCCTGGCAGTTTTGCAGTATTCCATTTGCTGTAACTGAACGTGTCGTTTACGTCGTTGAGCTCGCCCTTATCATCTACGCCCACCGGCGCCAGCCTCTGACCCACAGTAAAATTGTGGGCAGAAGCATATAGCGAAAATGTCACAAAAGTGATCACAAAAAGACTTCTTAAAAGCATAGATTCTCCGGGGCGCAAAAGAACAGTTCAGCCAATCATAGGATCGCTGAAGTGGTCTGTCCTGTTGAAATGTTAAATTTGTGTTGCTGGTTACAAAATTGACACATAAAGCAGGGTTATACTGCAACAGTACGTCATGACTTAAGACAATACTGAAAAGCAATGTAAAAGCAGTTAAATCCACTGGCAATACCTGACTGCCCTGCTATGTTATAGGTCTCTTCACTGCAATACACTTTTCTGTACCGGTATCTGTCGCTTTGCGACGTGGCCGTTACCTGCAGTGATTTAACGGAGAACAATAGAAAAATGAGAATCTTCCAGCGTTACAATCCGATGAAAGTCGCAAAGTACGTTAAGACACTGTTTCGTGGACGTTTGTATATCAAGGACGTCGGCGCATTTGAATTCGACCAAGGCAAGATCTTGTTGCCAAAGGTACGTGATAAGCGCCACTTTAGTGTGATGTCTGAAGTTAATCGTCAGGTTACGCATTTACAGACAGAAATGGGTTAAAGACCCGCGCGTTGTCGCTGCCACTTTTGCAGCTTGCGCAAAAAAACGGCCCCCGATGGGGCCGTTAGTGTTTCTGGCGTTTGGATATTACGGTATTACGCCTTGGCTTTTTGCTCATCTTTTATTTCCTGCGGCGTTTTAGGCAGCAGGGGAGTAACAGGCTGATCGACAATACGCGTGACCAGCAGTTGATCAATCTTGTAGCTGTCGATATCCACCACTTCAAATTTGTAGCCGGAGAATTTCACGAAGTCGGTACGTTTCGGGATTTTACGCAGCATAAACATCATGAAGCCGCCGATGGTTTCATAGTTACCGGCCTGCGGGAATGCTTCAATATGCAGCACGCGCATCACGTCTTCGATTGGCGTACCGCCTTCAATCAGCCATGAATTCTCATCACGGGCGACAATCTGCTCTTCCATACCCTGACCGACCAGATCGCCCATCAGCGTCGTCATCACGTCATTGAGCGTGATAATACCGACTACCAGCGCATATTCGTTGAGGATAACGGCAAAGTCTTCGCCCGCGGCTTTGAAGCTTTCCAGCGCTTCAGAAAGCGTCAGCGTATCGGGTACGATCAGCGCATTGCGGATTTGCACACCGCTGCTCAGCATTAAACTCTGATTGCCCAGCACGCGGTTCAGCAAATCTTTCGAATCGACATAGCCGACGACTTGATCAATATGACCGTCGCAGACCAGGAATTTGGAATGCGGATGGGTGGCAATTTTCTCTTTAATGCTTTCTTCGCTTTCCCGCAGATCAAAATAAATCACGCTTTCACGTGAGGTCATGGAAGAGGGAACGGTACGCGATTCGAGTTCGAAGACATTTTCAATCAGTTCATGTTCCTGCTTACGCAGTACACCCGCCAGCGCGCCGGCTTCAAACACGGCATAAATATCGTCGGAGGTAATGTCGTCATTACGTACCATCGGCAGTTTGAACAGGCGGAAAATCATGTTCGCCATGCCGTTGAAGAACCACACCATCGGGCGGCAAATCATCAGGCAGAAACGCATCGGGTTGACTATACGCACGGCAACCGACTCAGGTGAAATCATACCGATGCGCTTCGGTGTGAGGTCAGCAAACAGGATGAACAGGCTGGTGACCAGAACGAAGGAACAGATAAAGCTGACTTGATCCGCCAGTTCAGGCGACATGAAGCGAATAAAGAAGGTCTGGAACGCAGGAGAGAATGCGGCATCACCCACGATACCCCCGAGGATGGCGACGGCATTCAGGCCAATCTGCACCACGGTAAAGAACAGGCCAGGCGTTTCCTGTAATTTCATTACGCGGGAGGCATTGACGTTTCCTTCGTCTGCCAACTGTTTAAGCTTTATTTTGCGGGAAGCGGCCAGCGATATCTCAGACAGCGAGAAAAAGGCACTGATCGCGATAAGTACAAGAATCAGTAAAATACTGTTTAACATAATCTATCCGTTTAACACCGGGCTGAACCGGCAGGAAAAGGCACTCATTATTTTTGTTGCTTAAATGAACATCATTTTATTAGAACGAGTAAAAAGCTGTTCAGAAGAAAAAAGCGTAAGGATGAAAAACAAAGATAATCGCCAGAAATAGTTTTAAAGGGCCACATTTGTGACCCGCATAGTATAGCAGCAGCACTGAGACTGCCGCCAGCGCTTAAAAATCCCGCATTATTGAGGTGGCAGACAAACGCCAATTCCACCTAATCCGCAGTAACCTTCCGGGTTTTTAAACAGGTATTGCTGATGTTCGTCTTCGGCATAATAGAACGGCAGGGCTTCAGTGATTTCAGTGGTGATGGTGCGCTTATCGTTCGCTTCGTCCATCGCTTGCTGGAAACTCGCCAGACTGGCCAGCGCCTGATCTTGCTGCTCTGCGCTCAGCACATATAAACCTGAACGGTATTGTGTGCCGATATCCCCGCCCTGACGCATGCCCTGGGCCGGGTCGTGGTTTTCCCAAAAAATCTGCAACAACTTCGCATAGCTGATTACCGCCGGGTCAAACACCACACGCACCACTTCTGCATGCGCGGTCTGGCCGGTACAGACTTCACGGTAGGTTGGATTAGGGGTGAAACCGCCGCTGTAACCGGCTGCTGTGCTGTAAACCCCTTCCTGCTGCCAGAACAAACGCTCTACGCCCCAGAAGCAGCCCATCGCAAAAATCGCGACTTCCATGTTGTCAGGAACATTCGTCATTGAATGTTCATTCACTGCATGAATGGTCGCCACCGGCATAGGGGTTGTACGGCCAGGTAACGCATCTGCCTGATTGACAGACTGCGTTTTATCGGTAAGTTGCACCACGGAAAACTCCAGTTGTTGCTTAAATAAACAAGGTTTGTAACAAAGGGGTCTTAAGAATAACCACGACCACAGGTTAGTGTTAGTTGTATCTGATTGCGTCTTTGCACACAATACGGGGAACGTTGCTTAGTCGTTGAACATTTTCATGGGATTAGCACTAAACTGCTTTCTTCTAAATGTGTAAGGATGAATCTGCCAGGACGAGCAGATATTCTCCGGCGGGCATCTGATATTTTAACAGGACAGTAAAATTAGCAGGAGTGCGTGTGCCACGATATCGTGAACTGGGTTTGTTATTAGTTATGCTGGCCCCCTCACTTTCCATGGCAGCGAAGGTGCGTTTGCAGCTGGAAGGCCTGGATGGCGATTTGGAAAAGAACGTCCGCGTTCGTTTATCTTCTATTCAAAGCGATGAAGTCGGCACAAATGGCCGGTTTCGTGCGCGTGTCAGTGCGGCTATCCAGCAGGGATTAAGGCCGCTGGGATATTATTCCCCGACAATCGATTTTGATTATCGCGAGACTCCCCCGCCGGGACGTCCGGTTCTGATTGCCAAAGTCACACCGGGTACCCCGGTAAAAATCGCCGGTACCAGCGTGGTGATTGAAGGGCAGGCAGATAAAGATAATGAATTCGAACAGCTGAAAAAGCGTGATGTGCCCGCTGTGGGGACGATTTTAAACCATGGGACTTACGACAATTTCAAAAGCTCACTGACCGGGATTGCGCTGCGTAAAGGGTATTTCGATGCCAACATGCGCAAGAGCCAGCTGGGCGTCATTGAAGATGAACATAAAGCGTTCTGGGACATTCAGTTCGACAGCGGCGAGCGCTACCGCTTCGGCGATGTCCATTATCAGGGATCACAGATCCGCGACGAGTATCTGCAAAATCTGGTGCCATTCCATAAGGGTGATTACTACACCACGTCGCAACTGGCCGAACTTAACCGCCGCCTTTCTGCGACCGGCTGGTTCAACTCTGTTGTCGTGTCTCCAGATTTTACTGATGCCAAAGCCACAAAAACGCTGCCTCTGAATGCCGTGGTGTCGCCGCGTACTGAAAATACGATTGAAACCGGGGTTGGGTATTCGACCGACGTTGGGCCGCGTGTTACTGCCAATTGGAAAAAGCCGTGGATAAATGACCGTGGGCAAAGTTTTGAAACCTCTACCACGCTTTCCGCGCCTGAGCAGTCGCTGGATTTCACCTATAAAATCCCGCTGCTGAAATCGCCGCTTGAGCAATATTATTTGCTGCAGGGGGGCTTCAAGCGTGAAGATCTCAATGACACTAAATCTGACTCGACGCTGCTGACTGCCTCACGGTACTGGGATCTCTCAAGCGGCTGGCAGCATGCCGTGAATCTGCGCTGGAGCCTCGACCACTTTACGCAGGGTAGCGTGACCAACACCACCATGCTGATTTATCCGGGCGTGAGCCTCAACCGTACGCGTCAGCGCGGCGGCCTGATGCCGACCTGGGGCGATTCTCAGCGCTATTCTCTTGATGTGTCCAATACCACCTGGGGTTCTGATGTCGATTTCGCCGTGGTGCAGGCGCAAAACGTTTGGATCCGCACGCTGGCAGATAAACACCGCTTTGTGTTCCGCGGCAATCTCGGCTGGATTGAAACCAATGATTTTGAACGTGTACCGCCATCCCTGCGTTTCTTTGCCGGGGGTGACCGCAGTATTCGCGGCTACAAATACAAATCTATTTCTCCACGTGATGACGAAGGCAAGCTGACCGGTGCGTCCTATCTGGGCACCGGTTCTGTGGAATATCAGTACAACGTGACCGGAAAATGGTGGGGTGCGGTGTTTGTCGATTCCGGTGAAGCGGTGAATGACATTACAAAGAGTGATTTTAAAACCGGCGCCGGTGTGGGTGTGCGCTGGGCTTCACCTATCGGCCCGGTGAAATTAGATGTTGCCGCACCTGTCGGCGACAAAGATGAGCATGGAATGCAGTTTTACATCGGCTTGGGTCCGGAATTATGAGTTTATTTAAGAAAATCTGTCTGGGTTTCCTGATCTTCCTGGTGCTGTTAATCAGTCTGGTGGCTTTCCTGGTAGGGACGCAAACCGGTCTGCATCTGATGATAAGCGGCGCAAACCGCTTCGTACCGGGGCTGAACATCGCCAGTACCGAAGGTGGGTGGCGCGACCTGACGCTCAAAGGCGTGCATTACGAAATGCCGGGCGTGGACGTCAAAGCCGGAGAGTTTCATCTTTCCCTCGATTTCTCGTGCCTGAAAAACAGTGCGCTGTGCGTTAATGCGCTGCGGGTAAAAGACGTCAACGTGGTGGTGAACACCAAAGAGATGACGCCTGCTGCGGTTCAACCGGAACCTGAAACCAGCGAGCCGCTGACTAATCTCAGCACGCCGTATCCGATCACACTGCGTTTGCTGACGCTGGATAACATCAATATCACGCTTGATGATCGCGCGATTTCGCTGGCGTCATTCCGCACGGGCGCACACTGGGAAGGCCGCGCTATTCAGCTGATGCCAACGCGCATCGGCGGATTACTGATCGCGTTACCGAAAACGCCGGTTAATCCGCTGCCGGAGGTGGTGCACGCTGCGCAGGATAAAGCGGTAGAGAAAGCGACGGGTAAGCCGGCACAGGCACCGGCAGAAGAGCCTGTGGCAGTGCCGGAAAAACCGCTCGGCGAAACATTGCAGGAGATGTTTGCCAAACCGCTGTTGCCTGATTTACCCGATTTCCGTTTGCCGGTCGATCTGGATATTCAGCAAATTCTCGGCGAGAACCTGCGTCTGACCGGTGACACCGATGTGCTGATCACCCGTTTTGAGCTGAAAGCCAGCACGCAAAATCAGGTAGTGAAGCTGGATAAACTGATGGTTCGCTCTGCTCAGGGTTCAGTTGACGGCACGGGACAGGCGACGCTCAATCAAAACTGGCCGGTGGATCTGACGATTAACACCGCAGTGAATATCGATCCGCTGAAGGGCGAGAAGATCAAACTGAAAGTCGGTGGCGGATTGCGCGACAAACTGGATGTTGGTCTGAATCTTTCCGGTCCGGTGCGTGCGCAACTGGCGCTGGAAACGCAACTGGCAGAAGCGGGTTTGCCGCTTGATCTGAAACTCACCAGCGACGCGCTGCAATGGCCGCTGACGGGTACGCCGCAATATCAGGTGAAAGGCTTCAAACTTAATTTCAGCGGTCAAGCGACCGATTACGCGCTGTCGATGCGCTCAGATTTCAAAGGCGATCAGATCCCACCGGCTACATTGACGCTCGACGGTAAAGGCAACGTGGAGCAGTTTAAACTGACGCTGCTGCGTCTGGCGGCGCTCGAAGGGAATACTGATCTGACCGGCGTGGTGGACTGGAGTAAAGCCATCAGCTGGAACAGCGAACTGAAACTGACCGGTATTAATACCGCAAAACAGTATCCCGACTGGCCGGCAAAATTGCAGGGCAAGATCACCACGCGCGGCAGCCTGTACGGTGGCACATGGCAGATGCAGGTGCCAGTCCTGGATCTGACCGGCAACGTGAAGCAAAACGCCGTCAGGGCGCAGGGTAACGTACGCGGAAACAGCTACGGTCAGTGGGATATTCCGCAACTGCACCTAGAACTTGGCCGTAATAATCTGGATGTGAAAGGCACGCTTGCCGATACCTGGAACCTCGACGCCAAAGTAGATGCGCCACATCTGGACGGCGCATTGCCGGGGCTGGGCGGCGTAGTGAAAGGGATGCTGCAACTGCGCGGCGAGCTCAAGGCTCCGAAGCTGCTGGCGGATCTTACCGCCACCGGCCTGAAATGGCAGGCACTGACGGTGCGTCGTGTGGATATCAAAGGCGATGTCAGTTCGACGGATCAGATCCAGGGCAATCTTGCCGTGCGCGTCCAGCAGCTTAAGCAGGATGCGCTGGATATCACCGATATTAATCTCGATGCGAAAGGTAACGAGAAGCACCATGAGCTGACGCTGAAGGTGGATGGCAAACCGGTGTCCGGCCGTCTGGCGCTGAGCGGCAGTTTTGACCGCGCGACCGAAGAGTGGAAGGGCAGTGTCACCAATACCTTGTTTGATACGCCGGTCGGGCAGTGGCGTCTTAACCGTTCCATTGCGCTGGAATACTTCAATAAAGAGCAACGTATCACCGTCGGTCCGCATTGCTGGCAAAACCCGAATGCGGATTTGTGTGTGCCGAAAACCATTGATGCCGGTGCCAGCGGGCAGGCGAGTGTGGTGCTCAACCGCTTTGACCTGGCGATGATCAAACCTTTCCTGACTGATGATACGCAACTGAGCGGTGTGTTCAGCGGGAAAGCAGATGTGAGCTGGAAAGCCGAAGGTGGTCTGCCGCAGGCCAGCGTTTCACTGGTCGGCAAAGGCGTTAAAGTTCAGCAACTGGTGCAGGGCAGTCCGCTGCCGGTCGCTTTCGATACGCTGAATTTGAATGCCGGGCTGAACAATGGTCGTGCAAATCTCGACTGGTTAATCAGGATAACCAATAACGGTCAGCTTGATGGCAGCATCCAGATTGCCGATCCAGAGGGTAAACGTAATCTCAGCGGTAACGTAAATATCGCCCGTATCTCGATGGCGTTGCTGCAACCGGCGCTGATGGACGGCGAAAAAGCGTCGGGTATTCTCAATGCCAATCTGCGTCTCGGCGGTAATGCGCAGAAACCGCTGGTGTTCGGTAAGCTGGCGCTGACCGGTGTGGATTTCGACGCGCAATTTATGCCGTTTGATATCACTGATGCCAATCTCGCCATTAATTTCAATGGCATGTCATCCATCATGGAAGGGGTGATTAAAACCGCGCAAGGTCAGCTGGAACTGAACGGTAACGCCGACTGGAGTGAACTTAACGCCTGGCGGGCGCGTATTGCGGCCCGGGGTAACAAAGTGCGGGTATCTGTGCCGCCGATGGTGCGTCTGGACGTTTCACCGGATTTAGTGTTTGATGCCACACCGCAGCTGTTCTCGCTTAACGGAACCGTTGATATACCGTGGGCGCGCATCACGGTGCAGGAATTGCCGGAAAGCGCAGTCGGGGTTTCTTCGGATGAAGTGATGCTCAACGATCAGCGTCAGCCGATTGCACCGGCTTCAACGTCAATTCCTATCAACAGCAATCTGATGGTGAATATCGGTAAAGATGTCCGCCTTGATGCATTCGGTCTGAAAGCGCGTCTCGAAGGTGCGCTGAAAGTGGCGCAGGACAGCCGCGGGTTGGGACTAAACGGGCAGATTAATATTCCGTCCGGGCGTTTCCATGCTTACGGTCAGGATCTGATAGTGCGCAAAGGCCAGTTACTGTTCTCAGGACCAGCCGACCAGCCGTTGCTGAATCTGGAAGCCATCCGTAACCCGGAAGCGACAGAAAATGACGTGATAGCAGGTTTGAGAGTGACCGGTGAGGCCGATGCGCCGAAACTTGAAATATTCTCGGATCCGGCAATGTCGCAGCAGGAAGCCTTGTCCTACCTGCTTCGCGGGCAGGGATTAGACAATTCTGGTGGCGACAGTGGCGCTATGACCTCCGCTCTTATCGGGTTAGGGGTTGCGCAAAGTGGTAAACTTGTGGGTAAAATCGGCGAGGCATTCGGTGTCAGCAATCTGGCGCTGGATACTCAGGGCGTGGGAGACAGTTCTCAGGTCGTGGTCAGTGGTTATGTTTTACCGGGATTACAGGTCAAATATGGTGTCGGGATATTCGACTCGCTGGCGACTCTGACTCTGCGCTACCGGTTGATGCCGAAGCTTTACCTGCAAGCCGTATCGGGCATCGATCAGGCATTGGATTTGCTCTATCAGTTTGAGTTTTAATTCATGTGACTTTTACTATACGAATATAAACATGCGAATAATTGTTTACGGTAGTCTGCGACGCAAGCAAGGCAACAGTCATTGGATGACGAATGCTCAATGGTTGGGTGACCATGAGCTGGAAGGGTATGCCCTGTATAATCTGGGCCACTATCCTGCTGTTATTCCAGGGGAAGGCAAAGTCTATTGCGAAGTTTACCGCATTAACTCGTCAATCATGGCTGAGTTGGATGAGCTGAAAAGTAACACCAAGGATTACCGTCGTGAGCTGATTTCGACACCTTATGGCAGCGCCTGGATTTACCTCTATATTCGCTCACTGGACGGTGTGCCGAGAATAGAAGGTGGAGACTGGGTGAAGCGTAACGAAGCGGTCAGTGAGTAATCTGAGCAAGGTCGTCTAAAAATAATCGTTGTCTGACAACGCTTAATACATAAAAAAACACCGCCATCTGGCGGTGTTTTTTTATTCAAAAGGCAGTTATTCAAACAGCTGAAGGCTTATTTGTTTTTAGCACGTTCGAAAGACGTCACGATTTCAGCTTTTGCTGCAGCAGCGTCAGCCCAACCGTCAACTTTTACCCATTTGCCTTTTTCCAGCGCTTTGTATTGCTCGAAGAAGTGGGTGATCTGGCCGCGCAGCAGTTCTGGCAGGTCGTTCACATCTTTGATGTGATCGTATTCTTTGCTCAGTTTGGTGTGCGGAACAGCAACCAGTTTCGCATCTTCACCGGCTTCGTCGGTCATTTTCAGCATGCCGACAGGGCGGCAGCGGATCACAGAACCTGGTTGCAGCGGGTATGGAGTTGGAACCAGAACGTCAACCGGGTCGCCATCCAGAGACAGAGTGTGGTTGATGTAACCGTAGTTGCACGGATAGAACATCGCTGTAGACATGAAACGATCTACAAACAGCGCGCCGGTATCTTTATCCACTTCGTACTTGATTGGGTCTGCATTTGCAGGGATTTCGATAACGACATAGATATCTTCTGGCAGTTCTTTGCCCGCCGGGACATTCAGTAAGCTCATGGTTGGTTTCCTTCGTTGAACCAGGAATAGAGTGCCGCACATTATAGCCAACTCTCCCGCGAATTCCCGCCCTTTTCGTCAGAACCTCTCAGCGCATTTTCCGGCACGACCTGCTGCGAAGGTGCCGCAAAATCTTCTCCGGTGGCAGTAAAATTTACTCATCCGGTGCTTTACCGTGTAACTGCCTGTTTTTACTTTTCTTATCAAGATATCGAGTCCGTTGCCGATAACAATATTCAAACAAAAAATCAGGAATCACCTGATCCCTACCTCACCGGAAGTATCTCTTTTCACCTGAATAGCTGGATAACATCGTATGTTGAATAAGTTGAGCGTAAAAGCCGGTCTGATCGGTTTGCTGGTATTTATGACGTTGATTTTACTGCTGGTTAGCGTGCTGGGTACCAACGCTATCAGGCAAGGTGCCACTTCCCTGCAAAAGATTAATCAGCTTCAGGGCGATGAACTTGGTTCGCTGGCCGACAGCTACAGCTTCTCGCTGCGTACACGTGTCGCCAGCGGTGTGGCCGTGCGCCAGCTGGAAATTGGCATGATGGATGATGCTAAAACGACTGCCGACCGCATTGCCGGTTATATCAAACAGGCTGATACCGATCTGGCGAAATTTGTCAGTATTCAGGATGAAACTCAGCAGGGCAGAGAATTATCTGACGCTGTGAAGAAAACCTACGACGCGTACAAAGCTAACGGTTTAGTACCGCTGCTGGCGGCGATTCAGGCGCAAAGTGCAGACGGTTATTATGATGTGCTGGAAAACAAAATCACCCCTTACAGCAATGCTTATGACAAAGCGCTGGCAGATTTTCGTGCTTATGCGGTCGATAACACCAGCAAGCGCATCGAACAGGCCCGCGCCAACGCGCGTATCCAGCTGACAGTGATTGTTGTGGCTTTCATCATTGCGCTGATTATCGCGGTACTGGCCTGGTTTGCCCTGCAGAAAATTATCATGCATCCGCTGAATTTCTCTATCGCTCAGCTGGAATACATCGCTAAAGGCGACCTGACTCATGATATTGATGATTCCCGCAATAATGAGATGGGGCGTTTGCTGAAAGCGATGAAACAGATGCAGGATTCACTGGTTGAGTCTGTCGGACGCGTGCGCGATGCCGGAAACCAGATTGATGTCGGTTCCCGTGAGCTGGCTGCTGGCAACGTACATCTGGCGCAGCGCACGGAAGAATCCGCCGCGTCGCTCGAGGAAACCGCCGCGAGCATGGAACAGCTGACATCGACCGTGCGTATGAATGCCGCGAATTCCGAACAGGCGAATCAGCTGGCGCAAAGCGTGTCAGTGATTGCCGGTAAGGGCAGCGAAGTCGTGCATAAGGTTATGGATAAAATGCAGGGCATCACTGACAGCTCAAAACGCATCGGCGACATTATTACCGTTATCGACGGTATCGCATTCCAGACCAATATTCTGGCGCTGAATGCCGCCGTCGAAGCAGCGAGAGCGGGCGAGCAGGGGCGCGGTTTTGCGGTGGTAGCCGGCGAAGTGCGCAGTCTGGCGCAACGCAGTGCGCAATCTGCCAAAGAAATCAAAGAGTTGATTGTTGATTCTGAGAGCCGGGTTTCTGAAGGGTCGGAGATGGTGAAATCGGCCGCTGATACGATGCTGGAAATCTCCAGCGAAGTGACGCGTGTGACCAGCCTGATGCGAGAGATTTCGATTGCAACCACCGAACAGACTCACGGCATCGAGCAGGTGAACGTGGCGATTACCCAGATGGATCAGGTGGCACAGCAGAATGCGGCGCTGGTGGAACAGGCGACAGCGGCCACGCGTTCTCTGGAAGAGCAGGCGCAGTTGCTGGCTGAAAGTATGGCGGTCTTTAAACTCAACCGTGCCGGTCAGTTCTGATTTCTGACTGTCGGGCTGAATCGGGCTGAATAAAGAAAAGGTGGCTGAGAAGCCACCTTTGTACATTTAATTTTTGTATCTGGCGCAATGCAAGGTTACACAGGTATCACGTTCATTCTTCGATGATTTTTTTGAGGCGAGTATGATTATTCATCCGGGAATTGAGCGATAAAGCGTTCTGCATCTTCCACCATTGAGGTGTTACCAACAAAAAACGGCGCACGTTCATGCAGTTTATGCGGAACGATATCCAGAATACGATTTTTCCCGTCACTGGCTTTGCCACCCGCCTGCTCCGCAAGGAAAGCTATCGGGTTGCATTCATACAGCAAACGCAGTTTTCCATTCGGATAGTTGGCGGTGCTTGGGTAAATATAAATGCCGCCTTTCAGCAGGTTACGGTGGAAGTCTGCAACCAGCGAGCCGATATAACGTGAAGTATAAGGGCGTTGCGTAGCTTCATCCTGCTCCTGGCAATACTTGATGTATTGTTTAACGCCAAGAGGGAACTTGATGTAGTTACCTTCGTTGATCGAGTACATGTTGCCTTTTTTAGGGAAACAGACTTTTTCGTGAGAGAGGCAGAATACACCGAGAGAAGGATCATAAGTAAAGGCATGGACGCCAGCACCGGTGGTGTACACCAGCATGGTAGAAGAACCATACACGACGTAACCTGCGGCAACCTGACGATTCCCCGGTTGCAGGAAATCAGCTTCAGTAACAGGCTGACCCAACGGGGTAGTACGACGGTAAATGGAGAAGATGGTACCGACGGAGACGTTAACGTCGATATTGGAGGAACCATCCAGCGGATCCATCAAAATCACGTATTTTGCATTTTCAGCGCGTTCGCCCTCGAAAATAACAATCTCGTCTTCTTCTTCTGACGCGATACCGGCAATTTCACCGCGCGCCTTCATGGCAGCTTTTAGTTTTTCATTTGCGTACAGATCGAGTTTCATCTGCACTTCACCCTGCACATTCTCTGCACCGCTGGTGCCCAGAATATCAACCAGACCCGCTTTATTGATGTCGCGGTGAATGATTTTGGCGCCGAGTTTTATCGCTGAAAGCAACGCTGTCAGTTCACCTGTTGCATGTGGAAAATCGTGCTGCTTTTCAACAATAAATTCGCCTAACGTTTTCATGACACTTTCCCTGAATCGAGGATAGATAACGGTACGTTAATAAAAATTTCACAAGAGCGAGAGCAGTTTAGCCCAAATATATGGACGAATCATAGGCAAATCCATTTCTCTGGAGGAATCTGAGCGGTAGAATAGCGGCTGACTTAAAGGCATCAATGGAAAATATATGCGCATTCATATTCTTGGGATTTGCGGCACGTTCATGGGCGGGCTGGCGATGCTGGCACGTGCTCAGGGGCATCAGGTCACCGGTTCGGACAACAACGTTTATCCACCGATGAGTACGCTTCTGGAAAATCAGGGGATCGACCTGATCCAGGGCTACGATCCTGCACAGCTCGACTCGCATCCTGATCTGGTCATTATCGGTAACGCTATGACGCGTGGTAACCCGTGCGTCGAGGCCGTGCTGGAACAGGGGATCCCTTATGTTTCAGGGCCACAATGGCTGCATGATCACGTTCTTCCCGGACGCTGGGTTATTGCTGTAGCGGGTACACACGGCAAAACGACGACGGCGGGAATGGTGACGTGGATCCTCGAAGCCTGTGGCTATGAGCCGGGCTATGTTATTGGCGGCGTGCCGGGGAACTTCGACGTGTCTGCGCGTCTGGGTAACAGCCCTTTTATGGTGCTGGAAGCAGACGAATACGACTGCGCGTTCTTTGATAAACGATCTAAATTCGTTCATTACAGCCCGCGTACTTTGGTACTCAATAATCTCGAGTTCGACCACGCTGATATCTTCGACGACCTCAAGGCCATTCAGAAACAGTTCCACCATCTTGTGCGTCTGGTGCCGGGCAAAGGCAAAATTATTCTGCCTGAAAACGACACACCATTGAAACAAGTGATGGCGATGGGCTGCTGGAGTGAGCAGGAGTTTGCCGGTGAAACTGAAAATTGTGCATGGGATGCGAAAAAACTGACGCCAGACGCCAGTGCTTTCGAGGTGTATCTGCACGGTGAAGTGGTCGGTCAGGTTAACTGGAACCTGGTTGGCGAACACAACATGCATAACGGTTTGATGGCCATTGCCGCTGCCCGCCATGTTGGCGTTAAACCGGAAGATGCCTGCAAAGCGTTGGGTGAATTTATCAATGCCCGTCGCCGCCTGGAGCTTCGCGGTGTTGAAAATGGTGTCAGTGTATATGACGATTTCGCTCACCATCCGACCGCTATTCTGGCCACGCTTTCTGCCTTACGTAGCAAAGTTGGCGGGACTGCGCGCATTCTTGCGGTGCTCGAACCTCGCTCAAACACCATGAAAATGGGGATGAGTAAGAATGAACTGGCGCCGTCACTGGGTCGTGCTGATGAAGTCTTCCTGTTACAGCCGCAGCATATTCCGTGGCAGGTGGCTGAAGTGGCTGAACATTGCATTCAGCCAGCACACTGGAGCGCAGATGTGGATTCGCTGGTGGATATGGTGATGAAGGCTTCTCAGCCTGGCGATCATATTCTGGTGATGAGCAACGGGGGTTTTGGTGGCATTCACGGCAAACTGCTGACGGCACTGGCAACCAAAGCCCAGGCGGTGCAACAGCTGTAAAACCGTCAGTTGATAGAAACAGGCGCAGCTCCGGCTGTGCTTTTTTTTGCCTGTTACGCGCCCGGAGGACTATTTGAACCAAAAAAAAGCCCTCAAAAAATTGAGGGCCAAAGGGTGTCGTCGGACAGGACGACGAGGGTATCGTTAGCCGGAGAGCCCGGCAGTGGCAGTGTCAGCTCTCCTTCCAGCCTCAACAGCGCAGTATTTTTTCGCTGTATTTCTTCAAATGGTGGCTGTTGAAACCCGGTAACGCTAATTCAAAAAATACTCAAACAGTGGCTTTGTATCAGGGACTTACTCAGAAATCTTACTGGTAGATTTCTGCTGTGGCATGATAAGCGCCGTTGTTATGGGCTTCTATCACGCGGAAAGATTTAGCACCTTTACTGTCGGCTTTATCAGACAGTTGCTGGTGGATATCAGTCGGAACACCCACGACGCCGCTAACGCTGATTGTGCCCATAGGCTGTAGATTTTCTGCCTGCTGATGAGTGACCAGCTGAGCGGCTGATGCACCGAAAGAAACAGCTGATATCAGGCTAAGGGCGGCAATAGTAGTAATAATTTTCATGATAATTTCCTGAATTCACTGACGTTGTTAGATTATTTCGAGAGCAACGTCGATTGAGGTCTGGATTCATCAGAACTGTGATATCGGGTTCGGGAGTGCATAAAGCCTACGGGAACGCTGATGATGCAGTGACAAATCCGTCTTAATGCGCATTGCGCGGGCCCGAGTCATTCAGGCCCCTTCGCTTCGTCTACCTGAACTTATTGGTAAATTTCAGCGGTAGCGTGGTAGTTACCTTCTTCGCGAACTTCGATAACGCGGAATGCTTTAGCGCCTTTGGCATCAGCTTTATCAGACAGTGCCTGACGGATATCAGAAGGTGCGCCGGCGACGCCGCTCACGCTGATCATACCGGTTGAATGCAGATTTGAAGCTTGCTCCTGCGTTACAGGTTGTGCTGCAAAAACGCCAAATGACAGAGCAGACAGAATGCTTAACGTTGCGATTGTAGTTTTAACTTTCATGATTTTAACCTCGTCGATTTTTTATGTTTTCATTATCCGGTGCTTCACACCACGGAAATGAGTATACATCTAATAACCATAAATATTAATAGCCAGCTAATAGTTATTTAGGTTTCTATGTGCGTCCTATGTGTATTTTTAATAACTAAAAAGAATAAAAAACGAATAAAAAGTAAACTTTTTATGTTAATTTTTCGTAAAATCAATGTATTGAGTGAATTTGACTATTTGTGCTTAATTTTGCAGTGAATCACATCGTTGAAATGTTTCTGTGACGTGTTTGTGAAGCTTGTTAAGGGTGTTAACAGTGAATACTGCGATAAGCGAGGCAAACGTGAGCAGGAGAAGGCCGGGTTTTTACGAAAATGCCAGGATGATTTGGAAAGATAAAATAAGGATGAGGTCAGAAAGAGTGTTCTTCAGACCTCAGGCATAGAAAAGGTGCTGTGGTGGGTTCAAAATGAGGCAGATTACAGTTCCTGCTCGAACAGGCTGAGTATCGCGTCATGGAGTTGCTTAACGCTAAAGCCGCGTGCCGGTGTCGTGAAGATGGTGTCATCACCGGCAATCGTGCCGAGGATCCCTTCGGATTTACCCAGGGAGTCGAGCAGGCGGGCAATCAGCTGTGCAGCGCCCGGACTGGTGCGGATAACCACAACCGCGTCGTTATGATCAATATCGAGTACCAAATTCTTCAGCGGGCTGGTGGTGGTGGGTACGCCAATCTCTGCGGGCAGGCAGTACACCATTTCCATCTTCGCGTTGCGGGTTCTGACGGCACCAAACTTGGTCAGCATCCGTGAGACTTTTGACTGATTGATATTTTCGAAACCGTCCTCCTGCAGTGCGACCACAATTTCGCCCTGAGAACTGAATTTCTCTTCCTTCAACAACGCCTTGAAGGCTTTGATCAAATCTTCCTGTTTAGCAGGATTACGCATTTTGCACCCTGGTCTCTGTATCATAGTTGTGATTATTATGCAGATATTTGAATTTTTATGCAACAGCGCAAAGAGACGCAGATCCCGAATTATGCATCCGGTAAGGATTGCTGGCGTTATGGGGGAAACAGAGAGGTAATGAATATGCCGAAATTGTGCATTACCGGGAAATGAAACCTTTATTCCGCTCTTTATCTGATGATCTCGATTCAGCTCTCAACCTTGGAGCGAATTTAACCATTTATTAACCTGGTGCGTTTTGTGGTGCTACTTTTAATGAGTAGCTTTCCGATAAAAAGTCATAAAAGACCGGAAAATGTCGTCGTGAACGTATTTTTTTACTTTCTAAACGACCAACCTCAGTTTCTCTGCAGGTGAGCAATTGTTTTTAACAGCGTAAGTGATTAATGTCACACTAAAATAATTCCACGACACTTATAAGTTAATGATAAAAAAGGAGTATAGGATGAAAGTTGCAGTTCTCGGTGCTGCGGGCGGTATCGGTCAAGCCCTCGCGCTTCTGCTCAAGACCCAGCTACCTTCCGGTTCCGAACTCTCATTATATGATATCGCTCCGGTCACTCCGGGTGTCGCTGTCGATCTCAGTCATATCCCCACAGCAGTCAAAATTAAAGGTTTTTGCGGTGAAGATGCGAAACCCGCTTTAGTGGGTGCGGACATCGTTCTGATTTCTGCTGGGGTCGCCCGTAAGCCTGGCATGGACCGTTCTGATCTGTTCAACGTGAATGCGGGGATTGTTCGTAATCTTATTCAGCAAGTCGCCAGCACCTGCCCGAAAGCCTGCATCGGTATCATCACTAACCCAGTCAATACAACAGTAGCGATTGCGGCAGAAGTGCTGAAAAATGCAGGTGTGTACGACAAAAACAAACTGTTTGGTGTTACAACGCTGGATACCATCCGTTCCAATACTTTTGTTGCTGAGCTCAAGGGCAAGCAGCCTGAAGATATTGAGGTACCGGTTATCGGCGGGCACTCAGGTGTGACTATCCTTCCATTATTATCTCAGCTTTCCGGCATCACTTTCAGTGACAGTGAAACTGAAGCACTGACGAAGCGTATTCAGAACGCGGGTACAGAAGTTGTAGAGGCTAAAGCGGGTGGCGGTTCTGCCACGCTTTCTATGGGACAGGCCGCAGCACGCTTCGGGCTTTCTCTGGTACGTGCCTTACAAGGTGAAAGCAATGTGGTTGAATGTGCTTATGTAGAAGGTAATGGCGAACATGCCCGTTTCTTTGCGCAGCCTGTTCTCCTGGGTAAAGAAGGCATATCCGAGCTTATCAGCATCGGAAAGCTCAGTGCTTTTGAGCAGCAATCTCTGGACTCAATGTTAGATATCCTGCGTAAAGATATTGAGTTAGGCGAGCAGTTCATCAATAACTAAGCCATTGAGTCAAAAACCGCCAGAGCGATCCGGCGGTTTTTTTGCTTTCTGAAACTCTGATTCTACGTGCGCGTGTCAGTCGCAGGTCGGCAACGACGCTCGATTATTTTTAGTGTCTTCGCATCGAAGTAACGACTGGGCCAGATGAGCGACGGATGAATACCCAGCGCACTGGCAATCAGTAATTCTCCCTTTGGCCACGGTCTTGATAGCGCGTTTGAGAGTGTGGAGCCGCCAGCCTTTTTGTGTGCCATTGTTCCGCTCTCCTAATCTTAAGCGCTGATGCCGGTGATTTTAACG
>NZ_RAHH01000023.1 GCF_003602095.1 Rahnella woolbedingensis | reverse complement strand
GGGAAATCGGTTATGTTTTGTCATCCTGGTTACCTCTCTCAAAGAGTGTAGTCTCCAGGATTCCCGGTGCGGTTCAACCAGTGGGCACTGATCAAATTCAATGAAGAAGGGAACTGTTCGTTCTTCACAGAAGATAGCCTCTGCTATATACATAAAGTCGCTGGGCCGAAAGCACTCAGTCATACTTGTTCCTCCTATCCGCGAACGCAGACAGTCTATAAGAATGAAGAATTAAAAAGTCTGAATCTGTCTTGCCCGGAATCAGTCAGGCATATTTTGTTCAACGAACAAGCCATGAATCTTGAAACCACGTCAGTGCTGAAAAGTAACTTCAACCCGTCTTCTCCTGTCGATATGGAGGGGCGTCTGGTCAATCTTTTTTGTGCAAACTTGATGATGCAGCCGCAAAATCGTGTTGAGGAGAACCTTTATGCGATCATCTACTTCATTATTTTTTATCAGAAAATTACAGGCAATCTCGATGAAAAAATTGACCAAATGGAAAATGCATACGAAAGCATTGTCACTCAGATGGCATCCGGAGCTCTCAGAGAGGCGATGGGTAATGTAAAAGAGCTGCAAACGCTAGAGCTGCAATTGTTACTCGGATTGCAGAAGCATATGTTAGAAACGGAAGGATTACGTGGGCAAGATACGTTACTTGACTACATGATCCGTCTGAATAATTTTTTCGGGCCTGATAAGACGGAAGAGCTACTTAGTTCAGGCTTATCACAATTGAAAAAAGGCTGGGATGGCATTGCACTCCCTTGGTTAAGCCAACGCCCCTACATTATGCGTAATTTTTTCCAGTATCATTTGTATCATGACCAGTTTGGTATGAAGCGGCAGCAACCTCTGCTGAAAGAAATTTATCTGATCGTGGTTGACTACTTTTTCATTAAATCACTTCTTTCTGCTGCCGCGCTGGAAAATGGAACTCTGACCGACGATGACCTGATCAATGTTATGTATAGCTATTCCACCGTTCGCCAGCATGACCAAAAAGTTGATGACAAATTCTCACAGGAGATTGACCGTTTTAAACGAAACGATGACCTCAGCGTTCTCAATCTTCTCGTATAGTTCTCATACAAACCCCGCTCCGGCGGGGTTTTTTTTAACCAAAATTTACGATTCTCCGGGTTAAATGAAAACCATTCGCTGGTATAATTTAGGATAATCTTTATGTTGTGTTTGATTTTTATACAATGATTTACGCATCGTTGTCCGCCGGTCAGAAACAGAATGAGCGAGACATAATCAAAATAGCCGCGCTTTTCTGGCCTTATTCAGCCGATTGAACAGCGATTAGCACTGGCACAATGATACTGACCCTCAATTTGCCAGGTTACGACAGTGAGCGATCTGTATACCGCCGACGGCGTGATAGACAAAAATTCTTTGTGGCAGCGCTATGTTCCGCTCGTGCGCCATGAAGCCCTGCGTTTGCAGGTGCGGCTTCCCGCCAGCGTAGAGCTAGATGATCTACTGCAAGCGGGAGGGATCGGCCTGTTAAATGCGGTTGAGCGTTTTGATGCGATGCAGGGAACGGCGTTTACCACTTATGCCGTCCAGCGTATCCGCGGTGCGATGCTTGATGAGTTGCGCAGCCGCGACTGGGTACCGCGCAGCGTCAGACGTAATGCGCGCGAAGTGTCCCATGCGATGCATAGCGCAGAACAAAAATTAGGGCGACCACCGAGTGAAGGAGAGGTGGCGCAGGTGCTGGATATTCCTATTGAGGAATACCGGCAGATATTGATGGATACGAACAGCAGCCAGTTGTTTTCTTATGACGAATGGCGTGAAGAGCACGGCGATACTGCCGAGGCATTGATGGAAGGGCACGAAGAGGCCAACCCGTTACATCATCTGTTGGAGGGCAGTTTACGCCACCGGGTGATGGAAGCTATCGATGCGTTACCCGAACGGGAAAAGATGGTACTTACGCTTTACTACCAGGAAGAGTTGAATTTAAAAGAGATCGGGGCGGTGCTGGATGTCGGGGAATCCCGGGTAAGCCAGCTCCACAGTCAGGCGATTAAGCGTTTACGCACACGTCTGGCAAACGACCACTGATCCGCTTTTTCCTGGCCGGTTATACATTTTATATCCCTTATCAGGAATAAATTTATGCCAGCGGGAATCAAAACAAGGCCTTTAAGCCGTTATCTTAAAGATTTTAAACACAGTCAGACTCACTGCTCACAGTGCGCAAAAGAACTCGACAGGATGGCCTTGGTGTTTCGCGGGCAAATCATCAATAAAGAGGCCATCGCCAAGATGGACCAGCCTATTGATGATGACGTGTGGCACAACCTGTCGCAGGAACTGACCGCACTGTGTCGTTTTTGCAGTGAGATAAGCTGTAACAGCCATTCGTCTTATTTCGACATTATGGCGTTTAAGCAATATCTGTTCGAACAGACTGAGATGAATCACAGCACGGTGCGCGAGTACGTTGTCCGCCTCCGCCGTCTGGATGAAATCCTCTCTGCCAATAACTATCCTCTGGATAAACTTTCCGGGGACAGCATCCATCAGCGGATCATCAGTGATTTGCCGGTGGCGGGCCACGATAACTACCGTATTGCGCTGCGCAAATACGACCAGTATCTGGCCTGGCAGAAATCAGCCTAACGCAACACACAAACAGGCTCCTGCGGGGGCCTGTTTTTTTGTCTTGCATCCCCCTCCGCGCAAAGTATAAATTCTTTATATACTGACTTTATTGCCATTCTCCAGATTCTACCCAACTTCGACTATAACGACTTCGCACGGCGACACGTCCGTGCGTCAGGGGAACATTGTGCCTGCTAAAATTTCATTGCTTAAAACCCGGCTGGAAGCCTTTGACCGTCTCGAACTCTTAGGCAGCCCGACACCGCTTGAGAAACTGCATCGCCTCTCGGAATTCACGGGACGCGACATTTACATCAAACGCGACGACATCACGCCGCTGGCATTGGGCGGCAATAAGCTGCGTAAGCTGGAATATCTGGTTGCCGCCGCGCTGGCAGAAGGCGCTGATACGCTGGTCACTGCCGGGGCAATTCAGTCTAACCACGTGCGTCAGACGGCAGCCGTCGCCGCCAAGCTGGGCCTTAAATGTGTGGCGCTGCTGGAAAACCCAATCGGCACCACCGAAGCCAATTATCTGACTAACGGCAACCGTCTGCTGCTCGATTTATTTAATGTGGAAGTGGTGATGTGTGACGCGCTGGATGACCCAATGGCGCAGCTGGCAGAACAGGCCGAACGTCTGGAAGCGCAGGGTTTTCGCCCTTACGTTGTGCCGATAGGTGGCTCTAACGCGCTGGGTGCACTGGGTTATGTACAATGTGCGCTGGAAATTGCCGAACAGTCTTCGGCTAATTTTGTTGATTTCAGCGCGGTGGTGGTGGCTTCCGGCAGCGCCGGTACGCACGCCGGGCTGGCAGTTGCATTGCGTCATCTGATGCCGGATACACAATTGATCGGTGTGACAGTGTCACGCTCTGCCGATGCGCAGCGCCCTAAAGTGGAAGCCATTGCCCGCGAAGTGGCAACAGAGCTTCAGTTTGATGAAAAGATTCCGCCGGTCATCCTGTGGGATGAGTATTTTGCCCCCCGTTACGGTGAGCCTAACGAAGCCGGTATGGCGGCAGTGAAATTGCTGGCGGAGCAGGAAGCCATGCTGCTGGATCCGGTGTATACCGGCAAGGCAATGGCCGGATTACTCGACGGCATTGAGCGCGGTTTGTTCCCGGATGAAGGCCCGATCCTGTTCATTCACACCGGTGGCGCACCGGCACTGTTTGCTTATCATCCGCAGGTTTAATCGCCTAAAATACGCTTATGCTTTTTTGAGCTAAGATTATAGAATTATATTCCTGATAACTGATGCCACCGGTGCTACTGTGCGCAAATCAGTAAGGCATATAACTTTTTATAATGAACAATAATTGAGGTGAATATGGGTTTTTCAGCGTTACGTCGTCGTTTAGTCCTCGGGGCAGTGGCCGTGACATTATCTAGCGGGCTTATCAGCAACAGCTTTGCAGATGAAGGCTTACTGAAGAAAGTCAAAGATCGCGGCACATTGATTGTCGGTCTGGAAGGCACTTATCCTCCGTTCAGTTTCCAGGGGGAAGACGGCAAACTGACCGGCTTTGAAGTGGAATTCGCTCAAGCGCTGGCACAGCACATGGGCGTGAAAGCCAAACTGCAACCGACCAAATGGGACGGTATGCTGGCTTCGCTGGAATCCAAGCGTATCGACGTGGTGATAAACCAGGTGACCATTTCCCCTGAGCGCGAGAAAAAATACGATTTCTCTACGCCGTACACTGTGTCCGGTATTCAGGCGCTGGTGAAGAAGGGCGCTGAAGGGTCAATTACCAAACCTGAAGATCTGAAAGGCAAAAAAGTCGGCGTGGGTCTGGGTACCAACTACGAACAGTGGCTGCGTGCGAACGTGCCGGGTGTTGATGTCCGTACTTATGATGATGACCCGACTAAATATCAGGATCTGCGCGTAGGCCGTATTAATGCGATTCTGGTTGACCGTCTGGCAGCGCTGGATCTGGTGAAGAAAACCGGCGATACCTTAGCTGTGGCAGGCGCACCGTTCTCCCGTCAGGAATCTGGTGTGGCAGTCCGTAAGGATAACCCGGAGCTGCTGGGGGCGATCAACACCGCCATTGCTGAAATGCAGAAAGACGGCTCGCTGGCAAAAATCTCTGAAAAGTGGTTCGGCGCTGACGTCACTAAATAATGCTCGTCATAACTGAACTTGCCTCGGCGTTAGCTGCGCTTGCTCGTCCGAATCACTTACCTGTGTAAGCTCATCGGGGCTCGCGCACTTGCTGCCTTGATGCAAGTTCATTTATTTAGAGCATATGTGAATATCTCAAAGATCCAGAAAATCTAAAGGTCTTAGATGCAAGAAAGTATTCAACTGGTGCTGGATTCAGCACCATTTTTATTAAAAGGGACACTGTTTACGCTTCAGCTCAGTCTGGGCGGGATGGTGTTCGGCCTGATCCTTGGCTTTATGCTGGCGCTGATGCGCCTTTCGCATTTCTGGCCCCTGTCATGGCTTTCACGTTTTTACGTCTCCGTATTTCGTGGAACTCCGCTGATTGCCCAGCTGTTTATGATCTATTACGGCCTGCCACAGTTTGGCATTGAGCTGGATCCTATTCCGGCGGCGATGATTGGCCTGTCATTAAACACCGCGGCTTATACCTCTGAAACCCTGCGTGCGGCGATTTCGTCCATTGAAAAAGGGCAGTGGGAAGCGGCGGCGAGTATTGGGATGAACCCGTGGCAGACGCTGCGCCGCGTGATTTTACCGCAGGCCGCGCGCACGGCACTTCCGCCGCTCGGCAACAGCTTTATCGGTCTGGTGAAAGATACCTCGCTGGCGGCCACCATTCAGGTGCCGGAACTGTTCCGTCAGGCGCAGCTGGTCACCTCGCGCACGCTGGAAGTATTCACCATGTATCTCGCTGCCTCGATCATCTACTGGGTGCTGGCGACCGTTTTATCCTTCCTGCAAAACCGTCTGGAAGACCGCGTTAACCGTCAGGATCAGGAGCCTTCATGAGCACTATCGACGTAAAGCAACTGACTAAAAAATTCAACAAGCAGACGGTGTTACACGGTATCGATTTGCAGGTGAATGCCGGTGAAGTGGTGGCGATTATCGGGCCGAGCGGTTCCGGTAAAACTACCTTACTGCGCAGTATTAATCTGCTGGAAGAACCGGACGGCGGCACCATCAAGGTCGGTAATATCGAAATTGATGCCAGTAAGCCTATCAGCAAGCAAAAAGATAAAGTGCGCGAACTGCGCAAACAGGTGGGTTTTGTTTTCCAGAACTTCAACCTGTTCCCGCACCGTTCCGTGCTGGAAAACATCATTGAAGGGCCGGTGATTGTGAAGGGCGAGCCGAAAGAAAAGGCCATCGCCAACGCACGTCAGTTACTGGACAAGGTCGGATTAAACGGCAAAGAAAATGCCTATCCGCGACGTCTCTCCGGCGGTCAGCAGCAACGAGTGGCTATCGCCCGCGCACTGGCGATGGATCCGGAAGTAATTTTGTTCGATGAACCGACTTCGGCACTGGATCCGGAGCTGGTCGGTGAAGTACTGAACACCATCCGTGCGCTGGCGCTCGAGCACCGAACGATGGTGATTGTGACCCATGAAATGAGCTTTGCACGCGATGTGGCGGACCGGGCGATCTTTATGGATCAGGGGCGGATCGTAGAGCAGGGGCCAGCGAAAGAACTGTTCTCAAATCCGCAACACGCCCGTACCAAACAGTTCCTCGAGAAGTTTTTAGCGCACTGATTTTGCTCCCTCCCCGGTGATGGGGAGGGTTGATCAGAACTGATAATTCACCCCAATCACCGCCGATAAATCGCTGTATCCTTCGCCGCCTATCTGCTGCCCGACATTACTCCACACGTCCAGATTAGAATTCAGCTTGCCTTCCATACCCAGTTTCACTTCCCCGACATTCGTGGTGCCGACTTCTCTGACTTTTTCGTTATCAAAACTGATGCTGGCAGGATCGGTGTTATACAGCCAGTTTGCCTCGACGTAAGTGGTGAATAATTTCCCGCTGGTGCTGTCATCGCTGGCGACGCCGTCCCGCGAAACTTTTATCCCCAGCCGGCTGAGAAGATTGTTATCACTACCGGAACTGATGTGTGCACCGTTGTTCTCAACGTCCGCGCTGAGCCCGTTCAGGACGAGCTGGGCCTGCGGTGTAATAAACACATCGCCCTCTTCACCGTGCCAGACAGGCTGCCGGTAACCCGATTCCAGTGAGCCGCGAAAGCCGCGAATGTCATAATTATCAGATGACAGCGGTTCGCCCTCGACGCTGGCGTTCATCCGGCTGTATTGCAGCCAGCTTCCGGCGTATATGCCATTCTGCGTTTTGGCATTCTGGTACCAGGTAGCGTAAACGCCATTGCTGTGCGCGTTGCCATCACTGGCCATGACGCCGATCCCCAGACTGTCGTCTGTGGCAAACTGGCCGGAAAGTATTTCGGTGCCGCCGGATGTGGCGGTCATCTGGTTTTTTGCGGGCACAAAAAAGGCAGACTCAGCAGGCGTCAGTGTGTGCAGAACAACAGTTTTCGAGGCAGAGGGAATAGATGTTTGCGAATGCGCAGAAAAACACGCCAGACAAAGCAGCAAACCACAGGACCCGCAAATTTTTTTCTGGCGCATGGTGCGCTCTTCTTTTAACGGAATACATACAATAAATGTAGATGACGCTGACAAATATAAAATATGCCCCGGATAATAAATGTCACAGGCAGGAGCGCCTGCTATTTTGGGTTCGTCAGGTATTACCGAAATTTTCACAGTTTTGTTGTAAATTGATACTCTTACCCGCGCCCCTTGTTTCCATGATGAGATCTTATGACGCTGAAAGCCCTTAATCCTGAATCCCTGCAAAAGAGCGATCTGATTAACCTGCTGATTGCCATTCCCGCCGGGATAGTCGCCGCGCTGGTGACGATTGCTTTTCGCGGGGCAATTTCGGGCGTCAACGGCCTGATGTTTACCGACGGCAGCGACATCACCAAAGCTTTCAACGAATATCCGAAAATTATCTGGCCGCTGATCACCACAGCAGGTGGTGTGATTGCCGGTTTTATCCTGATCCTGGCAGTGCGTTATGAAAATAAGCACGGCAAGATGCCGGATTATCTGGATGTTATCGATCAGCGGTTGCCGGGCATTCCGGTTGTCAGCACCGTGCTGCGCGGATTGTCGTCACTGGCCAGTATTGCCAGCGGCGGTTCTATCGGACGGGAAGGGGCGATGGTGCAGCTTTCTGCGCTGAGCGGCAGTCTGCTCGGACGTTTTTCGCGTTTTAAAGGCGTCCACCAGTCGGATATTATCGCGATGGCCGCGGCGGGCGGGCTGGCAGCGGTCTATCACGCGCCGTTTGCCGGTGCGCTGTTTGTGGCGGAAATCGCGTTTGGCGTGACCGCCGTTCAGCGGTTGATCCCACTGTTTATCTCGGCGTCGGTTGCGGTACTGACCGTGCGTTCACTGACTGACTACGCGCCGCTGTATCTTTATTCCTCGGTGTCTTTCAGCCCGTCTCTCGGTGCTATTTTCACTGTACTGATTATCGGCGTGGCGACGGGGATCCTCGGGCCGCTATTCATTTCATCTATTGATAAAGTCCGGCACTGGATGACTCCGATTTCGCATCCGGCGCTGCGCCTGGGGCTGGGCGGGCTGGGCGTCGGGCTGATTGCGATGATGTCGCCGCTGGTGCTCGGCAACGGTTTTGAGGTCATCGACTTAATCCTCAATAACGGCAATTTACAGACGTCGCTGCTGGCGCTGTTAGTGCTGAAAATTGTCGCCACGGCGATTACTATCGGTTCCGGCGCGGTGGGCGGATTGTTTACGCCATCATTGCTGATTGGCGCAGCGGGCGGGGCGCTGGTGTGTACATTTCTGCAATGGCTGGGGTTTGATCCCGGTCCGGTCGGGCTTTACGCCGCCATTGGCATGAGTGCGCTGCTGGCGGCGACCAGCCACGCGCCGCTGATGTCGATCATGATGGCGTTTGAAATGACCCTCAACAGTTCGCTGCTGTTCCCGCTGATGCTGGCGACGGCGATTTCTTATGTTGTGGCATCGCGCCTCAAAGTCGGTGGTACCTATCCGGTGCTGACGCGGCATAACGCGCGGTTTGCGGCGAAAAATGAGTTTGAGTACAGCACGGTGGCCTCGCTGATTTCACCGTGCTCGAAGATGTACGTGGATGCTTCGTTATCTGAAGTGGTCAGTGAGGGGCTGAAACAGCGCACGCGCTATGTGTATGTGGTGGATCGGGAAGAGCGTTTTCTCGGTGTGGTCCCGACTAACGTGGTGGCCGCCGGGCTGATTGATGGCAGCGTGAAATCCGACAGTCCGATGGATTCATATATCGAGCAGGAGTTCACGACCATTTTCCAGCAGGCCAGCTATGAGCAGGCGTGGGCGATGTTCAGCAACTCACCGCTTGAGCGCCTGCCGGTGCTGGAAAACGCCGAATCGCGCCGCCTGCTGGGCGTGATCACCAAAGCCTCCCTTTTGAATAAGGCCAAAGATTTTCTGTAACGCGTTTAACCGTCATCCCGACGCTTAAACGCATACCAGCCGGCCAGCAGGGTAAACATCCCGACAATCACCACCAGCAGAATAAAACCGTGGTGATTGCCGGCGAGCGGAATTCCCCCGACGTTCATCCCAAAAAATCCCGCCACAATATTGATCGGCAGCGCCAGAACGGTGATTACGGTCAGCACATACAGCGTGCGGTTGCTTTGCTCCATCTGGCGTGAGGTGATTTCTTCCTGCAACAACCGGATGCGCTCGGTGAGTGCAATCAAATCATTGAGCACCACTGAAAATTCTTCAGCAAACTGCCGTAAATCCTGCACCACGGAAGGGGCAATCCAGGCGGGCGGACGGTTGAGCAGGCGGAAAAGCGCCGTGGGTTCTGGCGCGAGCAAACGCTGAAACCGCAGCAACATGCGGCGCAAACGCCCGAGATTGGCGCGGTTCTTTTTCACATGATGGCTGAGCAGCCGCTCTTCGATGGTATCAACGTACTGATTAGCGCGCCGGACAATCTGCTCGAGCAAATCTTCCTGTTCCTCCAGCAGATGCACCAGCAGCGCAGTTGGCGATGTAATATTCAGATGATCCAGCCGCCTGAATAACTGCTCAATCAGCCGCACCGGTTTATGGCGTGCGGTGACCACCAGTTGCTGATGGCAACTCAGCCACAGCGTCGAGGCTTCATCGCTGGTTTCATCCGGGCGAAAAATTACGTCGTTGAGCACCGCCAGTAATGTATCGTCGAGCCGCTCAATACGCGTACTGCGGGAACCCTCCCGAATTTCTTCAAAGAATACTTCTCCGACGCCAAAATGCTTCTTTAACCATTTCTCAGACATGGCGTGATTAAGGTTAACGTGGATCCAGACAAACCCTTTGTCGTGGCAAATCTGCTGATAAGCTTCCTGCACCTGTTGCGAAGAAACGCGTTCGGCAGGGTGGTCAGGGCGAAAAACGAAGCCGTAAATCATTCCGGTGACTTCATCATTGAAATTGAGAACGGCGGGTTTTTCTGTCTGCATTAAGGATTTCTGGTGGCGAAAACAGGTGGCACCATTACGCCAGACATCGGCATAAATACAATATCCTGACTGCTAATTTCACAATTTTGTAATATTCAGCAGGCATTACCCCCAATTTTCCTTTTGTTGGCTTCACGCCTTCCCTTTATGTCTCTTCATGAAAATATTATCTATAAATCATAAAGTTAAACTCATTTGTATTTATACCTCTTTGGGGGTATTTAGCGTTATGTAAATAAATACATGACGCGCAGGCGTTGATCGCAATCAAAAGGCAGGCTCCCGCGCGTGCATACCCTGAGGCCATATTGAGCAATGAAGTTGTATTCCCCGCCATTCACATAATGACAAAGCGCCACAGGCCTTTGCACAGGAGAGTCCCGGATGAGCAAGTTTCTTGACCGGTTTCGCTATTTCAAACAGCTAGCTGAACCTTTCGCTGACGGCCATGGCCAGACGCTGGATACCAATCGTGACTGGGAAGACGGCTACCGCAGCCGCTGGCAGCACGACAAAGTGGTGCGATCTACTCACGGTGTGAACTGCACCGGTTCATGCAGCTGGAAGATTTACGTTAAAAATGGTCTGGTCACCTGGGAAACCCAGCAAACCGACTATCCGCGCACCCGTCCGGACTTGCCGAACCACGAACCGCGTGGCTGCCCGCGTGGCGCCAGCTATTCCTGGTATCTCTACAGTGCAAACCGCCTGAAATATCCGCTGATGCGCAAAAAGCTGATCCAGTTATGGCGTGAAGCCAAACTGAAACACAGCGATCCGGTCGATGCCTGGGGTTCGATCATCAACCAGCCGGAAAAAGCCAAAGAATATAAAGCCGCACGTGGCCGCGGTGGTTTTGTGCGTTCAAGCTGGCAGGAAGTAAATGAGCTGATTGCGGCGTCCAACGTCTATACCGCCAAGACTTTCGGCCCGGACCGTATTATCGGCTTCTCGCCAATTCCGGCGATGTCGATGGTGTCTTATGCTTCAGGCGCTCGTTATCTGTCGCTGATTGGCGGCGTGTGTCTGAGCTTCTACGACTGGTATTGCGATTTGCCACCGGCTTCCCCACAAACCTGGGGCGAGCAGACCGACGTGCCGGAATCGGCTGACTGGTATAACTCTTCTTATATTATCGCCTGGGGTTCTAACGTTCCGCAGACCCGTACGCCGGACGCCCACTTCTTTACTGAAGTGCGCTACAAAGGCACCAAAACCGTTGCCATTACGCCGGATTACGCCGAAATCGCCAAGATTTGCGACCAGTGGCTGGCACCGAAACAAGGCACCGACAGCGCACTGGCGCTGGCAATGGGCCATGTGATCCTCAAATCCTTCCATATCGATAATCCAAGCCAGTACTTCACCGATTACGTGCGTCGTTACACCGACATGCCAATGCTGGTGATGCTCGAACCGCGCGAAGACGGTTCGTATGCCGCAGGCCGTATGCTGCGTGCCTCTGACCTGGTAGATAATCTGGGTCAGGAAAATAACCCGCAGTGGAAAACCATCGCCTTTGACGAAAACACCGGCGAACTGGTGTCTCCGTTAGGTTCTATCGGTTACCGCTGGGGCGAAAAAGGCCGGTGGAATCTGGAATCCCGCGAAGGGAAAGGTAACAACGACGTCAGCCTGAAGCTGAGCCTGCTCGACGACCACGATGAAGTGGTCAGCGTCGGTTATCCGTACTTCGGCGGCGCAGTCAGCGAGCATTTCAACAGCGTAGCGCTGGATGAAATCCTGATGCACAAACTGCCGGTCAAACGCCTGCAACTGGCGGATGGCAGCACCGGTCTGGTCGCCAGCGTGTATGACCTGACGCTGGCAAACTACGGTATTGAACGCGGTCTGAACGATGAAAACTGCGCGCAAAGCTATGACGAAATCAAAGCCTATACGCCAGCCTGGGCCGAGAAAATCACCGGGGTTTCGCAGCAGAACATCGAGCGTATCGCACATGAATTTGCTGATAACGCCAACAAAACCCACGGTCGTTCGATGATCATTGTCGGTGCCGGGATGAACCACTGGTATCACCTCGACATGAACTACCGTGGCCTTATCAACATGCTGGTCTTCTGCGGTTGCGTCGGTCAGAGCGGTGGCGGCTGGGCACACTACGTCGGGCAGGAAAAACTGCGTCCGCAAACCGGCTGGCAGCCGCTGGCCTTTGGCCTCGACTGGCAGCGTCCGCCGCGCCAGATGAACAGCACCTCGTTCTTCTATAACCATTCCAGCCAGTGGCGTTACGAAACCGTCGCGCCGCAGGAACTGCTGTCCCCGCTGGCGGATAAATCCAAATTCACCGGCAGCATGATCGACTACAACGTGCGCGCCGAGCGTATGGGCTGGTTGCCGTCTGCACCGCAGCTCAGCGTTAATCCGCTGCACATTGCCCAACAGGCGAAAGCCGCCGGTTTATCCCCGGCTGATTTCACCGTTGCCGCGCTGAAAGAAGGCAGCGTGCGTTTTGCCGCCGAACAGCCGGACAATCCGCAGAACTTCCCGCGTAACCTGTTCGTCTGGCGCTCCAACCTGTTGGGTTCTTCCGGTAAAGGCCACGAGTACATGCTGAAATATCTGCTGGGTACCGAACACGGTATTCAGGGAGATGATTTAGGTATTCAGGGCGGTGTGATGCCGGAAGAAGTCGAATGGCAGGCGCAGGGCGGTGAAGGCAAACTGGATCTGGTGGTGACGCTTGATTTCCGTATGTCCAGCACCTGTCTGTATTCCGACATCGTTCTGCCGACCGCCACCTGGTATGAAAAAGACGATATGAATACGTCGGATATGCATCCGTTTATTCATCCGCTGTCTGCGGCTGTCGATCCTGCGTGGGACTCGAAAAGCGACTGGGAAATCTACAAAGGCATCGCCAAAGAATTCTCCCGCGTCTGTGTCGGTCATCTGGGTGTGGAAACTGACTTCGTCACTCTGCCTATCCAGCACGATTCTGCCGCTGAACTGGCGCAGCCGTTTGGTGTGGAAGACTGGAAAAAAGGCGAATGTGACCTGATCCCGGGAAGAACCGCACCGCATCTGATGACCGTTGAACGTGATTATCCGAATACTTACGAGCGCTTCACCTCGGTCGGACCGTTGCTGGAAAAACTCGGTAACGGCGGTAAAGGCATCAGCTGGAATACCGACAGCGAAGTCGATTTACTGAAAAAACTGAATTACACCAAACCGGACGGCACCGCCAAAGGCCAGCCGATGATTAACACCGCGATTGATGCGGCAGAAGTCATCCTGACGCTGGCACCGGAAACCAACGGTCAGGTGGCGGTTAAAGCCTGGGCGGCACTGAGTGCCAATACCGGCCGCGACCATACGCATCTGGCGCTGAATAAAGAAGACGAGAAAATCCGCTTCCGCGATATTCAGGCGCAGCCGCGCAAAATCATCTCCAGTCCGACGTGGTCAGGGCTTGAAGATGAACACGTTTCATACAACGCCTGCTACACCAACGTGCATGAGCTGATCCCATGGCGCACGCTGTCCGGCCGTCAGCAGCTTTATCAGGATCACGCGTGGATGCGTGCCTTCGGTGAAAGCCTGCTGGTGTACCGTCCGCCAATCGACACCCGCGCGGCGCAGCCTTTGCTGAATGCCAAGCCAAATGGCAACCCGGAAATGGCGCTGAACTTCCTGACGCCACACCAGAAATGGGGCATTCACTCCACCTACAGCGACAACCTGCTGATGCTGACTTTAGGTCGCGGCGGTCCGATTGTCTGGCTGAGTGAAGACGATGCGACAAAACTGGGTATCGAAGATAACGACTGGATCGAAGCCTTCAATGCCAACGGCTCGCTGAGTGCCCGTGCGGTGGTCAGCCAGCGCGTACCGGCGGGGATGACCATGATGTATCACGCGCAGGAACGCATCGTGAATATTCCGGGCTCGGAAATCAGCCAGCAGCGCGGCGGTATTCACAACTCCGTGACCCGCGTTTGCCCGAAACCGACCCATATGATCGGTGGTTATGCGCAGCTGGCTTACGGTTTCAACTACTACGGCACGGTCGGTTCTAACCGCGATGAGTTCGTGATTGTGCGCAAAATGAACCGCATCGACTGGTTAGACGATGAAGGCAATGACTACGTGCAGGACGCCGTCCTCCCTAAAAAAGTACAGGAGCAAGCCAAATGAGAATTCGTTCACAAGTCGGCATGGTGCTGAATCTCGACAAATGCATTGGCTGCCACACCTGTTCCGTGACCTGTAAAAACGTCTGGACCAGCCGCGAAGGGATGGAATACGCGTGGTTCAATAACGTGGAAACCAAACCGGGTCTGGGTTATCCGCACGACTGGGAAAACCAGGAAAAATGGAAGGGCGGCTGGATCCGCAAAATCAACGGCAAACTGCAGCCGCGTATGGGCAACAAAGCTAACCTGCTGCATAAAATTTTCGCCAACCCGCACATGCCGGAAATCGATGATTATTACGAGCCGTTTGATTTTGATTATCAGCATCTGCACACCGCGAAAGACGGTAAACATCAGCCAGTGGCCCGTCCGCGCTCGCTGCTGACCGGCAAACGTATGAAGAAAATTGTCGGCGGCCCGAACTGGGAAGACGATCTGGGCACTGAGTTCAGCAAACGTTCTGCCGATCAGAACTTCGCCAACATGCAGAAAGAAATGTACGGCGAGTTCGAAAACACCTTTATGGCGTACCTGCCGCGTCTGTGCGAACACTGCCTGAATCCGGCGTGTGTGGCGACCTGTCCGAGCGGCGCGATTTATAAGCGCGGCGAAGACGGCATCGTACTGATCGACCAGGACAAATGCCGCGGCTGGCGTATGTGCCTGACCGGTTGTCCGTACAAAAAAATCTACTTCAACTGGAAAAGCGGCAAGTCAGAGAAATGTATTTTCTGCTATCCGCGCATCGAAGCGGGCCAGCCAACGGTCTGTTCCGAAACCTGTGTCGGCCGTATCCGTTATCTCGGCGTGGTGTTGTATGACGCCGACCGTATCGCTGAAGCGGCATCGGTCGAAAACGACAAAGACTTGTACGAAAGCCAGATGAGCATCTTCCTCGATCCGAACGATCCTGAAGTGATTGCCCAGGCTGAAAAAGACGGCATTCCGTTGTCGGTCATGGACGCCGCGCGTCAGTCGCCGGTGTACAAAATGGCGATTGAATGGAAGCTGGCACTGCCGCTGCATCCGGAATACCGCACGCTGCCGATGGTCTGGTACGTGCCGCCGTTGTCTCCGATTCAGTCTGCTGCCGACGCGGGTGCCTTACCGCACAGCGGCGTGCTGCCGGACGTCGAGAGCCTGCGCATTCCTGTGCAATATCTGGCGAACCTGCTGACGGCGGGCGACACCGCACCGGTATTGCGTGCGCTCAAACGTATGCTGGCGATGCGTCACTTCAAACGTGCTGAAACGGTGGATGGCGTAACGGACACCAGCGCGCTGGAACAGGTCGGATTGTCTGCGGCGCAGGCGGAAGAAATGTATCGCTATCTGGCGATTGCCAACTACGAAGACCGTTTCGTGGTGCCTTCCAGTCATCGTGAACAGGCGCGGGAAGCTTTCCCGGAAGCCAAAGGCTGCGGTTTCAGCTTCGGTGACGGTTGTCACGGCAGCGACACCAAATTCAACCTGTTCAACAGTAAACGCATTGATGCCATCGACATCGGCGCGAAAACAGAAAGGAAGGGCTAATGAACAGCTTACGCATCATCGGCCTGCTGCTGGATTATCCGTCTGACGATCTGTGGGAACACAAGATGGAGCTTCTCGAGGCAGTCACGCAGTCAGCTGAACTGAACTCAGAACAGCGTCTGGATCTGGCGCTGTATATCACGGATTTCTGTAAAAAGGATCTGCTGGATGCGCAGTCGGCCTACACCGGTTTGTTCGACCGTGGCCGTGCTACGTCGTTACTGTTGTTTGAACACGTGCATGGTGAATCTCGTGACCGTGGTCAGGCAATGGTCGATCTGATGGAGCAATACCGCGAAGCCGGCCTTGAAATCGACAGCCGCGAGCTGCCGGATTACCTGCCACTGTATCTGGAATATCTCACCACGCGTGACGAACAACAGGCTTGTGACGGTCTGCGGGATATCGCGCCTATTCTGGCCTTGCTGAGTGCCCGTTTGCAGGAACGCGACAGCCATTACGCTGAACTGTTTGATTTGCTGCTGGCGCTGTCCGGCAGTGATATCGCCACCGCAACGGTACGCGAAAGCATCAAACAGGAAGCTCGTGATGACACGCCTGCCGCGCTGGACGCGGTATGGGAAGAGGAGCAAATCAAATTCCTCGGTGAGCAAAGTTGTGCGACAGGTGAAGAAGCCGCGCACCAGAAACGCTTTGCCGGTGCGGTCGCACCACAGTATCTGAACCTTGATGACACGCCTGCGGGGGAACCACGCAAATGACCGACTTCCTCAACAATTTCTTTTTTAATATCTATCCGTATCTGTGCGGCACAGTATTTCTGGTCGGTAGCTGGCTGCGATACGACTACGGTCAGTACAGCTGGCGCGCAGGCTCCAGTCAGTTGCTGGAGAAAAAAACGCTGCGCATTGCCTCGCCGCTGTTCCACGTCGGTATTCTCGGCATCATTGCCGGTCACGCCTTCGGGATGCTGACACCGCACTGGATGTATGAATCCTTCCTGCCGGTGCCGGTGAAACAGCAAATGGCGATGTGGGCGGGTGGTGCGTGTGGCGTGATGACCCTGATCGGCGGCGGTATGCTGGTGTGGCGTCGTCTGAGCAACGAGCGTGTGCGTGCGACCTCCAGTTTTGGTGACATCATGATCATCATTCTGCTGGTGGTGCAGTGTGCGCTGGGGCTGAGCACTATCCCGTTCTCCGCGCAGCATATGGACGGCAGTGAAATGATGAAACTGGTTGGCTGGGCGCAGTCGGTCGTGACCTTCCGTGGCGGTGCGGCAGCGCATCTGGACGGCGTGGCGTTTATCTTCCGCGTGCATCTGGTGCTGGGAATGACCTTATTCCTGCTGTTCCCGTTCTGCCGTCTGGTGCATATCTGGAGCGCGCCGGTGGAATATCTAACCCGCCGTTATCAACTGGTACGCAATCGTCGCTGATTGACCTTCACGGATTGTGAACTGACGGTTTTGACATAAAAACGAAGGGCGCTATGATGCGCCCTTATCTTTTTTTATTGCTCAAGGACGCATCTGATGGCCACCCCAAGACAACCTATGACCGTAGCCCGTCGTTTACTTCGTAACAGCCTGATTTTACTGGTTATCGGTATTGTTGCCACGATTCACGGTTTAGTGGTCGGCAGCCCCGAAACCCCGCCGGGCGAAATGGCACCGCAACTGATGCTGGGCATCTGGTTTATCTTTATCGGCTGCGTGATGGCGCTGATCAGCTGGCTGGTGATCCGGAACAAAAAGAAGAAAGGGGAGATCTGAGGTCGAGGTTGAATAACCTTAAATTCAACTTCAACTTCAACTTCAACTTCAACTTCAACTTCAAATTCAAGACCGTGGGCGTCGGCCCACACCGACAAGACCTTGGGTTGCCACCCAAACTGGCCTCAAGAGGCGCCTATCGCCGCGCCTCTTAAGAATCTCCGGCTCTTTTACTTCGCGCTCCGCTCGCTGGCTATGTTTCAGGGACCACTGTGACAGGCTGGAAATCTTGCCGCTGCGCGGTTCCTTCTCTCGGTCTTCGAGCCACAGGTCTCGAAGCCGCTCCGTTCAGCAAGATTTCTGAACCGCCCGCACAATCTTAAATTCGTTTTTCATCTTTTAGAAAAGTTGATTGGCGTGCTCAAAAATGGCACCGAATGAATGGTTCGAGACCTGAGGCTCGACACCTGAAATTCGGGGATCGCGCAGCGATGACATTTTGCGCCACTCACTGATGCAACAGGACATGTCCCTTTTGCCCGCGATAGCGCGCAGTGAAAAAGCGCGGAGTCCAGAGGCCCGCGCGTTACCGGGTCTCTGGTCGGTGTGGGCCGACGCCCACGACCTTGGCCTCAAGGCCAGTTTGGGTGGCAACCCAAGGTTTTGACCTCTGGCCACCGCCGGAACACTTAGAGCATGATCAACATCATATATGCGCAGAACAACGCCAGGTGCGCCGTACCATTAAGCACATTGGTACGTCCGGTGGAGAACGATATCTGGCACAGGATCATTACCGCCAGCATCACCACAATGTTAGCCGGATCCAGGCTGAAAATCAGTTCCTGACCGGTCAGCGTGGCAATCACGGTAACCGCAGGCACGGTCAGTGAAATTGTCGCCAGCACGGAGCCGAAAAACAAATTCATGGCGCGCTGTACCTGATTCTTCAGAACGGCTTTTAATGCACCCAGACCTTCCGGTGAAAGGATAAGCAATGCCACCAGGAAACCGGTGAACTGCGCAGGGGCGTTCAGTTCGGTCAGCAGGCTTTCCAGCGGGTTAGCATTGAATTTGGTGACGGCAATCACCAGCACCAGATGAACAATCAGCCAGAGCGTGTGCGTCAGATTACTCTTCGACGACGGCTTTCCGTGGCCATCTTCCTCGCCTTCATCTTCATGCTCGTAAATAAACAGACTCTGGTGGGTTTTGGTCTGGATAAGCAGAAACACGCCGTACATCGCCGCCGAAATCACCGCAACGAACAACGCCTGTGGCGTAGAGAAGTTACCTGCCGGCAGCGCCGCAGGCAGCACGAGGACGATCACTGCCAGCGGAAAAATCGCCATCAGATACTGTTTGATGCCGCCGAGATTCACATACTGCGTGGCAAATTTACGGCCACCGAGCAGCAGGGCGACGCCTACCAGACCGGCAGTCACAATCATGATGATTGAGAATAAGGTGTCACGCATCAGCGCCGGTGCGGCATCGCCTGTCGCCATCAGGGCCGAAATCAAACTGACTTCGAGGATGACCACTGAAAGGCTGAGGATGAGTGAGCCGTAAGGTTCGCCCAGGCGATGTGCCAGTACGTCGGCATGACGTACCACGCTGAAGGCGCTGGCGAGAATACCGACCAGCGCGATTAAATTGATGCCCACAACGGAGGCGAAGTTACTGCTGTTGCCCCAGAGGACCAGAACGACGAGGGCAGCAATAGGGAAAATCAGGGAGTATTCCTGATGGCGGGTTTTTACTTTTGGATGTTCCTGTGAAGACACCATGATGATTATTCTCCTTATAAACACTTACGAATTCACAACCGCCTGTCTGTCGGTTGTAAGCAAAATGCATAGCAGCATAAAGTTGTAACCTGTTAAGTATAGTAGATAAATTAATCTGTTAACAGATTATTGTCATGACTGATAAGTAAAATCCTGCATGACAGTTATTTATTGCTTTATGAATCCACTAAATGTCAGTTTTATCTTAACTTAATTTTCATTGTTGGTTATTTAAATAACATAAAAACAAGGGGTTAATATTTATTAATGTTTTTATAAGGCTAATGCGTCAATTTTTGTAAATCATCTCTATACCCACACGAAAAGATGGAGAGATCAGGTCTTTTTACGCCTGCAGTCTGAAATCGGGAATAATCTGGCTGAGTGATTTGAGGGTAGCCGCTAGACTTAGGCCTGTGTGCCTGCACCGCACACATAAAATGTAACGATCATGAAGGTCATGAAAAAGGAGCAAGTTATGCCTTATCAGAACCGCTCAGCGTTGCCTGACTCCGTTCGCAATGTGCTTCCTGCACATGCGCAGGACATCTATAAAGAAGCCTTTAACAGCGCGTGGGATGAGTATGCCAAGCCCAAAGATCGTCAGGGCGATGATTCCCGCGAAGAGACCGCGCACAAAGTGGCGTGGGCCGCGGTTAAACACGGTTACAAAAAAGGTGATGACGACAAATGGCATCCGAAAAAATCCTGATGTCCGGCGGCGGGTTGGAAAACGCCTGACCCGCCAGTTTCACGTCCCGCCGCATTATCCCGCCTGTTTTGATGTTATTTCCCCTCGAAATGTCAACATTCTTACAATGTTCACAAAATAATCATTTTATTTTCGTTTTGTGACCGCCCTCAATCTTGATTGCAACGAAAGAAACGAATAAGGTTCCAGTATGCAGGGCTATACCAAAGTTCTTAATTCACTTTGGCGATGCCTCAAGTTAAAGCGAAAACGGTCCGATAACCCGATCAGTCAACAACGACAAGTTCACAACCACGATAGCGGAGAACACAGCGTCAACAGCATGGCATGTTCAAAAGTAAGTCGTACCGAAGGGGGAATGAATGTTAACTCGAGATTTCCTGCGTAACGCAGATTGTAAAACAGCATTCGGCAGCATTGATGAATCGATGCTACTGACCCCTGAACAACGTGCTGCCTCACTGAGTTGCACGCTGGCGCGTCGCCCCGATAACAGTCCCGTCTGGATTTTTGGCTACGGTTCACTGATGTGGAATCCGGTTTTTGATTCCGAAGAAGCGCGGCCTGCCACTTTGCATGGTTTTCACCGTGCTTTCTGTTTACGTCTGACTTCAGGACGTGGAACCCACGCGCAACCGGGCCGTATGCTGGCGCTGCGTGATGGCGGTCAGACTACCGGTCTGGCGTTTCGTTTGCCGGAAGACAAACTTCACGAAGAACTCGAACTGCTGTGGAAGCGTGAAATGCTGACCGGCTGCTATCGCCCGACCTGGTGCGAGTTAGAACTCGACGATGGCCGCAAGGTGACGGCGCTGGTGTTTATCATGGACTCCTCACACCCGCAGTACGAAGCTGACACAGATTATCAGGTTATCGCCCCTCTGATTGCTCAGGCCAGCGGTCCTCTCGGCACCAATGCGCAGTATTTGTTTGCTCTTGAAAAAGAGCTGAACAATTACGGCATGAGTGATGACTGCATGAGCGAACTGGTAAAACAGGTGCGGTTGCTGCTGTCGGTGACGCCCGGCTTTGATGTACCCGGCCTGAGTTAAAGGCATTCCTCTTTCAAACTGCGCGGGCCCTCTGCACAGTGCATTGACCTTCCTGCTATTTCTGACGCCTTTCGGCTTTCTTCTCCGTGAAGAGGCGCGTGAAGTGAGGCTGACCGCTGAGGAATTAAAAGAGATCCGCGAGAACCTGAATATCTCGCAGGCGGTTTTCGCCTATTACCTGCAAACCGCGCTGACAACTTATCAGAACTGGGAGCAGGGCAGAGCGAAACCAAACAGGCAGGCTATTTTGCTGATAAAGCTGGTCCAAAAAGACCCTGCGACCTTAGAGCAGCTGGCGAGTCTGGTTTAAAAAATCGCGTATCGGAATTTGCAGAGCGGAAGGAATGCAGAGGGGAAAGTTTCCCCCCGTCTGGCTCTACACAGAGATTTTGCGTACGGTTTGCCCCGAGACGGTTTCCTGCCCGTTCGGTCCGTAGAATTTCTGCGTCTGGCTGGCATTGAGGATAGCCAACGCCTCGGTGTTATAGGCAATCTGTTTGCCCAGTAACATGCCGTTATGGCGGTTGATCTGACTCAGCTTAGTGGTCAGCTGCACCACGTTTTTCCACATTGCCGCGATTTCCGGCTGACGGGAATAGGGGGCAGTTTGCTTCAGGCGCTCGTCATGCTGACGACGCTGCTTATCAAGATAGTCTACCGTAGCTAACAGTGAGCTTTTCTGCTCGGTAATATGTTGCAGGGCAGCACCATTAACGCGGCCCGAGCAAAGTATCGTTTGTTCGTGATTAATCACTTGATCCAGAGCTTGCAACGTTTCAACCAAGGTAGTCATGGTCTTGATAAAGTTCTTCATCGGGCCTTATTACCTTCCAACTTTTCGTCTCTAATCCTGAAACCTTCAGTTTAAAGACCTTTGAGATAATCCTGCGTGTCCTGCAACAAAGCGTCGGCAATTTTGCCGGTATCCATGGTCAGTTTGCCATCACGGATAGCCTGTTTCAGTTCGTCGACACGTGCCGTGTTGATGTCCTGAGCACTGGACTGAGTCAGAGACGCTTGCGCTGAACTCAGTGTCACCGCCGTACCGCTGGTGGTGGTGCCAGAAACGGTGCCTTCTTTGCGCGCAGTCTGAACAGAAGCTTCAGAAGGGTCGCGCTGCTGGATCGAAGTTAAAGGTGAAACACCTTGCGTGCGATCGATAGCCATAATCTTTTCTCCGGTTAGGGTATTCAGGGCGGTTAATTAACACAAAAACCCTAAAAATGCCGTCGTGAGACGACTCTGATACGTTTGTTATCGACATGTGGCGCAATAACTTTAGTCTTTATTGCAACTTTTTGCCTAAAAGTGGTTGCAATACAGGGCTAAATCTCCACTGTCACAGAGCCGTCCGGGCCGACTGTCCCGTTCACAATTACGCCTGACGGCATTCTGATCCGCACCGAGTCATTCGCTGCTGCATTATTCATCGCCTTACCGGCACTCGACACATTAAATCCACTGCCTGTTGCCTGAACCTGCACTTCCTGTCCTGCATGTACCATCCACGGACGTCGCAGCATCGAAAGCGTCAACGGCTGACCAATGCTGATATTACGCAGCGTAATGCCATTTATCGCCTGCTTGCTGTCGAGAATAGCTTTCGGTGGCAATAAATCCAAACGTCCGGTTTTTTGCTGCAAATCCGTTTCTGCCAGATGCGCACCTGACGGCACATTTTTCGCCGCGACCCAGTAGTTGCCGCTCACCTGCACCTTGGTCTGCACATAACTTTTATGCCCGTTACAGTTCACCGCCACTGAAACATTGCCCCAGGTACGGCTGTTGGGAGAAAGCATAAATTGGGGTGACAGACACTGCGGTTGTCGCGCCGCTGGCGTGCTGACCAGCACCGTGACCTGCATCCCACTTTGCGCATATTGCTGGCGGAAGAACTGCTGAATTTGCGAGGACAACAGTGTATCGCTGTTCGCCGAAGCAGGCACGTTTCTGACCTGCTCGTTTTTCACGGGCAAAGGCTGTGCATAGCTCGCCGCACCGGATGTTGCACCCAGAATGATGCTGCCCAGTGTGATACCGAAACGACGAATTCTCTGCCTGTTCATACGCAATTTACCTTTGTGCCAACTTACTACTGGCGACAAGTCTACGCGCACTTTTCAATTCCTAAAGGAACAAATAGCGGACGATTTTACGCTTATTCAGACGATAGGTAGTTGACACTCGCATTTATGCTGTCGACTCCAAAATCTCACTTTGCGGAGGGCGCATGCTCGACAAATTGAACGCCGCACTACAGTTCCAACAGGAAGCGCTCAACCTGCGTGCCCAGCGGCAAGAAATACTTTCAGCCAATATTGCCAACGCCGACACCCCCGGGTATCAGGCGCGCGATATCGATTTCGCCAGTCAGTTGCAGAAGGTGATGGAGCAGGGGCGCGCGAGTGGCAGCGGGATGTCTTTAGCGTTGACATCCGATCGTCATATTCCGGCTTCGAACGTCCAGCCTGCAGATATGGATCTGATGTACCGGATCCCTGACCAGCCTTCAGCCGACGGTAACACGGTCGATATGGATCGTGAACGTACAAACTTTGCGGATAACAGCGTGCGCTATCAGACCGATTTGACCGTCCTTGGCGGCCAGATCAAAGGGATGATGTCGGTGCTGCAAGGATAATAACCCATGTCAATGCTCGGTATTTTTGATATCGCCGGTTCTGCGCTTGCCGCGCAGTCTCAGCGCCTGAACGTCAGCGCCAGTAACATGGCCAACGCCGACAGTGTGACCGGCCCTGATGGCCAGCCGTACAAAGCGAAGCAAGTTGTTTTTCAGGTTGATGCGGCTCCTGGTCAGGAAACGGGCGGCGTGAAAGTGGCGCAGGTCGTTGATGACCCGTCTCCCGATCGTCTGGTCTTCCAGCCGGGCAATCCGATGGCGGATGCCAAGGGCTATGTGAAGATGCCAAACGTAGATGTGGTCAGCGAAATGGTGAACACCATCTCCGCTTCCCGCAGTTATCAGGCCAACGTCGAAGTGCTTAACACCACCAAGTCGTTGATGATGAAAACTCTCACTCTGGGGCAATAGCGGAGCGAACCATGGCCATTACTACGTCGATTAATGACACCACAGACAACACCACGATCGCCAGCACCAGTTCCGGCGGTTCGTCCACTACAGGCGCCAGTTCTGCCGATGATTTATCCAGCAGTTTCCTGACGCTGTTAGTCGCACAGCTGAAAAACCAGGATCCGACTAATCCGATGGATAACAGTCAGCTGACCAGCCAACTGGCGCAAATCAGCACCGTGAGCGGCATTGAAAAACTCAACACCACGCTCGGCAGTATTTCGGGACAAATCACCAGCGGTTCTTCCGTACAGGCCAGCTCCCTGATCGGTCACGGCGTGATGGTTTCCGGCAGCGCCATTCTGGTCGGCAGCGATACCGACGGCACCGTCAGTACAACGCCATTCGGTTTTGAGCTGGAAACAGCGTCGGATACCACGACCGCCACCATCAGTGATTCCACCGGTAAAGTTGTTAAGACCATCAGTCTGGGTTCCCAGACCGCCGGTGTACACAGCTATACCTGGGACGGCACGCAGGAAGATGGCACCAAAGCACCGGATGGCAGCTATACCTTCAGTATCAATGCCCTGAACAACGGTCAGCAAATGGTGGCGACACCGCTTAACTACGCGCTGGTCAATGGTGTCATCACCAGTTCATCAGGCACGACAGCGCTGGATCTCGGGGTGCGGGGAACCGCTTCCGTCGATTCAGTTCGCCAGATCTTGTAAGCGAAACACTCAGACTGCTCTCTCCCCCTTAGCCGGGAGAGGAGCTGAAAACACTACACACAGTAAATGGAGCTAACATGAGCTTTTCACAAGCAGTCAGCGGTCTCAGCGCGGCATCCACCGACCTGGACGTGATCGGTAACAACATCGCCAACTCCGCCACCGTGGGTTTCAAAACAGCGACCGCTTCTTTCGCCGATATGTTTGCCGGTTCTCAGGCAGGCATGGGCGTTAAAGTCGCGGCTGTTACGCAGAACTTTAACGATGGCACCACAACTAACACCTCCCGTGGTCTGGATGTGGCTCTGAGCGGCAACGGTTTCTTCCGTCTGGCCGACAGCAGCGGCACCGTTTATTACTCACGTAACGGCCAGTTCTCTCTTGATGCTAACCGCAATCTGGTGAACGCGCAGGGTCTGAGCGTGACAGGTTATCCGGCAACGGGTACGCCACCGACCATTGCCGCCGGTGCGCAGCCTGGCGCGCTGGCCATTCCGACCACCATGATGAGTGCGAAAGCCACTACCGCAGCCACCATGGTCGCTAACCTGAACTCAACCGACACGGCAATCCCGGCGGCGAAGACGTTTAACGCCAACGACGACACCACCTACAACTACGTCAACAGCATCACCACCTATGACTCGCAGGGTAACGCGCACGACAACAACGTGTACTTTGTGAAAACCGCGTCTAACAGCTGGGACTTGTACTCGCTCGACAGCAGCGTGGCCGGTTCTGCCGCCACCAAAATGGGTACGCTGCAGTTTGATACCAGCGGTGCATTGCAAAGCGCAACTCAGGCTGACGGCACCATCAACGCCGACGGCTCCCTGCCCATCGTGATGAACACGGCAACTAACGGCACTGTGACTCCGCAGTCTGTTGGCCTGAACTTCACCGGCAGTATCCAGCAGAGCACCGGCAGCGACAGCATCGGTTCCCTGACGCAGGACGGTTACGCCGCAGGCCAGATGACCGGCTACACCATCAACGATGACGGCACCATCACCGGGACTTACTCCAACCAGAAAACGCAGCTGCTGGGACAAATTGTCCTGAGCTCCTTCTCTAACCCGGAAGGTCTGCAATCTGAAGGTAATAACGTGTGGACGGCAACGTCGTCTTCCGGTCAGGCCGTGAACGGCGTGGCGGGCGCGGGGGGGTTCGCCAGCATGACCAGCGGTGCGCTGGAATCTTCCAACGTCGATCTGAGTGCCGAACTGGTGAACATGATCGTGGCTCAGCGTAACTATCAGTCGAATGCGCAAACCATCAAAACTCAGGACTCCATCCTGAACACGCTGGTTAACCTGCGTTAAGACGCTCTTTTTTACTTTGAGAACAGGGCAGCACTATGGATCACGCTATCTACACCGCAAGCGGCGCAGCGAGCCAGACACTGCTTCAGCAGTCGGTCACGTCAAGCAACCTTGCTAACGCCAATACACCCGGCTTTCGCTCGCAACTTTTAGCTATGCGCGCGGTGCCGGTGGAAGGTGAAAGCCTGCCTACGCGTACGCTGGTTACGGCGTCTACGCCGGGCGCCGACATGACGCAAGGCAAACTTAACTACACCGGCCGTCCGCTGGATGTGGCTTTACAGCAGGACGGTTTCCTTGCGGTGCAGATGCCTGATGGCACTGAAGCTTATACCCGTAACGGCGACATGCAGGTGTCTCCGACTAACCAGCTGACCGTTCAGGGTCATCCGGTGATGGGGGATAACGGCCCGATCGAGGTTCCGCCGAACTCACAGCTCACGATTTCTGCGGACGGCACCATCGCCGTGCTCGAAGCCGGCGCTGACCCGAACACTATGGGGCAGCTCGGTAAGCTCAAGCTGGTGAAAGCCGCGAACAGCGAAGTGACCCGAGGTGACGACGGCATGTTCCGTCCGACCCCGGCCACGGCGCTGGCGCGTGGTGCCGCTTTACAGGCCGACCCGACAATCCACGTGATGCCAGGAACACTCGAAGGCAGTAACGCGGATCCGGTGTCGACCATGGTTGACATGATTGCCAACGCCCGTCGCTTTGAGATGCAAATGAAAGTCATCCACAGCGTCGATGAAAATGAACAGAGTGCCAACAATCTGCTGTCAATGAGCTGATGATGGCAGAGGAGTAATGACATGATCCCATCGCTGTATATTGCGAAAACCGGTCTGGATGCCCAGCAGACCAACATGGACGTTATCGCCAACAACCTGGCGAACGTCAGCACCAACGGCTTTAAACGCCAGCGTGCGGTATTCGAAGACCTGCTTTATCAGACTGTCCGCCAGCCAGGTGCGCAGTCTTCTGAGCAGACCAACCTGCCATCGGGTTTACAGATTGGTACGGGTGTGCGTCCGGTCTCGACTGAACGTCTGTTCTCGCAGGGCAACCTGTCGCAGACCAGCAACAGTAAAGACATCGCCGTCAAAGGCGAAGGCTTCTTCCAGGTGCAGCTGCCGGACGGTACCACCGCGTATACCCGCGACGGCTCTTTCCAGGTGGATCAGAACGGTCAGCTGGTCACGTCGAGCGGCTATCAGGTTATTCCGGCGATCACTATTCCGGCCAATGCGCTGAGCATGACGGTCGGTCGTGACGGTATCGTCAGCGTAACCCAGCAGGGACAGACGGCGGCACAACAAGTCGGGCAGCTGACGCTGAGCACCTTCATCAACAACAGCGGCCTGGAATCGATGGGTGAAAACCTTTATCAGGAAACCCAGAGCTCCGGCGCGCCGACTGAAAGCACTCCGGGCCTGAACGGCGCGGGTCTGCTGTATCAGGGTTATGTCGAAACCTCCAACGTCAACGTGGCGGAAGAACTGGTCAACATGATCCAGACGCAGCGCGCTTACGAAATCAACAGTAAAGCAGTGTCTACTTCGGACGAAATGCTGCAGAAACTGTCGCAGCTGTAAGGTTTTTGTACGTCATAACTTTTAGTCAGTCATAACAAAATGAAGTGGCTGTCACAATTTCGGGCAGCCACAAAAAACAAGAGGACGGGTGCCGGATGGCGTCAGTCCTGAACCGGTTCAGATCCCTACCAGGTCGATTTTTTAAAGGCGATAACTGTGGTGAGCAAAAAAATAACGTCGGTAATGACTTCTTATACAGACCGACCAGGCAAGCTGGTGCTGCCGCTGTTAATCACGTTACTGGCGAACGGCTGCGCGTATATGCCGCATACCCCGCTGGTACCCGGAACCACCACAGCGACCCCTGCGCCCGCCGCACCGCCGGTGCCAAACGGCTCGATTTTCCAGTCCGTTCAGCCGATGAACTATGGTTATCAGCCTCTGTTTGAAGACCGTCGTCCACGTAACGTCGGGGATACTCTGACCATCGTCTTGCAGGAAAACGTCAGTGCGAGCAAAAGTTCCTCGGCGAACGCCAGCCGCAACGGGTCAACCACCTTTGGTGCCGCCACCGCGCCGCGCTATCTGGAAGGGTTGTTCGGCAATGCCCGCGCCGATGTGGATATGTCCGGTGCTAATACCTTCGCCGGTAAAGGCGGCGCAGCGGCGAATAACACCTTCAGCGGCACTCTGACCGTAACGGTCGCGGAAGTGCTGGCTAACGGCAACCTGAAAGTTGTCGGTGAAAAACAAATCGAAATTAATCAGGGCACCGAATTCATCCGGTTCTCCGGTGTGGTCAACCCGCGCACCATCAGCGGTGCAAACGCCGTTATCTCCACACAGGTGGCAGATGCGCGCATCGAATACGTGGGTAACGGCTACATCAATGAAGCGCAGAACATGGGCTGGTTGCAGCGGTTCTTCCTAAACTTATCGCCGTTATAACGAGGCAATCATGCGAAAACTACTTTCCGGTGTTATCTGTCTGGCGATGTCCGCCCTGGTGGTACTGCCCGCATCCGCCGACCGTATTCGTGATCTGACGACGGTACAAGGCGTGCGTGATAACGCCCTGATTGGCTACGGCCTGGTGGTCGGCCTCGACGGAACCGGTGACCAGACCACGCAGACACCGTTCACTACCCAGACGCTGACCAACATGTTGTCCCAGCTGGGTATTACCGTACCGGCCGGGACCAACATGCAGCTGAAAAACGTGGCCGCCGTAATGGTGACCGCCAAAATGCCGCCGTTCTCCCGTGCCGGACAGGCGATTGACGTGGTGGTGTCCTCGATGGGTAACGCCAAAAGTATTCGTGGCGGCACTTTGCTGATGACGCCGATGAAAGGCGTAGATAATCAGGTTTACGCGCTGGCGCAGGGTAACGTGCTGGTCGGCGGTGCGGGCGCGTCAGCCGGTGGCAGCAGCGTGACGGTCAACCAGGTTTCCGGCGGTCGTATTACCGGCGGCGCCACTATCGAACGCGAACTGCCAAGCACCTTCGGCACCGAAGGCGTGATCAACCTGCAACTCAATGATGAAGATTTCAATCTGGCGCAGCAGGTCAGTGATGCCATTAACCGTCAGGGAGTGGGCACCGCGTCACCACTGGATTCCCGCAATATTCAGGTCATCGTGCCGCGCGGTAATACCTCGCAGGTGCGCATTCTGGCGCAAATTCAGAATATCGAAGTCAATGTCGGGCCGATGGATGCGAAAGTTATCATCAACTCCCGTACCGGCTCGGTGGTCATGAACCGTGACGTGACGCTCGACAGTTGCGCCGTTGCGCAGGGCAATCTTTCGGTGGTGGTAGATCGCCAGAACGATGTCAGCCAGCCAAACACGCCGTTCGGCGGCGGTCAGACCGTGGTAACGCCAAACACCAATATTTCCGTGCGTCAGTCTGGCGGTTCTATCCAGCAGGTGCGCTCCAGCGCCAGCCTGAACAATGTGGTCCGTACCCTGAACGCGTTAGGCGCGACGCCTATCGATCTGATGTCCATTTTGCAGGCCATGAAAACAGCCGGTTGCCTGCGTGCTGATTTGGAAATTATCTGATGAGCGATCTGATGTCGATGTCCGGTGCTTTCGACCCGCAAGGGGCGGCGTATGATGCGAATTCCCTGAACAAACTGAAGCGGGAGGTGGGACAAAATCCGCAGGCGCATCTCAAAGAAGTGGCGAAACAGTTTGAAGGCGTATTTGTCCAGATGATGCTGAAAAGTATGCGTCAGGCGTTGCCGCAGGGGGGGATCCTCGACAACCAGTCCACCAAACTTTATACATCGATGTACGATCAGCAAATTGCACAGGACATGTCCGACAAAGGGTTGGGCATGGCCGATATGATGGTGGAACAGCTGTCCGGCGGCTCTAAACAGCCTTCAGAACTGGCGGGTACGGTGCCGATGGCGCTGGACGGTGAAGTGCTGAAAAGTATGCCGGTGCAGGCGATGGAACAGTATCTGCGAAAAGTCATTCCGACCGCACCGGATCGCACTACAGGTGGCGCACCGCTGCCTGCCGACAGCGGTCAGTTCGTTTCAAGCCTGAGTATTCCGGCGCAGGTGGCCAGTAAAGACAGCGGGATTTCACATCAGCTGATCATGGCGCAGGCCGCTCTGGAGTCCGGCTGGGGACAGCGCGAAATTCCGACCTCTGATGGCAAGCGCAGTTTCAACCTGTTTGGTATTAAGGCGGGCAGCAGCTGGGACGGCCCGACCACCAATATCACCACTACCGAATACACCAACGGTGTGGCGAAAAAAGTCCAGGCCAGTTTTCGCGTCTACGGCTCTTACGTCGAGGCCATCAGCGATTACATCAAATTGCTGACCAGCAACCCGCGTTACGCCCAGGTGGCGTCCGCCAATACCCCTGAACAAGCCGCGCATGAACTGCAACGCGCAGGCTATGCCACCGACCCGAATTATGCCGACAAACTGGTCAGTGTTATCCAGAAGATTAAAGGCGCAGGCGAGCAGGCGGTCAAGGCGTATAGCCATGATTTAAAAGATATCTTTTAGATGCTCAAATCCTGGTTTTTTTTCTCAAGTTTTAGCCGTGCAGGCCGATAACAAAATCAGAATGGGAAAAGGGGAGCGCCCCGATTCAGTTCCCTTAATTACACGGTGGTAAAAAAGGTCACCGGCAGACAAAAGGTCACTCATGTCCAGTAGCTTAATTAATACCGCAATGAGCGGACTGAACGCAGCGCAGGCAGCGCTCAGCACCACCGGGAACAACATCGCTAACGTCAGTGTGGCGGGCTATAACCGTCAGACGGCGATCATTACCCAAAGCAATGGCAACTCCACGTCAGCTGGGTATATCGGCAACGGTGTGAGCGTTACTGGCATCAACCGTGAATACAATTCCTTTGTGGTGACGCAGCTTCTGGGCGCCAGCGCGACCGGCAGCGCGCTTTCAACACAACTTGATCAGGCAAGTTCCATTGATGATCTGCTGGGCGACAGTTCGACCGGCATCGACGCCACCATGTCGACATTCTTCAAAGGCCTGCAAACCCTGACCAGCAACGCCAGTGACAGTTCGGCACGCCAGGCAGTATTGGGCGAAGCGCAGGGGTTAACCGCGCAGTTCAACAGTTCCGCCAAATACCTGAACGATATGAATACTGCGGTGAATCAGCAGATCACGCAAAACGTTGACCAGATCAACACCTATGCGTCGCAGATTGCCAAACTGAATACCCAGATTACGGCAACCCGTGGCAGCACCGGTCAGGAACCTAACGCACTGCTCGACCAGCGTGACCAGCTGGTCAGCCAGCTCAACGACATCACCGGTGTGACCGTGACTCAGCAGGACGGCGATACGTACAACGTCTCCTTCGCTAACGGCACGCCACTGGTAAGCGGCGGCAACTCTAAAACGGTTGTGGCAGTGGCTTCCAGTGCGGATCCTTCCAAACTGACCGTCGGCATGACTCAGCCGGATGGCACAGTTTCTGAAATTCAGGAAAGCCGTCTGACCACCGGTTCGCTCGGCGGTACGCTGGCGTTTCGTAAAGACAACCTTGAGCCGGCCATCAATCAGCTCGGGCAGCTGGCGCTGACCTTTTCTGACGCGTTCAACAGCACCAACAAAGCCGGTTTCGACCTTAACGGTGACGCAGGTACGGATTTCTTCTCCTACACCGGCGCGACCACTGTGGGCAACACCAAAAACACCGGCACCGCCGATGTCAGCGTGGCTTACAAAGATACGACTGCGGTGAAAGCCAGCGATTACACCATGGCTTACAACGGCACCAGCTGGGATGTGACCCGTGTTTCTGATGGCGCAAAAATCACGCCAACGGCAGGCACAGACAGCAGTGGCAACCCGACGATGGAATTTGACGGCTTATCCGTTTCCGTCTCCGGTACGCCATCGACCAACGACAGCTTCACCATCAAAACCGTGAGTAACGTGGCGGGCAGCATGGGTGTGGCTATTACCGATTCCTCGCTGATTGCTGCGGCCAGTTCTGCCGACAGCGGCGTGAGCGATAATACCAATGCGCAGAAATTGCTGAACCTGCAAACTGCAAAAGTGGTTGAGGGCAAATCGACGCTCTCGGGTGCTTACGCCAACATGGTGAGTAACGTGGGTAATCAGGTGGCAACACTGACCACTACCAGCACCGCGCAGAGCAATATCGTGACGCAGCTGACGACGCAGCAGCAGTCCATTTCCGGGGTTAACCTCGATGAGGAATACGGTGATTTGCAACGTTACCAGCAATATTACCTGGCTAACGCGCAGGTGGTGCAGACGGCATCTACTATTTTCGACGCCATCATCAATCTTCGCTGATCTTTGAACTGATAAGGAACTGATGCCATGCGCCTTAGTACCAATATAATTTACCAACAAAATATGGATGCGGTGCTCGACGGTCAGAACCGTTTCCAGGCGACCGGTCTGCAATTGTCCACCGGTTCCAAAGTGAGCAAACCTTCGGACGATCCGCTGGCTGCCTCTCAGGCCGTGCTGGTGCGTCAGGCGCAGTCGGAGAATGGCCAGTTTTCGGTTGCGCGTAATTTTGCCAACCAGAGCATGAGTCAGGAAGAGTCGATTTTATCGAGCGTGACCTCCACGATTCAGGACGCGCAGACGCTGATCGTTCAGGCGGGGGATGGTTCCCTGAGTGATGACGACCGTTCTTCCCTGGCGACCAAACTGGAAAGCCTGAAGTCGCAGCTGCTCAATATGGCGAACAGTACCGACGGTAACGGTCGTTACATTTTTGCCGGTTATAAGAGTGATACCGCACCTTATACGCAGGATCCGACTACCGGCGCGGTGACGTATTCCGGTGGTGACACGGCGATCACCCAACAGGTTGATGCCAGTCGTACCATGACCATCAACCACACCGGCAATCAGATTTTTGATTCCTTAACCGGTGATGCGAAGAAAGAGCCGGATGGCTCGATCGGCGAATCTGACATTTTCAAAACCATCGACGGGGCGCTGACCGCGCTGAAAACGCCTTCAGCGGATTACACCTCGGATACCGAATACACCGACGCGATCGATAAAGCCAACCGTGGCCTGAGCAACTCCCTCAACAACGTGCTTTCAGTGCGTTCAGAGCTGGGGACTCAGCTGAGTGAACTCGACAGCCTCGATACGCTGGGCAGTAACCGTGATGTTGCCAACTCCACCAAGCTGAGCAATCTGGTCGACACCGAATGGACCTCAGCGATTTCGACTTACACGCTGCAACAGGTTGCACTGCAGGCGTCATACAAGACCTACAGCTCCATGCAAGGTATGTCGCTGTTCCAGATGAACTCGTAATCCCTCCGGCGCGCCAGCATCGCGCGCCCGTTTTATCCTCTTCGTTATCTGCTGCCAGTCTGCGTAAGTGCGGGCCGGCAGGCATTTTTCTGACCGTACTTAAACCGGGTACTCTCAGTTTTGTATGTCGTCTTTCTAAGGTTTGGCGACATACATCTTTTTCCTTCCCCGCCATATTTCGCACTGGCTCTGCGTTGGCTGCCTTCGCTTACCCCAGTCACTGACTTGTTGTAAGCTCCCGGGGATTCGCTCAGTTGCCGCCTTGATCCCGCACGAACTATTTAGGGGAGGTGGAGTACGTTCTTTAATGACCAAACAGGGCGAGCAGGACGGGGAACAGGAACGGGGCGAGGAGGGAGGTGATGATCCCGCAGATGACCAGCGCCAGTGAGCTGAAGGCGCCTTCCTGATAATCCATTTCTGCGCAGCGGGCGGTGCCGAGGGCGTGAGAGGCGGCGCCCATTGCCAGTCCGCGTGAGGCTTTGGTAGTGATCTTCAGGATATTCAGAATAGTGTGACCGAAAACAGCGCCAAGGATCCCGACGAAAATGACGCAGACGGCGCTGATGGCCGGAATGCCGTTAATCGATTGAGCGGTCGCCATGGCAATCGGGGTTGTGACGGATTTCGGTAAGACCGAGGCGGCAATCTGCGGCGTAGCGCCCATCCATAACGCAATGGCGGTGCCGGTGGTCATCGCCACGACGCTGCCAATAAAGCAGATGCTGATGATGGATTTCCAGCGGGCGCGGATCTGATGCAGCTGTTCGTAGAGCGGAAATGCCAGCGCGACAACCGCAGGTTGCAGTAAATCATTGAGGATTTTACTGCCGGCGAAGTAGCGGGCGTAAGGGATGTTAGTCACCAGCAGCAGCGGGATTATCACCACCATCGACATCAGTAACGGATTGAGCAACGGCATTTTAAGTTTCACTGCCAGTTTGCGGGTGGCGAAAAATACCAGCAGAGTCAGCGGCAGCGACCACAAAATATCAATCATTTTCTTTCTCCGCTTTGTCCACCACCGCGCCGCGTTCGCCGTGGATATAGTGAGAACAATACGCGACCACCAACAATACGATAATCGTACTGGCCAGACACGACACCACCAGGGGGCCAAACTGCGTGCGCAGCTGCTCGTAATAATTCATCACGCCGACGCCGATAGGCACAAACAGCAGCGCCATATAGCGGATCAGCACGTTGCAGCCGGGTTTTACCCATTTAAAGGGCAGAATTTGCGTGGAAAGCAGACCGAATAAGATCAGCATACCGATAATGCTGCCGGGAATAGTCAGCGGCAAAAGAGATGAAATCGCATTTCCGGCAAATAAACACAGATAAATCAGAATAAATGCCCGGATATATTGGAATGCCAGAGAAGTTGCATGGCTCATGGTGTTTCACCCAGTTGAATGATGCATTCATCATACAATTAAGATGTGATCTGCGCCACATAACTCAGTATGAAATTTAGGAATGAAGTGTATGCCAAAAACACAGGGTTTGGCTGCTGAAATTGCAGGGTACGCCCGTATTATCAGGCGCGGATGACACCCGCATCAGGCCGCGCGGCTTTGCCCGATTACGTGCCTGTTTGTACAGTAACAATTCCCTGCCAGAGCCCGTCCTGCGGCTTTAATAACCAATCAGATAACGTTATTCAAAATTCGCATAACGATAGTATTTATCAGACTTTCTGCTCTTAATAAGAAACTTTACACTCAACAAAACTTTAGCAATTTCGCTACTTTGGAGAGTCTCACCTGATGAAAGCTTTATTACCGTCCGTCCTGTTTACGGCTATTGCGGCTACTTTCGCTGTCCAGGCCGCCACGCCGCCGGACACGCTGGTCATCGCCCAGTCCATTGATGACACCTCCAGCTTTGACCCGGCGCAGGGTTTTGAGCTGACCACGGTGCAGGCTTTCAACAACATTTATCAGCGTCTGGTGCAGTCAGATCCGAATAACCCGATCGATTTAAAACCGACGCTGGCGACCTCCTGGGAAGCAGGCAAAGATAACCGCAGCCTGACGTTCACGCTGTCACCGAAAGCGGTGTTTGCCAGCGGCAACCCGCTGACAGCCGACGACGTGATTTTCTCACTGTCACGCGTGGTGAAACTGAATCTGGAACCTTCGTTCATTCTGACCCAGCTGGGCTGGACAGATAAAAACGTCGATACCTTCCTGACTAAAATCGACGACCAGCATGTGAAAGTGAGCTGGACTGCTGATGTCAGCCCGTCCTTCGTGCTGAGCCTGCTGTCTGCGCCAGTTTCTTCGATTGTCGACAGCAAACTGGTGAAAGCTAACGCGAGCGCCGACGACCTCGGACATCAGTGGCTGAGCAATCATTCAGCCGGTTCCGGTCCGTATCAGATCCGCAAATACATTCCGCATGAAGTGGTTATCTTGTCTGCGAACCCGACGTCTCCGGAAGGCGCGCCGAAGCTCAAAACCATTCTGATTAAAAACGTGCCGGATCCGGCTGCGCGCCGACTGCTGATTGAGCAGGGCGATGCGGATATGGCGCGTAACCTCGGTTCGGATCAGATGGCGGCGCTTGAAGGCAAGAAAGGCGTTAAACCGCTGGCCGTGCCGTATGCCTCATTGTATTTCATGCAGTTCAACGCCAAAGCGTCTCCGGCGCTGGGAAATCCGGCCTTCTGGGAAGCGGCGCGTTACCTGTTCGACTACAACCACATTGCCCATGACCTGATGAAAAATCAGTTCCAGGTGCATCAGGCCTTCCTGCCGGAAGGCTATCTGGGCGCGCTGAACGACACGCCATACACTTATGACCCGGCGAAAGCCAAAGCGATTCTGGCAAAAGCCGGGCTGACCAACGTCAGCTTCACGCTGTCTACCGCCAACCAGCCGCCGTATCTGGACATCGCGCAGGCGTTGCAGGCCAGCTTCGCCCAGGGCGGCGTGACCGTAAAACTGGATCCGGGTTTAAGCTCGCAGATTTCCACCAAAATTAAGGCGCATGAATACGACGCGTACATGTCTTCATGGGGCCCGGATTACTTTGACCCGAATACCAATGCCTCCGCGTTTGCTTTCAATCCGGAAGATGGCAGCAAAACGCTGGCATGGCGCGCCAACTGGTCAATTCCGGCGCTTAACAAACTGACGCTGGCGGCGATTGCCGAGCCGGATCAGGCCAAACGCGTGGCGGACTACCGTCAGCTGCAACTTGAAGTACAGAAAAACTCACCATTTGTCATTGGTTTACAGGCCAAAAGCCTGATCGCCGTACGTGACAACATTAAGGGCTACGTGCAGGGCATCAACCCGGACATGGTCTTCTACAGCAAGGTCACCAAGTAATGACAGACAGTTCAACGCCCGCCGGATTCGTCCGGCAGGGCTGGCGCTGGTCAGGCCGATTGCTGACCGGCGTAATTTCGCTGGCGCTGACGTTGCTCGGCCTGCTGGCGTTCACCTTTACGCTTTCCCACCTTGCGCCGATTGACCCGACACTTCAGGTGGCGGGCGATCACGCCAGTGAAGCCACGTATGCGCAGGTGCGTCGTGATTTAGGTCTCGACCAGTCGGTGCCGGTGCAATTTGCCCGCTATCTGGAGAGTCTGGCGCACGGTGATATGGGGATTTCCCGCATCACAGCGCAGCCGGTTGCCAGCGATTTAATGCGCACCTTCCCGGCGACCGTCGAACTGGCCACCTGTGCCATTCTGCTTGGCGGGACGCTCGGAATTCTGCTGGCACTTCTCGCCGTGTGGAAACCGGGAAGCTGGCTGGATAACGTCGCGAGAATGGTATCGCTGCTCGGCTATTCCGTGCCGATATTCTGGCTGAGCCTGCTCGGCCTGTTGCTGTTTTACGCCGTGCTGCATTGGGCGGGCGGGCCGGGGCGGCTCGACGACTTATATATGTACACCATGACGCCGCGCACCGGGTTTGTGCTGATCGATACCTGGCTGTCCGGTGACCGTGAAATGTTCTACAACGCCATCAGCCATTTATGGTTGCCGGTCACCGTGCTGGCGATGCTGTCTATGGCGGGGATCACCCGTTTGCTGCGCGCCTCGATGCTCGGTGAAATGAACAAAGAATACGTGATTCTGGCGCGTTCCAAAGGCGCGGGCAGGGTGCGGGTTTTACTGTGCCACGTATTCCCGAATGTACTGGGCACGTTGATCACCGTACTTTCGCTCTCCTACGCCAGCCTGCTCGAAGGCGCGGTACTGACCGAAACGGTGTTTGCCTGGCCGGGCGTCGGACGTTATCTGACCACTGCGCTGTTTGCGGCGGATACTCCGGCAATCCTTGGCGCCACGCTGCTGATCGGTACCTGTTTCGTACTGCTCAATGCGCTGGCTGATGCCCTTACTTATTTGCTCGATCCGCGGACCCGGTAGTTTTCGCTTATGACACAACAAATGATCCCTGAACAACCCGTGCAGGTCGAAATCGGGACCAACGTCTGGAAACCTGCGCGCCGTATTACCACGCTGAGCGTCGGGCTGGTGCTGGTCGCCATTCTGGTGCTGACCGCGCTGCTTGCGCCGTTGCTGGCACCTTTTGACCCGAACATTCAGCACATCGAACTGCGTTTATTGCCGCCTTCGCTCACGCACTGGCTGGGCACCGACGGTTTTGGTCGTGACCTGTTATCCCGTGTGATTTACGGCGCGCGCCCGACGCTGCTGCTGGTGTCGCTGATTTTGGTGCTGACCATTCCTGTGGGCCTGCTGATCGGCATCAGCGCTGGTTATATCGGTGGCTGGTTCGAGCGAATTCTGATGCGTCTGACCGATATCGTGATGTCATTACCCAGTCTGGTGATGGCGCTGGCGCTGGTCGCTATCCTCGGTCCTGGCCTGATGAACGGTGCGCTGGCGCTGGCCTTCACCAGCTGGCCGCCGTTTGCCCGTCAGGCGAGGGCAGAAACGCTGGCGCTGCGCCGCAGTGATTATCTGGCCGCGGCACGTATGCAGGGCATCGGAGGATTGCGCCTGATGTTCGGCCACATTCTGCCGCTGTGTTTGCCAAGCGCCGTAGTGCGCGCGGCGCTCAGCCTCGGCGGTATTATTCTGGCCTCCGCCGGTCTGGGCTTTCTCGGCATGGGTATTCAGCCGCCAACCGCCGAATGGGGCTCAATGGTTGCCGAAGGCAGTAAAGTCATTTTCGACCAGTGGTGGGTCGCCGCCGCACCGGGCGGGGCAATTCTCTTCGCCAGCCTGGCGTTCAACCTGCTGGGCGATGGCTTGCGTGACAAAATGGATCCACGACATGGCAACTGACATTTTGCATAACGACAAACTTGTCGCGAAAGATCTCACCATTTATCTGCCGGGCGAACGTCCGCTGGAACTGGTGAAATCCCTGTCACTGAGCGTCGGACAGGAACGAGTGGCGCTGGTCGGTGAATCCGGTTCCGGCAAATCCCTGACCGCCCGCGCGCTGATGGGGCTGTTGCCGCATCCGTGTCAGCTGCGCGCATCGCAGCTGACACTGGGCGATAACGACCTGACCACCTTAAAAGAACGGGAATGGAACCGCCTGCGCGGCAACCGCGTTTCGATGGTGATGCAGGATCCGAAACATGCGCTGAATCCGACGCAAAAAATCGGTAAACAGGTCGAAGAACCGCTGCGCCTGCATACGCGTCTCGGGCGTAAAGAACGTCAGGAAAAGGTCGCCGACATGCTTAACGCCGTCGGTTTGCCAAATCCGGCATTCCTGCAACAGCAATATCCGCATCAGCTTTCCGGCGGCATGGGCCAGCGCGTGATGCTGGCGATTGCGCTGATCAATGATCCGCAGTGGCTGATTGCTGATGAACCCACGTCGGCGCTGGATTTTGACATGCGCGAACAGGTGCTGGGCTTAATTGAGCGTTTGGTCGAACAGCGAAATATGGGGCTGATCCTGATAAGCCACGACCTGCAACAGGTGGCGCACTACTGCGAGCGCGTGCTGGTGATGTACAAAGGCGAACTGCTCGATGAGTTGCCTGCGGACAAGCTGGCACACGCCACTCACCCGTATACCCATACGTTATGGTCGTGCAGACCGAGCAAATTTACCCACGGCGAACGCCTGCCGGTGCTGGATCGCGCGCTGCTGGCCTCTTTAAAGCAGGAGCCGCACCATGAGTGAGATTGTCGCTGAACTGAATCAGCTGAGCGTGTCGCACCGTCAGGGCGTTGAAGTCCGCACCGTGGTGCATAACGTCAGCCTGACCATCAATAAAGGCGAATGCTTCGGACTGGTAGGGCCGTCCGGCTGCGGTAAATCCTCTCTGTTATGGGTACTGGCCGGGCTGAACGGTCACTGGGACGGTGGTCTGACACTGCTCGACCACCAGGTAAAACCCGGCAAACCTTTCACCGGCAGCCTGCGGCGCGACGTACAAATGGTGTTTCAGGATCCGTATGCGTCGCTGCATCCGAAACACAAATTGCTGCGCACGCTGGCGGAGCCGCTGAAAATCCTCAAAGAGCAGGACATCGAACAGAAGATTGCCGAAGGATTCCGTCAGGTCGGGCTGGATCCGGCGCTGATGCACCGTTATCCACATCAGCTTTCCGGCGGCCAGCGTCAGCGGGTGGCAATTGTCCGGGCGCTGCTGCTCAAACCTAAGCTGTTATTGCTTGATGAACCGACGTCTGCGCTCGATATGTCGGTGCAGGCGGAAATCCTTAACCTGCTCAACGACCTTAAAGCCAGCAGCGACCTGACCATGATTCTGGTCAGCCATGATGCGGACGTGATCGACCATATGTGCGACAGGGCGGTACACATGGCAAAAGGGATTGTTCTCAATTAATTCTCAGCGGCAATCCACGCTGCGCTGTTTACTGCAAATCCTCGGTTATGACGGCCTGTTCTTCAGGCCGTTTTTTAAGCGTCTCCACCGGTACCCTCCCCGAATTTTCACGTCAATTTGCCTGCGCACAGCGTGTTTTTTACGCGTTTTTATCTGAGTGATTGAATTTCGCCATTATCCGTATTTCATTGCATCAACAGGCGAAATAAATCCCACTGCCTGTTTTGAATAAAAACCACTCAATACGGGCGGGTGATAAATAGACTATTTCGTTCAATTTAATCACACAGGTAATTATTGCATCCTTAAATTTGGATTTATTTTTTTCAATGTCGTTATTAAAAATCCTAAATAGAAGAAAGTTGCGTAGTACAAAAATCTTATGGCTGCTTTTTCTATTAATTAGATAATGGATTTCCATTCAAAATAATTACCCTGCTATGCACTATTTAAATGCAGAGCCTTTTCAGATAGCACGAATTCCTTAACGATTGTTAACAGAAAAAAACCTTTTGATAAAGGTGATCCAGCTTGCAACTACTTTACAAAATCATGAGTATCTTGCACTGAAATGGTGCGCCGCACTGTAATGGTGCAAATTGTTATGCGAAAACCGCATATAATCAGGGGGTTAGCAGCTTATGATTGAAACATTAAGTTACAACTCTTTACTTAAAAAAGACTTATTGAACCGAACTTTTCCATTTTAACTTTTCGTGCTCAGTGTTAAGGTTCAAATCGTTTTACAGACAGACGTATTTTAAAACATGTACAAATACTCACAGCCCGATATTCCAGACCTATAAAAGAACGGGCATGAGAAATCCTTTATAAAAAGATCAAGGAAACTTAAATAATGATGAAGCGCAGTGTGTTGGCCTTAGCGGTCTCTTTAATTGCAGTGGGTTCTACCGCAAATGCAGCTGAGATTTATAATAAAGACGGTAACAAACTGGACCTCTACGGTCGCGTAACCGCTAAGCATTATTTCTCTGATGACACAGGTTCTGACGGCGACATGACTTATGCGCGTCTGGGCTTTAAAGGCGAAACTCAAATTAACGACACATTGACCGGTTATGGTCAGTGGGAATACAACATTCAGGCTAACCACGCAGAATCTCAGGGTGACCTGGGCAACAAAACCCGTCTGGGCTTTGCGGGTCTGAAAGTGAAAGATTTCGGTTCTATCGACTACGGCCGTAACTACGGTGTAGTTTACGACGCACTGGGCTTCACCGATATGCTGCCAGAGTTTGGTGGTGATACCGCTAACTCCGACAACTACATGGTGGGTCGTTCTAACGGTCTGGCAACTTACCGTAACCAGGACTTCTTCGGTCTGGTCACCGGCCTGAACGTCGCCCTGCAATACCAGGGTAAAAACGAGAACGACGGTCGCACCTCGACTAAAGCCAACGGCGACGGTTACGGCGCATCTATCGATTATGAAGATATCGCAGGTTCCGGCATCGGTGCTGTTATCGCGGGTTCTTCATCTGACCGTACTAACGCACAAACCAACTCCGCTATCGGCGGCGGTGATAAAGCGTCTGCATGGGCAACCGCTCTGAAATACGATGCTAACCAGATTTATCTGTCTGCAATGTATAACGAAACCCGTAACCTGGCACCAATCCCAGGCGGCTTCGCTAACAAAACTCAGGGTTATGAGTTAGTTGCACAGTACCAGTTCGAAAACGGTCTGCGTCCTTCTATCGGCTACGTACAGTCTAAAGCGAAAGATGTTGAAGGCGGTATCGGCGATGCTGACCTGGTCAAATACTTCGAAGTGGGTGCGACTTACTACTTCAACAAAAACATGTACACCTATGTTGACTACATGATCAACCAGATCGATGACAACAACAAACTGGGCGTAAGCTCTGATGACGTTGTTGCTGTAGCACTGACTTACCGCTTCTAAGTTAGTGAACCCAATTATTACCCCATTCTGTGTCTGAAAAAGGTAATCGCAAAGGCAGAGTTCATTGGCTCTGCCTTTTTTTGTGCCTGTCATTTATCTCCTGCTATCTCCGCTCCGCCTTACCCATTAACCACAATGAATTCATGTAACTAAACCTATAGCCTCACGTTATACCCCAAAGCCAAACAAGTATTCGTCAGCCGCTTTCTCCCGTGGAATATTTACCGGGTCTTATTAGAACCCATTAAAAAAAGAAACCCGGAGAAACTGACATGCAGCAAATTCCAAAGCCGTATCTTTTATTCCTTGGTGACGTGATGGATCCGCTGGCCGCGAAAACCGCGCGCGGCATCCACGTCTGGCGTCCTGAATCCTGCGTCGGGCAAATCCGTCTGGCGACCGATTCGGTTTCCCTGGGATTACCTGAGCTCGACATCGAAACGGCCAAGGCGCAGGGCGCGAAAACCATGGTGCTGGGCACCGCGAACTCCGGCGGCAAATTACCGAAACACTGGCTGGATTCGATCAAAGCGGCGATCCGCGCGGGGCTTAACGTCGCCAACGGCCTGCATCAGGGGCTGAATGACATTCCTGAACTGGTTGAACTGGCCAAAGAACATCACGTGGAGCTGTTTGACGTGCGCCATATGCAGCCAGAACTCGACACCGGCACCGGCAAAAAGCGCAGCGGCAAACGTATTCTGACCGTCGGCACCGACTGCTCGGTCGGCAAAATGTACACCTCGCTGGCGCTGGAAGCCGCCATGCGGGAGCTGGATTTAAACGCTGATTTCCGTGCGACCGGTCAGACCGGCGTGCTGGTGGCGGGTGCGGGTATTGCGATTGATGCGGTGATTGCTGATTTCATTTCCGGTGCTGTCGAAGCGCTGTCTCCGGCCAATGACGACGATCACTGGGACATTATCGAAGGTCAGGGCTCGCTGTATCACCCGTCTTTTGCCGGTGTCAGCATGGGGCTTATCCACGGCGCGCAGGCGCATTTATTAGTGATGTGCCATGAACTTGGCCGTCCGCACATGCGTCATCTGCCACATCAGTTTATGCCGACGTTACGTCAGTGCCTTGATACCAATCTGGCGGCGGCCAGCCTGACCAGCCCGGAAGTGAAACTGGCCGGTTTCTCTCTGAATACTTCGGCGGTCAGTGAAGAAGAAGCGAAAATCGCGCTGGCTGAAATCAGCGAAGAATTTGGCGTACCTGCTACCGATCCGGTGCGTTTCGGCATCAAAAATATCGCGCAATGGATTAAGGACAACGGCTGATGATTCAGATGACTTTCCAGTCTACAGAGTTGCCGCTGGCAAAGCCGTTTGCGATTTCTCGCGGAACCCGCACAGCCGTCACGGTGGTGCGCGTTTCCCTGACCGACGGTGAATATACCGCCGTCGGGGAATGCACACCGACCGCCCGCTATCAGGAATCGCCGCAAAGCGTTTGCGAGCAACTTGAGCTTATCCGCCCGCAGGTGGAACAGGGACTGAGCCGCGAAGCATTACAGCAGGCGTTACCAATGGGCTCGGCACGTAATGCCCTCGATTGTGCAATGTGGCGTCTCGATGCGGCAAAACAGGGCAAAGACCTGTGGCAACTGCTTGATATGCCAAAGCCTGTGTCGGTGATTACTGCCGAAACCCTCAGTCTCGATTCAGTAGAAAACATGGCGAAAGCGGCAGAAGTGGCCGTCGCCGGTGGCGCGCAATTGCTGAAAATCAAACTCGACCGCGAAGAGATTATCGAGAAAGTGGCGGCTATCCGCGCCGCTGCACCGCACGCCACGCTGGTGGTGGACGCGAATGAAGCCTGGCTCGGTTTAGATCTCGGGAGTTTGTTCGAGGCATTGCATGAATTCAACGTGGCCATGATCGAACAGCCACTTCCTGCCGGGAATGACAAAGATCTGGTGCGTTGTTTGCATCCTATTCCTGTTTGCGCCGATGAAAGCTGTCATGAGCGTGGGGATATCGAAGGTCTGCGGGATCGTTACGAGATGATCAACATCAAGCTCGACAAATGCGGTGGTCTGACCGAAGCGCTGGCGATGACTGATATCGCCCGGCAGTTCGGTCTGCGGATTATGGTTGGCTGCATGCTCGGTTCTTCCATTGCGATGGAAGCGGCGTTGCCGGTGGCGGTGCAGGCCGAGCGTGTTGATCTCGACGGGCCAATCTGGCTGGCGCAGGACGCCGAACCGGCATTGCGCTATGAAAACGGTGAAGTCTGGCTTTAACAGTTCAGCCTATAAAGGAGGCGTTTATTGATGACAGTGCCCATTTTGCAGATTAACGATTTGTCGGTCACATTCTCCGGCCGGCAAGGCAAAACGCAGGCGCTGAAAGGCGTTTCCTTCTCTGTTAATAAAGGTGAAGTGGTGGCGGTGGTCGGCGAAAGCGGATCAGGTAAATCCGTCACCTCACTGAGCGTGATGGGGCTGCTGCCCGACTCGGCGCACATCGATGCAGGCAGTATCGAATTTTTTGGCCGCAACGGCACGCGCCATGCACTGACTTCATTGTCGGCAGAATCACGGCGTAAACTGCGCGGTCAGGAAATGTCGATGATCTTCCAGGAGCCGATGACCTCGCTCAATCCGGTGCTGCGCGTCGGCGATCAGCTTACCGAAGGGCTGCTGGATCACGGTATGGCGAACAAAGCCACGGCGCTGAACAAAGCCCGCGAACTGCTGAAACAGGTGCGTATTCCTGACGTCGAACGTATCCTGAAATGTTACCCGCATGAACTTTCCGGCGGCATGCGTCAGCGCGTAATGATTGCGCAGGCGCTGGCCTGTGATCCGGCGTTGCTGATTGCTGACGAACCGACAACCGCGCTGGATGTCACGGTGCAGGCGCGTATTCTGCAAATTCTGCGCGATCTGCAAAAAGGCAGCGATATGTCGGTTCTGTTCATCACCCACGATATGGGCGTGGTAGCGGAAATCGCTGACCGCGTGGTGGTGATGTATCAGGGCAAGGTCGTGGAGCAGGGCAGCGTGACCGGGATTTTCGCCAATGCGCAGCATCCTTATACCCGCGCATTGCTGGCCGCGGTGCCAAAACTGGGCGATATGCAGGGGCTGAAATGGCCGCGCCGGTTCCCGCTGTTAGCCGCCAAAACCGGTCAAAACATTTCACCAGAAAAGCAATCGATTGCAGGTGATCTGCCTCACATTCCGCCAGCGGAAGACGATCAGAAAACCGCTGATTACGCTTCGCCACCGCTGCTGGATGTGCGCGGGCTGAGCGTTTGTTATCCGATCCGCTCAGGCGTTTTATCCCGCGTCACCAGAGAAGTCCACGCCGTAGAACAAATCGATTTCTCAATATGGCCGGGCGAAACGCTGGCGCTGGTCGGTGAGAGCGGTTGCGGCAAATCCACCACCGGCCGCGCCATCCTGCGGCTGGTCGGCAGTGAATCCGAAAGCATTCATCTTGAAGGCAAAGAAATCACCCTGATGCGCGACACGCCGTTTCAGGCAGTGCGCCGTCAGATCCAGATGGTATTTCAGGATCCCTACTCCTCGCTCAATCCGCGTCTGACCGTCGGGTTTTCCATTGCCGAACCGCTATTACTGCACGGCCTGAAAAAGTCATTGGCTGACGCCACGCCGGTGGTGAATCAGTTGCTGAAAAGTGTCGGACTCGAACCCTCTCACGCGCGGCGTTATCCGCACGAATTCTCCGGCGGCCAGCGTCAGCGCATTGCAATTGCGCGGGCGATGGCGTTACAGCCTCAGGTGATTATTGCCGACGAAGCCGTGTCAGCGCTGGATGTCTCCATCCAGGCGCAGGTGGTCAATCTGATGATGGATTTACAGCGTGAAACCGGCGTTGCGTGGCTGTTTATTTCGCACGACATGGCGGTGGTGGAGCGTATCGCCAATCGCGTGGCGGTGATGTACAGCGGGCAGATTGTGGAAATGGGTCCGCGCGATGCCGTGTTCGGTAATCCTCAACACTCTTACACCCGACGCCTGCTCAGTTCGGTGCCGGTGGCAGATCCGACGCAGCGTGCGTTACGTCATTTTGATGATGTGGAAGTGAAATCGCCGGTGCATCCGGCGGGTGTACAGATAGAAAAACTCAAATATTCCCGCGTCAGTGAACATCACTGGGTCGCACAGGGATAACTCACCTTTCTTTTTTGGGACACACTGGAGAACACCATGCATTCGACTTTTTTGCGTAAGAGCCTGCTTGCCGCCGGACTGGCGCTTTGTTTTGCGGCGTCGGCTCAGGCCAAAGATCTGCGTATTTCCATGTATGCCGACGTGACCGGTTTTGACCCGCACGACACCACGGATACGCTGAGCTACTCCATTCAGAGCGGCATTTTTGAACGCCTGTTCCAGTTCGACAGCAAAATGGCCGTCGTGCCGGTGCTGGCGACGGATTACACCAGCAACAGCGACGCCACCGAATTCACCATCAACCTGCGCCATGACGTGACCTTCCAGGACGGTACGCCGTTCAATGCCGACGCGGTAAAAGCTAACCTCGACCGTCTGGCCAATCCGGCGAATCACCTGAAACGTAACTCGCTGTTCAGCATGATTAAATCCGTGGACACCGTCAGCCCGTATCAGGTAAAAATCACCCTCAATAAACCGTTCGGCGCGATGATCAACACTCTCGCACACCCGTCGGCGGTGATGCACAGCCCGGCGTCCCTGAAACAGTATCCGAATGAACAGGATCTGAGCGTGCATCCGGTCGGTACCGGTCCGTTCAGGTTTGTCGAATGGCAGCAGGGCAAAGACGTCAAACTGGTGAAATACGACAACTACTGGCAGAAAGGCTGGCCGAAAGTCGACTCCGTGACGCTTTATCCGACGCCTGAAGACTCCACGCAGGTGGCGAAACTGAAATCCGGCGGCGTGGACGCGGTCTACCCGTTGCCGTCCGATCTGGTAGACACCGTGAAAAGCGATCCGAAGCTGGATATCGCGCAGGATCCGGGTATCTATCTGTATTACATCGCCTTCAATACGCAGAAAAAAGAGTTCTCGGATGTGCGCGTCCGTCAGGCGATTAACTACGCCATCGACCGCAATCTGTGGCTGAAAGTCGGTTTCGCCGGTCTGGGCTCGCCGTCTACGTCGCCGCTGCCGAAAAACGTCCAGTTCTATCAGAAACAAACCACGCCGGATTACAGCTATAACATCGCCAAAGCCAAAGAGCTGATGAAAGAGGCCGGTTATGAGAAGGGCTTCGACGTGGAAATGTGGAGCTCGAACAAAACCGACCGTATCCGCAGTGCGCAGTTCCTCAAGCAGCAACTTTCCCTGATTGGGGTGCGCGTGAAACTGGTGCCGATGGATGCCGGAACCCTGACCCAGCGTCTGTGGAGCACGCCGAAACCGGCGGATGCGCAAGTCGAAATGTATTACGGCGCGTGGTCGGCCTCGACCGGTGATGCGGACTGGGCGCTGCGTCCGCTGTTCGCCACCGAATCTTGGATCCCGTCGGCGTACAACGTTTCTTATTACAGCAACAAGCAGGTCGATGCGGCGATCACCGCCGGTCTGCAAACGGCTGATGTCGAAAAACGCAAAGCAGCCTACGCGGATGCGCAGAAACTGCTGTGGGCGGATGCACCGATGGCCTATCTCGGCGTGCCGGATAATCTGGTCGGCAAAAGCAAAGACCTTTCCGGCGTCTACATGCTGGCCGACGGCTCGCTGATTTTTAACCAGGCACAGTTTAAGTAAGAGTGGATTGAGTTAACTCCCTCCCCTGCGCAGGGGGAGGAGCACACCACCATCAATATTCAGGTTCAGGAAACCCTTTTATGCTGACCTATTTTATCCGCCGGATACTGGAAATGATCCCCGTTTTACTGGTGGTGTCATTACTGGTTTTCGGCTTTATCAAGCTGCTGCCGGGTGATCCTGCGCGTATTTACGCCGGACAGGATGCGCCGATTGAGGCGGTTGAGTCAGCACGGCAACTGCTTGGCCTGAACGATCCGCTGCCTGCGCAATACTGGCACTGGCTGAACGGTATGATTCATGGCGATCTGGGGACCACGTACCGCACGCGACAGCCGGTGTTAAGCGTGATTGAAAGCGGTTTTATGCCGACGCTGCTGCTGGCGCTGGCGGGTTTTGCGTGGTCGGTGGTGCTCGGGCTGGTGATTGGCGTCGTTTCAGCGCTCAAACGCGGAAAATGGCAGGACTGGACGCTGATGAGCATGGCGGTCGGGGGGATTTCCATGCCGCCGTTCTGGCTCGGATTGCTGCTGATCCAGTTTGTCGCCATGCCGTTCGGGATATTCGCCGTCAGCGGTTTTAATTCGCCTGCGGACATTATCCTGCCGGCGATCACCCTGGGTTCTTCGGTGGCCGCGGTGATGGCGCGCTTCACCCGCTCCGCGTTTCTCGACGTGGCGCAGGAAGATTATGTCCGTACCGCCAATGCCAAAGGATTACGTGCGCGGCGGGTGACGTGGAAACACATCATGCGCAATGCGCTGATCCCGATTATTACCATGCTCGGTTTGCAGTTTGGCTTCCTGCTCGGCGGCTCGATTATCGTCGAAAGCGTATTCAGCTGGCCGGGGCTCGGCTGGTTGCTGATTGAATCCATCAAAACGCAGGATCAGCCTGTCATTCAGGCGCTGGTCATGCTGTTTGTGTTTGAATTTATCCTGATAAATCTGCTGGTTGACCTGCTTTATGCGGTGGTCAATCCGGCTATCCGTCTGCGTTAGGAGCTGCTCATGACCGAACCTGTTTCTGTGCTGGAAGAAACCACACCGGCTGCGCTAGCCTCGCAACACGATGATATCCGTTCGCCGTGGTACGACTTTTTCCACACCTTTATCCGTCACCCGATGGCGCTGGTTTCCGGCGGATTTATTCTGCTGCTGGTACTTGTCGCGATATTCGCGCCGTGGCTGGCACCTTTTGATCCGATGACGCCGGACTGGATGGCGCTCGGCGTCGGCCCTACGCCACAGCACTGGTTCGGCACCGACGATTTAGGGCGTGACGTTCTCAGCCGTATCATTTATGGCGCACGCCTATCCCTTTACGTCGGCATTTTTTCGGTGACGCTCGGCATGATCGCCGGTGTATTGCTCGGCCTGCTGGCCGGATATTATGGCCGCTGGCTGGACATGCTGATCATGCGCGGTTCCGACGTCTTATTCGCGTTTCCGGGCATGTTGCTGGCGATTGCGGTGGTGGCGATTCTCGGGCCGGGGTTGAACAACGTCATCATCGCGGTCGCGGTTTTCAGCGTGCCGGTGTTTGCCCGCATCGTGCGCGCCGCCACGCTATCCATTAAACAAAGTGCCTATGTCGAAGCGGTTCGCTGCGTCGGCGCACCGGACAGGGTGGTGATTTTGCGCCATATCCTGCCGGGTACGCTGTCGAACGTCATCGTCTATTTCACTATGCGTATCGGCACCAGCATTCTGACCGCCGCCAGCCTGAGTTTTATCGGTCTGGGGCCGGAACCGGACGTGCCGGAGTGGGGCAATATTCTGGCGATGAGCCGTAATATGATGATGGCGGGCAAATGGAACGTCAGCGTGTTCCCCGGGCTGGCGATATTCCTCACAGTCCTGGCATTTAATCTGCTCGGAGACGCGCTGCGCGACACGCTGGATCCTAAACTGAAAAAGTAATTTAACTGCGTTAACCGACAGAAATGGAATACCGATGCACCCGCAAGAACATGAAGATGAATTTCAGCAGCAGGCGCTGTCTGCTTTGTTGCAACGCTGGCGTACCACACGCCAGATTTTTCGCCCGCGCTTCCCTTGCGGGGCCAGCAATTCACTGACGGATGTGGCGGGAATTACCGTCGGCCATAGCACGCTGACCGCCGGGGATATTCAGACCGGCGTTACCGCCATCGTCCCGCCCGGCGACAATCTCTATGAAAACCCGTTGCCATGTGGCGTGGCGGTGCTGAACGGTTTCGGCAAACCGATGGGGCTTATCCAGGTGATGGAACTGGGCGAACTGCAAACGCCGGTGCTGTTCAGCAACACCTTCGCCACCGGCACGTTATTCAACGCGCTGGTGAAACGCAGCTGCCAGATGTTCCCGCAAATTGGCCGTCCGGATCCAACGATCAATCCGGTTATTCTCGAGTGCAACGATTTCTATTTAAACGATATTCAGGCGATGGCGGTCAGTGAGGACGATGCACTGACCGCACTCGACGGCGCGACAAAAACCTTCGCCCGTGGCAGCGTAGGTGCCGGACGTGGCATGAGCTGTTTCGGTTTAAAAGGCGGTATCGGCACGGCCTCACGCTGGTGTGAAACACTTAACGCGACACTGGGCGTACTGGTGCTGGCGAACTTTGGCAAACTCTCCGAACTGACGCTCGACGGTGTGCGTGCCGGAGAAGCTATCGCCCAAATCCAGACGCAACGGGCGCCACAGGTGGATGCGGGGTCGATCATTATTGTGATGGCCTGTGACCGTTATCTCGACAGCCGTCAGCTCGGACGCATCGCCAAACGCGCCGGTGCCGGGTTAGGGCGTCTGGGCAGTTACTGGGGGCATGGTTCGGGGGATATCGCACTGGCGTTTTCCACGCAACGTGACGGTGTCATTTTGCCGGATGCCGGACTCGAGCCTTTGCTGGCGCTGGCGGCAGATGCCACAGAACACGCTATTATAGATGCCTTACTGAGTGCAGAAACCGTCTGCGGATTCGACGGACATTACCGGCTGGGATTGAGTGAAGTATTAGATAATTTGGCGAACCAAAAAGGGAACGACTGATGAAAGTATTTATCTCTGCGGACATTGAAGGCATCGCGGGTGTCATGCGTCCGGAACAATGCAGTCCGGGCAATGCCGATTACGACGCCGCCCGCGCGCTGATGGAAGGCGAAGTCAACGCCGCCATCGACGGTGCCTTTGCCGGTGGCGCGATGGAAGTGACCGTCGCCGACAGCCACGCGATGATGCAAAACCTGCGCGCCGATAAAATCGACCCGCGCGCCCGTCTGGTGCAGGGCAAACCGCGCGGATTATCGATGGTCGAAGGCCTGCAGCAACAGCAATACGACGGCCTGATGTTTGTCGGCTATCACACCGCAGCGGGCGAAAACGGCGTACTGGCGCACACCATCAATGGCCGCGCCTTTTACCGCGTTAAACTCAACGGCAACGTGGTGGGCGAAAGCGATTTATACGCTGCCGCTGGTGCGGAACTTAACGTCCCGTTATGGCTGGTGACCGGCGACGATCATCTCGAAACCTGGATCCACCGCTATTATCCGGAATCACAATACGTTTGCGTCAAACGCGCGATTTCTGCCAATGCCGCCGAATCGGACAGCCCGTCGATTGCCTGCGCTAAAATCCGCAAACAGGCGACGATCGCCGTCAGCAAACCTGCACCGCTGACTTCGGGAAGATTCAGCGCACCATATCATCTCGAACTGATGACCGCGAAACCGGTTCTGGCGGATTTATTCTGCCTGATCCCGGGCGTTGAGCGCCTTGATGCGGTCACCGTCGGCTATCACAGCCCGACCGTTGCCAACATTATCAGTCTGTTAAGTGCCTTCTCGTACTTAGCGACTACGCAGAAATAGGGCCGGCATGCGTTTACGCCACATCGAAGTGTTTCAGGCGGTCTTACAGGCGGGGAGCGTCAGCGGCGCGGCGCGTTTACTGAATGTGTCGCAGCCCAATGTCAGCCGGGTGCTGAATCATGCCGAGCAGCAACTGGGTTTCACGTTGTTCGACCGCACGCCGCAGGGGTTAATCGTAACGCCGGAAGGGCGGCGGTTAATGCCGGAAGTTGAGGCGCTGTTCAGCCATATTCAGGCCATCGGCCAGCTGGCGGAACAACTGCGGCAGGGCGAAGGCCAGCATGTGCGCATCGGTTCCGCACACGCACTGGGGCATAGCGTAATGGCGCCGGTGCTGGTGGATTTTCGCCGCCAGACACCCGGCGGCAGCGTCGAACTGGTGACCGGGCATTTCAACACGCTGAGTCAGGATCTGCTGCAATACAAAATGGATTTCGCGCTGGCATTTGGCGAGCAGGCCACGCAGGAACTGGTCGCCGAGTCGATTTATCAGGGCAACATGGTGGCGCTGCTGCCAAAAGATTCGACCGTGGAAGGGCCGGTAACGCTGGCGTGGTTGTGCGAAAACGACCTGCTGATGTTGCAGCAACAGGATCCGCTGGGTCAGGTGCTTAACCGTGTCCTGCGTGAAAACGGCCTGATGCCGCACTCGGCGTTGTACATCAAAACCTACTCGGTGATCGCCGACATGGTACTGGCGGGCGGCGGCGTCGGCGTGGTCGATACCTTTACCGCCCGGCGGTATATCGACCAGCTGAAAATTGTGCCGGTGGTGGAATCACTGCCGTTCGAGGTGATTCTGCTGAGCAGGAGAGACCAGCCGGCATCGCAGGCCTCGCTGAGGCTGAGGCAACTGATAAAACAAAAAGTAGGAGAGTTAAAGGGGGGCCTTTGAATCCCGTTTAGTTTTTCAATTTCAACTTCAAAACCTTGGGCTCGCCGCCCAAACTGGCCCAGAGGACGCGTAAGCGCGCGCCCTCTGGACTCCCGCGCTTTTTCACTGCGCGCTATCGCTGGAACGACGGACATGTTCCGACGCAATGGTGAGTGGCGCAAATCCAGGTGCTTCGCACTGCCTTCTCTCGGTCTTCGAGCCATAGGTCTCGAAGCCGCTCCGTTCAGCTGAATTTTGAGCACGCCAATCCACTTTTTTAAAAGAGGAAAATAGTCTGCCTTTGAATTTAAGATGTTGCGGGCGGTTCAGAAAGCTTGCTGAATGAGAGGTTGCAGACCCAAGGCTGCAATCCCGAAATGAAGGTACCGCGCAGCGGCAAGCTTTTCAGCCTGTCACTGCGGTACCTGAAACATAGCCAGCGAGCGATAGCGCTTGTTGAAAAAGCGAGGAGGAATCCAAAGGAGGAAAAGCACTTTCCTCCTTTGGGCGGTTTCGGCGCCATTCGATAAGTGATCACGGCAATTGAGAAACCGAAACTTTCACCATTTATCTTTCAAAACGTTCTGATGTGCGTTCTCACATCAATTAATCTTTGCCCCCAGCATCTCGACTCTCTCAATCCCCCTCCTGACATCTTCAAATGTCATATCGCCCGGCATGTTCGCCATATCTGGCGTGGTGAGGCTCCGGTCGATAATCACCGCCAGATCCTGCTCCGTCAGCCCCTTCGCGATATGCGCTAACTGAGTCGGTACGGCACTGGCGCGGGCGAGTGCGATGGCGGCCAGCAATTCCTCGTCGCTGCGGTTTTCCAGCGCCAGCAGGCACAGATTGCCGTAACCGACCAGCAATCCGTGGGCGACGTGGCGGGTTTTCGGACAGGCGGTGAAGCCTTCATATAACGCGTGGGAAGCGCCGGTGTGTGCGCCGTTGCTCATGATGGAAGTCAGTCCTGCGTAGAGGAAAATGGCGTCGAGCACCTGTTCGAGGGCGTTGTTAGCTTTGCCGTCCTGCACCGCGAAACAGGCGTCGGCGGCGAAGTGTTCGATGAGCGTATAGCAAAGTTCGCTGTTGGTGCGGGCGACACCGGCCAGCCCGGTAAGCTGGTTGAGGTCACTGATAGCGCGGTATTCGTACCACTTTGCCAGCGTATCGCCGATGCCTGCCGACAACCATTGCAGCGGGGCGCAGGCCAGTAAATCGGCGTCGATTACCGCCGCAGCCGGGCCGCAGGGTAATGGCATCATGTCGCGGAACTCACCGTCCTGATGATAACGAAACGCCAGCGATGTCACCGCCGAACAGGTGCCCGCAATGCTCGGCAATGTGACCACCGGAATGTTACAGGCGACGCCTGCCGCTTTGGCCGCGTCCAGCGCTTTACCCCCGCCGGTGGCGATAATCACTTCCACACCTTGCGTGCGGAATACGTCAGCCAGCCGGTTGATTTCCTCCTGACAACACACGCCGCCGAAGATTTCACTGCCCAGATAACTGACCATCTGCTGTTCGAGCTGATCGGCGACTTTCGCCTCGACGCTGGAAATGGCGCGTTTACCGCCCACTAACATTGCCCGCTGGCCTAAACGTCCGCACATCGCGCCCAGATGCTTTATGGCGCCGCGTCCGCGCAGGACGCTGGCAGGAAATACCAAACGGTGGGTGAACATGCATGCCCTCATAAACCGAAGTGTTTTAAGAAGTATAGAAGGCATGCACAGGAACGGAAGAATATCAGCGACGGTGGTGTTGTACCGCGTCGTGGGTTTTACGCAGGGCCTCACGCGCGCCCGGCAGACGCTGCGCCACGCCGATATACAGGCAGTCGATAATCAGTAACTGGCTGGTACGGCTGGCCATTGCGGCGGCACGAAAACCCATTTCGCGATTGCTGGTTCGCAACACGACATCGGCTTTGCGCACGAGGGCAGCGCGCCCGTTGGCGGTGATCGCCAGCGTCGTCGCGCCCGCGGCTTTGGCCTGCGACAGGGCTTCCACCACACCGGCGGTCTTGCCTGAGTGGGAAATCGCCAGCGCGACATCGCCTGCGGCAAGCTGACAGGCGCTCACCAGACTTTCGTCGGTGCTGCCGTAAGTCTGGGCAACTACGCCGATACGCCGCAGTTTCTGACACAGATCCTGTGCGACAAGTCCCGAAGCTCCTGCACCGTAAATATCAATCCGTCTGGCCTGTGAAAGAATGGCTACTGCCTGTTCAAGCGTCGCGGCGCTCAGAAGCTGCGAGGTTTCCTTTGCTCCTTTAACTTCAAACTCCAGCAGCTTTTGCAGAATTTGCTTGGGTGTATCGTTCTCACCGATATCCGCTGCCAGCGGCATGTCGGCGGGCATCGGGCTGGAGGATTCTGCCGCTAACGCCAGCCGCAGCGCCGGATAGCCGCTAAAACCCAGACGCTTGCTGGTACGCACCACCGTAGCGGTGCTGGTTTCAGCGTACTCTGCCAGCGCCGTCACCCCCATATTGGCGACACCCGGCGGATCAAGCCGGATCATCGTGATGATCCGTTTTTCCGCCGGGGAAAAGCTGCCCTGTAATGCGTTCAGACGTGACTGCAAATCAGTGTCGCTCATGGGTTATTCATCCAGTTCACGCAAATGGTCGTCTTTGCGCAATGACATCAGCGCAAACAGGCTGACCACGCAGGTCGCAACCACGTAGTACGCCGGAATATCGAGATTGCCTGTTTCTTTAATCAGGCCGGTAATGATCAGCCCCGCACAGCCGGAGAACACGGCGTTGGATAATGAATAGGATAATCCGAGGCCGGTATAGCGCACGCGGGTCGGGAACATTTCCGCCAGCATCGCCGGACCGGGACCGGCGATCATGCCGATCGTCGCACCGGCAATCAGCACTGCAATGCCTTTCGCCAGCAGGCTGCTTTCAGGATTTTGCAGCAGATGCAGCAGCGGGAAACTCAGCACAATGACCGCGAATACCGCAATCATCATGACTTTTTTACGTCCGATTTTATCGCTCAGCCAGCCGGAAGGTAAAATCGCCAGCGCGAAACCTATATTCGCCAGCACCGTCGCTACCAGTGCCTGTAAAAACGTGGCGTGCAGGGAGGTTTGCAGATAAGACGGCATCACCACCAGGAAAGTATAACCCCCCGCCGACCAGCCCATCATGCGGCCAATTCCCAGCGCGATGGCTTTGGCAGTGGCAACAGCAGACGCTTTTTCTGCCGCCGTTTTCTGCGCTTTCGGTTCGGCTTTTTTACTGGCGACAAAGTTTGGCGTTTCATCCAGTTTCAGTCGCAGATACAACGCCACCAGCCCCATCGGTAATGCCAGCAGGAACGGAATGCGCCATCCCCAGTCTTTCATCTGCGCTTCAGGCAGCGTTTGCACCAGGATCGCCACCAGCGCCACGCCGGTCAGCAGGCCCAGTGAAACGGTAAATGACTGCCATGCGCCGTAAATTCCGCGTTTACCTTTCGGTGCAAACTCCGTCATCAGCGACACCGCGCCGCCAAATTCACCACCGGCAAATAGCCCCTGGAACATGCGCATCAGCGTCAGTAACAGCGGGGCGGCAACGCCAATCTGCGCGTACGTCGGCAGCAGACCAATAATGGCGGTCGCCAGCGTCATTAACAGCACGACGGCGATCAGTGTCGGCTTGCGGCCAATGCGGTCACCGATACGGCCAAAGATAATCGCGCCCACGGGACGGCAGAAAAATGCCAGCGCGAACGAGGCATAGGTGAGGAGCAAACCGGTCATACCGGTCTGGCCTTCGAGTGTAAAAAAGTTACCGGCGATGATTGTCGCCAGATAGCCGTACACACCGAATTCATACCATTCAATAAAGTTGCCGACTGAACCGGCGACTAACGCGCGTCGTGACTGGCTGGCGCTGGCAACTGCGGGAGAAACCTGGCGGGTCATCATAAACCTCTTAAAAAAAAGGAAAGGGCGGGTAAACTGGAATGTAAATAATTTTCTAAATTTCGGTGATTATTATGTCAATAATTTTCATGTATTGAACAAAATAAAAGCGGGAAGTGTGGGGTGGGAGAGGTTTTTTGGCATAAAAAAAGGCTGCGCCTCGAAAGGAGCAGCCTGTTTAACGCGGGGCAATTACAGCGTGTGGATGTCGATGCCGTCGCCGATATTGCTTTTCTGGTAGTAAGCCCGCGGGACTTCCACCTGATACTGTTTGTCAGCGTAAGCGACTTCCAGAATAAAACGTTCGTTTTCATAAGATTCGACAGGAATAAACCCGAAGAATCCTTCCGTGACGCTGATCGTCCGGGAAGACGGTATCGCGTAACGATGAACAATCCTTGCTCTGAGCGGTACTTGCTTGCCAGTTAACGTATTCCATACGCGGTTAACCGGTTGCGCCAGAGAATCAATCACCTCTGAGGCCAGCGAGTTAAGAGCGGAGGGCCAGCTCTTAGGTGTTTTCATAGTCATGATAAATACCTCGTTGGTCTGTATAACCTTCATCCTTCTGGTTGCAGATAGGTTCGCTTACCGCCTTCCTGCATCCCGAAGGATTTTGCTTATACCCAATTCTTATAATTATCCGCTGCTAAGATCCAATCATTTTTTACGCTAAGTTTATTCAGGTTTTGTAAGTGGCTGGCAGATCTGCAAATTACTCCGCGGGGGTTTTGCGTCTTTTGCCTGATTTTCGTTCTGCTAGCAATAACGGGCAGGATGGACACATGGCGTGATCGGCCAGATCATAGCGCAGACAGCATTGCTTACGGTACTGCGGGCTGTCGGGGTCGGAAGGATCTTCCGCGCGCATCGGCTGAAATAACGGGTTTTTACCGCCATAACGCAGCTCGCGCGATCCCATCAGTTGCATACCGTCAGAGATGTCCGCATTGACCAGTTCTGCCTGTTTGACGCCCCAGCCGACACGTATCGCGGCATTGTTCCAGTATATGCCCGGTTTCAGACCGGAGAATTCCGCCAGCGCTTCGCAAACCGGACGTAAATGCTGTTCGATCATCACATCGAAACGCGCCATCGGTTCCGCAGAAGTCAGCGCTTCGCCCTCGCCATCGAGATAAATCTGCGCCGGTAAGCCTTCTTCCTGCATGCACAGGTAGACATTTTCAGCGGCGATAGGCAGCTGCCAGCCGTGGCGCAGGGAGACAATCACCCAGCTTGGCAACAGGGTGGCGAAATACCATTGTGACCACATCGAGATCCGCGCCCGGCGGGTATCACATTTTGCGGCATCGGACGCATTGGCATCCAGATAGCGTTTGAGCACGCTGGCGCAGCCTTCCGGCGTCGTGAGGTGTGACATCGGCACGGCGTTTGTGACCAGCGGCGACATGGGTTTAAAAGTATCGGCAACCCAGCTGACCGGCGTTTCACGGAAACTGTCGAGGAGTGTTTGCATCATTACGCTTCAAAATCATCAGGCTCTGTCAATCATGGAAACAGAGTAGCGAATATTAAAGCGGAATAGTAATGATTTCGATTTAGATTGAGGCGATTGTGTCGGGTTTGTTCCTCCCCGGCGAAGGGGAGGAGGGGAAAGGATTTAGCCGACGACACTGACACCGGCCTGTTGCAAAATCTCACGCACAATCTTCTGTTTGTCATTACAAAGCGGCAGCGCCGGTTTAAGTGAATACACCGGCATTTCGCGGATCACCTGCGAAATCGCGTATTTGATGACGTTGTAAATCGGCGTATCCAGCGTGTAGAGCGGCGGCAGGAAAGATAACCGCTGTTGCAGTTCCACTGCGGTGGCGAAATCTTTCTCTTTAAACGCGCGGTAAATTCCGCAGGTCAGTTGCGGCGCAAAGTTGGCGCTGGCGGGAATTGCACCGTCGCCACCGAGGATAAGCGTTCCAAAAAGGTATTCGTCATAGCCGGAGAACACCGCGAAATCCGGACGTTCAGGTTTCACGGCCTGTATCGTTTCGCGAATATGATTGAGGCTGTCGACGGTATCTTTCAGCCCGACAATGTTCGGGCATTCCAGCGCCAGGCGCTTGATCAGATCCACTGGCAGCGACTGGCCGGTCAGCCCCGGATAGTTGTACATAATCACCGGCAAACCTGCGTTTTCAGCAAGGGTACGGTAATGCAGATACAGCGCTTCTTCGGTCACCGGATTGTAATAAGGATTCACCACCACCACGCCGTCCGCCCCGACGCTTTTAGCGTGCTGTGCGAACGCCAGCGTTTGCGCCGTGCCCGGATGCGCCGCGCCAATCAGAACGGGCACGCGTCCGGCGACGTACTCTGTACAAAATTGTGCCACTTCATGACGCAGCGCCTGCGACATATGGGCAAATTCCCCCGCGCTGCCGAGGAAAAACAGGCCGTTGACGCCGCCTTCAATCGCAAAATCTATCAGACGCGCCATAGCCTGACGGTCAAGCTGCTCGTTCTCATTCAGGATTGTTGCAACCGGTGGGATCACGCCATGAAACAGTGGACGGGTCATACATTCGTTCTCCATATGAAAGTGCAAAGTACTCAACACTTCATTTATAGAACGCTGTTTCAAATTTTTATAGCGATGGGGCAGAATTACATCGTTTTAGCGAAGATTTGGAAGGGAAGTCACAAAGAGGGGGTAACTCCCCCTTCGCAGGGGGAGCAGCAGGGCAAAAACACATTCACGGTGCAGAGTAAAACCCAAACTACATCACCAGCGCCTGACCGTCTTTACGGGATTCGGTACCCGCCAGATAACCGCCTGCCGGATTGGTGACAATCACCTGCGCACCACCAAACGAATGGCCGCCGAGCGGGTCTTCCACAATTAATTCATGCCCCATCGCCCGCAGTGCGGCCAGCGTGTTGTGGTTGAAGGTCGATTCAATCGCCACCTGACGACCGCCGTTGATCCGCCAGCGCGGCGCGTCAATAGCGGCCTGCGGATTTTGCTTATACAGCATCACCCGCAGCGCCAGTTGCAGGTGCCCCTGCGCCTGCATCGGGCCGCCCATCAGGCCGAATGACATCAGCGGTTTACCGTCAGCATCCTGCGCGAAGGCCGGAATAATGGTGTGCAGCGTGCGTTTGTTCGGTGCAACACAGTTGGCGTGCTTCGGATCGAGGGTAAATCCGCAGCCCCGGTTTTGCATGCTCAGACCGGTGCCCGGCACCACGACGCCGGAACCAAAGCCCATGTAATTCGACTGAATGAAAGAGACCATCATGCCGCTGGAATCCGCTGCCGTCAGATAGACGGTGCCACCCGGACGTGGTACGCCGTAAGTGACGTCGCTGGCTTGGGTGCGGTCGATAAGTTTTGCGCGCTCCGCCAGATAATCGTCGTTCAGGAACCATTGCGGATCGAAGGACATATGCTCGCTGTCAGTGACGTGCTGATCCAAATCTGCCAGCGCCAGTTTCATCGCCTCAATGCACAGGTGTGTCGTTTCGACCGAATCCACCGGTTGTGAACCGATATCCAGCTTATCGAGAATACCGAGTGCGATCAGCGTGGCGATGCCCTGACCATTCGGCGGCAGTTCGTGAACTGAGCCACCGGCAAACGACTGCTGCATGGTTTCCACCCAGTCGGCTTTGTGATTCGCCAGGTCGTCCAGTGTCAGCGCGCCACCGTTGGCCTGACAGTGCGCCACCATTTTTTCTGCCAGCTCCCCGCGATAAAACGCTTCGCCTTCGGTTTTGGCGATAAGTTCCAAAGAATCTGCCAGCGCAGGATTACGGAAGATCTCCCCGATTTTCGGCGCACGGCCTGCGGGCGCGAAACATTCCATAAAGCCCGGCTGGTTATGCAGTTTTTTGACCGCGATTTCCCACAGGCGACCAATCAGCGGCGAAACCGGAAAACCGTTGCGGGCATAATCGATTGCCGGTTGCGCCAGCGTGGTCAGCGGCAGCGTGCCGAAACGTTTTGCCAGCGCCACCCAGCCGGAAACAGCGCCGGGAACGGTCACCGCGTCCCAGCCGTAGGTCGGCACCGCGTCCAGACCTTTGTCAGCGAAATATTCCGGCGTCCATGCGGCCGGTGATCGGCCTGAAGCGTTCAGACCGTGGGCTTTTTTTCCGTCCCAGATAATGGCGAACGCATCGCTGCCCGCGCCGTTACCGCTGGGTTCAAGCACGTTGAGCGCGATAGCGGTGGCGATGGCGACATCGGCAGCGTTCCCGCCCAGCATCAGCATTTTCATGCCTGCCTGCGCGGCCAGCGGCTGCGAAGCACACACCGCATTGGCGCCCATCATTGACGGGCGCAGGGTCGGATAAGCCACGTTAAAATCGTAATTCTCAGACATGTATTCTTCCTTAAAAAGCAGCAAACGGTTTATTCGGAACGCGGGTCGAGCGCATCACGCAGCCCGTCACCCAGCAAATTGAAACCCTGTACGGTCAGGAAAATCGCCAGACCGGGAAAAATCGACATCCACGGTGACTGCTCGAGGAAGCTGCGTGCGGTGTTAAGCATCGCGCCCCAGGAGGCATCCGGTGGCTGCTGGCCAAGGCCGAGAAACGACAGGCTGGCTTCGGTGATAATGGCCGACGCAATCGCCAGCGTCGCCTGCACCAGGATCGGCGACAGCACATTGGGCAGCACATAACGCCAGAGGATCCAGCGGTCGGGCAGGCCAATCGCCCGCGCGCCTTCGATATATTCCTCGTTGCGGATACTCATCACCTGCGCACGCGTCAGGCGGGCGAAAATCGGCATCGCGGAAAGCCCGATGGCAATCATCGCATTGCCGAGGCTCGGGCCGAGGAACGCGCCCAGCGCAATTGCCAGCACCAGGAACGGACACGAGAGCAGCGCTTCGACCACGCGGGAAATGATGTTGTCCAGCCAGCCCTGCCAGAACCCGGCGATAAGACCCAGCGGTACGCCAATCACAATCGCGATAATTACCGACACACAACCGGCCATCAGCGATGTACGCGCCCCCCAGAACAGGCGCGATAAAATGTCGCGGCCCAGCTCATCGGTACCCAGCCAGTGCAGGGCGGAAGGCGCTTTACGTACCGCCATGAAATCGGCTTTGATCGGATCAAAGGGCGAAATCCACGGCGCGAGCAGCGCCAGCAACGCGAAGGTCACCACCAGCACCGCGCCGATCACCGCACTTTTATTGCGCAGAAATTTGCGCAGTACACGGTTGGGTTCGCGGGCAGAGAGTGACGTTGTCACTGAAATCACAGAAACGCTCATCTCAGGCTCTCCGCATACGTGGGTTGACCAGCACATACAGCACGTCGGCCAGCAGATTCATCAGCAGAAAACCGACCGCGACGACCATCACCACGCCCTGAACTACGGCGTAATCACGGTTAAACACGGAATCGACAATCATTTTGCCAAAGCCCGGAATGGTGAACACCTGCTCGCTGAGTACCGCACCGCCCAGCAGTTCGCCGAACAGCAAAGTCGTCAGCGTGATGATCGGCACCAGCGCATTACGCAGCGCGTGTTTCATGATCACCTTTTTCGGCAGTAACCCTTTGGCACGGGCGGTGCGGATGTAATCGGCTTTCAGCACCGCAATCATCGCCGCACGCGTATGGCGCATCAGTGTGGCGGAAAGGCCGGTACCGAGCACCGCGGCGGGCAGCAACATGGTTTTAAGGTTTTGCAGCGGATCTTCTGAGAACGGCACGTAACCGGACGCCGGAAGCCAGTGCAGTTTCACCGAGAACAGCATAATCAGCAGCACGCCGAGCCAGAAATGGGGGATCGAAATCCCCGACAGCGCCAGAAAATTGGTGCCGTTATCAATCCATGTGCCTTTGTTGACCGCCGCCAGCACGCCCATGGTGATGCCGATAATCAGCGCCACAATCATCGCCAGCATCGACAGTTCGAGCGTCACCGGCAGTTTGCTGGCGATAAGCTGCAATACTGGTTCCTGCGTGCGCAGCGAGGTGCCGAAATCGCCGCGCAGCGCGTTGCCGACCCAGTGGAAATACTGGCTGGGGATCGGATCATTGAGATGATATTCCTCGCGTAACTGCGCAATTACTGCCGGATCCCGCTCCTCGCCGGCCATCGCGGTGATCGGATCTCCCGGCAGCAATTTCTGCAACGAGAACACCATCAGCGTGACCAGAAACAGCGTCGGTATGGCTGAAATCAGCCGTTTCATCACCAGTTCTAACATCGTCTTTCCTCAGGCAATTACTTGTTCAGCGCCAGGCCCTGCAAACGGATCAGCCCGTCGGCGTAAGGCACGAAACCGGTCACTTTCTTGCTGATACCAAAAATGCGCGGTTCGAAATACAGATACACCAGCGGGTCGTCGAGGTTTTCCTGTACTACCACCTGCTTGTAGAGGGCTTTACGCTTTTCGACATCGCTGGTCAGACGCGCTTCCTGCAACCACTGATCGACCTGCGGATTGCTGTATTTGCCGTCGTTCAGGCCGCCTTTGGTATTGAGGAACGAGAAGATATTGCCATCGGGATCCGGGCGTCCTGACCAGCCGGACATGCTCATTTTGAATTCACCGCTTTGCTGGCGATCCAGCAGCGTGGCGTATTCCGTCATTTGCAGATTCAGGTTGATACCCGCCTCACTGACCATCGCCTGAAGCACCTGCGCAACCTGCTGGGAAGTCGGGTTGTTGGCGACCAGGAAATCAATGGTCAGCGGCGTTTTCACCCCGGCTTCGGCCAGCAGCGCTTTGGCTTTTTCGATGTCACGTTTTGGCACCGGCACGTCAGCGTGATAAGGGCTGGCAGGCGAGAAGGCCTGATTCGCCGGGGTGTACTGCCCCTGGAATACCACCTGATTCAGCGCGTCGCGGTCAATCGCCAGCGACAGCGCCTGACGCACGCGGGCATCTTTGGCCAGCGGCGTATTGGTGTTTGCCGTGCCGTTGGCGATATTAATCGTCAGCCCCATGTACCCCAGACCGGTGGTGCTGGCCAGTTGCAAATTGCTGTCGGCTTTAACCGTCGCGGTGTCGCTGGCGGCAATGCCTTCGGTGATATCCAGATCGCCGGCGCGCAGGTTGGCGAGGCGTACGGATGCATCCGGAATAGGCAGGAACACCACTTTATCGAAGTGATACGCGCCTTTGTTCCAGTAATTTTCAAACCGTTTCAGCACGATGCGATCCTGCTGAACGCGGCTGACAAACTCATACGGGCCGGAACACACCGGATGCGCTGCCACGTTACCTTTGGCCGTCGCCGCTGGCGCCATCATGGTGCCCGCACGGTCGGTCAGTTGCATCAGCAGCGCGGCGTCAGCAGTTTTCAGGTGGAAAACGGCGGTGTACGGCGCGGTGACTTCCACGGATTCAACCGAGGACAGCTCGCTTTTACGCAAAGAACCCGGCAGCGTCAGATAACGTTCGATATTGTATTTCACCGACTGCGCATCGAATTTTTCGCCATCCTGGAAAGTCACGCCTTCACGCAAATTCAGGGTCAGCGTTTTGCCATCTTCGCTGTACGCCCAGTCTTTCGCCAGACCTGGCACGATTTGCAGATGCTGATCGACATCCACCAGACGCTCGCACATGGCGCTGAACACGAAACGCCCGTAATAAGTCCGCGCCGTGGCGGGATCCAGCATGTCAGGATCGCTGCCAAGGCCGATACGCAGGGTGCTTTCTGCATGGGCGAGGCCCGCAGACGTCAGCAACATTAAGGCCGGAATGCAGGCGGTTAAGCGGGATGCAAATCTCATGGTCGGGTTCCTTGGGTTGATGTCGGGGGGGAAAGTGAAAGCCGGGTCTGGCTCGCTTGTTCAAACAGCGCACGCCGTAAGGTGAAAGCGGCGGACGGCGGCGGAACCAGCACAGAAGTGCGATCCCGTTGCAGTTCGCTCCAGCGGTGGCAGGCCACCATGCGGTTGTCACTGACAGTTTCAAGTTGCGGTTCCACCAGACGGCATTGGTCGGTGGCGTACGCGCAGCGGGTATGGAAACGGCAGCCGGTCGGCATATTGGCCGGATTGGGCATATCGCCCTGAAGCAGCGGCACCGGTCGTTTAACGCCGGGCGCGAGTTGCGGCGCACTGGCAATCAGCGCCTGGGTATACGGATGCAGCGGCTGGTCGAAAATATCATCGGTGCTGGCCAGTTCGACGATTTGCCCGAGATACATCACCGCCACACGGTCACTCATATGGCGGATCACCGCCAGACCGTGCGCGACGACAATCATCGTCAGGCCAAACTGTTGTTTAAGGTTTTCCAGCAGATTGACCACCTGCGCCTGAACGGACACATCGAGAGCAGATACCGGTTCGTCGCCCAGCAGCAGTTTTGGCGATGACGCCAGTGCGCGGGCGATGCCGATACGCTGGCGCTGACCGCCGGAAAACTCATGCGGATAACGGTTGCTGTACGCCGCGGGCAGGCCAACGGTAGTCAGCAGTTCGCGCACTTTTGCCTGCCGGTCCGCTTTGCCGCTGACGATGTTGTGCAACCACAGCGGCTCGCCAACGATTTCTTCTACCGTCATACGCGGATTGAGCGAGGCAAACGGATCCTGAAAAATGATTTGCAGGTCACGGCGCAGCTTTTTCATCTGGTCAGCTGAAAACTGCTTCAGGTTTTCACCTTCATAAAACACGTCGCCGTCGGTGGCATTGAGCAACTGCAATAACAGGCGGCCAAGAGTCGATTTACCCGAGCCGGATTCGCCGACAATCGCCAGCGTTTCGCCATGCCAGACGCGCAGTGAAACGCGATCTACCGCCTGCACGATTTTGGGTTTGGTGAACAGCGTCGAAGGGCCTTTGAAGACTTTGGTCAGCCCGGCGGCTTCCAGAATGGGGCGGGGGGCGTAGCTCATGCGCAGGCTCCTTCAGCGGACAGAGCGAAAAAATTCTCCAGCGGCGCATAGAAACAGGCGACGTGGTGCGAGGACTGGTGCAGCGGACGCAGCGCCGGTCGTTCCTGATGACAACGCGCATCGGCAAACGGACACCGCGTCGAAAACCGGCAGCCTTTCGGCATATCTTTTGGCAACGGTACGGCACCGGGAATGGTGGACAGCGCACCCTGGCGCGAGGCCAGCGACGGCATCGAGCCCATCAGCCCGATGGTGTAAGGGTGCTGCGGATTATTGAAAATATCGGCGACCAGCCCCTGTTCGACGATCTGTCCGGCATACATCACCGCCACGCTGTCGGCGACTTCCGCCACTACGCCAAGATCATGGGTGATCAGCAGCAATGCGCTGCCGGTTTCCTGCTGAATGCGGTTGAGCAGAGCGAGGATCTGAGCCTGAATGGTGACGTCCAGTGCGGTGGTCGGCTCATCGGCAATCAGTAATTGCGGGCGGTTGATCAGTGCCATGGCAATCATCACGCGCTGGCGCATACCGCCGGAAAGCTGGTGCGGATAAGCGTCCATCCGTAATTCCGGTGCAGGGATTTGCACCTTTTTCAGGATTTCCAGCACCTGCATCCGTGCCTGTTTTTTATCCGTCCCCTGATGGCGTATGACCGCCTCCGCCAGCTGATCGCCAAGCGTCAGCGCCGGATTGAGCGAGGTCATCGGCTCCTGAAAAATCATCGCCAGTTCCTGACCACGCAGATCCGCATACTGACGCTCAGACAGCCCGAGCAATGAGGTGTCGTTGAGGCGGATTTCGCCCTGTAATACTTTGGCGCTGGCGGGCAACAACCCCATCAGCGCCAGCGAGGTCACGCTTTTTCCGCAACCGGATTCCCCGACCAGCGCCAGCGTTTTCCCGGCTTCAAGCTGTAAGGAAATACCGTCGAGCACGGTCGCGGGGGAACCGGAAAACTGCACCCGCAGGTCGTTGATGTGTAACAGCGGCGTGACGGATTCGGCCGGGTCAGTCATCAGTAAAATCCTCGTCGTCATCATTCAGGGTGGAAAGAATCGCCTGTTGCAGCGCCAGAAGGTGCTCGCGCATCACTCTGGCGGCCTCTTTCGGCTGGCGTGCGGCAATGTGTTCTACGATGCGCTCGTGATGATCGTCGTAACGGTTCAGGCGTTCCTGATTTCGTGCCGCATTTCGCACCGCCAGCCAGCTCGGGTCACGGCGGATGGCATCAACAGCGTCGAACAATCCGAGCAGAAGCCGGTTACCAGCGGCATCAGCAATCGCGCGGTGAAAGGCACTGTCCCAAAGCTCAATCTGATCCGGATCGCCGCGCGACATGGTTTTCACTTTGTCGAGTAAACGGCGCATCAGCTGAATTTGTTCCGGTGTGGCGCGCAGGGCGGCGTATTTCGCCAGCCCCGGTTCGATTTGCAAACGTGCTTCCATCACTTCCTGCAAGTTCGATTGTTTCGGCAACGCCTGCAAACTCAGCGGCTGCGCAGGACCATTCGGGCCGATAAACGTGCCTTTGCCTTGTTTGCGCCACACGCGGCCTTCTTCTTCCAGCACGTCCAGCGCACGGCGAATTTCACGGCGTCCGACATCAAACATCTGCATCAGATCCCGCTCCGCCGGCAGCGGCTGAGTTTGATCCGGATGCTGCTGTATCAGCTGGCGCAACTGCTCCAGAGCTGAACTCGACGTTCCGTTAGAAGGGGGCATCGCCCCGGCGTTTATTGGCATATGTCAGTGTTCCGCTGGGAATAAAATCGTTAATCAGTCCTTTGCATTTTCCGAACCAATTTTGTAATGGTTCATAAAAAAGTTTTGCAAAAAGGAGAATTTGTTAATAATTTCAAATGTATAAAAATCACGCAATCTGGAAGGGTTGGCTGATGACTATCCCGTAACGCATTGAATATTTGGCGTTATGCACAAGTGTAGTGCGTTAAATTAATGTTAACGAATCGTAATGGTGCGTGATTTTGTGGTATGAGAAGTAGATCAAAGAAGCGTAATAAGTGGGGGAATGGTTCGCTATCTTCCTCAATACCAAGCGAAGAAAATGTATGGAGGGAGCATTCAGGGATATTTCGGAAGCAGGAGAGTGGATAGGCAGTGATTTCGTCTGTTTTTTCGTTTGTCATGGCGGGACTTTGCGCAAACACATCTGGACGCTGAAGGGCGCCCTCCAGCGAAGTCTGCAAAAAGACCGGAGTCTCTGATTTATGCTGGTGTTAACATTGGGAAGGGATCAGAAGGGGATCAAAAAATCGGATATCTCAAAAGTGTGCAGAACTAAAACAGGTTTACTTACAAGTTCACCAGTATAGATCCCTATACTCGTTTTTATAGATTGGGGCCTGTAAATTAAAAAGAACTTTTCAATATTTACTGGGTAATTTATTAATTTTAATTAATAATCCTCGTTTGATAACTATATATCCACCTGAGTTAAGCTCTGACAGAATTTTCAAAATCCCGCTGCGGGACAACTGTGTTCTCTCCATGATGTAATGAACCGCTGGCAACGTTGACCGTCTTTCAAAATCTTCATCTATCAATGCGCGCAGGCTGTTGCAGATAAGCTCATAGCTCGAAAGGGCTGTATTCAACTGCGTATAGTCATTGGCGCGAGCACTCATATACATCAATGTATGACTAAGCGGTTTCCACAAGCTGTTGGTGTCAACATGTAACAGGAAATCGTCCAGAGGCAGATGCATATACTCGACGGGGGTGATGGCTTGAATGAGAATGTTGTCATGGTCAATCACCAAGTCACTGATACCAATTATAATCGGAGCTTTCAATATACCGAAAAGTAGTGAGTCCGTACTGCGTTTAAACTCACACTCACCCTGTACTAGTGAGAAGCACATTTTTTTATCGTTTACCCTCAGCGGGAAGCGTTGTCCAGGTTTGCTCTTGCGCATGTTGAAAACGTTTAACATGGAGTTCTGTAATGTTTGAATATGCGTAATGGGTTTTGTCTGGGTAAATATTTTGCTGTTGCTCATGAGCGACCATTTAAAAAACACGGGTTACTGTAATTATAAGTGAAATCGGTAACAACGATAAGCGAGTTGTAGTGGCACAGTAAATCTGGGCACGACAAAAGCCCCGACATACGGGCGGGCAGTGGCGTTGCTCAGGCACGAAGGAAAATGTTTGTGGGATGTGGGTCACCGACAGATCGACAGATCGACAGTGTGGCAGGACTTGCGCTAAGGGACGCCCATCACTTCACGACACTTCAACTGAGCGTTGACTCACAGGCTCCTAAGAAGATTTGGTGATTTTTAGCGGTTCACCGTTCAGTGGATGACTAACAGATTTGATCCATTTTTGGACTTACAGGACATAAATGAATCGTAAAGCCTTTGAGAGTATGTGGTGACTATATAATAATGCTTAGGAAGCAGAGGCATTGAGCGCAGCATCAGGAGTCATGTTTTCCTTTGTGAGCGAAGGGGAGGGGTTGCCTATCTTGTTACCATAAGAACCTTTAACAGGTTTTTTAATTAATTGATGACTTTATAGGTTTACATCCATGTATCATCAAACGTACCTGCTCGGAATTATTTGTATTATCACCCTGATCTGATTTTTATTATCAATAACGGAATCTTATAGTTCATTCGAGCAAATGGTATGTATGAATTAAGTAAAGTGACAGAACGAACAACGGCATTAGCTGCAGTTGAAGAGATTTTAACGTCGATAAAACCTTTAGTTCAAATAAAACAAGGGCGCATTGGGCAACGTTTTTATCTCGAACAGAATGATCAAAGAGTCTGCATTCTGCTTTATAGCGGAACATTTATTGCTAAAAGAATTCCGGACTCACTGGTGTTATCAACGATAAAAACACCTAGTATTGTCGGATTGCATGATGTATTTCTTGCGAAATCGTATATGCACCTGTTGGCGAGAGGAAATGTTGAGTACAGTATATTACCGGTGGATGATTTTTTTTGCCACGTAGAGTCCAAAAACCTGTGGAAAAACGTTTGCCATATGTTAATGCTTTCCGCAACAAGGTTTTGTGAATATCAGCGAAAAATGGTCGGCATTAGTAATTATGAGTTGATTTGTAATTTTTTGACTTCATTGAGCATGGAGAGTTTTGACGTCAGGGCTACTACGACCGCGCTGGAATATATTCAGGAGAGGAGTCTGCTTTCACGTAGTGGAATAATGAAAACCCTTTCATCATTGAAGATGGGCGGCTATATAGAGATTAAAAATGGGTTACTTATAAAAATTAACGCGTTACCAAAAAAGTTTTAACATGTTGCTAATTGCAATATATTTAATGGAGCCATTTTTATGCGCTCATCAATTGAAGTGATAGACCTGATTTTAGAATTATCGGCAGTGAGACTCACGCCCGCCTGGTTTTATAACAGTCTGAAGAACATCCCCGCAGCATTTATAAGGTTGAATTTTAGGTGATATTTCCTGAGGGTGAAGTGTGGATTGTATTACGTAAAAACTACAAGCCGATAAGTAAGGAGGTTTTTGACTTGATTCACGAGCGTATTTTCAGACCGGGTTTAACACTCATGAAGAAAATGACTCACCTCATTCAGTAAGCGAAAGGATCGTTTCACTGGGTAATAAGTTGTATTTCATTTAAACAAAGGATTATTTCCATGAAAAAATTAGTTATTGCTGCATCTATTATTGCTTCTCTGTCTACTGCTGCATTTGCTGATGACGGTAAAATCAACTTTATTGGTGCTATCACCGATGACGCATGTACTGTCGTCAACAACATGTCCAGCCCGCTGACAGTGACTCTGGGTACCGTGTCCAGCAAGGCATTCACTGCAGCAGGCTCTACTGCATCACCGACCCAGTTCACCATCGCACTGAAAGACTGCCCGGCTGCAATGACTTCCGCAAAGGTGAAGTTTGACGGTACAGCAGACAGTAATGTTAACACCATTCTGGCTTTGACTCAGGAGTCAGGTGTGGCGACTAACGTGGGTATTCAGTTGACGGATAACAATAATATTGTCGTGCCATTGCACACAGCTTCTTCATCTTATCCGCTGACCGCAGGTGACAATAATCTGAACTTCGTAGCTCGTTACTATGCAACAGCAGCAACAGTGACTGCAGGCCCTGCTAACTCTTCCAGTAATTTCACCATCGTTTACAACTAATCAGGATTGCCTTCTCACCTTTTTTCTGTGTTGGGAAGGCATTTTCACGAGTCGACTTTGGTTGGCCCATCTTCTTTGGAGTATTGCATTGTTATGAATATCTGGTTTAAAGCCCTCTGCCTTCCCTTATTAATGAGCGGTACGCTGGCGCAGGCGGCTGATGTTGGTGGTGTGACCATCGGCGGCACTCGTCTGATTTACAACGGCGGGAAGAAAGAGGCTTCACTAAACGTCACTAATACTGACACCAACCCCTATCTCATCCAGTCCTGGGCGGAAACTCAAAATGGTGGCGCTGAGAAAGCCCCCTTTATCGTGACCCCGCCATTATTCCGTCTGGAAGGGAATCAGCAAAACCTGTTACGCATTGTTCGTACCGGCGGTAATTTGCCAGAAGATCGCGAGTCTCTTTACTGGTTAAACATCAAATCCATCCCTGCGGGCAGCAAAAAGGAAGGAGCCAATACTCTACAGATTGCGGTCAAGACCCGCATCAAACTGCTATATCGCCCTCAGGCCTTAAAAGGCATGCCAGAGGAGGTGACCAACAAACTGACATGGTCACAGAGTGGTACTCGCCTGACCGTTAACAACCCAACTCCATTCGTGATGAATTTCCAGCAGGTAAAAGTGGGAGGGCGGGAAATCAAAGACATTACTTACGTACTGCCAATGACCCAGGCCATTTTTACTACACCCGTTAACGTGAGTGGGCCGGTGAGCTGGAAGCTGATCAGTGACTACGGTGGTACCGGCGCTGAGCATACTACAGGGCACTAGCAGAGCATTAATACTGAGCATGAATATTCATGAGTGTAAGGAATCAAAGGCTTACGTGGGAATGGGGTGTTAAGGATGAACAATTATAAAGGACACATATGTCCACGTTTAAGCCGGGTAGCCTGTTTTGTGGCTGCTCAGATAGCGCTGATTACCGGGACAATGATGACGGCGCAGGCGCGAGATTACTTTGACCCCGCACTGTTGGAACTGGGGGCGCCTGGGCACAAAGCCATTGACCTTTCATCCTTTGAAGATAAAGGAGGCCAGCTGCCTGGCACTTATCGGGTTGATGTGTTTCTCAACAACGAAAAGATGGAAACGCGTAACGTTGAATTTCGTATGGCCAGGAACGCTAAGGGTAGCGATGTGCTGCAACCCTGTATCCCGGTCGATGATTTAGCAAATTGGGGGGTGTTAGTTAAAAAATACCCGGAGCTTGGCGCGTCGGGAAGTGCCTGCGCCAATCTGGCCGCGATCCCTCAGGCGAATAGTGAATTTCGCTTCGAACGCCTGCAATTGTTGTTGAGCTTGCCACAAACGGCTGTCAGCAACTCGGCCCGTGGTTGGGTTGACACAAAGCTCTGGGATGAGGGTGTCCCGGCAGCATTGCTGAACTACAGCCTGACCGGTGCTAATAATTACGCCAGGAGTGGCCAGGGCGACGACAGCAACAACCAATACGTCAACCTGCGCCCCGGTATCAACATCGGCCCTTGGCGTCTGCGCAATTACACCACCTGGAGTCGGTCAGACAACGGCGGTGTCAATGGCACAGCCGAGAGTCATTGGGATACGGTCTATACCTACGCTCAGCGCGACATTATCTCCCTGAAAAGCCAGTTCACAGCCGGGGACAGTTCCACTGCGGCGGATGTGTTCGACAGTGTCTCTTTTCGTGGTGCTCAACTGGCATCTGACGACGACATGTTGCCGGAGAGCCTGCGCGGCTATGCGCCGGTGGTGCGTGGGATTGCCCGCACCAATGCGCAGGTCACCATTCGCCAGAACGGCTATACGATTTACCAGACCTATGTGGCACCGGGCAGCTTTGAGATTACCGATATGTACCCCACCGGTGGTGCGGGTGATTTGTATGTGACGATCAAGGAATCTGACGGCAGTGAGCAGCAACTGGTTATCCCTTATGCTTCCCTGCCAGTCTTGCAGCGTGAAGGGCGCCTGAAATATGCCATCACTAGCGGCGTATACCGCTCCTATGACAATAGCGTGGATCAGACGGCGCTTAGCGAAGGAACCGTGATTTATGGCTTGCCTTGGGGATACACCGTCTATGGCGGTGGGCAATTTGCCAGTAAATACCAGTCATTGGCTCTGGGTCTGGGCAAAAACCTCGGGGATTTAGGGGCGTTGTCTGGAGATATTACCCAGTCCTGGGCAAAGCAAAAAAATCAGGATAAAGAGAGCGGTCAGTCCTGGCGCGTACGTTACAGCAAAAACTTCGTTCAGACCGGTACCAACTTCGCCATTGCCGGCTACCGCTATGCGACGGACGGCTATTGGGGCATGCAGGAAGTGCTGGATACCTACACTGATGGCAACACGTACACGTTGCAGGAACGCCGCAGAAACCGTGCCGAACTCACTGTGTCACAGGATTTATGGGAAGGTGGTGGCAACCTTGGCCTGAGCGCGGCACGAGAAGATTACTGGAATACTGACCGGCGTATGGAGTCGTACACCGCCAGTTATAACAATTCCAGGGACGGTATCAGTTATGGGCTGAGCTATACCTACAACCTTAACTCGACGGTGAACTACGGGGCCGGTTCTCACAGAAGTGGACGTATCTACGATAAAGATCAGCTGTTTGCCTTTAATGTGAGTGTCCCGTTGAGCAAGCTTTTTGGCGATAAGACCTCAACCACCTATGCCAACTACATGCTCAATACCAGTAAGAACGGTAATACCACCAATAGTGTGAGTGTCGGCGGTACTACGCTGGAAGACAACAACCTGAGCTGGAGTGTGCAACAGGGCTATGGTTCACAGGGGCAAAGTAACAGCGGTGCTGTGAATACCGATTGGCGTGCGGCCTACGGTGAAATCAATGGCGGTTACACCTATGACCATAACAGTCAACGCATGAACTACGGTGCGCAGGGCGGAATTATCGCGCATGAAAACGGCGTGACCTTCGGCCAACCACTGGGTGAAACCGTGGCTCTGGTGGTTGCACCGCAAGCAAAAGGTGTCAGCGTACAAGGCCAGACTGGAGTTAAGACTGATTTTCGTGGCTATGCCGTGGTGCCGTATACCAGCCCATATCGTAAGAATGATGTCACGCTCAATACCCAAACCTTTGCTGACGATACGGAAGTGGCCATTACCACCCAAACCGTTATACCAACGCGGGGTGCTGTTGTGAAAGCAACGTATCAGACCAGTGTCGGTAACCGGGTATTGATGACGTTGCTCCGCACAAACGGCCAGTCAGTACCTTTCGGCGCCATTGTGACAAGCAAGGATACCCAGGGTGCAGAGGGCTTTATTGTGGGGGATGCAGGGCAGGCGTATCTCACTGGGCTGGCGCAAAACGGTCAGTTGAACGTGAAATGGGGTTCTGGAACCGATGAACATTGTACCGTCATGTACAGTCTGCTCAAAGTCACCAGCAGTATAGCGAATATAAATGGTCAGTGCCGATGATCGGTTGACACTGACTATAAGGAATAAACATGAAGAAATTTATTTGTATAACAGCTTTTCTTAAAAAGAAAAAAGCATTGGGGCTGGTAATGACGGTTGTGATGGCGGGTATGTTTAACATCTCACTGATTACGTCGGCACAGGCCTGTACGCCTTTTCGTCAGAGTCTGGCCGCTCCAGCAAGCATTAATTTGAATCCCACCTTGCCAGTTGGGACTGTGGTTGCAACTGTCACATTAACCTGGCCAACATTTTTGAGTTCCAGTGATTGTGGTGTTGTTTTTAATGGTCGTACGGATATATTTAACATTACTGGTTATGGCTCACCCTCTGGGAATCTTTACGCTACTGACATACCGGGGCTAGCCTATCGGGGGAAAATAACGGCCGGGTGGCCTTCGAATTTTATTGGGAAATACTGGCCGCAATCACTAAGTAGTGGGGTGGGCACTAATTCAGGGGTAAGCGGCGGCTCGGTAATGGTGGAATTTGTAAAAACGGGTCCAATACAGCCAGGAACCTTTGGCCCCCAGGTGATTATGTCTGCAGCAATAGCAAGCACTCCGTGGTTTGAGTTATATCTGTCGAGCCCTATCATTGTTAAACCCACGGTACCGGCATGCACAGTAACTCAATCGGCAATTACGCTAAATCTTGACGATACCAATACATCCCAATTGGCTGCTTTGGGGAATACGAGTAAAGATAAAGATTTTAATATTCCATTGAGTTGCTCATCTGCCAGTAATATTTCCCTGGCTTTTAGTGGTGATATTGTCGATGCCGCCAATGCGGTATTCCGTAACCTTAACAGCAGTAGTGCCAATGCGGCCAGTGTCGGGATACAGATATTGAAAGATAATATGCCAGTGCCGACAACTGTAGGTGATTATCTCAATCTGGGACCGATCAATGGGAGTATTACAATACCGATGACGGCCCGATATTATGCATTATCCAATAATATTGATGTGGGGACTGTCAGCTCGATTGCTTATGCAACCATTATTTATAACTGATTTTTCTATTAGAAATGACCATTGCCTTTCAGGCAGTAAATGATACATAAAGGAGTTTTAAAATGAATAAGTTTGCCAAAGGATTGATTGCTGCTCTGATAGTAGGTTCCTGTTCTCTGGCCGCGCATGCGGCAGATACCACCATTACCATTAACGGTAGAGTTATCGCGGCGGCTTGTACTATCAACAACAGTGGTGCCTACACGGTCACGATGGCTGATGTCACTGCTGCAACCTTGAACACAGCCAACTCTTATGGTGACTGGAAAACTTTTGATGTGACCCTGAGTAATTGTCCGGTGGGTACCTCTTCTGTCACCGCTACATTTGACGGTACGGCCGATGTTGCTGATGCGGCCAAATATGCCAACACGACCGGTACGGGTTATGCCACCAATGTGTCCGTGCAGGTACAAAACCGCTCTGGCACCGTGGCTGACAAAGGCAAAAACAGCACGATGACAGTGGATGTGGACGGTAGCAAAAATGCCACTTTCGACCTGCAGGCGCGTCCTTATAGTAGTACTGGGAATGCGGGCGTAGGGAATATCAATACTGTCGTACTGATGAACTTGGCCTACAACTGATTTGCCATTACCTGGCAGGAGAGCTGATCATGTTAAAACGTGTGTTTTTTCTCAACATGCTACTTCCCGCCTTTGCGGTCCTGTCGGGCACAGAAGCAAAAGCTGTTGATGTGACAATCACCGGTAGGGTTATTGCGGCATCCTGCACTGTTAGCCCGATGCTGACTGGGGGGCAGGAAGTTAATCTTGGCACGCTGGGAAGAACTCAATTCCAGAATGCTGGCGATGCCGGAGACTGGAAAAGCTTCAGTCTCAATCTGACTCATTGTCCGGTGGGAACCAGCCAAAGTACCGTTACGTTTTCCGGTACACCGACGGGGCCCGGTGGTTCGTTGTTCGCGAATACTGAGCCGGTCACGAGCGCCGCAGCTAATATGGCGGTTCAAATGGCAAAAGATGCCGACCACAGCGCGGTATTGTCAAATGGCAAAAGCATGACGGTCGATGTTGATGACGTGACCAGGACCGCAACCTTTCCGTTGGTGGCCCGCCTGTATACCGGCGCTGGCAACGTTGGCGCGGGACGGGTTTCTAGCAGTGTGTTGGTAAACTTTACCTATCAATAATAATTGAACTCAACCCACACGGCTGTAAAGATTCCACTGCGTGGGTTGAGCGATATATCGGGGGTTGGGAAATAAAATATATGTGTATAAATAAATCTTAACGTTTCTATTTCTTACGCAATGACATTTAAAATATTATAGCTTCCCCTTGCAATGGTGACTGTCCTTACAGACACATCTTCACAAGTATAGTATGATAATATCATCAGGACTGATCATGTTAAAAATTGCCATTGAGGACTCCAACGCGTTTTATAAGCATGGTTTTGAATTGTTTCTTGAAAAGATATTCTTCCATGCAGAAAAATATTCGATTGAAGTTGAAAGCTTAACAAAACAAAATGTTCTGCAAGCGGACGTAATCGTAAAGGAGTTTAATGCGGGCGCACAATTCCTCTGTCATCCCGCATTAAAATTTCGCAGAAGACCAGGTCTGATAGTGGGTATTTACGATGGCAAAAAAAACCTTCACCACAATGGATTGCCACTGTGTATTAAGGATGTTGTTTTTATTTCACGGTCTGAGTCATTGCACAGCATCAGTGAAAAAATCTTCATTGCATGGAAGGATGTCAAAGCAAACCCTATACTCTCTCATTCCGGTAAATGCTTACAATGCAAATTTCATAATCTGACACCTCAACAGATTTTAATTGCGAAATCGCTGCTGCGAGGTAATGATATTTTCAGAATATCACAGCAGTTAGGTCTAAACATAAAAGCTGTCAGTTCGCATAAAAGAATGATTATGAGAAAATTTGGTCTCAAAAGTGATTGTGAGTTATTAATTTTTTTGAAGATTTTTAAGAAAAGCGATCATCCAATATCTTTATTTGATAGTTGATAATGTAAATACAAAATCATTTTTAACAGAAAGAATCCGCGTGTCACATTTTAATAACCGCTTGCGCGCTAGTTTTGACTCTCGGGTTTTCGACTTCCTTTTTCTCCGGTCAGAGCATAAACAATGATAAGTTGAGTCTACAGACTCTTTGCCGTGACTTTACTTTATACGCCCGCATTACGCTAAACGGTTGCCCATAAAATTATATAGCGTCATTCAATTGAAGACAGTGATGATGGCACTTCTTCGCAGGAGACGCCTTAAAGTCATGGTTTACTTTTAAGGCGCCTCTGGCTCGGTTATCGCCAGAAATAACAGCAATATACGCCGTTTATCCCCCGATTATTTCGGACAAAAACCGTGTCTAATACCTATCATCAGAGGGGTGAAAACCCAATCAGTCTTGACTCTGAGGGCTGAGGTCGTCCGAAGAAATAGCCCTGGAACAGCGTACAACCTTCTTCTTTCAGACGCCGGAACTGCTCGTCGGTTTCGACACCTTCTGCGGTGGTCTGAATGTCCAGACTGCGACTCATACCGGTGATGGCACGGATAATCGCCAGCGCTTCGCGGCTGTCCTGCATGTCATTGATGAATGACCGGTCGATTTTGATTTTATCGAACGGGAATGACCGCAGATAACTCAGCGATGAATAACCGGTGCCGAAATCGTCAAGTGCAATGCGCACGCCAAGTGATTTTAGTTTGCGTAGAGTGCTGATATTACCCAGCGTGTTATCGAGCAAGACCGATTCGGTGATTTCCACTTCGAGGCGTGACGGATCCAGCCCCGATGCTTCCAGCGCAGATTCCACCACAGACACCAGTCCGCTGTTTTTAAACTGGATCGGCGAAAGGTTTACCGCAACGGTCTGATTGCCTTTCCAGGTAGTCGCTTCGCGGCAGGCTTCGTGCAAAGCAAATGATCCCAGACTGTGAATAAGCCCCGTTTCTTCAGCAATCGGAATGAAATCGACCGGCATAATCAGCCCGTTTTCCGGATGGTGCCAGCGCATCAGCGCCTCATAACCCATCACTTCATCATGACGCGCATCGGTGATCGGCTGATAGTAAAGTCGCAGCTGATTACAGGTAATCGCATCACGCAAATCCATTTCTACCACGCGGCGTTTACGGGCGGCGGCATCCATTTCGATACGGAAATCTTCGTAGCGGTTACGGCCGTTACGCTTGGCTTCGTACAGTGCCATATCGGCACAACGCAGCAACTGATCGGGCGTGTTTTCTGCAGAATCTGCCAGCGCGATACCGATACTCAGGCCGACCGAAAGGGAATGGCCGTCGATGATCACCGGCGGGCGCACCGATTCAATCAGTCGTTTGGAAATCTGATGCGCCGCTGAAATGTCTTTCAGCCCCGGCAGCACCACGGCAAATTCGTCGCCGCCAATGCGTGCCAGCGTATCGTCATCACGCAGCGTCATGCGCAGGCGTTTGGAAATCGCGCGCAGCAGCTCATCACCAATCTGATGGCCCAGTGCATCGTTGACGTTTTTGAAGTTATCGAGATCCAGACACAGCGTGGCGGTGTGGCTGTGGGTATAACTGTCACGCTGTAAGGCTTCACTCAGACGCTGGCTGAACAGAATGCGGTTCGGCAGACTGGTCAGATTGTCGTGATGCGCCATGTGGTGGATCCGGGCGTGCGCGGCCTGCTGGTCGGTCACGTCGTCGGCGATCATCATCACGTAGCTGGTCTGCGGATCATGCCCGCGGATCACCGAACTGGTGGTCTGCAACGTGCGGTCACCGATGGCGGTCTTCAACTGCTGTTCGCTGCGGTGGACGCCTTCCGCTCGCAGGCATTCGTCCGACTGCTTATTGATAAAGGTGCTCAGCCCGATGCCCATACAATCCTGGGGACGCTTGCCGAGCATTTTTTCACGTGAAATGCCCAGTAAACGTTCAGCCTGACGGTTCACCAGCAAGATCTCGCGGGAAACAGCATTCTCAACAATCACTGATGACGGAATATTGGCAATGACCGTATTCAGAAATTGTGAGAGAGAGGCGAGCTGTTCACTGTTGGACTCCGCCAGTTCTTTGGCCTGCAACAGCGCCTGCTCCGTTTCACGACGTTCAGTCACATCGCGGGTGATCTTGGCGAAACCTATGATTTCACCGGCCTCACGTAGCGCTTCAATAATGATATGCGCCCAGAAAAGAGAGCCATCTTTGCGCTGTCGCCAGCCTTCGGATTCGTAACGGCCCGTTTCGCGCGCCGTTTCCAGGCCATGCTGTGGCCAGCCGCTTTTGCGATCTTCCTCGGTGTAAAAGCACGAGAAATGTTTTCCGACGACTTCTTCAGGCGTATAACCTTTTGCCCGCTGCGCACCGGCATTCCAGTTCGCAATAATGCCATCGGGTTTAAGCATGTAAATCGCGTAATCTTCTACGCGCTGAACCAGCAACCGATACAATACATCAGAATCTTCGCTCATTTTATTTTGCCTGCTAGCCTGCCGCCTTTACGGGGATCCTTCCGTACTAAAGTCCGGCTAAATAGTGCGCCTGTTCCCGACGCATTTTTGCTGTGATGTGCGGATGAAACGTTAGCATAAGATAATTCTTAGTTCGCCAAATTTTGCTTCTAACGTACTTAAATTTAAGCGTATTTAGCAAAAAGATCGGCCTTAAGTGAAATTCGGTATTTGGCTTTTAAATAGCAGAGGAGTTATCGGCAGGGCGGCAGTTAACTTTAATGAAAAGGCATACAAAGCTCACGCGTTACAGCGTTTCAATAAACACGTAAAAAAGCCGCAACAGGGTGCGGCGGGGGGCGAAATGGCGGACGGGGAATTTCGGGAGTCAGTGATGGCGGACTGTCGCTACCGATTCCCGCAAAATAAGCTCTGAGACAAATTTATTCTGCTCGGATAAATAACCACCATCGAGCATGGAAATAATCTGGCTGATCACTTCGCTGACCATATCGCTGACCGGATCTTTCACACTCGATAACGCCGGAATTAGAAACGGTGCGGTCGGAATATTATCAAACCCGATCACCGATACATCGGCGGGAACAGCAATACCGGCATCGTTTAATGTTTTCATTGCGCCGATGGCCATTTCATCGTTACTGGCCAGAACAGCGCTGAAAGGTACGCCGCCTGCAAGCAGGGTTGTCACCGCCGCCGCGCCGCTGGTTGCCGACCATTTTCCCTGCACGATCAGCGATTCCTGTACCGCTAAACCGGCAGAGGTTAACGCTTCTTTGTAACCGGAAAGGCGTTCAATGGCGGTCGGGGAATCCATCGAGCCGGTGATAAACACAATATTACGATGACCGCGTTCAATCAGTGCCTGCGTAGCCTGAAAGCCTGAACCTTTGTGGTCGCAATAAATACAATGACTCTGATGTTTGCGTAATTTGCGGTTCACCACCATGACCGGCTTATTGTATTTATCGATGATTTCATCCATTTCATCGACCGATAAAAAGCGCGGGTAAATAATAATGCCGTCACAGCGCAAATCATGCAGAAACTGAATGGCTTCCCGTTCTTCTTCGGCGCTGTGTTTACCATCGACCAGGATCAGTTGACGCCCGTTGGCATCGAGTTTTTTTGCTGCCTGCGAGATTAACTCGCTGAAATAATTGCCGTTATACAGGGTATTGGTGACCACGAGTCCGATGCACATCGATTTACTGGTCGCCAGATTGCGCGCCAGCAAATTTGGCCGGTAGCCCGCTTCTTCGATGGCTTTAAACACCTGATCTTTGGTTTCCTGGCTCACATATCCCTTCCCGGAAAGCACACGGGAAACGGTGGCTTTGGAAACCCCTGCTTTATTAGCCACTTCCTGCATTGTTGACATCAGCCACACCCAAAAAATGAAAAATTATCCGTCATTCTACACATTCCCGGTGTTTAGCGATGATTTCACCCTCGCTGAACACCATCTGGAGATCGCCATCACAAAAATAAAACAGCGTTGCAGGTTTTTATTGAAGTCATGAAAGGAACTGCACATTCTCGTATGAAACCGGTTACCTATCGTTTCACAAAAACAGAACATTTCATAAAAAGCGGTTTCACAGAAGCCAGGGTTTCTGAAAAACATTCATAACATTATGAATCACAGAGAGTTGTCACTCATGTCTAAAAATTTTGAAGCAATTTCACAGTCGATTGTCGCAGCAATCGGCGGTGCGGAGAATGTGGCGGCAGTAACGCACTGCATGACGCGCCTGCGCTTTGTGCTCAATGACGAATCTGCCGTTGATACCGCCACACTGAAAGCCATTACCGGCGTCATGGGCGTGGTGCGCAATGAAAAACAGTGCCAGGTGATCATCGGTAACAACGTTTCCCAGGCCTATGCCGAAGTGCTGAAACTGTTGCCTGAAGGCTTTGCTGCGGCCAGTGATAATGCACCAGCGAAAAATAAAATCACCTTTAAACGTATTGGCTCCGGCATTCTCGATGCGCTGATCGGCACCATGTCGCCGCTGATCCCGGCGATTATCGGCGGTTCGATGGTCAAACTGCTGGCGATGATCCTGGATATGGCCGGCGTATTCGACAAGGGCGCATCGACGCTGGTTATCCTCAACACCATCGGCGACGGCGCGTTCTTCTTCCTGCCGGTCATGGTGGCGGCGTCGGCGGCGGTGAAATTCAAAACCAATATGTCGCTGGCGATTGCGATTGCCGGGATCCTCGTCCATCCGGCGTTTATCGATTTGATGGCGAAAGCGGCGCAGGGGCAGAAAGTTGAATTTATCGGGATATCGGTGACGGCGGTGAAATATACCTATACCGTGATCCCGGCGCTGTGCATGACCTGGCTGCTGTCTTACATCGAAAAATGGGTAGATCGCATTACGCCGGTGGTGACGAAAAACTTCCTCAAACCGATGCTGATCATGCTGATTTCGGCACCGATCGCCATCATGCTGATTGGCCCGATGGGCATCTGGATCGGTACCGGAATTTCAGCGGTGGTGTATACCGTTCACAGCTATCTGGGCTGGCTTTCCGTTGCGATTATGGGCGCCGCCTGGCCGCTGCTGGTGATGACCGGCATGCACCGCGTATTCACTCCAACGATTATTCAGACCATCGCTGAAACAGGTAAAGAGGCGATGGTAATGCCCTCAGAAATTGGCGCCAATCTGTCACTGGGCGGTTCCTCGCTGGCGGTGGCATGGCGTACCAAAAACCCGGAACTGCGCCAGACCGCGCTGGCCGCTGCGGCTTCGGCGATTGTTGCCGGGATTTCAGAACCAGCGCTTTACGGTGTTGCGCTGCGCCTGAAACGTCCGCTGATCGCCTGTTTAATCAGTGGCTTCATTTGCGGTGGCGTAGCCGGAATAGGGGGACTCGCCAGCCATTCGATGGCCTCTCCGGGGCTGTTTACCAGCGTGCAGTTCTTTGACCCGTCGAATCCGATGAGCATTGTCTGGGTGGTGGGCGTGATGATCCTCGCCGTGGTGATATCCTTCTTCACCACGCTGTTACTCGGATTTGAAGATATTCCGGTGGAAACCGTGGCGCCAAAAAATACCGCGCCTGAATCAACGGTTCCCGCTGCCTTTGCGGTTTCGCAAAGCACCGTTAAATAAATTAAGGAGAGGATTTCTCATGGCAGTATCAGCATTTCCCGACGGTTTTTTATGGGGCGGCGCGATTGCCGCAAACCAGGCTGAGGGCGGCAGTTTTGAAGGTGGAAAGGGGCTGACCACGGTCGATATGATCCCGCACGGCGCGCACCGTCTGGCGGTAAAAACCGGTCAGGAAAAGCGTTTCTCATTTAAAAGCGACGAGTTTTATCCGGCGCATCAGGCGATTGATTTCTACCATCGTTATAAAGAAGACATCGCACTGATGGCGGAAATGGGCTTTACGGTGTTCCGCACGTCGATTGCCTGGAGCCGCATTTATCCTAACGGCGATGAACTGACGCCAAACGCGGAAGGCATCGCGTTCTACCGTGATGTGTTTGCGGAATGCAAAAAGCACGGCATCGAACCGCTGGTCACGCTGTGTCATTTCGATGTGCCGATGCATCTGGTTATCGAATACGGTTCATGGCGTAACCGCAAAATGGTCGAGTTTTTCGCCCGCTATGCGCGCACCTGCTTTGAAGCGTTCGACGGGCTGGTGAAATACTGGCTGACGTTTAATGAGATCAATATTCTGCTGCACAGCCCGTTCTCGGGGGCCGGTCTGGTCTTTGAAGAAGGCGAAAATCAGGAGCAGGTCAAATATCAGGCCGCGCACCATGAGCTGGTGGCGAGCGCTTTAGCAACGAAAATCGCCCATGAAGTGAACCCGCAAAATCAGGTCGGTTGTATGCTGGCAGGCGGGAATTTCTATCCGCAAACCTGCAAGCCTGCGGATGTGTGGGCAGCGTTGCAAAAAGATCGTGAAAACCTGTTTTTCATCGACGTACAGGCACGCGGCGAATACCCGACCTACACCCGCCGCGTTTTTGCTGAGAAGGGCGTTAATGTGGTGACGGAACCGGGCGATGCGGAAATCCTGAAAAATACCGTTGATTTCGTCTCGTTCAGTTACTACGCGTCACGCTGTGCGTCGGCTGACATGAACGACAACAATAGCAGCGCCGCCAACATCGTCAAATCGCTGAAAAACCCGTATATCGAAGCCAGCGAATGGGGCTGGGGAATCGATCCGCTCGGTCTGCGCATCACGATGAATATGATGTACGACCGTTATCAGAAACCGCTGTTCCTGGTGGAAAACGGCCTCGGTGCGAAAGATGAAATCAACGCGCAGGGCGAAATTAACGACGATTATCGTATCAGCTATCTGCGGGAGCATATTCACGCGATGGGCGAGGCAATAACAGACGGCGTGCCGTTGATGGGCTACACCTCGTGGGGATGTATCGATCTGGTTTCCGCATCGACCGGTGAAATGAGCAAGCGCTACGGCTTTGTTTACGTCGACCGCGATGATGCCGGGAACGGCACGCTGGAAAGAAAGAGGAAGAAATCGTTTTACTGGTACAAGAAAGTCATCGCCAGTAACGGGACTGATTTAGCCTGATATCACAACGGGGAACAGCCGCCAGCCGGTTATTCCCCTGATAACGTTTAACCTGCCGTACTTGATCTCACTTTCAGTTTCCCCGCCATAATCACCCGCGTGGCAGCGTCTTCGCCCGAACACAGATATTCCACCGCCATACGGCCCAGTTCGTAATAAGGTAACTGAACGCTGGTCAGCTTCGGCGTCATCTGATCGGCGATACGCTGATCGTCGTAACCGGCGACCAGAACATCCTGCGGAATGCGCAGGTGCAGTTCGGTCAGCGCCTGATAACAACCAATGGTCATCCAGTCGCTGGAGCAAAAAATCGCGTCCGGTGGTTCGGGCAGTTTCATCAGGTCCAGCGTGGCGCGATACGTTTCATTCAGCGACCAGTTAGTCGCCTGAACCAGTTGATCGTCCTGCGGCATACCGGCTTGCATCAGGGCTTCGCGATACCCTTCGAGGCGCATTTCACAAGCTTCCATCCAGTTATCCCCCATGATATGGGCAATGCGCGTCGCACCATGATCAATCAGATGACGGGTGATTTGTAGCGCATTGGCGCGGTCGTCGGGCAGGAATGTCGGCAGTAACGGAAAGGCACGATCGTACACATTCAGCAGGACAACCGGCAACTGCGTCTGGTTAGCAAAGGGTGAAAAATCAATGGACTGGGTGATGGGCGAGGCAATGATGATGCCGGCGCAGCGTCGCTGGTTCAGTTGCGCGATAATCCGCACGGCCAGTTCGGCGTCATCGCCATAATCATAAACCGTCAGCAGCGTGTCGTTCCGCCAGGCCGCTTCACGGGCTTCGCTCAGGGCATCGACAAACGGGTCATAACTGGGCATGGCATTGACCAGCAGGGCAATCTCTTCCTGGCCGCTGTCATTGTGGGGCGCAGGCATTTTCTTGTAGCCGAGCGACAGCGCGGTGCTGAACACCCGCTGACGGGTTTCCTCACTGAGTTTAACGGAGCGCGAGTTGTTTAAAATCAGCGAAACCGTGGCCTGTGACACACCGGCTTCCCGCGCAATATCACTCATCGTGACTTTGTTTTTCTTCTCCATTTCCCTTTTCCCGTCGCCCATATTTTTCCTTTCGCACTATATCACAGCGGCCGATTTTGCCCGACTACCCCGCAGTTTACGTAAAAGAGTGTGATCTGAATTGCAGAACCGGAGCGTGCAATTTGCAGCCAGCTTAATCAGGTAATAAACATTAGCTAATAATATTAGTTACTGCATTTCTTTTACATTACTGACGAGGAGAAACGGATGAAACAGCAGTGGAGCACGGGGCAGGCCGCGGAATGGGGCAAAAAGCAGGGATGGATCTGCGCCTTCAACTACCTGCCACGTACAGCGGTGAACTGGACAGAACTCTGGCAGCGCGAAACCTTTGATGCGCCGACTATCGGTCAGGAGCTCGGCTGGGCGCATGAAGCGGGCTACAACCAGCTGCGTATTAATCTGCCGTTTATTGTCTGGCAGGATGATCGTGACGGTTTGCTGGCGCGCATTGATGAGTTTCTGGCGATTGCCGCCCGTCATCAGATAAAAGTGATGCTCACGCTGATGGATGACTGCGGGTTCTCCGGCGATGAACCTTTCCTCGGGCCGCAAAAAGCGCCGGAACCGGGCAAACATAACAGCCAGGCGGCTGCCAGTCCGGGCCGTGATGTGGTGTGTAACCGCGATATGTGGCCGGAAGTGGAGCGTTATGTGCGCGACATCATCCGTCATTTCCGCACCGATGGTCGTATCGCTATCTGGGATTTATACAACGAACCGGGTAACCGTGGCACCTTTGCCACCGGGCTTGAGGAAGTGTTGTACGACGAAAAGCTCGAAGTCTTTGCGCTGGAACTGATGCAAAAGGCGTTTGTCTGGGCGCGTGAGGAAGATCCGCAACAGCCGCTGACCGTCGGTGCCTGGCATTTCTCTCAGGATCTGGATCAGCCGGAAAGCGAGTTCTTTACCCATCCGATCGATGTCGAAGCGGCAAAGCTTTCCGATGTCATCAGTTTCCACGCGTACGTCGCCACGCCGAAACTTTTGCAGGCGCTGCGTTTCTGGCAAAAATTCAACCGTCCGATGCTGTGTACCGAATGGCTGGCGCGTCACGTAGGCAGCGTGTTTGAGGAACAACTGCCGCTGTTCAGCGCGTTCAACTGTGGCTGTTATCAGTGGGGGCTGGTGCGCGGTAAAACCCAGACCACGCTGCCGTGGCCGGTGGTGCGCAAAGGGAATCACGATTATGCGCATCTGTGGTTCCACGATGTGCTGGACGAATATGGCATTCCGTTCTGTCGCAAAGAAATGGAACTGGTCCGCCGTTTAACACGAATGAAATAACCCTTCCTACAGGCAGCACAGGGACTTGCGAGGCGATAAAAATGACGATTTCAATGAAAATCCCTTCAAGGGAATTGTGGTCTTATTTTGGTTACGGGCTGGGGCAATGCTTCAGTTTCGGATTAGTGGGTTCGTTTATTAACTATTTTTACACTGATGTTTTGGGGATTTCCGCACTGGCCGCCAGTACCATATTCTTGGTCGCCCGTGCGTGGGACGCAATACACGATCCGTTGTTTGCCAGCGTGATGGATACCATCCAGACCGGCTTCGGGAAATTCCGTCATTTCATGTTACTGGCGCCGTTTCTTATTACGCTGGTCACGCTGGCATCGTTTTATAATATTGATGCCCCGATGGGGATGAAAATACTCTATGCCGGTGCGACTTATATTTTATGGGGCACGTTGTACGCTATTTCCGATATTCCGTTCTGGTCGATGAGTTCGGTAATGAGTTCTGAGCCCAAAGAACGTACCAAGGCCGTGACCGCGGCGGTGCTGGGTGTGAATGCCGGAATTGCCTGCGCCGTTATTAACCCGCCGCTATAAAAAGAGAACGCTGTTTATTGCGCTGTGTATTCTGGATATCGTGGTGCGTATCGTCCTGTGGTTCAGCGGTTATCACAATCTCGTGTGGCTGTTTATTCTGCTTGGCCTGAGTACGGTATTCGTGATGATGAGCAACCTGTTTACGTCGGCGATGATCGTCGACACCATCGAATACGCTGAATTTAAAACCAATAAACGTTGCGCCGCTATTACGTTCTCCGGCCAGACGTTCACCGGTAAAATGTCAGTCGCCGTCGGCGGCGGGCTGGTAGGGATTTTCCTCACGGCGATCCATTATGTTCCGCAGGCCGCGCATCAGACCGAAAGTGTGCTCAATGGTTTGTTCTTTGGCATCAGCCTGTTACCGGCCGTCGGTTCGCTTATCCGCATCGGTTTTATGTGGTTCTTCGATTTCACCGAAGACAAACACGCTGAAGTGCTGGCGATTCTCGAGCAACGCCGCAAATCCGGTGAAACCTTTGAAGAACCCCCGCAGGGCGAGGGCAGGCCGTTAGAGGTGTAACTCCCCCTGCGAAGGGGGAGCAGTCCGGCTTTAAGATTCAGGTTCCGCTTTTTTCCCGGCCAGCATGGCTAAGAAATCATATTTCTGCTGCAGCTCTTTCTCTGCTGCGGCATACAACATTTCTGCCACTTCCGGTTGCTGGGAATTGAGGCGACGGAAGCGCTGCTCATTGTTAAGCGTATCCGTCAGACCGCTGGAAGGCGGCCTTGAATCCAGCGCCAGCGCCGGTTTGCCTTCTTCCACACGACGTGGATCGAAGCGGTACAGCGGCCAGAAACCGGTGGTGGTCAGCTGTTTCATCTGGTCGTGACTGAGCGCCAGGTCGTAACCGTGTTCTTCGCACGGGCTGTACGCGATAATCAGCGACGGCCCAGGATACGCTTCGGCTTCCTGAATGGCTTTGACCGTCTGGTTCAGCTGCGCACCCAACGAAATCTGCGCCACATACACATGACCGTACATCATCATGCTGACACCCAGATCCTTGCGCGATTTCCGTTTACCCTGTTCGGCAAATTTCGTCACCGCGCCCAGCGGCGTTGCTTTCGACTGCTGGCCGCCGGTGTTGGAATAACACTGCGTATCGAGCACCAGCACGTTGACGTTTTCCGTCAGGCTCAGCACGTGATCCAGCCCGCCGAAACCGATGTCATACGCCCAGCCGTCACCGCCAATCAACCAGATGGATTTATCCACCAGATAATCAGCGTCTGTGGCCAGCTGGCATGCGTCCGGCGTGTCGATGTCAGCCAGAATTTTACGCAGCGCCGTGACATGTTCACGTTTCACTTCCGGCGTGGAGGTTTCATCGCGCAGACCTCCTAACAGGTCGGCGGGAATATGTTCTTCCAGCGACGCGATTAAACGCAGCACGCGGCGGCGATGCTGATCGACAGTCAGACGGAAACCCAGCCCGAACTCGGCGTTATCTTCAAACAGCGAGTTTGCCCAGGCCGGACCGCGGCCATCGGCGTTGGTGGTGTACGGCGTTGAAGGCAGATTACCCCCATAAATCGACGAACAACCGGTGGCGTTGGCAATCAGCAAACGGTCGCCGTACAGCTGGGTCAGCAGCTTGATGTAAGGCGTTTCGCCACAGCCGGAACAGGCACCGGAATATTCAAACAGCGGGGTGATCAGCTGAGACGTGCGGATATCGATGCGTTCCAGCGTGGTTTTATCGATTTCAGGCAGTTTGAGGAAGAAGTCGTAATTCTCGCGTTCTTCTTCCAGATGCTCAATGCGGTCGGCCATGTTAATGGCTTTGATGGACGGATCCTGACGGTCTTTCGCCGGACAGACTTCCACGCACAAATTACAGCCGGTGCAGTCTTCCGGCGCGACCTGCAACACGTATTTCTGGCCGCGCATGTCGCGGGATTTCACATCCAGCGATTGCAGGGCAGACGGCGCGTCTTCCATAAACTCCGGCTGAACCACTTTGGCGCGGATCGCCGAATGCGGACAGGCCGCAACGCAGTGGTTGCACTGGGTACACAAATCCGGCTTCCAGATCGGCACCTCTTCGGCAATGTTGCGTTTTTCCCATTGCGTGGTGCCGGTTGGCCAGGTGCCGTCCGGCGGGAAGGCGGAAACCGGCAGCGCATCGCCAAGACCGGCCAGCATGGTGGCGGTAACGGTTTTGACGAAATCCGGCGCGGCGTCGGAAACAATTGGCGGGCGTTTACGCGGATTTTCCGGAATCGCCTGTAACGGCACAGAAATCAGCTCTTCCAGCGTGGCGGCCAGCGCCATCCAGTTGCGGGTGACGATCTCTTCGCCTTTGCTGCTGTAACTGCGCGCAATCGCGCCCTGCAATTCGGCCAGCGCCTGTTCACCCGGCAGGATCTGCGTCAGGTGGAAGAACGCCATCTGCATGACGGTATTAATGCGCGCGCCCAGTTTGCATTCGCGGGCGATTTTGGCGGCGTTGATGACATAGAAACGGGCTTCGCGCTGGATAAGCGTCGCCTGAACTTCCAGCGGTAAACGCGCCCAGACTTCACCGGCGCTGAACGGCGTATTGAGCAGGAAAATACCGCCCGGACGCAGGCGTTCTGCCATCTGATACAAATCGATAAACTGCCACTGATGGCAGGCGACAAAATGCGCCTGACTCACCAGATAAGCGGATTTGATTGGCTTTTCGCTGACACGCAGATGCGACACCGTCAGACCACCGGCCTTTTTGGAGTCGTAAACGAAATAACCCTGCGCATACATCGGCGTGCTGTTACCGATAATCTTGATGTTGTTCTTGGTGGCAGAAACAGAACCGTCGCTGCCCAGCCCATAGAACAGGGCTTCGAGCGAGGCGTGCTGCGGTAAATCTTCTTCCACCACCGGCAGCGAAAGGCCGGTTACGTCGTCATAAATGCCGACGGTGAAACGCGGACGTGGCTGGCTGAGCGACAGTTCGCGGAATATCGACATCACGCAGTCAGGACCGAATTCTTTCGAGGATAACCCGTAACGCCCGCCGGTCACTTTCGGCAGCGAATCGCGTTCGCCACGGGAATAGGCTTCCGCCAGCGCGGTCATGACGTCGAGGTATAACGGCTCGGCCAGCGCGCCCGGTTCTTTGGTGCGATCGAGTACCGCAATGCTTTTCACCGTTTGTGGCAGCACGGACAACATATGTTCCGCGCTGAACGGACGGTACAAACGCACTTTCAGCACGCCGACTTTCTCGCCGCGCGCATTCAGAGTTTCAATCACTTCTTCTGCGGTGCCGATCCCCGAACCCATCAGCACGATCACGCGTTCTGCCTGCGGGTCGCCGACATATTCGAACGGCTTATATTCGCGGCCGGTGAGGGCAGCAAACGCATTCATGGCGTCGATAACGTGCTGGCAGGTGGCGTTGTAATAAGGATTGGTGGCTTCGCGCGACTGGAAATAGGTATCCGGATTTGCAGAAGTCCCGCGGATCACCGGATGGTCCGGCGAAAGTGCGCGGGCGCGGTGCGCGTCAATCTGCGCCTGCGGCAGCATCTGCTGGAGCGTGTCATCGCTGAGCGGGGCAATTTTATTGATTTCGTGCGAGGTGCGGAAACCGTCAAAGAAATGGATAAACGGCACGCGACTGTTGAGGCTGGCGACCTGAGAAATCAGCGCGAAATCCTGCGCTTCCTGCACGCTGGCGGCAGAGAGCAGGGCGCAGCCGGTCTGGCGTACGGCCATCACATCGGAATGATCGCCAAAAATCGACAGCGCGTGGGTGGCCACGGTGCGTGCCGCGACGTGCAAGACGAACGGCGTCAGTTCACCGGCCAGTTTGTACAGCGTCGGGATCATCAGTAACAGACCCTGCGACGAGGTAAACGAGGTCGATAACGCACCGGTCTGCAATGCGCCGTGGACGGTCGAAATCGCGCCAGCTTCGGATTGCATTTCCATTACCGTCGGAACGTCGCCCCAGAGATTTTGCTTCCCTTCGCCTGACCAGGCACCGGCAATTTCGGCCATGGTGGAACTGGGCGTGATCGGGTAGATGGCAATGACTTCGTTGGTGCGATAAGCCACGGAAGCGACTGCGTTATTACCGTCAGTGGTGATCATGGAATACCCTTTTGCGTTGCTCACAATAGCGGCCAGCAGAAAATTCGTTTTGCTGGCAAGAATGTTAAAAGCTTAGCAGAGGGCGGATTAATCGATTTATCCTGATTGTGTGCAGGGATTTTTCGCCTGATTTTTGAAGTGGTTACTCAATAACCAATGGCTTCAGGATTATTATTAGCCGCTGGCTGAAAACACCACTTCAGCAACGGCGAAATAGAGGTGTGAGTAAATGAAACAGCAGGTCATTAATATCGCTGACGCTCAATCCCGATTAAGCCACCCAACGCACCGGCGAGGGCAATTCTCAGGAGAAAATCTGTCAGCATAAAAAGGCTCCTTGTTGATTATATTTTCCAGTGTATGTAGACGGAAAAGAGGTTAATAACCGTTAATTTTATTAGCCAAAGAAATAACCGGGCGAAATAAAATGTGTCTGAGTGTTTAAATACACAATTATTTTAGGAAAAAGTTGATGTTATTTCTCAACAGGGCTCGACGGCGATGAAAAACGTCGGATATGATGGCGATTCGAAAAAATTCCCCGTCATATTCAGGAGCAGGACAGATGATCACTGCGTTTCGCGTGTTACTGGCCGCGGGTGTGCTGGTGTTAGCCGCATGCAGCAGCCACGATGATTCGGCTGATGTTGTGCAAAAAGGCAACAGCGTTAATGTCGGACAACGCACCGCTAATATGGACAGCCCGGCTTATGCAGCCTGTTCCATGGCGGGAGGCCAGTTACGCATGGCACCGCAACTTGATGGCAGCCGTGTCGGCATGTGTTCGATGGCTAATGGCCGCCAGTGCTCTGAAGGCGCACTGATGCAGGGACTGTGTAAAGCCTGATAAAACGCCAAACTGATGTTTGGCGTTTTTGCATTCACGCTGCTACAGACTTGCTGCAACAGACATGCAACTACATGCGGTCTTTCTGACGATATACCAGCTGATGTTTTCCCTGCGTCAGGGTCAGCTTGCGTTCCTGTAAGGTCACGGCTGCGCCGTTATTGAGAACGTCGCTCAGCACGTGATCCCATTTATTCAGATTTTCATCAGTACACAGCATCATGGTGGACGCCAGACCTTTCACGGTCAGTACGTTGTTTTGCAACTGGCCCTGACCCATGAAGTTGTTACACATTTTGCCGGAAACATGCATGTTGGAACCGAATTCGATTTCCGGAATACGCCCCTGTGCGGCAGGAACCGTCTGACCATCAACACTCAGCAATTCAAAGCGATGATGTTGCAGGTCGTTTTGTTTCACGGTGGTGTTCTGATTCATGCTGCAGGCACCCAGAGTCATCGCGGCGGCCAGAATAAACAGTGACTTCTTCATCTTCTCTCCTGAGAAATATTCCTTTCACACTCGCCATGCCGATACATTCGACTGACTTATGCAGTTTTTGTTGGCGTATTATAGCGTGAATAGGTCAGGGTTTTAAACCTTCCTGTATTCCCCCCGTCATCTTCCCATCATAAAAGCGTCATTTTAGCCCGATAGGTTATGCCCATCACGAGTCAGAGAGACATCGCCGGCATGAGCTATTTATCACTTCATCACATCCGAAAATCCTGGGGCAATAAAATAGCGCTTAACGACATCAGCTTTGATGTGCAAGAGGGCGATTTCATTGCGTTGCTGGGGCCTTCCGGCTGCGGGAAATCCACCATGCTGCGCACGATTGCCGGACTCGAATCCGCTGACAGTGGCGCGATTTATTTTCAGCAGTCAGACGTCACCGCGCTCACGCCGTCACAGCGCAAGCTTTCTATGGTGTTCCAGTCTTACGCACTGTTTCCGCATATGAACGTTCGTGAAAACCTGTTATTCGGGCTGCGGGCGCGCGGTGAGGATAAACGGCATTTTGCCGCGCGGTTACATGAGGTGAGCAAGCTGATGGAGCTGGAACCGTTGCTCGACCGGCTTCCGGCACAACTTTCCGGCGGACAGCAGCAGCGCGTGGCGCTGGGACGGGCGGTGATTGCTAACAACAAGCTGTGCCTGATGGATGAACCGCTTTCCAATCTTGACGCCAAACTGCGCCAGAGCATGCGTCGTGAAATCCGCGCGATTCAGAAGAAGCTCGGCCTGACGATGGTGTACGTCACCCACGATCAGACCGAAGCGATGAGCATGGCTGACAAAATCATTCTGCTCAACGACGGGTGTATCGAACAGCACGACACGCCGGACAATCTCTACAACAACCCGACCAGCATTTTTACCGCGCAATTTATTGGTGCGCCTCCCATGAATATTCTGCCGCTCGAGCGCCGGGGTCATCACCATTATCTGGCCACTATGTCCCTGCCGGTGGTGGAAAATTTCCACGAAGACGCCATCAGTCTGGGGCTGCGCGCAGAAGATATTCAGCTGATTGCCGTCGAAACTGCCAGCCTGACCGCACGGGTGATAAGCCATGAATACATGGGCGCAGACACGCTGATCGCCTGCGCCTTAGCCGGGTACGCGCAACCGCTGACGGTCAAAGTAGCCGGAATGAAACGCTACGCCGAAGGCCAGTCCGTCGGACTGCAATGGGCCACGGGCGCGCAATATTTTTTCTTCACCGCGGACGGAAAACGCTGCTACCAGGCGGAACAAGCCTGTCTGCCTTCAGATAACCGCGTCGCTGTGTAGCACTTATTTTTGAGTCACTTTTATTCTTACAAAGCCTATTGCCGAAGGGAACATCATGTCTATTGCGCACCGTTTCTCACGTCTGACCGCAGCGATGCTTTTAATTACCGGAACCTCAGCCTTTGCGGCGGATCCGGTGAAATTGCAAATGTATTACCCGATCGCCGTCGGTGGGAAAATCAGCCATACCGTGGATACGCTGGTGGAAGATTTCCAGAAAACACATCCGGATATTAGCATTCAGCCGGTATATACCGGGGATTACGCGACGACCGTGACCAAAGCGCTGACCGCCTTCCGTGGCGGTAATGCGCCGCAAATTGCGGTGATCGGCGACATTGAAGCCTATTCACTGATCGACGCGGGCGCGATTTTGCCGGTCAGCGATCTGGCGAATGATGCTGACGGCAAACAGTGGATCGACGGTTTTTATCCGGCCTTTATCCGCCATATTCAGGACAAGGTCTGGGGCATTCCATTCCAGCGTTCAACCGTGGTGATGTACTGGAATAAACAGGCGTTTGAGAAAGCCGGGCTGAAAGGGGATACACCGCCGGCTAACTGGCAGCAAGTGGTGGATTTCGGCAAGAAACTGGTGGTGCGTGACGGTAACGAAGTCAAGCAATGGGGTATCGAAATTCCTTCCACGCCAAACGGTTACTGGAATTTTCAGGGGATTGCCGCGACCAACGGCAGCCATCTGGATAACGGCAAAGGCACGGCGGTCACGTTCGATACGCCAGCCAACGTCGAAACGCTGCAATGGCTGACGGATTTGTCACAGAAAGAGGGAGTGTCACCAAAAGGCACCATTGCCTGGGGTACCACGCCGCAGGACTTTATCGACGGTAAAACGGCGATGATGGTGACCACCACCGGCAACCTGACAACCGTGCGGGAGAACGCCAAATTCCCGTTCGGCGTGGCGATGCTGCCGGAGAAAACCCAGCGCGGCAGCCCGACCGGCGGCGGCAACCTGTACGTTTTCAAAAATACCACGCCTGAACAGCAGAAAGCCGCTATGGAATTTATCCGCTGGGTTTCCGCACCTGAGCAGGCCGCACGCTGGAGTATCGCGACGGGTTATGTCGCCACATCGCCAGCCGCGTGGGAAACCCCGGTCATGCAGGATTATGTGAAACAGGTGCCGCAGGCGCTGGTGGCGCGTGAGCAACTGAAATATTCACAGCCGGAGTTGTCGACGTATAACAGCGTGCAGATCCAAGAGCTGCTGAATCACGCCATCGAAGCCGCTGTGACGCAGGCCAAAACGCCGGCAGACGCGCTGAGTTCTGCGCAGAAACAGGCCGACCGCCTGCTGAAACCTTACCAGTAAGGACCGGCATGAGCACATTGCACACCGTTGCACCGGCCGCCCGCACACGCGGGCTGTCTTTACAGCTTTATGGCTATCTTCTGCTGTTGCCCGCGCTCTGTTTTTTACTGCTGTTCACCCACTATCCGGCGCTGGCGACAGTATGGGAAAGCCTGTTCAGCGCCGCGCGCAGCGGGCATGCCCCGCAGTTTGTCGGACTGGATAATTACCGCGCGCTGCTCGACGACGACATCTTCATGCTGTCACTGCGCAATAACCTGATTTATGCCGTGATCACCATTCCGCTGTCGGTGGTACTGGCGCTGCTGATGGCGCTGGCGGTGAATCGTCGTCTGCGCGGTAATGCCATCACCCGTGCGGCGTTTTTCATTCCCTCGCTGCTGCCGATGGTGGCGATTGCCAATCTGTGGCTGTTTTTTTACACGCCGCAACTCGGGTTGCTCAACAAACTGCTGGCGCTGTTTTCGCTGCCTGCGGTCAACTGGCTCGGTGAACCCGGCACGGCGCTTTACAGCCTGATGGCCGTTTCCGTCTGGCGTGAGGCCGGTTTTTTCATGATCTTTTATCTGGCGGCATTGCAGCAAATCGATCCGCGACTGGCCGAAGCGGCTGAAATAGAAGGGGCGTCAAAGCGCTATTTCTTCATTCGCGTGCAATGGCCGTTACTGATGCCGACCACGCTGTTTATCCTGATTAATGCCTCGATGAATGCTTTCCGGATTGTCGATCAGGTCATTGCCATGACTAACGGCGGCCCGAATAACAGCACCAGTTTGTTGCTGTTTTACATCTACCGGACGGCGTTCAGTTACTGGGATTTACCGGCTGCTTCAGCCATGACCGTGGTATTGCTGGTGATCCTCGCCGCTGTCGCGCTGATCAAATTTAATCTGCTGGATAAAAGGGCGCACTATCAGTGAAACGTTTCTCTTTCAGCCGCAGCCTGCTCAACCTCGCCATCTGGCTGGCCGCCTTAGTGTGGTTTTTGCCGGTGCTGGTGGCGGTCTGGGTATCCCTTCATCCGGCCTCCGCGCAGGGCAGTTTTTCGCTGTTTGCGCCGCTGACTTTGCAGAATTTTATCAATGCCTGGAACGCGGCACCTTTTGCCCGTTACTTTCTCAATACCACTTTGCTGGTGCTGATGATTGTGGTGTGCCAGCTGATTCTGGCAACGCTGGCGGCGTATGCGCTGGTGCGGTTTAAACTGAAAGCAGGTGGATTTATCTTCGCGCTGATCTTGCTGCAACTGATGATAAGCCCCGACGTTCTGATCCTGAACAACTACAAAACCATCGGCGCTCTGGGGCTGCGCGATACGCTGGCAGGCATTGCGCTGCCCTATTTTGCCTCAGCCTTTGCCATCTTCCTCTTGCGCCAGACGTTTAAAAGTATCCCGCTGGTGCTGGAAGAAGCCGCGATTGTGGAAGGGGCCAGCCGGCTGTATATCTTACGTAAAATCTACATCCCGCTGGCTAAACCGATTTACGTCGCCTTTGCGCTGGTTTCCATCAGTTTCCACTGGAACGATTTCCTCTGGCCGCTGGTCATCACCGATTCAGTAAAAGTGCGGCCAGTTACCGTCGGGCTTCAGCTGTTTTCAGCGCCGGAGCAGGGCGTGCAATGGGCGCTGATCAGCGCTGCGACACTGATGACCGTACTGCCATTACTGGTGCTGTTTCTTATCTTTCAGCGTCAGTTCGTTCAATCTTTTATGCGGGCAGGGATCCGATAAGCACCTGACAGGAGAATATGATGACCGTCACGACTTCATCCCCTTTGTTATCCGAACGACAGGCGCTGGCGCTGGGCAATGTCAGTTCACTGTATCAGCCGCCGGAACTACATGATGCGCTGGTGAATGGCGCACGTTTGCGGTTCGGGCTGATTGCGGATCCGCAATATGCGGATGCCGAACCTCATAAAATCCGTTATTACCGCAACAGCCTGAATAAACTGGCGACCGCCATCCATGAGCTGAATGATTTAAAACTCGATTTTGTCGTCACATTGGGTGACCTGGTGGACAGAGACTGGACAAGTTTTCAGGCGGTACTGAACCGTTATGAAGCCTTGCGTCATCCGCATGCGGTGCTGATCGGCAACCATGACGCACAGGTAATTTCTGATCATCTCGGCGCGCAGAAACCGGCGATTGGCCTGCCGAAAAGTTATTATTCGTTCAGCCTGCCGGGTTATCGTTTTCTGGTCATCGATGGCAACGACGTCAGCCTGTATTGCAATCATGCCAACGGTGATGACCGCCAGCTGGCTGAATATATGCTGGAAGAACTGACCGAATGCCAGCAGTCGCAGGCGCAGCCGTGGAACGGTGCGGTCGGGCGCAAACAGCTGGAATGGATTGAACAGAATCTGCGCGAAGCCCGTGAGCAGCGCGAAGTGGTGCTGGTTTTCGGACATTACCCGCTGACGCCGGTAAACAGCCATAACCTGTGGAACTGCGAGACGCTGGTCGAATTGCTTTGTCGCTATGACGTGCGCGCCTATTTTGCCGGTCACGACCATCGCGGCGGTTACGACCGTGTCGGAAATACCGATTTTATTACGCTGAAAGGGATGGTGGACGGCGAAAGCAGCCTGCCGTTTTCGTCGGTGACGCTGGCCGATGACGTACTGACCGTTACCGGCTACGGGACGGAGATCAGCAGGGTGTTGAGCCGCTGAGCCCAATGTTCCAAAAGAAAAAGGCTCACCGCGGTGAGCCTTAACATTCCGGCGTTTATGGCCGGATCAGAGCAGGTTAGGGCAATGCTCGCCTTTCGCCAGCTGATCAATATTCATCAGCGTGGTTTCAGAAATGCTGGTCAGCGCATCGCTGGTCAGGAAAGCCTGATGGCCGGTGAACAACACGTTATGGCATGAAGACAGACGGCGGAACACGTCGTCGAGGATCACTTCATTGGAGTTATCTTCGAAGAACAGATCGCGTTCGTTTTCGTAAACATCCATCCCCAGCGCGCCAATCTTTTGTTTTTTCAGCGCATCTATGGCGGCGGTGGCATCCAGCAATGCGCCACGGCTGGTGTTGACGATCATCACACCGTCTTTCATTTTGGCGAACGCACCGGCATTGAGCATATGGTGGTTATCCGGCGTCAGCGGGCAGTGCAGCGAGATCACGTCAGATTCGGCATATAAGGTATCCAGATCGACATATTCTGCGCCGAGTTCCAGCGCCAGCGGGCTCGGGTACGGATCGTACGCCAGAATACGCATACCGAAACCTTTCAGGATCCGCATGGCGGCCACGCCAATTTTGCCGGTACCGATGATTCCGGCGGTACGCTGGTACATATTAAAGCCGATCAGCCCTTCGAGAGAGAAGTTAGCTTCACGGGTACGTTGATACGCGCGATGAATGTGACGGTTCAGACACATCATCATTCCTACGGCATGTTCAGCGACCGCTTCCGGTGAGTAGGCGGGTACGCGTACCACTGAAATACCCAGCTCTTTCGCTGCTTCCAGATCGACATTATTAAAACCCGCGCAGCGCAGGGCCAGGGTTTTAATACCGAGCGACGCCAGTTCCTGCAGAACTTCACGACAGCCATCGTCGTTAACAAAAAGACAAACTGCGTCAGAACCTATCGCTGTTTTCGCCGTTTGCGGGGTAAGCAGAAAATCGAAAAACTCCAGTTCATAGCCATAATGCTGATTGACCAGTTCCAGATATTTCCGGTCATAATTTTTAGTACTGTAGACAGCCACTTTCATGGTGTTTCTCCGCGGTGAGTTTGAATCTCTGGCGAAACCGTTTCCGGCTGTTTTATAAGGACTTAGCCCTTTTGGAAACAATTCGCAATATGCCACCAAACTAGCAGAGCGCGGCAGCGCAGACAATTTATCCTGTGCTATTTGTTACGCGGCAGATGGCATTCCTGCCATCAGTTGTTACGCTAATTATGATATCTTGCGGGCGGTTAGCACATTTAGTGAAGCATAAGACAAGGCAAGTCATGAGGAACGGACTGAAGAAAAGCGCGCAGATACTCCTGAGTATAGTGGTGATTGTCGCATTACTGATGTGGGTGCTATGGAAAACTGTGCCGCGCTGGCTGCCCGTTGTGGCGGGTCACTGGCTTCCCGCAGGGACTCAACTGACGCTCAAAGGCGCGCCGCGCTGGGCTGACGGCATGTTGCAAATACCGGGCGTGACCTATGCCGCCGGAGACTGCCAGCTGGCGACCGCGCGCAATGCCCGCCTGAGTCGCCATGACTCGCGCTGGGTGCTGAAGCTGGATGCGCTCAGCGTCGATACTGCCTGTCTGGCGAAAATGCCCAAAAGCGACAGTCAGCAGACGCTTTCGCTGGCCGGTATTCAGCAGATTTTGCCGCCCGGCGATGTCAGCATCGATCATCTTTCCGTCACGCCCTGGCAGCGCTATGCCGGTAAATTGCAGATGAGTAATGCAGACGGCGCACAGCACCTTTCATTTAATGGCGAATCACTGAAACTCGACGCGGTGCTTGACGGTAACCGCCAGCTGGCGATCCACTCTTTCAGTCTGACGCCTCCGGGCAGTGACCAGCCGGTCACGCTGAGCGGTAAGCTGCTGCTGCCCGCAACGTTCGACACCCTTCCTGAATCCGGCGAACTGCACGCCGAAATGCAAACCGCGCAGGTGCCCAATCCGCTGGATATTCAGCTCAGCTGGCAGGCAACCGAAGGCGTGCTGACGCTGGCAGAAAAAGACAGCCAGCAGCCGTTGCTGATGCTGCCGTGGAAACTGAGCAACAACGATTTACAGATCACACAGGGGCAGTGGCGGTGGCCGTATGGCACGCAACCGCTGACCGGTGGCGTGAATCTGACGCTCAGCGACTGGACGCCGACGTTCGACCAAACCAATATCACGGCGCGTCTGAACGTGCTGACGCAGGGGCACAATGGCAAGGCAAACGTGGTGCTGACGATGGGGCCGGGGCGCGTCGGGTTGCTCGACAGTCATCTCGATTTCCGTCTCACCGGGCAGGCCAACCTCCAGAGCACCTCGCTCAGTGCTTCGCTTCCCGGCCAGCTCAGCGGCTCGGTTCTGAATCCGACACTTTCACTTCACAGCGGTTCACTGTTGCGTGCATGGGGCAAACCGACGCCTGAACTGACCATCAGCGACGCGCGCTGGCCGCTGGCGGGCGTAAAAGTGTCGGCAGAAGGCGTCAGCGGACCCCTTCAGGCCATTCTTAAAGCGCGGCATAGCTTCTGGGGCGCGTTTGATTTACACCTCAGCGGCAAAGCGCTGGCGTTCTGGCCTGATATCGGAAAGTGGAATTTCAACTACTGGGGCAACGGTCATTTGCCGCCGCTGAACGGGCGCTGGGATATGTCCGGGAAAGGCCAGTGGCATGACAATCTCATCAGCATTAATTCTCTTTCCACCGGTTTTGACCGGCTGCATTACGGCCTGGTGGATGTCGAAGCACCGCGCCTGACGCTGGAACATCCGCTGATGTGGAAACGTCCGCCGTCTTCACATTTTAAACCTCAGTATCCTGATTTACCGACCGAATTTAAGGGCGACGTTAAGCTGGTAGCGAAGAAAATTGCGCTGGCAAACGGCGGATACCTGCCACCTGCTACGCTGGTCTTACAGCTCAGCGGTGACAGCCCGAATCGTTTCACGATGCGCGGAATGCTCGATGCCAAACCGATTGGCCCGATCCGACTCAATGGCCGCTGGGACGGCGAACGGTTACGCGGTGAAGGCTGGTGGCCAAAACAGCGACTGACCGCATTCCAGACATTGCTGACGCCAGATTTGAACATCAAACTGCGCGAAGGCACATTCTATGCGCAGTCGGCGTTCTCGGCGGCGCGCGAGCAGGGATTTGTGGCGGGTGGCCACTGGGTCGTGAAAAACGGCGGCTTGTGGATGAAAGACGGTGACCTGAGCGGGCTGGATTTCAGTCTGCCTTATCGCCTGCAGGATCAGGTCTGGCAACTGGGTGTAAAAAAACCGGTGACGCTGCGTATCGGCGAAGTGAATAATCTGGTCAAAATGCAGAACGTGACCGCCGATTTGCAGGGACATTATCCCTGGAGTGAACAGACGCCGCTGACGTTGAGCAATCTGGGCGTGGACGTTCTGCGCGGGCGTCTGAGTCTTTCGGCGCTGAGAATGCCGCAACATGATGCCGCGGTGCTTAAACTCGAAAAAATCAATCTCAGCGAACTTTTCACCGCACTCAAACCGAAACAACTGGCGATGTCAGGCGTGATTTATGGCGAGCTGCCGCTGTACGTAGATAATCCGCAGTGGATTATTCATAACGGCTGGATCAAAAACGACGGCGGCCTGACGCTGCGCCTCGACCCGCAATTTGCGGATGCGATGGCCAGCGGAAACTTTGCCAATGGCATGGTGATTGGTCTGCTGCGATATCTGGAAATCAGCCGTTCTGATGCACAGGTGAGCCTGGATAATCTCGGCGTGCTGACCATGAAAGCCAGAGTTGACGGGGTGAATTACACCGATACGACCCACGGCGGTGACAAAGAAAAACGTGAAATCGTGCTCAATTATTCCCACGAGGAAAATGTCTATCAGCTTTGGCGCAGTTTGCGCTTTGGCGACAATCTTCAGGAATGGCTGCAACAGCAGATGTCTTTGCCTGCGAAGGCGCT
>NZ_RAHH01000022.1 GCF_003602095.1 Rahnella woolbedingensis | reverse complement strand
CTCTGTTCTAGGGGATTGAATCCGCCAGCTAAGATTATTGCATTTGGATCAATTTTTTTTATTGCCTTACTTGTTACACAGTTTTTTCGAAATGTCATATTCGATAGTATCGCAACATCTATCGTGAGAATGAAGTCACCGACATCTGTAGATTATAATTCTGCATTTTTTTTATGTTTCTCTTTATCTGCACCTGCATTTTTGATTGTTTTCTTTTCCGCCCCGCTTATAGAGGCGTATATGAAAGTACCGGAGCTGGCCAATGTGATCCGGGGAACAGGAATTATTATTGTCGTCAGCGGATTGAGCCGGACACACGAGGCTTGGTTAACGCACAATATGATGTTCCGCCCCTTAGCGATAAGATCAATCTGTTCTATCTCTATCGGGGGCGTTGTCGGGGTGGTGCTTGCATATAAAGGCTATGCTGTTACCAGTCTGGTGGTTCAGCAAGTTGTCACTTCCCTGATTTCTCTGGTCGTGCTGTGGGTGACAACTCCCTGGAAGCCAAAAATGAAAATTTCGAAGGATTCAATTCGCGAGTCTTTAGGGTTTTCTAAGCATGTGGCTCTGAGTAATATTACTAACTTCGCGAATCAAAATAGTGATGTTTTCTTTATTACATACTTTATTGGAACAGCAGGTGCCGGTGTTTATTCGGCTGGTAAGCGTATAGTAAACACCCTGAACACCGTTCTCTCGTCCGCATTAATGCGGGTTTCATTACCCGCATTCACCCGGTATAAAAATGACTTGAATGAATTTGGTAAAAAGTATCTGCAAGCAACCTATTTTACAGTTCTGGTAACAGCGCCTGCTTTTGTTGGCCTTAGTTCTTTATCCCATGATATTACTTTTCTGCTGCTGGGACAGAAATGGATGCCATCTGTACCCATAATGCAGATTGTCAGTGCTGTAGGTTTTGTTACATCTATTGGATATTACAATCATTCCGTCATGTTTGCCCGTGATAAACCCGAGTGGCAAGCCAGATTAACACTGCTTTATGCAATAAGTAATGTTTTGGCATTTTATATTTTTGTGCGATTTGGTTTGATTGCCACTGCACTGGTATTTTCCATCCGTACAATACTTCTTTACCCTGTTTCTGCATGGTGTGCATTAACATTGTTGAATTTAACATTCAGACAATACATAAGAGAGATTATTGTTCCCATTATATGCTCCGGGGGCATGTGTTTGATTCTGATGGGTATGCAGGAGTTTACGTTATTAAATGAGTCCTGGTCTGGAATAGCAATAAAAGTTCTCGTTGGTGCGATATTTTATTTTATTCTTATTTTCACTATCACGTCTAAGAGTAAGAAGATAATGATACTTTCATTCACGAGAAAGATATTTAAGAGGGGTTAGATAAATTTATGGCAACGCAATTAGCATTAGTTAGCATCCTTATTCCTCTTTTCAACTCTGAAAAGTATATCAGGAAGGCCCTGGAGTCTGTTGCTTTTCAAACCTATTCTAATATAGAAGTGGTTATTGTCGATGATTTTTCTAATGATACCTCAGTGGCAATCGTTGAAAATTTTTTTATTGAGCACGCTCATATTGCTCATAGTATTTCTCACAATGTCAAAAATGAAGGGGTATCTTTCACACGGAATGAGTTGGTGGATAATGCAAAGGGTGATTTTATTTGTTTTTTGGATTCTGATGACTACTTCGAGCATGATGCTATAAGTTATTTAATAAATATTGTGGTAAATAATAATACGGATATAGGCCAGTGCTTGTACTACTCTGAAACACCTGAAGGCGTCCAAACTGGTACAGTAAATAAATTTTCTCCCAATAGGACACTCAGAGGTAAAGAGGCTGTTTTTTCCATGCTGGACAATGAAATAACAGGTTTTCTTTGGCATAAAATATTCAAAAGGAATCTTTTCAGGAATGTTAGCTTTGATGCTAAGTTACCTGTTTTTGAAGACTACCTTGTTATTATGAAAATGTTTATCAATGGAGCTGACATCTCATTTGGCAGCGAACCTAAGTACCATTATATTCAGCATAATTCCTCGTTAACAAAAATGTCCTATCGAAAAGCGCTAGACAGAATGCAATACCTGGAAATTACAAAGTCACTGGTAAATCCTTTAATTATTTCAGGTTCAGATGAGTTGAAGATAATAAAACATGAGTATATTGTGAGTTTGATGGTTTTTATTAATGCAATTAAATTTGGTGCTCCGAAAAATGAAGTTAAAGAAATAGAAAAACACATCAATGTTTCTTATTTACTCAGGTTAAAATCTCAGCTTAATTATAAGAAGTTTTACTCAATACTCATGATTAAAATTTCACCTGCATTACTATTTTTTGCCTTTAAAACGATCTTTAAAATCAAAAAATAAATTACTCAATATTTGCCTGTACTCATTATGAATGATAATTCAGTTATTTCTCTACGCACCGAATCGTTATTTTCCATGATTTAATATTATCTGAATTTTTTCTTGAGACGAATATTATGATCCTTCCAGTAATCATGGCTGGTGGCACCGGTAGTCGTTTGTGGCCGATGTCTCGCGAGCTTTATCCAAAACAATTTCTTCGTCTGCATGGCGATCACTCAATGCTTCAGGAAACGATCACCCGTTTAGATGGGTTGAATGTTTCTTCGCCGCTGGTTATTTGTAATGAAGAGCATCGTTTTCTTGTCGCTGAACAATTGCGGCAAATAAACCAACTTTCGGACAATATTATTCTTGAGCCGGTCGGGCGCAATACGGCGCCTGCGATCACGCTGGCTGCGCTCAGTGCTATCGATGACGGCCATGACCCGCTGTTACTCGTCCTTGCCGCTGACCATGTAATTGAGTCTCCAGCGGCCTTTCATCGGGCCGTACAGAATGCTATTTCGTTTGCCGAGCACGGGAAACTGGTGACTTTCGGCATTGTGCCGACAGGCCCTGAAACCGGATACGGCTATATACAGCGGGGGACGGAATTCAGCGGTGATGCCGAATCTGTTTTTAGGGTGCAACGGTTTGTTGAGAAACCTAATCTTCCTACTGCATTGCAATATCTTGAAAGCGGCGAGTATTACTGGAACAGCGGCATGTTTCTGTTCCTTGCTAAGCGTTTTCTTGAGGAGATGCAGAAATTCAGACCAGACATACTCGAAGCTTGTCGCAAAGCTATTGAAACCGCGCAGTCGGATGAGCAACAGGATTTCATTCGTGTGGATAGAGAATCTTTTATTTCCTGTCCGGATGAGTCTGTTGATTACGCGGTCATGGAAAAAACCACTGATGCGATCGTGGTTCCTTTAGATGCGGGATGGAATGATGTGGGTTCCTGGTCGGCGCTTTGGGAAGTGAATGACAAAAACGGTGAGGGGAATGCCGTTAATGGTGATGTATTTACTCATAATGCGACGAATTGCTATATCAACACTGATGAGAAATTAGTGGCAGCGATTGGTGTGGATAATCTGGTGATTGTTAATACGAAAGACGCCGTATTAGTAATTGATAAAAACCAGGTTCAGGATGTTAAAAAAGTCGTCGAGTATCTGAAAAGTAATAAGCGCCGGGAATATCGTTTACATCGCGAATCATATCGGCCATGGGGACGTAACGATAATATCGTGACCGCGCCGCGTTATCATGTGAACAGGATAACCGTAAAACCCGGAGGACAGTTCTCATTACAAATGCATCATCACCGGACTGAACACTGGGTAATTCTTTCAGGTACCGCCAGGGTTATTCTCGAAGATAAGGATTATCTGCTCACTGAAAATGAATCCACTTTTATTCCCGTTGGTGCTCAGCATCGTCTGGAAAATCCTGGGAAAATTCCACTGGAGCTTTTGGAAATACAGTCGGGCTCTTATCTGGAAGATGACGATATTATCCGTATAAAAGATCACTATGGTCGCTGTTAATTTAGGGGTAAAATATGTCAGGTAAATTAACCTGCTTTAAAGCTTATGATATCCGCGGTGAATTAGGCATCGAATTAAACGAAGACATCGCTTACAGAATAGGTCGCGCTTATGGCGAATATTTAAAGCCTAAAAAGATGGTATTAGGCGGGGATGTCCGTTTAACCAGTGAATCATTAAAGTTTGCCCTGGCCAGAGGGTTGCAGGACGCTGGTACTGATGTGGTCGATATTGGGGTTACGGGAACGGAAGAGATCTATTTTGCCACTTCCTACCTGGCTTTGGATGGTGGTATAGAAGTCACGGCCAGCCATAATCCGATGAATTATAATGGCATGAAGCTGGTCCGCGAGAACTCAAAGCCTATAAGTGGCGATACCGGCCTGCGCGATATCCAGGCGCTGGCGGAAGCAAATGCTTTTGGGCTGGGGGACAGCGCTTCCCGTGGGACCTACGAAAAAGCCTCAGTGCTTGATGCTTATGTGGACAAGCTTCTTAGCTACGTCAATCTGGACAATTTTACCCGGCCACTGAAACTGGTCATCAACTCTGGTAACGGTGCTGCCGGACATGTTATCGATGCCATTGAGCAGCGTTTTATTCAGGCAGGCGCGCCGGTTGAGTTTATCAAAGTGCACCATCAGCCGGATGGCACCTTTCCGAACGGTATCCCTAATCCGTTATTACCGGAGTGCCGGCAGGATACCACTGACGCTATTATTAAACATAAAGCGGATATGGGGATCGCATTTGACGGGGATTTTGACAGGTGTTTTCTCTTTGATGATGCAGGTAACTTTATCGAAGGTTATTACATCGTGGGTCTGCTTGCGGATGCCTTTCTCGAAAAATATCCCAGCTCACGTATTATCCATGACCCGCGCCTGAGCTGGAATACCATTGATATAGTCACCGAAGCCGGTGGTATACCGGTAATGTCGAAAACCGGTCATGCTTTTATTAAAGAACGTATGCGTCAGGAAGATGCGGTCTATGGTGGTGAGATGAGCGCCCATCATTACTTTCGCGATTTCTATTATTGCGACAGCGGAATGATCCCCTGGTTGCTGGTCGCTGAGTTATTACATGTTAAAGGGAAATCACTACGACAATTAATTAATGACCGGATCACGGCTTATCCTGCTTCCGGCGAAATTAACAGTTACCTGCAACACCCCAATGAAGCTATTGCCCGCGTGTTAGCCATGTATCAAACTGATGCGGTTAAAGTGGATCATACTGACGGGATCAGTCTTGAATTTGATGAATGGCGTTTCAATCTCCGCAGTTCTAATACTGAGCCTGTGGTTAGGTTAAATGTAGAATCCCGCGCTAATACAAAACTCATGCAGGAACAAACCAGAAGAATTCTATCCATTCTTCGCAGTATGTAATGATTAATAATATTTTAATTAAGTGAGTGATAGTAACTCGCTCTGGATTCGCATTGCTCACTTATCAATTTATAAGGTTAAAAATATGTCACATGATGTGAGTGTGGGGATTGTCGCTGACTGGTTGGTGACATTTGCAGGGTCAGAAAAAGTTATCGCCGAATTTATTAAATTATACCCACACGCAGATATTTACTCTGTTGTCGATTTTCTTTCTGACGAATCGCGTAAGAAGTTCTACGGTAAGGAAGCGAAGACATCTTTTATTCAGCGCTTGCCTTTTGCTAAAAAGAAATATCAGCAATACCTGCCTTTAATGCCGCTGGCTATAGAACAACTTGATGTCACCGGGCATGACATTGTGCTCTCCAGCAGCCATGCGGTGGCAAAAGGAGTGCTGACCGGCCCTGACCAGTTGCATATTAGTTATGTGCATTCTCCGATCCGTTATGCCTGGGATTTCCAGCACCAGTATTTGCGCGAGGCAGGCCTGAACAAAGGTTTCAAAGGCAAGCTGGCCCGCTGGTTTTTGCATAAAATCAGGATCTGGGATTACCGGACCGCCAATGGTGTGGATCACTTTATCGCGAATTCGCACTTTATCGCCCGCCGGATTAAGAAAGTCTATGGCCGCGATGCTGATGTTATTTATCCGCCAGTTGATGTAGAGCGCTTTACATTGCAGGAGAATAAAGAGGATTTCTATTTTACGGCTTCTCGCATGGTGCCTTACAAACGTATTGACCTTATTGTTGAGGCCTTCAGCCAGATGCCAGATAAGAAGCTGGTGGTCATTGGTGATGGCTCTGAAATGAGCAAAATTAAAGCGAAAGCGGGCAGTAACATTGAAATACTGGGTTATCAGCCTGACGATGTAATGCAAGATTATATGCGACGTGCGAAAGCGTTTGTTTTTGCAGCGGAGGAAGATTTTGGCATTACGCCGGTTGAAGCGCAGGCCAGCGGGACACCGGTGATTGCTTTTGGCAAGGGAGGTGTTCTTGAAACTATCAGACCTTACGGTGAAAAGAATGCGACCGGAGTATTTTTCGCGGAACAAACAGCAGAATCACTCATTAAAGCCGTACATCACTTTGATACGATACAGAAATCTATTCTTCCGCTGGACTGTCGCGAAAATGCGTTAAAGTTTTCTGCACAACGTTTTCATAATGAACTGGATGAATATATCAAAACTAAATGGCATGACTTTAATGAGAGCAAACGCGTCGTTTATTAATATTGTTATTTTCATTTTATGTCGTTGACTTACTAATCTGCAATTCATCTCACTTACATAACCTTGCAATTATAATCGTGCATCTTTCCTGATGCTTTTTAAATTGTAATCTAAGGGTTTACTATGTCTAAGGTCGCTCTTATTACCGATATCTCCGGGCAAGACGGCTCCTATCTGGCTGAGCTTTTGCTTAAAAAAGGTTACATCGTCCACGGTATTATTCAACACCGTCCGGTTATGAATACTGAATCTTTCAATGATGATGAATATTTTAATCATCCTGATTTTCGTATTCATCATTATAACCAGGGCGAAATTTCCAATTCGGGTGGATTGCTGGCGTTGATTCGTCCGGATGAGATTTATAATCTGGATATCACCAGCGGGACAGCAACTCACTCCACTTTACCCGCCGTCGGGATCAGTGCTCTGAGAATGCTGGAAGCTATCCGTTCGCAGGGACTGGAGCACAAAACCCGTTATTACCATGCGTCATCTCCCACATTGTGCGGACTGGTTGATGGAATGTCGATCAACGAAATGGTCACATTTAATGTGCCTTCTGCGGATGCGGTCGCGCAAATCAGCGACTTCTGGACGGTGGTGAATTACCGGGAAACTTTTGGTATGCACGCCTGCAACGGCATTCTGTTTAACCATGAATCGCCGCGGCGCAATGAACGTTTTGTGACGCGTAAAATCACGCGGGGCCTGGCAAATATCACGCAGGGACTGGAGAAATGCCTCTATCTGGGCAATCTCAATGCATTACGCGACTGGGGCCACGCCAGGGATTATGTCAAAATGCAATGGCTAATGTTACAGCAGGATAAACCTGAAGATTTTGTCATTGCCACCGGCGTGCAATTTACAGTGCGTCAGTTCGTCACATTTGCCGCCCTTGAGCTCGGGATCAAGCTTCGCTTCGTCGGTAAAGGTATCGAGGAGAAAGGTGTGATCGCGGCGATTATCAGCCCGTTAGCAGCGGCACTCAAAGTCGGGGACGTCATTGTCGCCGTCGACCCCCGTTGTCTCCGCCCGGCAGAGGTCAGCAAGGTTTCAGCAAACCCGTCAAAAGCGCGGCGTCAGTTAGGCTGGGCCCCCGAAACCTCATTGCAGGATTTGGTGATTGAGATGGTGCTGGCCGATCTGGCCACGGCCAAAAGGGCTGCGCGCCTGAAGCTGTACGGATAACGGCAGCTGCCTTTTGTGAAGAAGTACAAAAAATCCGGAGAATGCGCTGACATTCTCCGGCTTTTTTTTGCCTGCTATTTACCGCCCGTACATCAGCCAGACGCCCACTGAAACAGCAGCAATATTGGCAGCGATGCTTAACATAAACCAGGTGCGGAAAGGTTGTTTATGCGTTTTATGCCTGAAAAGTTGCTGACCGACCAGGGCTCCGATCCAACCCCCGAGCAGCCCGAACAACAGTAGCGTGTTTTCCGGTATCCTCCGCCAGCCTCTGCAGGCTGCAAGCTTATCGGCCCCGTATATCAGCAGTGTCAGCAGGTTGAGCAGGTGCAAACCGATCCAGACAGGATATGGCGTAATGAGGCTGGTACCGACCACTAAAACCAGCAGGACGTAACACGCAGAATTCATTGAGATATCACCGGAAATTGAAGGAAGATCCCGTGTAACCAGTAAGGTTGTAAATGCCAGAAAGCAAAAAACCCGCCATAGGCGGGTTCTTCTAAATATGGTGCCCGGACTCGGAATCGAACCAAGGACACAGGGATTTTCAATCCCTTGCTCTACCGACTGAGCTATCCGGGCAACGGGGCGCATTAAACCGTATTGGGCATGTGTCGTCAACGGCTTTTTGTGACAACGGGGGTGTTCGTCATCTGAATGATGCTTTTTACGACGATTTGTCGATTTAACTGCCGCAATCGGCGGTTTGCCGGAAATTTACAGGATGAATTCCCGGCCAGGTGGTGTCGTATTTTGTAAGAAAATCGCGCGATTTACAGGGTTGAACAGGGGTCTAAAAGATGCCATTATTGCGCCGATTTATTAAACAACTCTGTTCCCGTTTTCACGCGACAGCTCAAGAGGGTTGCGGCATGGCTGGTTTATCACATCGCGCTTTTTATAAGTGCAGAAAAAATCTGATGATGATCTCCGGGTGCTGTAAACACCACGATTTCAGCTTTTCTCCTTATGCAGTTTCTTTCATGCGGTAAGGCTACCGTTTGTCCGCTGTTAGGCATTATTAAAAACAGAGAGTCATCCACAGGGCATTTCTCTGATTTTACTGTTGTCTATCAGACGTGGCTGGCCTGAAACTCGATTTGTCACCACTTTGCCGTACCGGCATTGTCCTGCCGCACTCGATAACTCGCTTCAGCTAACGTCATTTGCCGGGCCGGGATCTGCGCGCAATTGTTCTACGACGTAAGAACCTGCTCATTGCCGTGCCATCTGGCACACCCTCTTACTTAACCGTTTGAGAGTCTGAATGAAACACTTAAAACTTGCAGCAAGCGCTTCAGTCGCCCCTTATCTCCAGACGGCACGTCTGGTCGTTGACCTGCGTCGCGCCGATTACGCGGACGTTGCGGCCATCATCATTTCTGTGGGTGACCTCAACCACGGCCGGCTGGCGGAGATTGAAACGCTGGGATTTGGTATTCCCGCGTTTGTTGCTGTGCAGGGAACGGAGCAGGTTTCGCCGGAATTTTTACCGGTGCTGAAAGGCGTGATCACCTTATCGGATGCTAATCAGGCGTTTTATGCGGCACAAATTGAATCCGCCGCCCAGGCTTATGAGGAAGCGCTATTCCCGCCGTTTTTCGACACGCTGAAAAAGTATGTTGAGATGGAGAACGCCACGTTTGCCTGTCCGGGACATCAGGGGGGGGAGTTCTTTCGTCGCCATCCGGCCGGGCGTCAGTTTTATGATTTCTACGGCCCGAATATTTTCCGCTCCGACATGTGTAATGCGGACGTCAAACTGGGCGATTTGCTGATCCACGAAGGCTCGGCGAAAGACGCTCAAAAGTATGCTGCTAAAGTCTTCAGTGCCGATAAAACCTATTTCGTGCTCAATGGCACGTCTGCGGCCAATAAAGTCGTCACAAACGCGCTGCTGACCCGCGAGGACCTGGTGCTGTTCGACCGTAACAATCACAAATCAAACCACCACGGCGCGCTTTTGCAGGCAGGCGCGACGCCGGTGTATCTCGAAACAGCACGCAACCCGTTTGGGTTTATCGGCGGCATTGATGCGGCCTGTTTCGACGAAGCTTATCTGCGTAAACAGATCAAAGAAGTGGCGCCGGATCGCGCTGACGAGAAACGTCCGTTCCGTCTGGCGATTATCCAGCTCGGCACCTACGACGGCACGGTGTACAACGCGCGTCAGGTGGTCGATAAAATCGGTCATCTGTGCGATTACATCCTGTTTGATTCCGCATGGGTCGGTTACGAGCAATTCATCCCGATGATGAAAGAATGCTCGCCGTTGCTGCTGGAGCTTAACGAAAACGATCCGGGCATTATCGTTACGCAGTCGGTGCATAAGCAGCAGGCAGGATTCTCCCAGACTTCGCAGATCCACAAGAAAGACAATCACATCAAAGGCCAGAAGCGTCATTGCAGCCATAAAAAGCTGAACAATGCGTTTATGATGCACGCCTCCACCAGCCCGTTTTATCCGTTGTTTGCCGCACTGGATGTGAATGCGCGTATTCATGCCGGTGGCAGCGGAAAACATATGTGGATGGAGTGCGTGAAGCTCGGCATCGAAACCCGCAAAATGCTGTTGGATCAGTGCTCGATGATTTTGCCGTTTGTACCGCCAACGGTAGGTGGCAAACGCTGGCAGGATCATGAAACGAATGAGATGGCTAACGATGTGCGCTTCTTCGATTTTGTGCCGGGTGAGCGCTGGCACGCGTTCGACGGTTACGCTGAGAAGCAGTATTTCGTTGATCCGTGCAAACTGCTACTGACCACGCCGGGCATCGATGCATCCAGCGGTAAATACACTGAGTTCGGGATCCCGGCGACCATTCTGGCCAACTATCTGCGCGAGAACGGCATCGTGCCGGAGAAATGCGACCTGAACTCGATCCTGTTCCTGCTGACGCCTGCCGAAACACCGGCCAAAATGCAGTTGCTGGTGGAAGAGCTGGTGCGCTTTGAGCAGTACATCGAAGAAGATGCACCGCTCAGCGAAGTGTTGCCGACGGTGTATCGTAAAAACGAAGATCGTTACCGCAATTACACCATCCGTCAGCTGTGCCAGGAAATGCATAACCTGTACGTCAGTTTCGATGTGAAAGAGCTGCAAAAAGAGATGTTCCGCGAAAAGAGCTTCCCGAAAGTGGTGATGAATCCACAGGACGCGCACAACGAGTTTATCCGCGATAACATCGAGCTCGTGGCAATTGGTGATGCCGAAGGGCGTATCGCCGCAGAAGGCGCGTTGCCGTATCCTCCGGGCGTGCTGTGCGTAGTACCGGGCGAACTGTGGGGCGGGGCGGTACAGCGTTACTTTATGGCGCTGGAAGAGGGGATCAATCTGTTACCTGGCTTCTCGCCGGAATTACAGGGCGTGTATATCGAGAAGAAACCGGTCGGCTGGAAACGCGTGATGGGGTACGTTCTCGCGCAATAGTCCACCTGAAAACCCATCTCCGGATGGGTTTTTTATGGTTATCTCCCGGTAATAAACGGGCGTCCGGAACTGTGATGCAGGTCGAAAATAACCCTATCATTCAGTCAGAGTATAGATACCTGCGTCACAGTTGATTAAAAGCATAAAACGTAAATGAGAAATCACAATATTCAGAGTGATTTTCTGGAATTATAACTAATGCAGATCTCCATCTTAATAAAGGTGACTGCATGTCAGCATTAACTGAAAGGATCAGTGCGAAAGAAAAACTGGGTTTTGGATTAGGTGATGCCGCAAGTCACATTGTTTTTGATTCCTCTGTCGCTATTCTTGCTTATTTCTATACGAATATTTATGGCTTACCGCCGGCTGTAATGGGCACGCTGTTCTTAGTGGTCAGGGTGCTTGATGCGGTCACGGATCCTATTATGGGTGCCATTGCCGATCAGACAAAAAGTCGCTGGGGAAGATTTCGTCCCTGGTTACTGATTATTTGCATTCCTTTTGCCGTCAGTTGCGTACTGGTTTATTCGACACCGAACTTTGAACAGACCGGTAAAATTATCTATGCAGTCTTCGCCTATATATTTATGACCTTAATGTACACGGCGATTAATATTCCTTACTGCTCTTTAGGCGCGGCTATTACGGCGGATCCGCAGGATAATCTTTCCCTGCAATCCTGGCGCTTTGCGATTGCGCCGATCGGTGGCGCAATGGGCACGGCGCTTATCCTGCCGTTAGCGGATTATATCTCTCCAGGAGACCGTGCGACCGGCATGCAGTGGGCGATGGGCATCTTCGGCGTAATTGGTTGCGTGATGTTCTTTGTGTGTTTTCTGACGACGCGGGAACGTATTACGCCGGTGAAGGAAGAGAACATGAATATTGTCCGCGATGTCCGTGTTCTTTTGCAAAATGACCAGTGGCGGATCCTCTCCGTTTATAATCTTGCTATGTTATGCGGCGTGGTTGTTCGCGGCAGTTTGCTGGTTTATTTTGTGCAATATGTTCTTCATCAGGGAAGTGGAATTATTTCCATGTTCATGATGGCGACCACTGTTGCCGCCGTTATCGGCAGTTTATTTGCCAAAAAGCTCGGTTCGTGGATGTGTAAAATCCGCGCGTCGATTTGGGTAAATATATTAAGCGCATTCGCTGGATTACTCTTCTTTGTGCTCCCCACCGATTACTGGATCCCTGCCTTTATCGTGCATATTGCCCTTAACTTATTACAGGGGATAAATGCGCCGCTGCAATGGTCAATGATTACCGATGCCAATAATTACGGCGAATGGAAAACCCAGCGCCGTATAACCGGGATGAACATTGCAGCGAATATTTTTGTGATTAAGCTCGGTGTGGCGATTGGTGGCGCGCTGACAGGCTGGGGGCTGGCATGGTTTGGTTATCAGGCGGGCGTGGAACAACAATCGGCAGAAGCGGTACGCGGCGTTCTGATTTTATTCACCGTCTTACCGGCTATTTTCTATCTGATAACGGCTTTCTCTATCCGTTATTATCAGCTGACAGAAGAGCGCATGAATCACATTGTTAGTGATTTGGGTGAAGGTAAATTCCAGACGCAAAGTCTGCAAACGCAGAGTGTACAGATTCACAGTTAAGGCGTTCGTACCGGCTCCTCACGCCTGAAGAGCCGGTACGGTAAACGTTAATCCACGCGGCGGTAACTGCGCTGAGTATTGTTCACTTTGTACAGATAGCGGCGCGATTCTGCCGACGGGTGTTTTGTCGTCAGAGTGGTGTAAACGTCACCCGGTGCCATATTGTTGATGATGTTAAACGCCTGCGTTTTGTTCTGTGAGAACACGCGAAGAACGCTGCCTGCACCACCGTTATAAGCCGTAATCACTGCATAGCGACGTGAAGTCGGGTTATCGATATTCCCCAGATACACGTTTTGAAGCATCGCCAGATAAGCCGTACCGGTATTAATATTATTCTGTGGATCAAACAGATAGCTTCGGCTTGGTTTGCCCCATTTGCCCTCAGATTTGAACACATCCACCCCGGCGGTGTGCTGCACAACCTGCATCAGCCCCAGCGCATCGGCATTACTCACCGCATAAGGGTTAAAGGCAGATTCAGTTTGCATAATCGCGAGTATCAGTGACTGATCGACGCCATATTTGGCGGACGCCTCACGGATCATCGGCAGATATTTATGCGCACGTTTGTTCAGGTGGTTTGGCACCATCTGGATAGTCACGGAATAAATCACGTGCAGACCGGACTGACGGCGCATCAGCTTGTTCTGAATCAGATAATCAGCAAAGCTTGCCGCACGGCCTTCCCAGCGGATTGGCTGACCGGTGTTATCGAGAACCTGACCGTACAACATCGGTTCACGGCTGATCTGGATATCGTTGGCATCGGAATAGAGGTCAACATTGCCCGGATCGTCGCCCACCAGCAATGTGCTGACAATAGCCTGACGCAGGCTTGCCGCCGGATCCGTGCCTGAAATAGTTTCGAGGGTGATGGTACCCGCATCAAAGTTGATGTGACTGCGGGTGTAATACTGATCGCTATATTTCACGTAGTCTTTCGGACCCGCGATCAGCACTTCATTCATTCCCCAAATGTTTTCGATGTTGTGGGCAAACTGCCCCATCAAAATATCGAATCCGTTGGTGTCTTTTACATAAGCTTCGTTGAACTGGTCTTTCTTGCTGCCGGAGCAGGAGATCAACATGGGCGCGATAACCAGCAAAGCTAAAATTTTCTTCATCTTACAAACCGTTTCTGATGAAAGAAGCAGGCACCCGGAGTGCCTGCCTTAATGTTTCAACCATTGTAATAAATGATTATTTTGACGGCGGGGTATAGCCTTCGATATGAACGTCCTGGCCTTCGAACAGAAAGTTGACCATTTCCTGTTCCAGCAATTTGCGGTCTTCCGGATTCATCATGCTGAGTTTCTTTTCGTTGATAAGCATGGTTTGCTTGGTCATCCACTGAGACCAGGCTTCTTTAGAAATCTCATTAAAGATACGTTTGCCAATCTCGCCAGGGTACAGCTGGAAGTCTTGCCCTTGTGCATCACGCTTGAGAAAAGTACAAAAAATCGTTCTGCTCATGCTAATTCCTTATCGATCGTTCTTTTGGGTCGGTTCTTTGGCCAGTTGCGTCAACAGACGCTCTACCGGCGCGGCCAGCCCGACGGATTGTGGTTGCGCTAAGTTATACCAGAGACCCGCACCTTCATCCATGCAACCCGCAGCAGAACGCAGATTTAACCACATCGGGACAATATCCAGATGGAAATGGCTGAAAGTGTGACGAAAAGCGGTCTGCTGCTGCAACTGATTTTGCGTAACACCGTATTTTTTCAGCCCGAGAGCCAGTTCATCTTCGCTGGTAAATTGCGGGAAGCAGAACAGCCCGCCCCACAGGCCAACCGGCGGACGCTGTTCCAGCCAGACTTTATCTTCCTGCTGGATCATCAGCATAAACGCGGTCTTTTCCGGCAGGGTTTTCTTCGGTTTTTTACCGGGATATTTCGCCCAGCTGTGATGTGCATAAGCCTCGCAGCCTGATTTCACCGGGCACAGTTCGCACTTTGGCTTGCTGCGGGTGCAAACCATCGCACCTAAATCCATCATCGCCTGATTAAACTGGGCAACGCCTTCAGCGGGGGTGACATCTTCGCTTATCGTCCACAGCTTGTTTTCGGTTTTCTTCTCGCCCGGCCAGCCGTCAACGGCATAGCAGCGGGCCAGCACGCGCTTCACATTCCCGTCTAAAATAGGGTAGTGCTGATTGAGTGCCAGCGACAAAACCGCGCCCGCAGTGGAACGGCCAATGCCGGGCAGCGCGAGGATTTCATCAAAGGTCGTCGGGAACACGCCGCCGTGCTGACTGGCAATGGTCTGCGCCGCTTTATGCAGGTTACGCGCGCGGGCGTAATAGCCCAGACCGGTCCACAGATGCAGAACTTCATCGAGCGGCGCGGCGGCCAGATCAGACACCGTCGGAAAGCGTTGCATAAAGCGTTCAAAATACGGAATAACAGTCGCTACCTGCGTTTGCTGCAACATCACTTCTGAAAGCCAGACTTTATAAGGTGTTTTTGCGATTTGCCACGGCAGCGTTTTGCGGCCATAGCGCTGATACCAGTCGAGCACCAGAGGTGAGAAACGTTGGGCTTCCATCATGGGTGAATTACAGTCCGGCAGGGTTAAAAGACGGGGCTGATCACATCACAGTTCCCGTCTGGCTGTAAACCGGAACTTTCCGCACTGCTTTACGCACGCTATTGACGGATTTCCTGCCCGCAAGCCTTGCTAATCGGGAGTAAGTTTGGATAATGCGCCTTTCCTTATATGTAGTGACCAAAGCACAGGCATCCGCGCGCGGGTACCGCGTCTTGCCAATTGGAGTGGAAACACCATGAAAAACGACGTCATTTCACCGGAATTCGACGAGAACGGTCGCGCAATGCGCCGTATCCGTAGCTTTGTCCGCCGTCAGGGCCGTCTGACTAAAAGTCAGCAATTTGCGCTGGACAACTTCTGGCCGGTGATGGGCGTGGAGTTTCAGGCACAACCACTGGCAATTGATGCCTTATTTGGTCGCTCAGCACCTGTTGTACTGGAAATCGGTTTCGGCATGGGCACTTCGCTTGTGACGATGGCGCAGCAGAATCCTGATCAGAACTTTATCGGGATTGAAGTCCACTCGCCGGGTGTCGGCGCGTGTCTGGCGACCGCGCACGAAGAGGGTGTCAGCAACCTGCGCGTGATGTGTCACGATGCGGTTGAAGTGCTGGAAAAAATGATTCCGGATGGCTCGCTCGACATGGTGCAGCTATTCTTTCCTGACCCGTGGCACAAAGCGCGTCATAATAAGCGTCGTATCGTGCAGCCGGAGTTCGTTGAGAAGCTGCGCAAAAAACTGAAAGTGGGCGGTGTATTCCACATGGCAACCGACTGGGAGCCGTATGCGGAACACATGCTCGAAGTAATGACCCGTTTAGAAAGCTGGGCGAATCTGTCGCAGGATGGTCACTATGTCCCGCGTCCGGAATCGCGCCCGGTGACCAAGTTCGAAATGCGTGGCCAGCGTTTAGGCCACGGCGTATGGGATCTGATGTTTGAGAGGAAGCAATAATGGCTACAAATCGCAGTCGTCGTTTACGTAAGAAGTTACACATTGCCGAGTTCCAGGAACTGGGCTTCTCTGTAAAATGGCGTTTCCCGGAAGGTACCGCGGTAGAAACCATTGATGAATCTCTGGATAAATTCATCGACGGTGTGATCGAGCCAAACAAACTGGCTTTCGATGGCAGCGGCTATCTGCAATGGGAAGGTCTGGTTTGCCGCCAGGACATCGGTCACTGCACTGATGAACAGCGCGCGCAGGTCAAAAAATGGTTAGAAGACCATAAAATGGAAGACGTGGAAGTTTCCGAATTGTTCGATATCTGGTGGGACTGATCCCACCGGTCAGATAAATTCTGAATCTTTGAAAGGTGCCTTCTGGCACCTTTGTTACATCTGGAGGCAGGACGTTGGGTACCGAACTCGATAACAGTTTGCTGGAAGATATTCTGGCACAGGTCAGGCCGCTGATTGGCCGCGGCAAAGTTGCCGATTACATTCCTGCACTGGCCGAAGTCAGCCCCGATCATTTAGGGATTGCCGTGTTTACCACGAAAGGGGAGATCTTTCGTGCCGGTGATGCCGGAACCCGTTTTTCCATTCAGTCTATTTCAAAAGTGCTCAGCCTGACGCTGGCGCTGACCCGTTATCAGGAAAGCGAAATCTGGCAGCGCGTCGGCAAAGAGCCTTCGGGGCAGCCATTTAACTCTCTGGTACAGCTCGAACTCGAGCAGGGAAAACCACGCAATCCGTTTATCAATCCTGGCGCATTAGTGGTCTGTGATTTGCTGCAAACCCGCCTGACTGCACCGAAGCAAAGAATGCTGGAAGTGGTGCGTCAACTGGCCGGATCGGCGGATCTCAACTACGATCGGCACGTTGCACGTTCTGAATTTGAACATTCTGACCGCAATGCGGCAATTGCCTATCTGATGAAATCTTTTGGTAATTTCGACAACGACGTCATCACTGTTTTGCATACTTATTTCCACTACTGCGCACTGCGTATGAGCTGTGAAGAACTGGCGCGAACCTTTGTTTATCTTGCCAATAAAGGCCATCCGCTGGGCAGTGAAAAACCGCTCATAGATGCCCGTCAGGCGCGGCAGATTAATGCGATGATGGTCACCAGCGGCATGTACGACGGCGCGGGTGAATTTGCTTATCGCGTGGGGATGCCGGGCAAATCCGGCGTGGGTGGCGGCATTATTGCTGTCGTTCCCGGCGAAATGTGTATCGCGGTATGGTCGCCGGAACTTGATGCGGCAGGGAACTCTTTGGCAGGTATTGCTGCCTTAGAATTACTGGCGCAACGTATTGGCCGTTCAATTTTTTGAGTTTGCTGTCTTAAGGGAGAGTACATGTTAGTAAAAAGCGGAGTGGTAAAAACCGGATTGGCTGCATTGCTGGCGCTGACCGCGTGGAGCGCGCAGGCTGATTATCAGTGTGCGGTGCAACCTAAAGACGATGTTGTCATCAAGCCGCAAACCGTGCAGGTTGTGGGCAAAAACGGTGACTTACTGATTACCCCTAACGGTAACGTGACGCTTAACGGAAAAGACATGACCCTGAGCGCCAGACAGCGTCAGGAAGCGATCGATTACCAGGCCGGTTTGCGCCGCGACCTGCCGTGGATTGATCAGGGTGCCACGGCGCATCTCGAAAAAGGCCGCGTGGCGGTTGACCGGGTGATCGTCGAGAAACTTGGCACTGACAGCAATGTACGTAACCGTCTGGTCAAGCTGGACAAACAGCTGAAAGAGCAGATGAATCTCATCATTGAACATCGCACCGACGGGCTGACCTTCCACTACAAAGCCGTGGATCAGGTGAAACAGAATGGCCAGAAGCTGATGGAACAAACCATGGGCGGCGTGATGCAGGACAGCATCAACGAAATGGGCCTGAAACAGGCGGCCAGCGGCGGAAATCCGTTGCAGGCGATGATGGGGAATCTGGGCGGGTTACAACAGGCCGTTCAGGACGAGTGGAGCAAGCAGGAAAAAGAGTTCAAAGCCTTTGGCGATGACGTCTGTAAGCGCGTCACGAATCTGGATACCCAGCACAAAGCGTTGCTGGCAGATTTGAAGCAGTAATCTGCCGAATGACAGAGACAAAAAAAACCGCGATTACGCGGTTTTTTTATCTATGCAATCCCGAGACTTACTCCGCTAAAAACAGCTCAAGCAGCGAATTCAGGAACAGCTTCCCTTTGCTGGTGATCTGCCAGTGCGTATTGGTTTCTACCAGATACCCTTTGGCAATCGCTTCGTCTAACTGTACGCGGATCACCTGTTCATCCAGTCCGGTATACAGACCAAACTCTTCGCGCGGCGCGGCTTCCAGCAGGCGGAAGCGGTTCATGAAGAATTCAAACGGCAAATCTTCGGTCTCGACCGGATGCTGTTTATCCATGTAACGCCCCTGCATGTAACCGCGCGGGTGTTTGGTTTTCACGGTACGCAGAATTTGCCCGTCGGGTTGTGTCAGTTTGCCATGCGCGCCGCAACCGATGCCGAGATAATCCCCGAAGCGCCAGTAATTCAGGTTGTGCTGACACTGATAGCCCGGTTTAGCATAAGCAGAGGTTTCATATTGCTGATACCCGGCTGCGGTTAGCAGCTGATCGCCTTGCTCGAAAATATCCCACAGCGCGTCGTCGTCCGGCAGCTTAGGCGGGCGCGAGGCATACATCGTATTGGGTTCTATTGTCAGCTGATACCACGACAGATGCGGAGGATTAAGCGCGATGGCCTGGCGTAAATCATCCAGCGCTTCTTCCAGCGTCTGATCCGGCAGACCGTGCATCAGATCCAGATTGAAACTGCGCAGGTTCAGGCCGGTCGCCAGATGCGCCGCGCGTTTTGCTTCTTCAGGGCCGTGAATGCGTCCCAGACGCTCCAGTTTCTGCGCATCAAAACTTTGCACGCCGATGGAGATACGATTCACTCCGGCGCGCTGATAGCCGCTGAAACGGTCTGCTTCGACGGTACCCGGATTAGCTTCCATGGTAATTTCAGCACCCGCCTCGAGCGGTAAACGCGCGCGCACGCCGTCGAGCAGATTCTGCATCGCTTCGCTGCTCAGCAGGCTTGGGGTTCCGCCGCCGATAAAAATTGTCCCTACGTTGCGCCCGCCCACCAGATGCAGGTCCGCATCCAAATCGGCCAGCAGATGCGCGACATAATCGTCATGCGGCACTTCACCCTTTAACGCGTGCGAGTTGAAATCGCAGTAAGGGCATTTTTGCACGCACCACGGAATATGAATGTAGAGACTCAGCGGCGGTAATTTACGCATTCTTCTGTACGGCCTCTTTCATCGCGGCAAACAACAGTTTTAATGCCTGACCCCGGTGCGAAACCGCACTTTTTTCTTCGCGGCTCAGTTCTGCGGCCGTTTTACCCAGTTCCGGAACATAGAAAATGGGATCATAACCAAAGCCGCCTGCGCCTGCTTCAGCAAAGGTGATTTCGCCGGCCCAGCTGCCGTGGCAAACCAGCGGAGTCGGGTCTTCAGCGTGGCGCATATACACCAGCACGCAGTGGAATTGCGCACTGCGCTGGCCCTGCGGCACATCTTTTAACGCCACCAGCAGTTTATCGAGATTTTCCTGATCGCTGGCATCAACGCCTGCGTAGCGTGCGGAATAAATCCCCGGCGCGCCCCCGAGAAAATCCACCGCCAGACCGGAGTCATCAGCAACAGCAGGCAAACCGGTGATAGCTGCCGCGTGGCGGGCTTTCAGGATGGCGTTCTCAATGAACGTCAGGCCGGTTTCTTCGGCAGATTCAACGCCGAGTTCGGTTTGTGCGACCACGTCCAGCCCGAAATCGGCCAGAAGATGTGCGAGTTCACGTACTTTACCGGCGTTGCCGGTAGCTAATACGACTTTCTGCATGGGAGAGTCCTGACTTAAACGTTATTCAGCGAGCAGTACCGCGACCTCAGTCGGGATATTTTGCGGATTTGTAATGCGGACTTGTTTATGGCGGCCCAGCTCGCCCTTTTCGATGCTTATCTGACTTTTGGCGACTTTAAACTGTTTTGCGAGAAATTTCACCAGATGTGTATTGGCTTGTCCGTCTACCGGCGGGGCGGTGATGGCGACTTTCAGCTCATCGCCATGCAAACCCACCAGGCTGTCACGGCTGGCTTTGGGCTGGATAACCAGCCGCAAAACCAGCGCGTCAGACTGCCAGACGACCGGACTTAAAGCTGGAACCACAACGCACCCAGCAAATCCATACCGAGATAATTCAGCATATACAGGATAAGGATCACCACCATCGCTGAGAAATCGATACCGCCCATTGCCGGAAGAATACGGCGGATAGGTGCCATCAGCGGCTCAGTCAGCTGCATCAGCAGATAATCCATCGGGCCACGCCCCTGACTCACCCAGCTCATCAGCGAGCGGATAATCACCAGCCAGAACACCAGATAACCGGCCGCTTTGACCAGCGCTATCAGGCCAATCAGCAGGCTGCTCAGACTAAAGAAGATGGCTCCGCTTTGGATAAGCAACAGCAGCGGGAATTTGATGGTGCAAAGAATGAAAGCCAGCAGCAGACTTGCGCTGTCAATCGGGCCCAGCGGCGGAATAATCCGGCGAAGCGGTCCGATAATTGGCTGAGTAATCTTCACCACAAACTGTGAAAACGGGTTATAGAAATCTGTACGAGCCCACTGCATCCAGATGCGCAGCAGTAAAACCATCACGTAGAGGTCAAGGAGGGTCTTAACCAGAAAAGTCAGCGTTAACATAATTCTCCTATGCCCTTCATCCTTCGCGCTGCTTCTGCGTTGGCTGCCTTCGCAAACCCCGGTCACATACTGATATATGCTCCCGGCGATTTGACTCAGTTGCCGCCCTGACGCAACGCGAATGATTTTGGGCAGTATTATTTTTATTCGTTCTTATTAGAACAGTTTTTCCATTTCCTGCGCACGGGTAATGGCGGCCTGCATGGCCCCGGAGACAATCTCCGGTAATTTACGATCAGTGAACACTTTCAGTGCTTCAAAGGTCGTGCCGCCTTTGGACGTCACATTCTCACGAAGTTGTGACAATGGCGTGTCGGGGCTGGCTGCAACCAGTGCGCTGGCACCGCTGGCGGCTTGTTCAACCAGCATCCGCGCGGTTTCAGCGCTGAATCCCAGACGCTGCGCTTCGGCCTGCATCGCTTCCATAAACAGGAAGAAATAGGCCGGTGCGCTGCCCGCAGCAGCAATCACGTGGTTGATACCTTCTTCGGTATCGACCCAGCAAATTTTACCGACGGCGGTCATCAGTTCGCCGCTGTAATCACGATCAGCCTGTGAAACCTGTTCAGGTGCATACAAACCGCTCATGCCCTGACCGACCAGCGAAGGGGTGTTAGGCATAATCCGCACTACGTTCAGATTTTCGCCCAGCAGCTCGCAGAAACGCGCCACGCTGACGCCTGCGGCAATCGACAGTACCAGCTTGCCGCTAAAATCCACGTCTTTTTGCAGTGCTTTACACACATCCGCCATCATTTGCGGTTTTACAGACAATACAACGACATCTGCTGCTTTCGCACAGCCACTGTTATCGCTGCTGCTTTGTACGCCATATTTGGCGGCCAGCGCATCGCGATGGGTGGTGGAAGGGGCACAAACGCTGATCATATTGGCCGGATAACCACTTTCAACCAGTCCGGAAATGATGGCGCCTGCCATGTTACCGGCGCCGATAAAACATATTTTGCGATGTTGCATTCATGCTCCTTTCTTTTTATGGGGGCTGAATTGAGCCAATCAATAGTAAAGCCGTAAACCGGCAGATTCCGGTAAATAACGGTTACTGTTTTGCGCTGTAATCACGGGCACCGAAAATGGCGGTGCCGATACGAACCATGGTGCTGCCTGCGGCAATCGCGGCAGGCATATCATCAGTCATGCCCATCGATAAAGTATCTGCCTGCGGGCAAATCTTTTGTAACTCTTTCAGGGCATCACGCATTTGCCCGAAGACTTCCAGCTGGCGCGCATAGTCGGTTTCCACCGCCGGAATAGCCATCAGACCGCGCAGCGTCAGGTTAGGCATCGCCATAATCTGCGTCGCCAGTTCGCTCACTTCACCGACAGCAATACCGGACTTACTGGTTTCATCGCTGATGTTTACCTGTATCAGCACCTGTAATGGCGCTAAATCCGCCGGACGTTGCTCGTTCAGTCGCTGGGCGATTTTCAGGCGGTCAATGGTATGACACCAGTCGAAGTTTTCCGCCACCAGACGGCTTTTATTCGACTGTAACGGCCCGATGAAATGCCAGAGAAGCGCGGGCTGATGTCCGGCAAAGTGGGCAATCTTATCCACGCCTTCCTGCACGTAGTTTTCGCCGAACGCTAACTGCCCGGCGGCAATCGCTTCTTCGACAGCGCCCGCAGGTTTAGTTTTACTCACTGCAAGCAAGGTAATTTCTTCTGAAGGCCTGCCGCAACGTTGTGCAGCGGCTGCGATTTTCTCGCGGACATTGTGTAAGTTCTGCTCAATAGCGTTTTGCTGACTAAGGCTCATAGGGACTCAGAGGATTTCAACATGGATATTGATGGATTAGTGGGACGTAGTGTAAAGCAAAATGCCTCCGATCTGCACCTTTGTACCGGCTATCAGCCTGTGCTGCGCATCGGAGGGGAATTATGTCCCTGTGAAGACCTGCCGTTGATAGACGCTTCGCAGATGCAAAAGCTTGTCAGCCAGTGGCTGAATGTCGCGGAACAAACGACTTTACAGCTGACCGGACAATTCGATAAAGCGCTGACGCTGGCAGAGGGCGTGAGGATGCGCCTGAACGTGTTTCAGCAACTGCATGGTTTGTCGGCGGCACTCAGGCCGGTTCCCGCCCGTTGTCCTGAACTGGCAGCGCTGCTGGCGCCGGATATTTTGCAGCAAATCATTATGCGGGAAGACGGCCTGATTTTGGTCACCGGAGCAACGGGCAGCGGGAAGTCTACCACGCTGGCGGCAATGATTGACTATCTCAACCGCCATACCACGCAGCACATTATTACGCTCGAAGATCCGATTGAGCTTATCCACATCAGCAGACATTGCCTTATCCAGCAGCGTGAACTGGGGCTGCATACCCGTTCGTTTAGTGAAGCGGTGCGGGGGGCGTTGCGCGAAGACCCCGACGTGTTATTGCTGGGCGAACTGCGTGATACCGAAAGTATCCGGCTGGCACTGACCGCGGCAGAAACCGGGCATCTGGTGCTGGCAACGCTGCACACGCGAAATGCGACGCAGGCCGTCGACCGGCTGATTGATGTTTTTCCGGCAGAGGAAAAAGCTTTTGTTCGGGCGCAGCTGGCGGGCAGTCTGCGGGCTGTCGTCGCGCAAAAACTTGTCGCGCAAAAACGGGCGGTGACGGAAGAAAAGGACGGTAAACAATTGGGAAGGGTGGCGCTGTTCGAAGTGCTGACCTCAACGCCCGCAGTGTGCAATATGATCCGCGAAGGCAAAACTCATCAGCTGGCGGATATTCTGCAAACCGGCGCACAGGCCGGAATGCAGACATTTGCCCAAAGTCGTCAGCAGCGGCAAATTGCCGGGCTGCTGGCCGAAAATCAGGACTGACTCCATTGTTTCTCGAACCAGCTTTCCAGGATGATCACCGCAGAGGCGGCGTCCACGCTGCCTTTGTCCAGTGCGCGGAATCCGCCACGATCAAACAGATCAGCGCGGGCTTCAACGGTGCTCAGACGTTCATCATGCAGCTCTACCTGTACGCCAAAACGGCCATGCAGGCGGTTGGCAAATTTGCGCGCGCGGGCGGTCAGCGGTTGCTCGGTGCCGTCCATATTCAGTGGCAGACCCACAACGACCAGATCCGGCAGCCATTCTTTCAGCAATTTTTCGATTTTCTGCCAGTCCGGCGTGCCGTCCTGCGCTTTAAACGACGTCAGCGGGCGGGCTGTGCCGGTCACTTCCTGACCGATGGCCAGACCGATACTTTTCGTGCCGAAGTCGAAAGCAAAAACGGTACGGTTAGCCATTATGCGTGTCCTGCATGTGTGGCGAGCTGGCTGACATCGACGCCGATCATTTTCGCGGCTTCACGCCAGCGGTCAGCAATCGGGGTGCGGAATAAAATGTCACTGCTGGCCTCAATGGTCAGCCAGGAGTTTTCCAGCAACTCTTTTTCCAGCTGGCCCTGTTCCCAGGCGGCATATCCGAGCGCCACCAGAACATCTTTCGGCTGGTGCGGCGTGCCCAGTGTTTCCAGCACGTCTTTAGATGTCGTGATCATGGTGCTGTCCGAGATAAGGATACTGGAGCCAAAACCTTCGCGCGGCGTATGCAGAATGAATCCGCGATCGTCAGCCAGCGGACCACCGGAAAAGACCGGGCGGTCGAGGCGGATGTTCAGGTCGCGAGGCTCGGGGGTAATGTCCAGTTTGTCGAGGACGTTCTCTACGGTGAAATCTTCGACCAGTTTGTTAATCACCAGACCCATTGCGCCGTCTTCATTATGTTCGCAGATATAGACGACCGAACGTTTGAACTGGGGTTCATCCAGGCCAGGCATCGCAATAAGAAAGTGATGTTGTAGATTCATGGTATGTAGGATGTTTAACCTCAGAAAATTGAAATACAGCGAAGAGGGCAGTGTAGTACGTCATCCGCAGCAAAAAAAGTGGGTTATCCAGCATCGCTGAACAACCCATCAGATTATGCGGTCAGACCGTTCAGCGGGCAGCCAGACGCTTTTCGATAGCGTCCATCAGCATACCGGTGATGGAAATCGGGAATGCTGCTTCGATTTCACGCGCACAGGTCGGGCTGGTGACGTTAATTTCAGTCAGACGGTCGCCGATAATATCCAGACCGACAAAAATCAGGCCTTTCTGCTTAAGGATTGGCGCGACAGTGCGGGCAATCGCCCAGTCGCTTTCGCTCAGCGGACGTGCTTCACCACGACCACCGGCAGCCAGATTGCCACGGGTTTCACCCTGTGCCGGAATACGCGCCAGGCAGTAAGGCACCGGTTCACCATCGACCACCAGAACGCGTTTGTCACCGTCTTTGATGGCTGGCAGATAATTTTGCGCCATACAGAAACGGCTGCCGTGTTCGGTCAGGGTTTCAATCACCACAGAAACGTTCGCATCTTCCGGTTTCAGGCGGAAAATAGAAGCGCCACCCATGCCGTCCAGTGGCTTGAGGATCACGTCAGTGTGTTCTTTGTGGAACGCTTTCAGCTGTGCCGAATTGCGGGTGACCAGCGTATCCGGCGTCAGTTCCGGGAACCACGCGGTGAACAGCTTTTCATTACAGTCACGCAGGCTTTGTGGCTTGTTAACGATCAGCGTGCCTTTTTCTTCGGCGCGCTCAAGGATGTAGGTGGCGTAAATGAATTCGGTATCGAACGGGGGATCCTTACGCATCAGGATGACATCCAGTTCCTGCAGGGCGATATCCTGCTCAGTACCAAACTCATACCAGCCGTCGTAATCCTGCTTCACACTGAGTTTTCTGGTGGTCGCACGGCCTTCGCCGCCGCGCAGATACAGGGAATTCATTTCCATGTAGTGCAGTTCGTAACCACGACTCTGCGCTTCCAGCAACATAGCGAAACTGGTGTCTTTTTTGATGTTGATGGAAGAAATCGGGTCCATCACGATGCCAAGCTTGATCATTTGGTCTCCTCTTAACCCAGATCGCCGAAACGAACCTGTAAGGCCGTTATCGCGGTGAGTGCTGTGGTTTCTGTACGCAGAACACGGGGTCCCAGCAGGATATCAGTAAATCCGTAGCCGGAGGTCATTGCAATTTCGTCAGCGGATAAACCGCCTTCCGGGCCGATCAGTAAGCGGACGTGGCTCACCGGCAGCGGCAGGGTATTAATACTGTGGCTGGCGCGCGGATGCAGGTTCAGCTTCAGGCTGTCATCCTGTTCGGCACACCAGGCTTCAAGCTGCATCGCCGGGCGAATTTCAGGGATGCGGTTACGCCCGCACTGTTCGCAGGCTGCGATGGCAATTTTCTGCCATTGCTGCAATTTTTTCTCCAGGCGTTCGCCGTCAAGTTTGACGCCACAGCGTTCAGAGAACAGCGGGGTGATGGTATTCACGCCCAGTTCGATGGATTTCTGAATGGTGAATTCCATCTTCTCGCCGCGTGAAATCACCTGACCGAGATGCAGATTCAGCGGGGATTCATTGTCTGACAGCACGCCTTCGCTCAGGCTGACGCGGACACTTTTCTTATCAACCTGGGTGATGCTGGCTTCGAAAACCTGATTACTGCCGTCAAATAACTGGATCGCCTGACCGGGCTGCATCCGCAGAACGCGTCCGACATGATTGGCGGCATCTTCGCTCAGCGCAATCTCGCTGTCAGCTGTCAGGGGTTGCGGATGATAAATGCGGGGTATGCGCATGTGAGGCTGCTGTCCTTAAAGTCTTTTCTGAAGGGCTATTTTGGCGTGATTAGCCCGCGTTGTCGCGAGCTAATGTGCCCTGATGACGTGTTAATACTAAGTTAGCTTTTTCGTTGTGCGCAAGCCTGCTGAACGTAAGGGTTATGATTGCCCTGTACGCTGGCGATGCGGTTGTCGCGTTCACATTCCCATGAAGTGACCGGATACTGGCGATCCCAGGCGGTAAACAGCTGGGTTTGCTGGCGGGACAGATTCAGTTTGTACTGGTCGCGCATGTAGAAATAGGTGCGCGCGATGGTGCCGCGGGCGCGGACCGGTGGCTCGGCGGCTTTGGCTTTGAAGTCGACTTTCATTTCGCAGCGACCATATTGTCCTTCTCCACCATTCCACTGACCGTACATGAAGTTATTGCGGTCGCCGTTCACTTCACCGATGGCCGGTTCAAGGTTATGCAGATCAGTTTCTACCTGACGATAATCGGCGTTTTTCGCGCAATTTTTGCGTCCGCCATCCTGCCAGCACTGCATCTGATGACCGAACTGCCACGCGGGAACCACATGTTCCCACTCAATCCGGCTGGCGCGCTGTTCACTTTTACGCACCTGATAGCCGCAGGATTGCAGGTCCGGCGTGCCTTTTTTACCCTGCCAGTTAATGTCACAGCCGCAATAAAATGTTGGCGCGCCCTGATTAATTTTGACCGCTGCCGCTTTGGCCTGGCTGAAGTTATTGATGGCGTTGCCGGACTGGCTGAAGGCGCTCAGCGGGGCAAGGCAACTGATAAACAGAAAAGATAAGAACGTTTTACGAAACATGTTTCTGAAAGGCCTGAGACTAAAAGGCCGGAAGGGTAACGGATACCACAGGCTGTGACAATGAGACTTTGCCGCGATTACTGATTGAAAAATCAGCAGTTAGTAGTGCCTTTAGCATTAAAACGTAACAGCTCTCCGCAATGGCGGCAGCGATATTCTGACTCTTTGCGCATCACTTTATTATGACGACGGACGGTGAGCTGGTGATCACGACAGGCGCATAAATAGGGATAGGTTTTGCTTTGCACCGAGGCGACTTCGAACTTATGCGTTCGGCTGGCGGAAACGCCCAGCACATGTTCCATCATCCAGCGCCACTCTTTGCCATGCGGCGCAGGTGCCCGGCCAAACCGACGGTATACCAGCAAATGTGCCAGTTCGTGGGGAACGACTTCATCAATAAACGGCTGTTGATTTTCCATCAGCAGCACCGGATTCAGGCGGATTTGCCAGTGTTGCAGATACGCGCTTCCCGCGCTGGTACCGCGTTGCTGATAGGTGATTTCCGGCTCGGAGTAATCGGTGCCGAAAAACTGATTGGCCATCTGGAGTTTTTCCCGCAGGCAGCGCATAACGGCTTGCTGAAGGGCGATGGGGAGACGTGAGGTTTTCATCTGGCGAAGGATAAATCTGGCGGGGGAGAGATGCAATATGGAATTCCTCCCCTTTGCAGGGGAGGAATGGCGGACTTACTTACCGATGTCGCGCAGGGCTTCGCCTTTCATCAGGTTGCGTTCGATGTGTTCCAGAGAGACGTTTTTGGTCTCAGGGATCAGCGCAATGGTGATGAAGATGAAGACCACGTTCAGCGCGGCGTACACCCAGAAGGTGTTGGCGTTGCCGAGGCTGTCGAGCATAGTCAGGAAGGTGGCGCCGACGATCATGTTGGCAATCCAGTTGGTCGCAGTGGAAACAGTGATACCGAAATCACGGCCTTTCAGCGGCTGAATTTCAGAACACAGTACCCAGATCAGCGGACCGGCACTCATCGCAAAACCAACGATAAACATCAGCAGCATGGCGATGGAGAAGTATTTCGCCGCATCGGATTCGACACCGATGTGCAGCATGGTACCCAGCACGCCCATACCCACAGCCATCACCAGGAAGCCCAGTTTCAGCGTTGGCTTACGGCCCCAGCGGTCAACCAGACCGATAGCAATGAAGGTCGCCAGAACGTTGACCAGACCAACAATTACCGTGCCCCACATCTGCTGAGAGGTGCTGGCGAAACCGGCGATACCAAAGATTTTTGGCGCGTAGTACATGATGACGTTCATACCGGTGAACTGCTGCATGACCTGCAACAGAATGCCGAGGTAAACCGCACGACGGAAGTTTTTGTTGTTAACAAACAGACCCCAGCCGCTTTGTTTTACTTTCAGGCTTTCACGGATTTCATCCAGTTCGCGTTTTGCCTGCTCGCTGGAATCACGCAGTTTTTCCAGTACGCGGCGCGCTTTACCGTCATCGCCACGGGCCGCCAGCCAGCGCGGACTGTCCGGCAGGAAGAAGACGCCAACCAGCAACAGCAATGCAGGGATGGTGATGATGCCCAGCATCCAACGCCATGAGCCGCTGTAGCTGAAGGCGGTATCAGACAGATACGCAGCCAGAATACCGATTGTAATCATCAGCTGGTACATGGAAATCATGCTGCCGCGGATTTTTTCTGGTGCAATTTCTGACAGATAAATCGGCGCAGTATAAGACGCGATACCGACCGCCAGACCCAGCAGAACGCGGGCAACAATCAGAATTTCAGCGTTAGGCGCAAAGGCAGAACACAGGGAACCGATGACGAACAAGATAGCGCCGATCATCAGGCTATACTTACGTCCGAGGCGGAAATTCAGCCAGCCACTGCCCACAGCACCGACAGCAGCACCAAACATCATAGAACTAACAACCCATTCCTGTTGGTGGTTGGTAATTTGAAAGTCATGGCTGATAAATGGCAGGGCACCAGCGATGACGCCGATATCTAAGCCGAACAGCAGTCCGGCCAATGCAGCGAGAAAACAGACAAAGAAAGTGACGCTTTTGTTAGAGCGTTTTCCTTTGGTCGATGTTGAGTTGTTCATCCGGTCTCCAAAATAATGCAATCGTTTTGAGTTTGTAATAATGCTTAGGTTGTTATGTTATTTACCCTGCTCACAGCTTAACGTGAACCCGGTCACAGTGTTGTAATCGTTTACACTTATAGGTGCGATTGGGATCGTTGTTCGGTAAGGGTTTCAAGGAGATATGCAGCAGGAGAGGGACTTTCATGCAGAGTAATAGCCCATAAATTGATTTATATCAATCAAAATTATGTGACACATTTTTAATCATGAAAATAATCTATTAATTTATAACAAGTTATTATCTGTAACCGTTTTCATTCTTCATCAAAATTCAGACTCCCTCACCATAAATCCCCTAAAAACAGGCAATAAAAAACCCCGCCGCAGGGGCAGGGTTTTTGTGCAGAAAAGTCTGAAATATTATTTCAGGCCTGCTGCCTCGCGCAACTGAGCCGCTTTGTCGGTTTTTTCCCAAGGGAAATGTTCACGACCAAAGTGACCGTATGCAGCGGTTTCTTTGTAGATAGGGTGCAGCAAATCCATCATCTGAATCAGGCCGTATGGACGCAGGTCGAAGAACTCGCGTACCAGCAGAGTCAGCTGTTCGTTAGAAACTTTACCGGTACCGAAAGTTTCCACCATGATGGAAGTCGGTTCTGCCACGCCGATTGCGTAAGACACCTGAATTTCACAACGGTCAGCCAGACCGGCAGCCACGATATTTTTCGCGACATAACGTGCAGCGTAAGCCGCTGAACGGTCAACTTTAGACGGATCTTTACCAGAGAATGCACCGCCACCATGACGTGCCATGCCGCCGTAAGTATCCACGATGATTTTACGACCGGTCAGACCGCAGTCACCCATCGGACCGCCGATAACGAAACGGCCAGTCGGGTTGATGTGGTATTTAGTCCCGGCGTTCAGCCATTCTGCCGGCAGTACAGGTTTGATGATTTCTTCCATCACCGCTTCCTGCAAGTCTTTCAGCGCAATATCTTCAGAGTGCTGAGTAGACAACACCACCGCATCGATACCGACGATTTTGCCTTCGTCATACTGGAAAGTGACCTGGCTTTTTGCATCCGGACGCAACCATGGCAGCGTCCCTGATTTACGAACTTCAGCCTGACGCTGTACCAGACGGTGCGCGTAAGTAATCGGGGCTGGCATCAGCACGCTTGTTTCGTTGGTTGCATAACCAAACATCAGACCCTGGTCGCCTGCGCCTTGTTCCAGCGGATCGGTACGGTCAACGCCTTGATTGATGTCCGGCGATTGCTTGCCGATAGCGCTCAGAACTGCGCAGGAATTGGCATCGAAACCCATGTCAGAATGGATATAGCCAATTTCACGAACAGTCTGACGCGTGATTTCTTCAACGTCGACCCATGCGCTGGTGGTGATTTCACCGCCAACCAGGACCATGCCGGTTTTGACATAAGTTTCACATGCAACACGTGCTTTTGGGTCTTGCTCTAAGATTGCGTCCAGGACTGCATCGGAAATCTGGTCAGCAATTTTATCTGGATGTCCTTCCGAAACGGATTCGGACGTGAAGAGGTGTTTAGCCATTATGTTCTTTACCTTACATACGACGGGTTAGATATCACTGCATAGCACTGGGGTGACTGGCAGATGAGGAGCTGAGCTCGTCATTGTCGCAATGCGTCCTGCATGTCCCCATTAGGCAAAGCCTTGAAGCAGTTTGCGCGTCAATCCACCCAAGCGTGCGGACGGATTAACATCTGGACGGCTATTTTAGGATAGCAGATGCCGCAATTGCCAGTCATTTTTGTGATGGAAATGGCGTTATTGTGCGGGATTGCAGTGATATTCACGTCCGGAAACTATTTGCACTGCATTTTCATTTTGCAATTACAGCGGGTTGCCGGTATAAACGGCGCGCGCTATGCACATTTCTGTAGTCCCTATAGAAGCAGCGTATTCCAGTAATTACTGTTTTTCAGCTCGAATGCCCGCGGGTGATGCGTGGCACGTGTGGAGGTGGTTAGTTTAATGACCCACTTTTTACCGTTTGTAACCGTTCAACAGCATCCCCTGCAGCCTTCATTGCGTTCTGCAGCACTTCTTTCAGACCTTCAGTCAGAAAAGCGTCTGTCAACTCTGCGATGTTTCAGACAGCCTGACTATAGACAGGTCAGTCGCCGACATCGGTACGCTACTCAGTAATCTCCGGTTTGCGTGAACATCGCAATCCCGACATATAACTGATGTAGCCTGCAACCTCTTGGGGCATTCATCCCCTGATTTCTCCCGACTCGTTACACGGAGTCTAAAAACGTGTTTTACAATGATATGAGTGGAAAACAGTCCCGTGGCTGTGGCTCGCAGGGTTTTATCCTGTCTGAAAGCCAGCCTTACGGGTTGTTCTCACCTGTTGTTACTGCGATAGTGGCTGGCCATGTTGTCAGTATAGAAAGAGGATTTACCTATGTCTGATGACATCCAGTCCCACCGTCCGTCACTCGCGGGCGATACTGTTTCTTTGCGCTCCATGCAGGAGGTTGCCGTGAACGATCGTGATGCCAGCAAGATGCTGCGCACTTACAACGTTGCCTATTGGGGTAACAACTATTTTGACGTCAACGAACTGGGCCACATCAGTGTTTGCCCGGATCCTGATGAGCCTTCTGCCCGTGTTGATCTGGCACAACTGGTAAAAGACATGCGTGAGCAGGACGGTCAGCGTCTGCCGGCATTGTTCTGTTTCCCACAAATTTTGCAGCACCGTCTGCGTTCGATTAACGCTGCGTTCAAACGTGCGCGCGAATCGTTTGGCTACGAGGGTGACTACTTTCTGGTTTATCCGATTAAGGTCAACCAGCACCGCCGCGTGATTGAATCACTGGTGGAATCCGGTGAACCGCTGGGTCTGGAAGCCGGTTCGAAAGCTGAGCTGATGGCCGTTCTGGCGCACGCCGGGATGACCCGTTCCGTGATCGTTTGTAATGGCTACAAAGACCGTGAATATATCCGTCTGGCGCTGATTGGCGAGAAACTCGGCCACAAGGTATATCTGGTTATCGAGAAGATGACTGAGATTAAACTGGTGCTGGAAGAAGCCGAACGTCTGAACGTGATCCCGCGTCTGGGCGTGCGTGCGCGTCTTTCTTCGCAGGGTTCAGGTAAATGGCAGTCAAGCGGTGGCGAGAAATCCAAATTCGGTCTGGCGGCATCTCAGGTTCTGCAACTGGTCGAAATGCTGCGAGAAGCCGGGCGTCTGGAAAGCCTGCAACTGCTGCACTTCCATCTGGGTTCTCAGCTGGCAAATATCCGCGATATCTCAACAGGTGTACGTGAATCTGCGCGTTTCTACGTCGAACTGCACAAGCTGGGCGTCAACATTCAGTGCTTCGACGTCGGCGGCGGCTTGGGTGTGGATTACGAAGGCACCCGTTCGCAGTCTGACTGCTCGGTGAACTACGGCCTGAACGAATATGCCAACAACGTCATCTGGGGTATCGGCGATGCCTGTAATGAGCATGGCCTGCCACACCCGACGGTGATCACCGAGTCAGGTCGCGCCGTGACCGCGCACCATACCGTGCTGGTATCCAACGTGATTGGCGTTGAACGCAACGAGTTTAAAGAGCCGGTTGCGCCTGAAAATGACGCACCGCGCGCACTCGGCAGCATGTGGGATACCTGGAATGAAATGCACGATCCGGAAAATCGCCGCTCACTGCGTGAATGGCTGCATGACTGTCAGATGGATCTGCACGATGTCCATTCGCAATATGCACACGGTATTCTGGATCTGACGCAGCGTGCCTGGGCAGAAGACATCTACCTGAATATCTGCAATAAAATTCAGGATCAGCTGGATCCGAGTAACCGTGCGCACCGTCCGATCATCGACGAATTGCAGGAGCGTATGGCGGACAAACTGTACGTCAACTTCTCGCTGTTCCAGTCAATGCCGGATGCGTGGGGTATCGATCAGCTGTTCCCGGTTCTGCCGCTGGAAGGTCTGGATAAGCCACCGGTAGGTCGGGCAGTTCTGCTCGATATCACCTGTGATTCCGACGGCACTATCGATCACTACATCGATGGTGACGGCGTGGCGACCACCATGCCAATGCCGCCGTACGACCCTGAGAATCCGCCAGTGCTGGGCTTCTTTATGGTCGGCGCGTACCAGGAAATCCTGGGTAACATGCATAACCTGTTCGGTGATACGGCGGCGGTCGACGTGTTTGTCTTCCCTGACGGCAGCATCGAAGTGCAGCAGTCTGACGAAGGCGATACCGTCGCTGACATGCTGGAATACGTGCAACTGGATCCGAATGTGCTGCTGGCCCGTTTCCGCGATCAGGTGAAAGAAACCGATCTGGATGCTGAGTTGCAGGCGCAGTTTGTCGAAGAATTTGAAGCCGGTTTATACGGTTACACCTATCTGGAAGACGAATAAGGACAGGCATCTCCCGTTTCAAAGTAAACCGGAGATAACGCGTTAAATTTAAAATCCCTTTTCGTTGTACTGATGACGGAAAGGGATTTTTTTATCCACGTTTTCCGTAGTTAACGGTTCCGGTGAACAAGCAGAAAGACATGCCGTGAAAAGAACTCGCCCCTTGTTTTATATATTTTATGAATTAATTTAATTTTAAACATAATAAATATTGATTATTCATTTCCATTATAAAATCTGACACCTAAAATAATTACCCTGCAAATAACAAGCGTCCGCACTGTTTCATAATTAATTAATCTTTCGATACCTTATTCTGTCTTCCTTTCATACCCAGTTTCTCTCGTGTTTCATCTATTCAGCGAATAATTTAAATGAAATTCATCCATGATTTTTATACAAATAAAATAATCTTTCCGGTTATTTTATTCTCATTATTCATTTCTCTCGGCGGTTGCGCCTGGAAGCATGATGAAAAACCTGCACTTCCCGTGACTGATGTGGCGCAGTTGCGTACACCGCAAATTCCGCAAGCTGCCATGCAGCACTGGCCGGGTTCAGACTGGTGGCAGAAATACCATAATCCGCAATTAAATCAGCTGGTGGCGCAGGCTCTCAAAGATTCTCCGACGATTGCGGTGGTACAGCAACGTGTCGAACTGGCAAAAGCGCAGGTTAAAATGGGCGAAGCCAATGACGGCCCGCAGGTGAATTTTGGGGCCGATGTTGAACGGCAAAAAATGTCATCCGAAGGCGTGATGGGGCCATTTGCTCTTGATGATCCCGCTGCCGGCACCACCGGGCCGTGGTATACCAACGGGACATTCGGTTTGCAGGGCAGTTATGAACTTGATTTGTGGGGTAAAAACCGCGCAGAAATTCAGTCGGCACTCGGTGTCGCGCAGGCGAAACAAGCTGAGCTGGCCGAAGCCCGCCTGCTGGTATCGTCCGCTGTCGTAGAGATTTTCTGGGATCTGCAGGCGGATATGGCACTGCATCAGATGCTGCTGGATTTGCGCGAACAGGAAAGTGTGATCGCCCTGACCAACAAACAGCTGTATGCCGAAGGTGTGACGCCTTCGGATAATGATACCGGCAGCCAAATCAATCTGGCGAAAATTGACCAGCAGATTGAGGCGTCGGACGGGCAAATTCGGATATTACAGACATCACTTCAGGCGATGTTGGGGCTGAAATCGCATGCGATAGCGCTCCGTCCTGTGGCGCTCCCTGCCATGCAGCAAAATCTGCCGCCGTCTTTGGGGTATGAATTGCTGGCTCGTCGTCCTGATTTACAGGCCGCACACTGGTATATCGATGCGTCACTGAGTGAAGTCGACGCTGCCCATGCGGCGTTTTATCCGACCATTAACCTGATGGGATTCCTGCAAAACGATGCACTGCATATGAGTGATTTGTTCCGCGGTTCTGCTCAGCAGATGGGGTTAACGGCCGGGCTGACGCTGCCGATTTTCGACAGCGGCAGACTGAATGCGAATCTGGGCATCGTGCGCGCGAACAGTAATCTGAGCATCGCTTCCTATAACAAAGCCGTTGTCGACGCAGTAAGTGAAGTGGTCAAAAACGCCAGTCAGGTACAGGCTCTGGCGGATGAGAATGCGCAGCAGAACACCGTGGTGCAAGGACGTGAGCACATTTTCACCCTGGCCACGCAGCGGTTTGATGTCGGTATTTATAGTGGTGCAGAAGTGGCAAAAGCGAAACTGCCTTTGCTTGAGGAACAGGCCAAACAAATTCAGTTGCAGGGCGAATGGATCAGTGCGGATGTACGTCTGACGCGCGCGCTGGGAGGCGGGTATCGGGCAGAGAATACAGATTCTCTGCATCACGGCTGATATAAAACAGGGCGCATAATTTTTGCGCCCTGAGTCTGATATCTGACTTTATTTGTTAGCTGCAATACGCTGTTTGATATGGTCGGCGCGTTCCTGAGATGGCGGATGCGAGCTGAATAAACTCTTCTCGCTGCCACCGCTCATTTTCGCCAGTTTCTCAAAGGCCGTGACTAAACCTTTGGTTGGCAGACCCCGTTTTTTCAGCAGGTCATAGGAATAATCATCTGCGTCAGATTCCTGTTTCTGCGAGAACTGAGCGTTGATCAGGTCTTCACCCAGATCAGCCAACTGCGTACTGGAAAGTTGTCCTGCAATGCCACCGGCTGCGCCCGCAGCATTGTGCGCGGCAGAGGCGCTGTAAGCGACCTGCATGGCTTTTTTGGTGTGACCGAGGGCAACGTGACCCATTTCATGACCCAGAACGCCTTCCACTTCATCATCTGTCATCATGTCCATCAGCCCGCTGTAAACGCGGATACAACCGTTGGCCATCGCCCAGGCGTTAACATCGCTGGTGATATAAACTTTATAATTCGCCGGTGTGCCATTGATATTATTGCCGAGGTTTTTGGCAATCTTATTCAGACGCTTGGTGTATTTGCTTTTTGATGAGGCAATCTGAGATTCGCCATCCATCGCCTTACAGGCTCCGTCAGTCATATTGATGACATCCTGATCCGTCAGCGTAGCCGCTTTGTAAGCATCTGAGCCAGATCGCATCATCGCGTCAGTATTTAATGCGCCGTTCTGACAGCCGCTTAATAATACCGCCACGCCTAATGCAATTGAAGTTAAACGAAAATTCATAATCCATCTTCCTTAATAGTTAAATTAAATGCTGAGGAAGAATAACCAATCGGATTTAGGAAGCGAGGAAAAGCACGGCGGTGATGTTATTTTCAGATTTAGTGATGGCTAATTTCTATTAATCAGAAAGTTAAAGAAAAAATAGAAGATTTTGGATTTAAAACGGGATGAGAAAATAACGCATCCCGTGAAATGATTACTTTCCGGAAGCTATGCGATCGCGAATATGTTGAGCGCGGGCTTCGGAAGAAGGATGATCGTCAAACCAGCCGATGCTGCTTCCCTGATCCAGTTTTGCCAACTTCTCAAAACTTGTCGCCAGACCGGTAGGATCAATGCCGCGTTTCTTCAGCAAATCAAAAGAGTAATCATCGGCTTCAGATTCCTGTTTCTGCGAGAACTGCGCGTTCACGTATTTCTCACCCAGATCCGCCAGCTGTGATTGCGACAGAGTGGCGCTGACACCGCCGAGTGATGAAATCGCAGAACGCGCCGCCGTGGTGCTGTAAGCCACCTGCATGGCTTTACGGGTATGGCCCAGCGCGACGTGACCCATTTCATGGCCGAGCACGCCTTCGACTTCATTGTCGTTCATCATATCCATCAGCCCGCTGTAAACGCGGATACAGCCGTTGGCCATCGCCCAGGCATTGACGTCTTTGGTCAGATACACCTTGTAGTTGGCGGGCGTGCCGTTGATGTTATCGCCCAGCGCCGCCGAAATCTTCTTCAGGCGCTGTGCATATTCACTGTCGTCGGGAGCAATCTGTGCTTTTTTATCCATTTCTTCACAAGACTGCACACTCAGCGTTTTGACGTCAGCATCGCTGAGCGTATACGCCTGATAAGCCTGAGCGCCGGACTGCATTAAAGTATCGGTATTGACGGTTGCACAGCCGCTGACCAGCGACGCGGCAAAAAGACTCAACATAACAGGACGAAATTTCATCAGTTCAGATTCCCAGAGAAGATAAGCAAAGGTGGAAAAGCAGTCACAAAAAGACCCTGACTGTAAGGATAGCGTTAAGATAGGTTTTTCGCAGCACCCGATCTATAGTGTAAGTCCGAAAAAACGCACTGATTTAAAAGCGGATTTTGTGAACTTAATCACGAGAGTGATTAGAGATTGCCGTTTTAATGCTGAGTCTGAGAAAATGACTTTCTTGACTGCTTTTTTAATCCGACCTGGAGTAGAACATGTCCTCTCGTAAAGAGCTTGCGAACGCTATTCGCGCACTTAGTATGGATGCCGTGCAGAAAGCGAATTCCGGCCACCCTGGTGCCCCTATGGGCATGGCAGACATTGCCGAAGTGCTGTGGCGCGATTACCTGAACCATAACCCGACGAACCCACACTGGGCTGACCGTGACCGCTTCGTGCTGTCCAACGGCCATGGTTCAATGCTGATTTACAGCCTGTTGCACCTCACTGGCTATGATCTGCCGATGAGCGAACTGGCAAATTTCCGCCAGCTGCATTCCAAAACCCCGGGTCACCCTGAATACGGTTACACTCCAGGCGTTGAAACCACCACGGGGCCGCTGGGGCAGGGCATCGCGAACGCCGTCGGTTTTGCTATTGCAGAACGTACGCTGGCTGCGCAGTTCAACAAACCAGGCCATGACATCGTCGATCACCAGACTTATACATTCCTGGGCGACGGCTGCATGATGGAAGGCATTTCTCACGAAGTGTGTTCTCTGGCCGGTACCATGAAGCTCGGCAAACTGACCGCGTTTTATGATGACAACGGTATCTCCATCGACGGCCACGTAGAAGGCTGGTTCACCGATGATACGGCTAAGCGTTTCGAAGCTTACGGCTGGCACGTCGTGAGCGGAGTTGATGGTCACAATCCTGACGCCATAAAAGCGGCTATCGAAGAAGCACATAAAGTGACCGATAAGCCCTCCCTGCTGATGTGCAAAACGGTAATCGGTTTCGGTTCGCCGAACAAAGCCGGTACTCATGATGTACACGGCGCGGCGCTGGGTGCGGCTGAAGTCGCTGCAACTCGCGAAGCACTGGGCTGGAAATACGCTGCGTTTGAAATCCCGCAAGATATCTATGCTCAGTGGGATGCTAAAGAAGCCGGCAAAGCGAAAGAAGCTGCATGGAACGACAAGTTCGATGCTTACGCTAAAGCGCACCCTGAACTGGCAAAAGAGTTCAAACGTCGTGTGAACGGCGAGCTGCCAGCGAACTGGGAAACCGATGCACAGAAATTCATCGAACAGCTGCAGGCTAATCCGGCGAACATCGCCAGCCGTAAAGCGTCCCAGAATGCACTGGAAGCCTTCGGTAAAGTGTTGCCTGAATTCCTGGGCGGCTCCGCTGACCTGGCACCAAGCAACCTGACTATGTGGTCTGGTTCTAAGTCTATCGGCGACGATCAGGCGGGTAACTATATCCATTACGGCGTGCGTGAATTTGGCATGACGGCGATCACCAACGGTATCGCGCTGCACGGCGGTTTCCTGCCGTACTCTGCCACCTTCCTGATGTTCGTGGAATACGCGCGTAACGCCGTGCGTATGGCCGCACTGATGAAAATCCGCAACGTGTTCGTGTACACCCATGACTCTATCGGTCTGGGCGAAGACGGCCCGACGCACCAGCCTGTTGAGCAAATCGCCAGCCTGCGCGTTACGCCAAACATGAGCACCTGGCGTCCTGCGGATCAGGTTGAATCTGCTGTGGCATGGAAATACGCGATTGAGCGTAACGATGGCCCGGTTACCCTGATCTTCTCCCGTCAGAACCTGACCCAGCAACCACGTACCGCTGAGCAACTGGCAAACGTGGCGCGCGGTGGTTATGTGCTGAAAGATTGCGACGGTACGCCGGAAGTGATCCTGATCGCGACCGGTTCCGAAGTGGGTATCACCGTGGAAGCGGCTGATAAACTGGCTGCTGCGGGCACTAAAGTGCGTGTGGTTTCCATGCCTTCCACTGACGCCTTCGACAAACAGGACGCGGCTTACCGTGAATCCGTACTGCCGAAAGCCGTTTCTGCACGTGTTGCCGTGGAAGCGGGTATCGCTGACTACTGGTTCAAATACGTTGGCCTGAACGGCGCAATCGTCGGTATGCACAGCTTCGGCGAATCTGCTCCGGCAGACCTGCTGTTCAAAGAGTTCGGTTTCACTGTGGATAACGTGGTTGCCCAGGCACAGGCGTTACTGAAGTAATCTGACTTTTTGAAATCAAAAGCACCTTCGGGTGCTTTTTTTTCGTCTGCAATTTCATGCGCAGGTTCTCAGTTTCGCGCGAAATGACGCAGGTCAAACCCTTCAGGCGCGGACTCAGCTAAACTCCCTGCATCCTGACACTGTTTCATTGCGTCGGTTTTTGAGAATAATCACTGTCGAAAAGGTGATGGAAAAGTAAAATCACTGTGAATAGACAGAATTGACTGATGTTTTTTTAAGCGTTTGGCGCGATTAATGCGCCTGAGACTGACGAATTATTCCTTTTGTTGACCGTTTGGTTTATTCTCAGCTGAACCGTTTCAGTCGGGCTATTTGAGCTTAACATCCTCACCAGGTTGTTATCGTGCCGGAAACTGAAGTTTTTCTGCCGCACGCATTGTGCTGACAGATGACGATGGTGATTCACCGTAAACGCACGCTGCATTACTATAGGTGTTACTGATATTGAGTAACAACCGTGTAACAGGGAGATGTATGCCAATACGTATTGCAATTAATGGCTTTGGTCGCATTGGCCGTAGCGTATTGCGCGCGTTATACGAATCCGGGCGTCGGGCGGAAATCTCCGTCATTGCCATCAATGAAATTGCCAGCCCTGAAGGCATGGCCCATCTGCTTAAATACGACTCCAGCCACGGGCGCTTCGCCTGGGATGTCCGCCAGGAAGGTGAAAACCTTTACGTCGGCGATGACTCCATCCGTTTACTCCATCAGCCCGATGCCAGCCAGTTGCCCTGGGGCGAACTGAGCATTGACGTGGTACTCGATTGCACCGGCGTTTATGGCAGTCGCGAAGACGGTGAAGCACAGCTTGCAGTCGGAGCCAAAAAAATTCTGTTCGCGCACCCGGGTGGTCATGATCTTGACGCCACCGTGGTTTACGGTGTGAACCACGATCTGCTCGAACGCCAGCACCGCATTGTGTCCAATGCGTCCTGCACCACCAACTGTATTATCCCTGTGATCAAACTGCTCGACGATGCCTTCGGCATTGAGTCTGGCACGGTAACGACCATCCACTCTTCGATGAATGACCAGCCGGTTATCGATGCGTACCATGCGGATTTACGCCGTACGCGCGCTGCCAGCCAGTCCATTATTCCGGTCGATACCAAACTCGCCGCAGGGATCACGCGCATCATGCCAAAATTTTGCGATCGCTTTGAAGCGATCTCGGTGCGCGTGCCGACAATCAATGTCACAGCCATTGATCTGAGCGTATTTGTCGAGGGTTCTGTGACGGTAGACGAGGTGAACCAGCTGCTGCAAAAGGCCGCAACAGGTGCTTTTCGTGGTATAGTTGACTATACCGAACTACCATTAGTCTCGACAGATTTTAACCACGATCCCCACAGCGCCATCGTAGATGGAACGCAGACGCGGGTAAGTGGAAAGCACCTGATAAAAACACTGGTCTGGTGCGATAACGAGTGGGGTTTTGCCAACCGAATGTTGGATACAACATTGGCAATGTCCGCTAGCGGTTTCTAGTACGGCTGTTCCGGCCTTCTGGCCGAAATTGCCTTCAAGCAACTTTAAAGAGAATCAACGAGAGGATTCACCATGTCTGTTATTAAGATGAGCGATCTGGATTTAGCGGGTAAACGCGTACTGATCCGTGCCGATCTGAACGTGCCAGTAAAAGATGGCAAAGTAACTTCAGATGCACGTATCCGCGCTTCTTTGCCAACCATCGAAATTGCCCTGAAACAAGGCGCACGCGTGATGGTTACCTCGCATCTGGGTCGTCCGACTGAAGGCGAATATAACGAAGAGTTTTCTCTGCTGCCTGTTGTTAACTACCTGAAAGACAAACTGTCTTCTCCTGTACGTCTGGCTAAAGACTATCTGGATGGCGTTGAAGTTGCCGAAGGCGAGCTGGTTGTTCTGGAAAACGTTCGCTTCAACAAAGGCGAAAAGAAAGACGACGAAGCCCTGTCCAAAAAATACGCTGCCCTGTGTGACATCTATGTGATGGATGCATTCGGTACTGCGCACCGCGCGCAGGCTTCTACTCACGGCGTGGGCAAATTTGCTCCAATCGCTTGTGCGGGTCCGCTGCTGTCAGCAGAACTGGAAGCACTGGGTAAAGCTCTGGGTAACCCGGCTCGTCCGATGGTTGCTATCGTGGGTGGTTCTAAAGTTTCTACCAAACTGACCGTTCTGGATTCCCTGTCCAAAATCGCTGACCAGCTGATCGTTGGCGGTGGTATTGCGAACACCTTCGTGGCTGCTCAAGGCAACAACGTCGGTAAATCCCTGTACGAAGCAGACCTGGTAGGCACCGCAAGCAAATTGCTGGAAACCTGCGACATTCCTGTTCCTACAGATGTTCGCGTGGCGACTGAGTTCTCTGAAACTGCAACTGCCACTGTGAAGTCTGTTAAAGACATCAAAGATGACGAACAAATTCTCGACATGGGCGACGAGTCTGCATATCGCCTGGCTGAGATCATTAAAAACGCTAAAACCATTCTGTGGAATGGTCCTGTAGGCGTGTTCGAGTTCCCTAATTTCCGTAAAGGGACCGAGATTGTGGCGCAGGCTATTGCTGACAGCGAAGGTTTCTCTATCGCAGGCGGCGGCGACACTCTTGCAGCGATCGACCTGTTCGGTATCGCTGACAAAATTTCCTATATCTCTACTGGCGGTGGCGCATTCCTGGAATTCGTTGAAGGGAAAGCACTGCCAGCGGTTGTGATGCTGGAAGAGCGTGCTAAGAAGTCATGAACCCTGAGCGGGGAGCCAGCGGCTTCCTGTTCTTCTTTGCCGCGCGAGGGGCTGCACAGTGGAACTCGCGCGACATAGCAAACCGATTCAATCCATCTACGGCCGACGAATACAGGACAAAGAACTATGTCTAAAATTTTTGATTTCGTAAAACCAGGCGTTATCACTGGTGATGATGTACAGAAAGTTTTCGCTATTGCTAAAGAAAACAAATTTGCTCTGCCAGCGGTTAACTGCGTAGGCACCGACTCTATCAACGCCGTTCTCGAAGCGGCTGCGAAAGTCCGTTCACCGGTTATCGTTCAGTTCTCTAACGGTGGCGCTGCGTTCATCGCGGGTAAAGGCCTGAAAACTGACGTGCCACAAGGCGCGGCAATTCTGGGCGCAATCTCTGGCGCGCACCACGTGCACCAGATGGCAGAACATTACGGCGTGCCAGTTATCCTGCACACCGACCACTGCGCGAAAAAACTGCTGCCATGGATCGACGGTCTGCTGGACGCGGGTGAAGCTCACTTCGCTAAAACCGGTAAGCCACTGTTCTCTTCACACATGATCGACCTGTCTGAAGAATCTCTGGAAGAAAACATCGAAATTTGCAGCAAGTACTTAGCTCGCATGGCAAAACTCGACATGACTCTGGAAATCGAACTGGGTTGCACCGGCGGTGAAGAAGATGGCGTGGACAACAGCCATATGGACGCATCAGCACTGTATACTCAGCCACAAGACGTTGATTACGCATACGAAAAACTGAACGCCATCAGCCCGCGTTTCACTATCGCTGCGTCATTCGGTAACGTACATGGTGTCTACAAACCAGGTAACGTTAAACTGACTCCAACGATCCTGCGTGATTCTCAGGAATACGTTTGCAAGAAACACAACCTGCCACACAACAGCCTGAACTTCGTATTCCACGGCGGTTCCGGTTCTACTGCAGCAGAAATCAAAGAATCTGTAGGCTACGGTGTTATCAAAATGAACATCGATACCGACACCCAGTGGGCTAACTGGGACGGCATCCTGCAGTTCTACAAGAAAAACGAAGCTTACCTGCAAGGTCAGTTGGGTAACCCGGAAGGCGCGGACAAACCTAACAAGAAATTCTATGACCCGCGCGTATGGCTGCGTTCTGCTCAGTCTTCCATGGTGACTCGCCTGGAACTGGCATTCAAAGAACTGAACGCAATCGACGTACTGTAATTCTTATCCTTCCGGTGCTTGACCACCGGAATGTGAGGATCATCGTCAAAGGGGCTTCGGCCCCTTTTTTATTGCCCGTTTTATCGTCACAATGTCAGTTCTGTTAACGGAAACGCCACTGGCGGAGAAAATTATGCGTATAGCCTTGTTCGCGTTATTTGCCCTGACACCCTTTGTCCATGCTGCTGAAATTGATTGTAAAAATGCCACGACGCAGATTGATATGAACATTTGTGCCGGACAGGATTTCAAGCGCAGCGATACGTTGTTAAATCAGGCCTACAAACAAAAAATGGCGCAACTTTCGCCGGAGCAGCAAACCAAATTCAAAGCCGCCCAGCGCAGCTGGATTGCATTTCGTGATAACGACTGCGCGTTTATGTCTTCCGGCGTTGACGGGGGCTCAGTTCAGCCGATGATTTATTCCGGCTGTCTGCAACTGAAAACCGAGCAGCGCACCAAAGAAATTAATGACATTCTGCATTGCGAAGAAGGCGATTTAAGCTGTCCATAACATGAAGTCTGAAGGTAGAGCCATGAAGCCAAAATCTGTCACCCTTGATGATGTTGCGCGCCACGCCGGTGTGTCCTATCAGACCGTCTCGCGCGTGCTGAATCAGGCGGCGCACGTGTCGGTCAGAACGCGCAATAAAGTCGAGCAGGCGATGGCTGCGCTTAACTACGTGCCCAACCGGGTTGCCCAGCAACTGGCAGGTAAACAGAGCTACACCCTCGGACTGGCGACCACCGAACTGGCGCTGCATGCGCCTTCGCAAATCGCATCGGCGATGAAAACCCGCGCCAATCAGTTAGGTTTCAACGTCGTGATTTCGATGATTGATAATCTGAGTCTGGCCGCCTGCCGCACGGCGGTGAACGAGCTGATGTCGCAGCGGGTGGATGGCGTGCTGATTAACGTGCCGCTGTCGAATGAGGATGCTGGCGCAATTGCGCAGCTTTGTGGCAATTTACCGGCGCTGTTTCTGGATGTGGATCCGCAGGCTGACGTCTTCAAAATTCTGTTCGATCCGCACTGCGGGGCACAGCAGGGTGTGGAACATTTGCTGGCGCTCGGACATCAGCAAATCGCGGTGCTGACCGGCCCGCTGGAATCCATCTCTGCGCGCTTACGCTATGAAGGCTGGCTTAATACCCTGGCGACGCGTGATATTACGCCCTGTGCGGTTCAGCACGGCGACTGGAGCGCTGCGTCCGGTTACCAGCAGGCGTTGTTGTTACTTAGCGAGGCAGTGCGGCCTACGGCGATCCTGGTGGCCAATGACCAGATGGCGCTGGGCGTGCTACGGGCTGTCCATGAGTTTGGCCTGCGTGTGCCGGAGCAAATCTCGGTGATTGGCTATGACGATACCGAAGACAGCGCGTTTTTCTTCCCGCCGCTGACCACCATCAAGCAGGATTTCCGCCAGCTCGGTCACGAGAGCATCAACCGGCTGGTCGATCATCTGCATCATCACGGCGATCACCCTGGCGACTCGCTGTTGCTGCCCACGTCCCTGGTGGAGCGTCACACAACGGCCAGACCAGGCGCAGAAAATGTGTCGCAGGAAACCTTATCTCAGGAACTGATCCGCATTGCGCGTCAGCTCAGCGCGCTGTGATCCTCTTTTAACGATCCCATGACGCGGAATTTGTGATCCGCGTCCCTTTCCGGCATCCCTCTGCTTTACTTACTCTCTCCGGTTACGCATGTTTATATTATTGTGAGCGCATAACAATTTACCGGGGAGATATTATGAGTCCATCAGCGGAAGATACATTATCATCGCTGGCCATCGTTCTGGCCCGCCGTGACTGGGAAAAACCGGCCTCAACGCAGTGCAACAGATTGCCAGCACATCCACCGTTCAGCAGCTGGCGTGATACTCAGAAAGCCAGAGAAGATAAGCCTTCAGAGAACACCCGCAGCCTGAATGGCGAGTGGGTGTTCAGCTATTTTACCCGTCCCGAAGCGGTGCCGGAACAATGGCTGCAACAGGATCTGGCTGATGCAGACCGCGTGCAGGTGCCGTCGAACTGGCAGCTGGCAGGGTATGACGCGCCGATTTATACCAACGTTCAGTATCCGATCCCGGTAGATCCGCCGTTTGTGCCGGAAGAAAACCCTACCGGTTGTTACTCGCTCACAGTTTCTGTCGATAATGACTGGCTGAGCAGCGGACAGACGCGCATCGTGTTTAACGGTGTCAATTCGGCGTTCTATCTGTGGTGTAACGGTCAGTGGATAGGTTATTCGCAGGACAGCCGTTTACCGGCAGAATTCGATCTCAGCCATGTGCTGCACGCCGGTGAAAACCGTCTGGCGGTGATGGTGCTGCGCTGGAGCGACGGCAGCTATCTGGAAGATCAGGATATGTGGCGTATGAGCGGAATTTTTCGCGATGTCACCCTGCTGCATAAAGCGGCTGAGCAAATCACTGACTTACAGGTGCGCACGCATCTGTTCCACAGCTTCACGCAGGCCGAACTGGAAGTGCAGGTCAGCGCCGCGGTGCCGCAGGAAAGCGCGGCGGATTATCAGGTGCACGTCCAGCTGTGGCAGGGCGATAAGCTGGTCGCAGAACATCAGCAACCGCTGGGCAGCGAGATCATCGATGAACGCGGCGTGGCATATGATCGCACCACGCTGCGTCTTCCGGTCAGCCAGCCGGCATTGTGGAGCGCAGAACAGCCCGCTCTTTACCGCGCAGTGGTTTCCCTTATTTCTGCGCAGGGGCAGCTTATCGAAGCCGAAGCCTGCGACGTCGGTTTCCGTCAGGTGGAAATCAGCAACGGCCTGCTGAAAGTGAATGGTCAGCCGGTGCTGATCCGCGGCACTAACCGTCATGAGCATCATCCTGAAAACGGTCAGGTGATGGATGAAGCGACAATGCGTCGGGACATCGTGCTGATGAAACAGCACAACTTTAACGCGGTGCGCTGCTCGCATTATCCGAACCATCCGCTGTGGTACAAACTTTGCGATGAATACGGCCTGTATGTGGTCGATGAGGCCAATATTGAAACCCACGGCATGCAGCCGATGAACCGTTTGTCTGACGATCCGGTGTGGTTCAACGCTTTCAGCGAACGCGTTACGCGCATGGTTCAGCGCGACCGCAACCATCCGTGCATCATCATCTGGTCGCTGGGCAACGAATCCGGGCATGGCGCGAATCATGACGCGTTGTACCGCTGGATCAAATCTGTCGATCCGACGCGTCCGGTACAGTACGAAGGTGGTGGCGCTAACAGTGCGGCAACCGACATTATCTGTCCGATGTATTCCCGCGTCGAACAGGATCAGCCTTTCCCGGCCGTACCAAAATGGTCGATCAAAAAGTGGATCAGCATGCCGGACGAAACACGCCCGCTGATCCTCTGTGAATACGCGCATGCCATGGGCAACAGCTTCGGCGGCTTCGATAAATACTGGAAAGCGTTCCGCCAGTTCCCGCGTTTACAGGGCGGTTTTGTCTGGGACTGGGTGGATCAAAGTCTGCTGCGTACCGGCGAAGACGGAGAGCGTTACATGGCCTACGGCGGTGATTTTGGCGATACGCCAAACGACCGTCAGTTCTGTATGAACGGCCTGGTGTTTGCCGACCGCACGCCGCATCCGTCCTTGTTTGAAGCGCAGCGCGCTCAGCAATTCTTCCAGTTCTCGCTGACCGGCACCTCGCCGCTGACGGTGGAAATTCAGAGCGAATATCTGTTCCGTCACAGCGATAACGAGCAGCTGGTCTGGCGCATTGAACGTGACGGAGAAGTCATTTCAGAGGGCGCAGGGGAACTGAAAATCGCGCCAAACGGTAAACAAACACTGAATCTTGGCGATATCCCGCAGGCAGAAGGCGACTTGTGGCTGAATGTCGCGGTACATCAGCCGCAGGCGACCACATGGTCAGAAGCCGGACACCGCAGCGCCTGGGATCAATGGCAGTTGCCGCAACCGCTGACCCTGCCGGTACCCGAGAAAATCTCCGCCGCAGCGCCGGTACTCGATCAGCAAGGCGACCAGATTTCTGTCGTGCACGGCGCTCAACGCTGGCAGTTCAGTCAGCAGAGCGGGCAACTGGAACAGTGGTTCGATGGCAAAACGCCGCGTCTGCTTTCTGCACTGCGCGACCAGTTTGTCCGTGCGCCGGTGGATAACGATATCGGTGTCAGCGAGGTGACGCGCATTGATCCGAATGCCTGGGTGGAATGCTGGAAAGCCGCCGGAATGTATCAGCTGGAATCGCGTCTTCTGAATATCTCTGCCGATCAGTTACAGGACGGCGTAGTGATCATCACCACGCACGCGTTTATGGCGGGTGAGGAGACGCGTCTGCTGAGCCGCAAAATTTTCCGCATCGATAATCAGGGCGAGCTGCATATCAGCGCTGATATCCGGGTGGCATCCAACGTACCGTCACCGGGACGCATCGGTCTGACCTGTCAGCTGGCTGAAACGTCAGAAAACGTCAGCTGGCTGGGGCTGGGCCCACACGAAAACTATCCGGATCGCCGTCTGGCCGCGCAACACGGACGCTGGACTCTGCCGCTGGCGGAGCTTTATACGCCATACGTTTTCCCGACCGAAAGCGGTCTGCGCGGCGAGACACGCGAGCTGGATTACGCGGGCTGGAAATTGCGCGGTAATTTCCACTTTGGCCTGAGCCGCTACAGCCTGCAACAGCTGACAGATACCAGTCATCGCCACTTATTGCGTGAAGAAGAGGGCACCTGGCTGAACATCGACGGCTTCCATATGGGCGTCGGCGGCGATGATTCGTGGAGCCCGAGCGTCAGTCCGGACTTCCTGCTGACGGCCGGTCAGTACCATTATTCGTTCACCTGGAAACGTGCCTGACCGCCTGCGCCGTGGCGATTTTTTGCCACGGCGCGACATTCAGACGTAAGGAAACTGCTTATGTATTACCTGAAAAATACTAACTTTTGGATGTTCGGGCTGTTCTTCTTCTTTTACTTTTTCATCATGGGCGCCTACTTCCCGTTCTTCCCGATCTGGCTCCATGACATTAATCAGATCAGTAAAAGCGACACCGGCATTATCTTCGCCAGCATTTCGTTATTCTCGCTGATGTTCCAGCCGGTGTTTGGTTTACTGGCCGATAAACTGGGGCTGAAAAAGCACTTGCTGTGGATCATCACCGGTATGCTGGTGTTGTTCGCCCCCTTCTTCATTTATGTTTTTGGCCCGTTGCTGAAGATAAATATTTATCTCGGATCGGTGGTCGGCGGGATTTATCTCGGTCTGATATACAACGCCGGTGCGCCAGCCATTGAGGCCTACATCGAAAAAGTCAGCCGCCGCAGCAGCTTTGAATTTGGTCGTGCGCGTATGTTTGGTTGTGTCGGCTGGGCGCTGTGTGCGTCAGTGGTCGGTATCATGTTCACCATCAACAACGAATTCGTGTTCTGGCTCGGCTCCGGCTGTGCGGTGATCCTCGCCATTCTGTTGCTGATCGCCAAACCGGAAGTGACCTCGAGCGCCCGCGTGGCCAATGAACTGGGAGCCAACTCTAAACCCTTCAATCTCAAACTCGCGCTCGAACTGCTGAAAGACAAAAAACTGTGGTTCCTGGCGCTGTACGTGATCGGCGTTTCCTGCACTTATGACGTATTCGACCAGCAGTTTGCCAATTTCTTTACCTCGTTCTTCTCATCATCTTCAGAAGGGACCAGGGTCTTTGGCTATGTGACCACGATGGGCGAATTGCTCAACGCCTGCATCATGTTCTTCGCGCCGCTGATTGTGAACCGTATTGGGGGTAAGAATGCCTTATTGCTGGCCGGGATGATTATGTCAGTGCGCATTATCGGCTCTTCATTTGCTTCTTCGCCGCTGGAAGTCGTGGTGCTGAAAACGCTGCATATGTTTGAAATACCGTTCCTGATTGTGGGCTGTTTTAAATACATCACGTCAGTGTTTGAAGTGCGTTTCTCCGCCACGATTTATCTGGTCACATTCTGCTTCTTCAAACAGGTGGCGATCATGTTTATGTCCGTTTTTGCCGGGAACATGTATGACCGCATCGGTTTCCACGGAACGTACCTGATCCTTGGTCTGGTCGCACTGACCTTCACGATAATCTCAGTCTTTACGCTGAGTGGCCGTGGACCTCTTCAGGCATTCAAAACTCCGGAACCGTTAAAAAACAGCCCAGCAAATGTTTAATTCACCGGAAGTCTTTCGTGCAGAATTGGCACTTCATCACTTTGTTAGTTAACCTTAAAGCACACTTGCTGCCCGCATTGTCGGGCAATTTTGTTTTCTTACTACCCGTCAGGGTGTAATTTTGAGGTACTTTAAATGGATGATTTAAACGTGGTAGGCAGCATTAATAATGCTGGCAACTGGCTGGTGAGAAACCAGGCGTTACTGCTTCATTATGCCGTGAATATTGTGGCTGCTATTTTCATTCTGATTGTCGGTATGATTATCGCCCGCGTCGTCTCCGGTACCGTCAGCCGGGTTTTAAAAGTTCGTGGCATTGATATCACCGTTTCCGATTTCCTTTCCGCGATGGTGCGTTACGCGATTATCGCATTCACGCTGATTGCGGTTCTGGGGCGAATTGGCGTACAAACCACCTCTGTGATTGCGGTCATCGGTGCCGCCGGTCTGGCCGTGGGTCTGGCATTACAGGGGTCGCTGTCTAACTTTGCAGCAGGCGTTTTGCTGGTGATCTTCCGTCCGTTCCGCGCCGGTGAGTATGTTGATCTCGGTGGTGTAGCCGGTACGGTCACTCAGGTGCAAATTTTCTCGACGACCCTGCGTACGCCAGACAACAAAATCATTGTGGTGCCAAACGGTAAAATCATCGCCGGTAATATCATCAACAACTCCCGCGAACCGACGAGTCGTATCGATCTGACCATTGGCGTGGGTTATGACTCTGACATCGATCTGGTGAAGCAGCTTCTGACCGAAATCGTCTCTGCCGATCCACGCGTTTTGAAAGATAAAGACGTCGTGGTTCGTATGAACGAAATGGCCGCTTCTACCCTGAATTTTATTGTTTACGCATGGACCAACAACGGTGATGCGCAGAACGTGAAATGGGATCTGCTGGAATCGTTCAAGCGGGCACTGGATAAAAACAAAATCAATATTGCCTATCCGCAGATGGATGTTCACCTTTATCAGGTGGCGAATGCGGCGGGCAACCAGCAGGAAGAACGACGCTCGTTCGAGTAACAGATTCTTGACGGATTCAGATTTTCACAGGCGCCTGCGGGCGCCTTTTTCATGCCTCAGATTTACAAACCGCTTTTATAAGTCAGTCTAATGACCGATTAGAAATATCCATTTCCTCTTATGCCAGCAAAGCCCTTACACTGCGCGCAATCTCTGTTATTTACTCTCTGTTATCAACTCTCTGAAGGATATCCCGTGCTGGCTATTTTCCTGCAAGGACTGGCGATGAGCGCCGCAATGATTTTACCGATTGGTCCGCAGAATGCGTTTGTGATGAACCAGGGCATTCGCCGACAATATCACCTGATGATTGCCGGATTATGCGCGCTGAGCGATATCGCGCTGATCTGTGGGGGCATCTTTGGCGGTAGCGCGCTGCTGAGTCAATCCCCGATCTTACTGTTACTGGTGAGCTGGGGCGGCGTGGCATTTTTACTTTGGTATGGCTGGGGTGCGTTTCGCACGGCATTCAGTAAAAATCCCGAACTGGTGCAGGCCGAAGTGGCGAAACAAAGCCGCTGGAAAATCGTCGTCAGTATGCTGGCGGTCACCTGGCTGAATCCGCATGTTTATCTGGATACCTTTGTGGTGCTTGGTAGTCTCGGCGGCAGCCTGAGTCACGATGAGCGTTCGTGGTTTGCGCTCGGCGCGGTCAGTGCTTCAGTCATATGGTTCTTCGGGCTGGCGATCCTCGCTGCCGTACTGGCACCCTGGCTGAATACCGGCAAAGTGCAGCGGGTCATCAACTTTATCGTCGGGGCGATTATGTGGGGAATTGCCGTACAACTGGCGCGTCAGACCGGGGTATTTTGACTTTTGTCACTAATCTTAGTTTCAGTTGTAACGGATTATGCTACGGTTTCGCAGATTGTTTTGACCTATCTATTGCCAGATCTTTGATGATTAATGGAGGCACTGTGAAACTGAAAGCATTAGCTGTAGCAGCGATGTTGGGATTAGGGACATTACCTTTGGCGTTGCAGGCGGCGGAATTACCTGCCGGACCGCATGTGGTGACGTCAGGCACGGCGAGCGTTGATGCAACGCCGGATATCGCGACGCTGGCGATTGAAGTCAGCGTGTCGGCGAATGATTCAGCCAGCGCCAAGAAACAGGCCGATGAGCGTGTAGCGGAATATTTTGCATTCCTGCAAAAAAACGGCATTGAGAAGAAAGATATCAATGCGGCTAACCTGCGCACTCAGCCGGAATATAACTATCTGAAAGACGGGACATCACAGCTGAAAGGCTATCGTGCCGTGCGTCAGGTTCAGGTGACATTGCGTCAGCTGGACAAACTGAACGAGCTTCTGGATGGCGCACTGAAGTCAGGTCTGAATGAAGTGCGTGCGGTGGAACTGGGCGTGGCAAATCCGGATAAATTCCGTGATGAAGCGCGTCAGAAAGCGATCGAAAACGCCACGCAGCAGGCAAAATCTCTGGCCGAAGGTTTCCACACCAAACTGGGGCCGGTTTACAGCATTCGCTATCACGTAGCCAACTATCAGCCTATGCCGGTCGCGCGGATGTATAAAACCGCCGAAGCCGCAGGGCAGAGCGATGTCGCACAGACTTACGAGCAGCAAAGCATTCACTTCGACGATCAGGTCGATGTGGTGTTCGAATTGCAGCCGCAGGCTGCGGCTGCGCAATAATGAAGTCGTAAAAATGAAAAACCCGCTCCGGCGGGTTTTTTGTTTTCGGGCATAACAGGAGTTTCAGTCCTGACGCAATACCTGATGGCCGTGGGCGAGCAGCGCGTCGGTAACTTTTCGCATCATGCGGCTTTCCGGCGCAAAGCGGTGCCAGTAAAGCATACGCCGCTGGAACAGGCCGGGTGTCAGGTCGATCAGTTCGCCGCTTTCCAGCTCTTTCTCAATCTGTAAATGCGGGATCATACAGCAGGTGGTGCCCTGACGGGCCAGTTGCACGAAGGCCTCCGACGAGTTAACGATATGACACGGAACGCTGCCCGGCGAAAGATCGAAGTTCTGTTGCAGGAAGGCCTGATGCATATCATCCAGATGGTCAAACGCCACCGCAGGTGCTTTCAGCAAGGCGGAGCGGGTGACGCCGTTCGGGAAATAGCGATCGGCAAATGGTTTGGAGCCGACAAATAAATAGTCCAGCGCGCCAAGCTGATCCACCAGACAACTCGGCAGCGGCTGTGGCTGAATACTCACCGCACCCACCACTTCACCGCGACGCAGACGTTCCTGCGTGCGCGTTTCATCCTCTACCTGCAAATTCAGACGGACAGGCGAATCGACCAGCACCGATTTCAGCGCCGGTAACAGCCAGGTTGCCAGACTGTCGGCGTTGACCGCCAGCGAAAGCAGCAATGGCGTATCATTGCTTTCATTATTGCTGTCACTGCCCAGCCATTCTTCTTCCAGCAATTCCACCTGATGCAGCAATGCCAGTAATTTCTGACCCTGCTCGGTCGGGCGGGGCGGTACGGTACGCACCAGCAAAGGCTGGCCGAACAAATTTTCCAGTTGTTTAATGCGCTGAGAGACCGCCGATTGAGTGATGCAAAGCTTCTGTGCCGCGCGCTCAAAACCGCGCTCGCGGATCACCGCGTCCAGTGCCTGCAGCGTTCTATAGTCCGGGCGTTTCATCGGAGTTCTGTCCCTTAGATTTAATTTTATCCGAACACTATGCCACAGATTGTCAGGATTTGTGGTGAGGAAAATCTTTGTGTTTGCAGCACAATTGCACTTAATAAGTGTGATCTGGCTGCGGTGTTGCTTATCCAAATTGCCGGCACATGCTTTATAATCACCGCCACTATTCGTTCCATCGAAGCATTCACGCCACTTTCGTGTTATCAGACAGAGAAGCCATTATGACGCAGGAAGAATTGAAAAAAGCAGTCGGCTGGGCCGCACTGGATTACGTCACACCGGGCACCATTGTCGGTGTCGGTACCGGATCCACAGCCGCACATTTCATTGACGCACTGGGTTCCATCAAAGGCCAGATTGAAGGCGCGGTTTCCAGTTCCGACGCCTCTACCGCTAAACTGAAAAGTTTAGGCATTCACGTTTTCGACAGCAACGAAGTAGATTCGCTGGATGTATATGTCGATGGCGCTGATGAAATCAACGGCTCAATGCAAATGATTAAAGGCGGCGGTGCAGCGCTGACCCGCGAAAAAATCATTGCGGCGATTGCCAAAAAATTCATCTGTATCGTGGATGCTTCCAAGCAGGTTGACGTGCTGGGCAAATTCCCGCTGCCGGTGGAAGTGATACCGATGGCGCGTTCTTACGTGGCGCGTGAACTGGTGAAACTGGGCGGCCTGCCGGAATACCGTCAGAATGTCCTGACCGACAACGGCAACGTGATTTTGGATGTGCATAACCTGAGCATTGTGGATGCCGTTGCGATGGAAAATAAGATCAACAGTATTGCCGGTGTGGTGACTGTCGGCCTGTTCGCCAACCGTGGCGCTGACGTGGCACTGGTCGGCACTTCTGAAGGCGTTAAAACTGTTAAGCTGAAATAAGTCAGCGATAAGCAGAAGATCTGGCTGCTCAGAGAAAAGCAGCCAGACACACTCCTGTCATAACGCAATGTTATGAAGATGATAATTTTCTGGATGAATCATCTTTTCTTCAAAAGCCTTAATTTGGTGACTTATGTCACATTCCTCACATTCTCCTCCTGAACGTCTGGCTCCATAAATTCTAACCAGCACGAAATGCTGAAAACCATCAGGCGAAGTGAGCCTTCTGCTACGGGGCAGGCAATCGTTTGTATTGATGATGGCGGATTTTTTGTTATGTTGACTGAGCAGTCACCTAGCAGTTCGAATTCAGTCAGAAAAATATAGGGTCGGGAAATGGCAAAAGTATCACTTGAGAAAGACAAGATTAAATTTTTGTTAGTGGAAGGCGTCCACCAAAGTGCGGTTGATACACTCCGTGCCGCGGGTTACACCAATATTGAATTTCACAAAGGTGCTTTAGATACGGAGTCGCTGAAAGAATCGATCCGTGATGCGCACTTTGTTGGACTCCGATCGCGTACTCAGCTGACTGAAGAAGTGTTCCAGGCAGCCGAAAAACTGGTGGCTGTTGGGTGTTTCTGTATCGGGACTAACCAGGTTGATCTGAAAGCAGCGACCCGTCGCGGTATTCCGGTCTTCAACGCACCGTTCTCTAATACCCGTTCGGTTGCCGAAATGGTGCTGGGCGAAATGCTGCTGATGATGCGTGGCATTCCTGAAGCCAACGCCAAAGCGCACCGCGGTATCTGGAACAAACTGGCGGTCGGCTCGTTCGAAGCGCGTGGTAAACGTCTGGGTATTATCGGTTATGGCCACATCGGTACGCAACTGGGGATCCTCGCGGAAAGCCTGGGGATGCGCGTCTTCTATTATGACATTGAAAGCAAGCTGCCTTTGGGCAACGCGCAGCCGATTGCTACTCTGAATGAACTGCTCAGCACCAGCGATGTCGTGACCTTGCACGTGCCGGAAACCCTGAGCACCAAAGACATGATTTCTGAAGTGCAGCTGGCGCAGATGAAGCCGGGCGCACTGCTGATCAACGCCTCACGCGGTACGGTCATCGACATTCCTGCCCTGTGCAACGCACTGCGCAGCAAGCATCTTTCCGGTGCGGCAATTGACGTCTTCCCGGAAGAACCTGCAACCAACAGCGATCCGTTCATTTCTCCGCTGTGTGAATTCGATAACGTATTGCTGACGCCACACATCGGTGGTTCGACGATGGAAGCGCAGGAAGGTATCGGTCTGGAAGTGGCAGGAAAACTGGCAAAATACTCTGATAACGGTTCAACGCTTTCCGCGGTTAACTTCCCGGAAGCCTCTTTGCCAGCGCATACCGAGAAAGCCAGCCGTCTGCTGCATATTCACGAAAACCGTCCGGGCGTGCTGACCAGCATCAACCAGATTTTCGCGGAGCAAGGCATCAACATTGCGGCACAGTACCTGCAAACCAGCCCTGAAATCGGTTATGTGGTGATTGACGCAGAAACGGATATCAATACGCTGACTACCGCGCTGCAACTGATGAAAGCCATTCCGGGCACCATTCGGGCACGCCTGCTTTACTGATCGTATCAGCCGTAAATAACAAAGCCGCCGAAAGGCGGTTTTTTTTGGGGATTTTTGGGAAATAAAGAATGGGCATCAGGGAAGTAAAGAATATCAGGGAGGGATATAACCAGGTAACGAAAGCATTCAGAAGTAAAAGGAGAGGGCGACCAGACCGCAAAGGATCAGCGATGACAGGGTGATTTCAAACTGGTAGCGGCGCAGCATCATCTGTCAGTACCTCGGAATAAAAACCGGAGAAAAAAACACCCGGCGAACCGGGTGTTAAATTAACAGTCTTGATAAGAGCGAGCAGTGGTGCTCACGAAGACTTCTTCGTTACTTCTTATGCTGCCGGAGTTGCTTTTGCAACCGGAGCAGCTTTCTTAGCATGTTTTACGTGTTTTTTAGCAGCCTGGGCTTTCTGAGCTACCGGAGCCGCTTTCTTAGCGTGTTTTACGTGTTTTTTAGCAGCCTGAGCTTTCTGAGTTACCGGTGCAGCTTTTTTAGCGTGTTTCACGTGTTTTTTAGCAGCCTGGGCTTTCTGAGCTACCGGAGCCGCTTTCTTAGCGTGTTTCACAGGTTTTTTAGCCGCCTGAGCTTTCTGAGCTACTGGCGCTTTCTTAGCTGCTTTTTTGTGTTTCTTGGCAGCCTGAGCTTTCTGCACAGGTTTTTTGTGTGCTTTATGTTTAGTTGCATGAGCCGGAGCAGCGGTAGTTGCTGTTGCAGTTGGTGCCGGAGTTGCGGTGGTTTCAGCAGCGAAAGCAACTGAAGACAGGCCCATTGCAGCGGCTACAACCAGAGCTAATACTTTTTTCATTGGGTATTCCTTTAGAATTTTGGTTTAAGTGTCTGCCCCACTGCGGGGCCGGTGAGAGGATAATAGGCGTGGCGAACAGCGTTGTCCGTGAGTGATTGGTATCGGCGTGTAACGGTATGTATAAAATGAGGATATGCTTTATTTCAACGAGTTAGCTGTGATGTGTTACGCGCGTCGTTGAAAGTTAACTTGCTTAGTTACAACATACTAATGGGTTGCACAATACTTCTGTCGTATCTGCACTTTATTGAGATGTTTTCTTGCCTGGCATTACCACGTCCATATTTTCCCGGGCGTAATGACTGCGGGTAACGGCACATCCCAGTGTTCCACCGGTAAAGCATCGACATGCTGGCAATCGTGCGCCAGACCAATCGGATATGGCCCGCATTCCTGCCAGTGCTCAAGAGTACGGTCATAAAAGCCGCCACCCATACCTAAGCGCTGTCCGGTGCTGTCGAAGGCGACCAGCGGCGTGAGGATGACATCCAGCTGTGATAATGGAATGACCTGCGTGACGTCCAGCTGCGGCTCGAGAATTTTGAGGCGATTGCGCACCAACGGTGTATCGGGCGTGTAACGCAGAAAAAGCAAATTGCCCGCAGAGAAAGGGTGAAGCACCGGCAGACAAAGCTGTTTGCCTTCTCGCCAGAAACGGTCGATCAGAGGTTTAGTATCCAGCTCGCCATCAAAAGACAGAAAGACGGAAATTGTTTTTGCGGATTGAATCTTTGGGTGTGTCACGACGCGCTCTGCGGCCTGAAGCGCAAAATGCGATTGCTGCTCAGCGGTCAGATTATTTCTGCGTTGACGTATTTCAGTGCGAAGGGTTTGTCGGGCTGATGCAAACAGAGGTGTGTAGGGCATAGATACAAACACCAGAAAGGGATGTACCGAAAGAAAGGGGAATCTCCGAGATGCCGTCGCAGGCTGTAACCCTTGAACCCATGGTTCAAGGTGAACGTGCTGTCGCAATCTTTAGGCTTCTCGGACGGACCGAGCATGCGCACCGATTACGGATCATCACATTCTGTTGGTACTAATTATCGGCTCAGGGGACGGGCCCGCTGGCGAACATCTCAGAGAAATTTTTTACCGTTTCTGACGACCTGTGACCAGCCAGTCAGCAACGTGTGTTATTCGAAAGGCGCCCCTTCACGTTCAGAGATCCGACCTTGTTCGAGCAATGCCTGCTCGATGGTTTGTTGCAACATCCGGATACGTTGTTCCATATTGGATGCGTAGTCGCGTGTTTTCAACCTTTCCTGAGCAAGTTCGTGACATACGTTCAATGCCGCGATGAAAACCAGTTGCTCTGTATTGGTGACTCTAGTGCGAACTTTCAGATCTTGCAACCGCTGATTAAGATCATCAGCTGCCAGATTCAGTGCTTCCTGTTGTTCTGGCGGACAATTCACTCGTAAAGAGCGACCAAAAATTTGAATATCTACCGGTTGTGCAGACATGCCACCTTCCTGCTAAATTATTCGTCCGCCCCAACGTGACCACTACGACCTGGCGCAGGATGTTGGAAGCGGGCGCCACTATAACTATCTCAATACCAGGTTACAACCCCATGACCGACTGACTGCTGCCCGATTGTTCAGGGCGTGCCATTCATGTCTTATACCACCCGATCGCGGGCTGCTAATCTGGTACTACGACAGACCTTGGTGGTAGCATAACACGAACTTAACCAGCCAACGATGGCGAATGCGCATGTCTATTGAGAATACTTACCCTACTTACGATTCGTTGGATCAAAACCTGAAACAACAATCAGTTGCTTTGACCGCAGCAGAAATGCACGGTTTGATCAGTGGCTTGCTGTGCGGTGGCAATCGCGACGGCAGCTGGCTGACGATGGTGCATGATCTGACTAACGAAGGCATGGCCTTCCCGCACACGCTGGCAGATTTGCTGCAACAACTGCGCAAAGTGACGTCAGACACTCTCGAAGATGACAGCTTCGAATTCAAAATGCTGATGCCTGACGATGAAAAACACGTCTTTGAGCGTGCCGATGCGCTGGCCGGATGGGTCAACCACTACCTGCTCGGTCTGGGCATGATGCAACCCAAACTCGCTAAAGTGAAAGGCGAAGTCGGTGAAGCTATCGACGATTTGCGTAGCATCGCGCAACTTGGTTACGACGAAGATGAAGATCAGGAACAACTGGCGCAATCTTTAGAAGAAGTGGTGGAGTACGTTCGCGTCGCTGCCATTTTGTGCTTCGGTGAATTTGGTCACAGCCGCCCGACGGCCGCGGAAAATCACCGTACATTGCACTAATTAAAATGATGCATTAATTAAAACGATTTCAGGAGAAGGTGATGACTCAGCAAGAGTACGAGAATCGTCGTCAGGCGCTGTTAGCGAAGATGGCACCGGGAAGCGCTGCGATAATTTTTTCTGCGCCGGAAGCACCACGCAGTGCCGACAGTGAATACCCGTATCGTCAGAGCAGTGATTTCTGGTACTTCACCGGTTTCAATGAACCGCAAGCGGTGCTGATCCTGGTGAAAAGTGATGAAAATCATAACCACAGCGTGCTGTTCAACCGCGTGCGTGATCTCACCGCTGAAATCTGGTTTGGTCGTCGTTTAGGTCAGGAAGCTGCGCCCGCCAAACTTGGCGTGACTAAAGCGTTGCCTTTTGACGATATCAACGACCAGCTTCATCTGCTGTTTAACGGCCTTGATGTGATGTATCACGCGCAGGGCGATTACGCCTATGCCGACGAAATCGTAAACCGTGCCATGGAAAAACTACGCAAAGGTTTCCGTCAGAACTTCTCTGCTCCGGCAACCGTCATCGACTGGCGTCCGTGGGTGCACGACATGCGCCTGTTTAAATCGGCGGAAGAAATCGCCATCCTGCGCCGCGCCGGAGAAATCACCGCGCTGGCTCATACCCGTGCGATGGAAAAATGCCAGCCGGGCATGTTTGAATACCAGCTCGAAGGCGAGATTCACCACGAATTTAACCGCCACGGCGCGCGTTATCCCTCCTACAACACCATTGTGGGCGGCGGCGAAAACGGCTGCATCCTGCATTACACCGAAAACGAATGCGAACTGCGTGACGGCGATTTAGTTCTGATCGACGCCGGTTGTGAATATCGTGGCTATGCCGGTGATATCACCCGTACGTTCCCGGTGAACGGTAAATTCAGTAAAGCGCAGCGTGAAATCTACGACATCGTTCTGGCGTCAGAATATAAAGCGCTGGAAGTCTTCGGGCCGGGCAGCAGCATTCAGGCCGCGACCGAAGCCGCAGTGCGCGTCATGATTGAAGGTCTGGTGAAGCTGGGCGTGATGAAAGGCGACGTTGAGACCCTGTACGCGGAGCAGGCACACCGCCAGTTCTTTATGCACGGTTTGTCTCACTGGCTGGGGCTGGACGTTCATGACGTCGGTCATTATGGTTCAGTTGACCGCAGCCGTACGCTGGAACCGGGTATGGTACTGACCGTTGAACCGGGTCTGTATATCGCGCCGGACGCTGACGTACCGGAAGCGTACCGTGGTATCGGTATCCGCATCGAAGACGACATTCTGATCACCGCCACCGGCATTGAAATCCTGACCGGCGATGTGGTGAAAGAAGCCGATGATATTGAAGCGTTAATGGCGGCGGCACAGAAATAATATGAGCATCGTAATTGTTGGCGGCGGAATGACCGGTGCCTCTCTGGCGCTGGCAATTTCCTCGCTGACGAAAGGCAGTTTACCGGTGCATCTGGTGGAAGCCACTGCGCCGGAACATCACGGGCATCCGGGTTTTGATGCCCGCTCGATTGCGCTGGCGCAGGGAACCTGTCAGCAATTAGCCCGCGTCGGCATCTGGCCTGCGCTGAAGGCTATCGCCACGCCCATCCGTGATATTCATGTCAGTGACCGCGGTCATGCGGCCTTTGTGAATCTCAATGCCGCCCATTACGGCGTGGAAGCGCTGGGACAGGTGGTTGAGCTGCACGAAGTTGGCAAACGCCTGTTTGCCATGCTGAAAAATGCGCCCGGCGTGACGCTGCATTGTCCGGCGAAAGTCACGGATGTCGCGCGCTCGCAAGATTCTGCCAGCGTAACGCTCGATACCGGCGAAACGCTGCACGCACAGTTGCTTGTCGCCGCTGACGGTTCGCATTCTTCGCTGGCAAAAGCCTGCAACATTGGCTGGCAGCGTGAAGATTATGGCCAGATTGCCGTCATCGCTAACGTGGCGACCAGCGAGCCGCACAACAACCGTGCTTTCGAGCGCTTCACCAAACACGGACCGCTGGCACTGCTGCCGATGTCCGATGGCCGCAGTTCTCTGGTCTGGTGTCATCCGCGTGAAGCGAAAGAAGAAATTGATAACTGGAGCGAGGCACAGTTCCTCAGCGAGCTGCAAAATGCGTTTGGCTGGCGTCTGGGCACCATGAAACAGGCCGGTAAACGTTTCAGTTATCCGCTGCAATTACAAAAAGCCAACAGCCATATCAGCCACCGTCTGGCGCTGGTCGGCAATGCGGCGCAAACGCTGCATCCGATTGCCGGACAGGGCTTTAACCTCGGTCTGCGCGATGTCATGACGCTGGCACAAACGCTGTCCGGTGCGGCTGCTAAGGGCGCCGATATCGGCAGTTATCGCGTGCTGAGTGAATATCAGCGTCGCCGTCAGCCCGATCAGCAGGCCACCGTCGGCGTGACCGATGGCCTTATCCATCTCTTTGCCAACCGCTGGCTGCCGCTAATGGTCGGACGTAACCTCGGTCTGCTGGCGATGGAAGGTATTACGCCGTTGCGCGATGCTTTCACCCGCAGGACGCTGGGTTGGGTTGACCGTTAATCCTTACAGGAACAATTATGCAATCTTTTGATGTGGTTATCGCCGGTGGCGGAATGGTCGGTCTGGCGCTGGCGTGTGGTTTACAGGGCAGCGGCCTGCGTGTTGCGGTGCTGGAAAACCAGCAGCCGGATCTCGATTCACCGTTACCGGAACAGCCGGGTTTGCGGGTTTCTGCTATTAATGCTGCCAGTGAACGTCTGCTGAAATTTATCGGCGTCTGGGACAACATTATTGCTCAGCGCGCGAATGCCTATCAGGGGATGGAAGTCTGGGATCGCGACAGCTTCGGCAAAATCGCGTTCCGCGGCGAAGAGTACGGTTTCAGTCATCTTGGCCACATTATCGAAAATCAGGTGATCCACCGTGCCTTGTGGCAACGTGCGGAAAAATGTTCCGACATCACTTTGCTCGCACCAGCGACCCTGAAGAATGTGGCGTGGGGCGAAAATGAAGCGTTCATTACCCTCAGTGATGACCGGCAGCTCAGCGCTCGGCTGGTGGTCGGTGCGGACGGCGCGCAGTCATGGTTGCGTCAGCATGCCGACATTCCGCTGACGTTCTGGGATTATCGCCATCATGCACTGGTTGCGACCATCCGCACTGAAGAACCGCACCAGTCTGTTGCACGCCAGGTCTTCCACGGTGAAGGCATTCTGGCATTTCTGCCGCTGGCTGATGCCCATTTGTCTTCTATCGTCTGGTCAGTTTCGCCAGATGAAGCGCAGCGCCTGAGCGCGCTGGAGCCTGAGGAGTTCAACAAAATCCTCGCCAGCACCTTTGACCTGCGTCTGGGCGTTTGTACTGTACAAAGCGAACGTATGACCTTCCCGCTGACCGGCCGTTATGCCCGCAGTTTTGCCGGGCAACGTCTGGCGCTGGTCGGAGATGCTGCGCATACCGTCCATCCGCTGGCCGGTCAGGGCGTCAACTTAGGTTTCATGGATGCTGCTGAGCTGGCTTCAGAAATCAAACGCCTGCAAAAAGAAGGCAAAGATTTCGGCCAGCACATGTACCTGCGCCGCTACGAGCGCCGCCGTAAACACAGCGCCGCGCTGATGCTGGCGGGTATGCAGGGCTTTCGCGAACTGTTTGCCGGTGACAATCCTGCCAAGAAACTGCTGCGTGATATCGGCCTGACGCTGGCCGATTCCCTGCCGGGCGTTAAACCGAAACTGGTCCGTCAGGCGATGGGGCTCAATGATTTACCTGAGTGGTTACAGGATGATTCGGTTCGATTGAAATAATCTAATTTCAGCTCAATTTTTCCATTACATTTTCTAATCCGGGGTCGGGTTTCTTATTCTGCAAATGGTGAGAAATCCGGCCTTGCCGTTATATAACATCGATACTTTTGATGTTTATTTGTAGATTTTGCGCCATAAACCTCAGTTTTCCAGTCAAAAACTCTGCACAATGCCCCTGTGAAATCACTGACATTATCTCTGCTTTGCATATTTTAACTTATGGTTAGTGAGCTTATTCAGTGGTAACGTCCAAGAAAAGGTATCGTTTGCGCGGTGTACCGTTTATGCACTTAATTCAATGAGGAATAAGATGGTTAAGCAGACTCAGCTTTATGAACAACATGTTGCGTGCGGCGCGCGTATGGTCGATTTCCACGGCTGGATGATGCCTTTGCATTATGGCTCTCAGCTGGATGAACACCACATCGTGCGTCAGGATGCGGGTATGTTTGACGTCTCGCACATGACCATTGTCGATCTCCACGGTGCCCGTACCCGTGAATTCCTCCGTTACCTTCTGGCGAACGACGTCGCCAAACTTACCGTTCCCGGTAAAGCGCTGTACACCGGCATGCTCAATGCATCCGGCGGCGTGATTGACGATCTGATTGTCTATTTCCTCAATGAAAATTACTTCCGTCTGGTGGTGAACTCCGCCACCCGCGAGAAAGATCTGGCATGGATTTCGCAGCATGCAGAACCGTATGGCATCGAACTGACCGTGCGTGATGATCTGGCGCTGGTAGCCGTGCAGGGGCCTCATGCAAAAGAAAAAGCAGAAACCCTGTTTACCGCTGAACAAAAACAAGCCGTCGCGGGCATGAAACCGTTCTTCGGCGTGCAGGCAGGCGATCTCTTTATCGCCACCACCGGTTACACCGGTGAAGCAGGTTATGAAATCGCACTGCCGCAGGAACAGGTTGCCGATTTCTGGCAGAAACTGCTGGCAGCAGGCGTGAAACCTGCCGGTCTGGGCGCGCGCGACACGTTGCGTCTGGAAGCGGGCATGAATCTTTACGGTCAGGAAATGGACGAAGGTGTTTCGCCCCTGGCAGCCAACATGGGTTGGACCATCGCGTGGACGCCTGAAGACCGCAACTTTATTGGCCGTGACGCCCTGGAAAGACAGCGCGAGCAGGGCTCCGAGCAACTGGTCGGCCTGGTGATGACCGAAAAAGGCGTACTGCGTAACGAACTGCCGGTGCGATTCACCGACAGTGCAGGCAATACGCTGGAAGGCGTGATCACCAGCGGCTCATTCTCTCCGACGCTGGGCTACAGTATTGCTCTGGCACGCGTTCCGGCGGGCATTGGCGAACACGCCATTGTGCAAATCCGTAACCGCGAAATGCCGGTGAAAGTCACCAAGCCAGGTTTTGTCCGTAATGGCAAACCGCTGGCGCAGTAAAGAATTCGTCATAAAAATTATCCAGTTAACGCTGAATTAAGCACTTTTTTGGAGAAAGTATAATGAGCAACGTTCCAGCAGATTTGAAATACGCCCCTTCCCACGAATGGGTCCGTTCAGAAGGCAACGGCGTTTACACCGTAGGCATCACCGAACACGCGCAGGAATTACTGGGCGACATGGTTTTCGTGGATCTGCCAGAAGTGGGGCGCGAAGTAGCTGCCGGTGAAGACTGCGCCGTGGCGGAATCCGTTAAAGCGGCTTCCGATATTTACTCTCCAATCAGTGGCGAAATCGTTGCTGTTAACGGCGAACTTGAAGGTTCCCCGGAGCTGGTCAACAGCGAGCCATACGGCACTGGCTTCCTGTTCCAGATTAAAGCGTCAGACGAAAGCGAACTGGCTAATCTGCTTGATGCACAGGCCTACGCTGCTTCCGTAGACGAATAAGAAAGATTGCAAGACCGCCCCGCAACCCGCTTGCGGGGCACATCCAGACCCGTAGCTTTTGTCAGTATCCCAAGACACCTCCAGCAGATTTCAGGAATGCGTAGCAAATGACTCAGACTCTCAGCCAACTCGAACACAGCGAAGCCTTTATCGGCCGCCATATCGGTCCGTCTTCCCAGCAGCAGCAACAGATGCTGGAAACGGTCGGTGCGGATTCCTTAAACGCGCTGATCCAGCAGATCGTTCCGGTCGATATTCAGTTGCCGGGACCACCGGCCGTCGGCGATGCCGTGACGGAACATCAGGCTCTGGCTGAGCTGAAAGCCATTGCCAGCCAGAACCAGCGCTACAAATCCTACATCGGTATGGGCTACAGCGCGGTGCTGACGCCGCCGGTTATCCTGCGCAACATGCTGGAAAATCCGGGCTGGTACACCGCGTATACCCCGTATCAGCCGGAAGTATCTCAGGGCCGTCTTGAAGCGCTGCTGAACTTCCAGCAACTGACATTAGATCTGACCGGTCTGGATCTGGCTTCTGCCTCTTTGCTCGACGAAGCGACTGCTGCCGCCGAAGCGATGGCACTGGCAAAACGCGCCAGCAAACTGAAAGACGCTAACCGTTTCTTCGTGGCTGACGACGTACATCCGCAAACGCTGGACGTCGTTCGCACCCGTGCGGAAACGTTCGGTTTTGACATCATCGTCGATAAAGCCGAAAAAGTGCTCGAGCTGGAAGGCGTGTTCGGCGTGCTGTTACAGCAGGTTGGCACTACCGGCGAAGTGCACGATTACACGGCGCTGCTAGGTGAGCTTAAATCCCGCAAAATTATCACCAGCGTTGCCGCTGATATTATGGCACTGGTGCTGCTGGCCGCACCGGGCAAGCAGGGCGCAGACGTGGTCTTCGGCTCCGCGCAACGCTTTGGCGTGCCGATGGGTTACGGCGGTCCGCACGCGGCTTTCTTCGCCTGCGTAGACGAATTCAAACGTTCCATGCCGGGCCGTATTATCGGGGTTTCCCGTGATGCTGCTGGCAAAACTGCACTGCGCATGGCGATGCAGACCCGCGAGCAACATATCCGCCGCGAGAAAGCCAACTCTAACATCTGTACCTCGCAGGTTTTACTGGCCAACATTGCCAGCCTGTATGCGGTATTCCACGGCCCTGAAGGCCTGAAACGCATTGCGTCACGCATTCACCGCCTGACCGACATTCTGGCCGCAGGCCTGAAACAGGGCGGCCTGACGCTGCGCCACAACACCTGGTTCGACACGCTGACCGTTGAAGTCAAAGACAAAGCCGCCGTGCTGGAACGCGCGCTGAGCTTCGGTCTGAACCTGCGTACCGATATTCACGGCGCGGTCGGTATCACCCTCGATGAAGCGACCTCCCGCGAAGACGTTCAGGTGCTGTTCGCTGCCCTGCTGGGTGACGACAACGGCCTGGACATCGACAAACTGGACAAAGCTGCATCGACTGACAGCAACTCCATTCCTGCGGCGATGCTGCGTGTGAACCCGATCCTCACCCATCCGGTCTTCAACCAGTACCACAGCGAAACCGAGATGATGCGTTATATGCACCGTCTGGAGAAAAAGGATCTGGCGCTGAATCAGGCGATGATCCCGCTGGGCTCCTGCACCATGAAACTGAATGCTGCAGCAGAAATGATCCCGATTACCTGGCCGGAATTCGCTGAACTGCATCCGTTCTGCCCGACAGAACAGGCTGGCGGTTATCAGCAAATGATTGGTCAGCTGTCACAATGGCTGGTTCAGCTCACCGGTTACGACGCGGTTTGTATGCAGCCAAACTCCGGCGCACAGGGCGAATATGCCGGTCTGCTGGCTATCCGCCGCTACCACGAAAGCCGTAACGAAAGCAGCCGTCACATCTGTCTGATCCCAAGTTCAGCGCACGGCACTAACCCGGCATCCGCGCAGATGGCGAGCATGACTGTGGTGGTGGTCGCGTGCGACAAACAGGGCAACATCGACCTGAGTGACCTGCGTGAGAAAGCGGCGAAAGCAGGCGACGAACTGTCTTGTATTATGGTGACTTACCCGTCAACGCATGGCGTTTACGAAGAAACCATCCGCGAAGTTTGCCAGATTGTGCATCAGTACGGCGGTCAGGTTTACCTCGACGGCGCGAACATGAACGCCCAGGTCGGCATCACGACGCCGGGCTACATCGGCGCGGACGTTTCGCACCTCAACCTGCATAAAACCTTCTGTATTCCGCACGGCGGTGGCGGCCCGGGTATGGGTCCTATCGGCGTGAAATCGCATCTGGCTCCGTTCGTTCCGGGTCACAGCGTGGTGCAGATTGATGGCGTACTGACCCAAAACGGCGCGGTTTCTGCGGCACCGTTCGGCAGCGCTTCTATCCTGCCAATCAGCTGGATGTACATCCGCATGATGGGCGCGGAAGGTCTGAAACAAGCCAGCCAGGTTGCGATCCTCAATGCGAACTACATCGCCACCCGCCTGAAGGACGCCTATCCGGTGCTCTACACTGGCCGCGATGGTCGTGTGGCGCATGAATGCATTCTGGATATCCGTCCGCTGAAAGAAACTACCGGCATCAGCGAAATGGATATCGCCAAACGTCTGATCGACTACGGATTCCACGCGCCAACGATGTCCTTCCCTGTGGCAGGTACGCTGATGGTTGAGCCAACTGAATCAGAAAGCAAAGTGGAACTGGATCGCTTTATCGATGCGCTGCTGGCAATCCGCAGTGAAATCGACCGCGTGGCGAAAGGCGAATGGCCGCTGGAAGACAACCCGCTGGTGAATGCACCGCACGTGCAGAACGAGCTGGTCAGCGACTGGAATCATCCTTACACCCGCGAAGTGGCGGTATTCCCGGCCGGTTACGACAACAAGTACTGGCCGACCGTGAAACGTCTGGATGACGTGTACGGAGACAGAAACCTGTTCTGTTCTTGCGTACCGATGTCAGATTACGAGTAAAACTCGTTTTAACTGAGGCCGCCATTATTTGCGGCCTCAGTTAACGTCAAAATCAAGGTCGTGGGCGCCGGCCCACACCGGGTTAAGGTGCGTAAACGCGCCCCTGAACAATCCTGCGTTTTTTCACTCCGCGCTGTCGCATTCACGACGGACCTGTTCCGTAACAATAGTGAGTGGCGCAAAATGCCATCGCTGCGCGATTCCCTCATTTCAGGCTTCGAGCCTTTCGGTCTCGAACCGTTCATTCGGTGTCATTTTTAAGCACGCCAATCGACATATCTGAGAGATAAAAAAACAGATTGCTGTTGAATTTTCCTCTTCTACACTTTTCTCACTTTCTAAAAAGGGGTCACTCATGAAAATCGCTCTCGTCACTGGCGCCAGTCGCGGTATCGGCCGTGCAACGGCTCTTCTCCTTGCCCAGCAGGGTTACGCTGTCGGCGTTAATTACGTCAATAACGAAACCGCAGCGCAATCCGTCATTGATGAAATCCATCAGGCCGGGGGTAAAGCGATAGCGCTGAAAGCCGATATCGCTGATGAAGCGCAGGTTGTGGCAATGTTCAAACGTCTGGGCGAAGAACTCGGGCCGGTCACCGCGCTGGTGAATAATGCCGGGATCTTGTTTCAGCAGATGACCATTGAAAATCTCTCCGCCGAACGTATCAACAAAGTGCTGTCCACCAACGTGACCGGTTACTTCCTGTGCTGCCGCGAGGCGGTGAAAATCATGTCGCATCGCCATGGCGGAAAGGGCGGGGCGATTGTGAATGTGTCTTCGGCGGCTGCCCGTCTGGGTGCGCCGGGTGAATATGTGGATTACGCCGCGTCGAAAGGCGCGGTGGATACCCTGACCACCGGTCTGGCGCTGGAAGTGGCGGCGTACGGTATTCGCGTTAACTGCGTGCGTCCGGGTCTTATCTACACCGAAATGCATGCCAGCGGCGGTGAGCCGGGGCGTGTCGATCGCGTGAAAGCCAACCTGCCGATGCAGCGCGGCGGCCAGCCGGAAGAAGTGGCCGAGGCGATTTCCTGGCTGCTGTCGGATTCCGCGTCCTACGTCACCGGCAGCTTTATCGAACTGGCGGGCGGGAAATAGAGACAGAACGGGGAGCGTTCCCCGTCCTTAGCTTGCTTTAATTCTCCATTAAAAATGTCACCGGCGCACAAACGGCAGTGACCTCACAGAAACGTTCTCCGCTGAGCACTTCTTCTGCCAGATTCGACGGCACCACTCCCTTCGCTGATTTCACTTCACCGGTTTTCACCGGATATGCGCAAGGGTTCCACCCGCGTATGACCCAGTGATCGCCACGTTGCGACTTTTTCAGCGTGCTGAAATGCAGCGGCGTGTCCCAGCTCAGTAAACTGTAATCTGCCGGGAATTCCCGCCCGTGCGGATTAAGCCGGAAGCGTGACCAGCCGGTAGCCAGATACGCCAGCATCGGTGTTTTCCATTCTTCCACCCGCCGCCAGAAAGCCGCATCAGGCGCGCCGGTCAGCGGCATTACCGCCAGTGAACAATGATGAATGCCGGGGATTTGCGATTCAGGCGAAGGCAGAACCATACCCGATGCGCGTCCCGGCCGGTAAGGCATATTGGCGCGTCCCAGCCAGCCGACGCTGCGCAGTAAAGTGATCGCCAGCACATCGTTTTGCGCTTCGGGGATTTCATACTCGCGCAGTCCTTCGGTCACCGTGCACAGCCCGCGTTGTTCATCGTGCATCATCACCAGACTTTGCATCGGATACAGCGCAGCGGGGGCTTCGCTCCAGTTTTCCTCCTGCCACATTTTCATCGCGGCAGATTGATTGTCGCGCTGGAAAAGCCCGAACGGCTGGTCAGCGAAATGCACCCGACTGGCCGCGCCGGTCGGCATCAGTACCTGCAAACGATGATCGCGAGTCTGATTATCCACGGTGATATCTACGTTCAGCTCCGGTGAATTGTGCGCCAGCGTCAGGGTTATCGTGACATCAAGCTTTGCCTCCGTCAGCCCCTGCTGCCGTGAGTCCAGATCCTGCGGAACCGGCAGCCGGTAACGCAACACCATCCGGTTAAACAGACTGCCGCCATCGGTGTGACATTCCAGTAAATGGCCGTCACCGGTAATTTTCCAGTCTTCCTCCGGCGGCGAATAATTGTAGTTATCGCCCGCATCCCCGCCGTCCACCAGTTGCAGTAGCTGGTGATAATGCTGGCCGCTACGTTTGTCGGTCAGCGTCAGCACGCCGTGCGCATCGGCACGCAGATGCAGAAAATGATTCTCCAGCTGATGAGGATTTACCGTATGCGCAAGATGCCGGGAGACTTCACCGGGTTTAAACCACAGCGTGGTGTAGCCGCAAGCCGGGATATTTTTCACTTCCACCTGCAACTCGCATTTACGGAACCAGGTCGTTTCGGTGCTGTTCGACAGCTCCTGCACCACCGTCGACATATCCTGCGGCTGTTCGCTCACCAACTGCCAGTGACAGTCGTTGCCGTGGCTGTCGCACAGGCGAAAATCACGTTCAGGCGTCATTACCGTCAGCCTCACGGCTCCGCTGCGGGTTCGTGGCAGGCTGTTAAACAGCACGATTTTTGTACCGTCCTGCGTGGCGGTGATGCCTTCGCTGAGCTTCTGGAAGTTGAGATCCAGCAACTGCTCCGCCATTTCCAGGCCGGATAGCAGACGGTTTTTCACCATCGCATTCACGCGATCCGAATTGCAGCCGCCGATGCTGTCATGGGCGTGAGATTTCATCGCTTCGCGCCAGAGAGTGTCCACGGCGGTTTGCGGATATGGCAGGCCGAGCGCGGCATTGAGCGTCAGCAGCGGCTCGAGATACTGGCTGACCGTTTTCTCCAGTTTCGCATTCAGTTTTTTGATATCGATGCGGGTCGAGAAAATGCCGCGATGGATACGCATATATTTCGGGCTGAGCAGCTCGCCGTGATAGTCCGGCAGCTTTTCGCGCTGTGTTTCCAGCGCCGCAAAAAAGTCACTGAAACTGCTGTTCACAAAGCGGAATTCATCCTGCTGCTGATTCAGTGCCTGCAACATTTCCGGCACCTGATATTCAAACGGCGACTGGTCATTGCCGTTAGGTAACAGAATCTGGTCGGTGGCGGCAAACTGCGCCTGTTTGTGGCTGGCTTTCAGCACCACCGGCAGCGCCTTTTGGGTCTCAGCAGGTAACCATTTGGCGCAGCCGTAACCCCAAGGCAATACCGCCGCGGTGACCTGACTGCCGTCGTCGCTGTGCCAGATAAACTCGGTTCTGGCGACGTCGTGCTCGCTCCAGCCACGCCAGAGCACTGCGTGACGGATGCCAAACTGATTCAGAAACATCGGCAACTGCGCGCTCTGGCCGAAGGAATCCGGCACATAACCGACCGGCATTGGCGTGCCGTATTTGCACGCGCCTTCAATCCCCAGCAGCAGATTACGGGCGATAGATTCCGCACCCACCACCAGAAAATCGGTTTGCGTATACCACGGGCCGATGAGGATCCGCCCGTCGCGAATAAGCGCGGTCAGGCGCGCAAGATTTTCCGGCGCGACCTGCAAATAATCGTCGAGGATCACCGTCTGCGCATCGAGCACGAACGGCGGCAACTGCGGATCGGCTTCCAGCCGGTTAAGCAGATCATCCATAAAATAATAAAGAACGGCTTTGGAATCATTTTCAGTGAAATACCATTCACGATCCCAGTGGGTGTGCTGAATCAGATGGACGGTTTTCATTGGCGGTTCACCTTAAATTTGGGGGCAGCAGAGGCGGCGGGTTTAATCACGGTTTCGGTATCACCGTGGCGGAATACCAGCAAGGATCCGAAGGCGACCACCGCAGAACCGGCGGCAATCGACAGCACATAAACCGGCCAACCATCCACTGCCAGCCAGCCATAGAAACCGGAAATAGGCGCATGATTCACGGCACCTAAACCGACCGCCATGGCCGCACCGAGCGCGGAGCCCACCACGTTAATCACAATAATTTTCGGATTCGACAGCGCGAAAGGAATGGCCCCTTCGGACACGCCGATTAGCCCCATCAGCGTCGAGGCTTTGCCCGCCTCGCGCAGGGATTCGGGGAAACGTTTTTTCCACAGTAATGTCGCGACGCCTAAGCCAATCGGCGGAATGATGATCGCCACCTGCGCCGCAGTATTCGGGTCATAAATGCCGGAAGCCAGAAGTGCCATCGCCGTCGTCACTGCCGCTTTGTTCACTGGGCCGCCGAGATCAAACCCGACCATGCCGCCGATCACCGCCGCCAGCAGGATTTTATTGGTGCCGGACATCGTCATCAGCCAGGCTTCCATACCGCGATTCAGCGCCGCCAGCGGAGTGCCGACCACAAACGCCATGATGATGCAGGTCAGCAGCGTGCCGCCGACCGGCAGAATAAAAATGGGTCCGGCGGAGGCCAGCGCACGCGGCAGTTTAATGAAACGCACCATCCAGCGGACGATATACCCCGCGACAAAACCGGCCACCAGCGCGCCGATAAAACCGGTGCCGAGATTGCTGGCCAGCAGCCCGCCAATCATGCCGGGTGCGATCCCCGGTTTATTCGCCAGCGCGAAACTGATGTATCCGGCGACAACCGGCAGCATCAGCGAAAGCGCCAGGCCGCCGAATCCGTCAAACTGATGCAGCAGTTTCACCATCTGACTGGCGGCCTGCGCGTGACTGTTGTCCCAGATATTATCGATGCCGTACATTGATGCGCCGATACGTGCGATGCCCATGATTACCGCACCGGCGATCACGAAAGGCAGCATGTACGAAACGCCGGTCATGATGGCGTTTTTCACATCCGTGCCGACGTGTCCGCCACCGCCTTCTGCCCTGAATTTAGCCATTAGCGACCTCCTGTTCGATCGCTTCGAAAACGGCGTCGCCGTGTTTGATCGGATCACTGACGCTGCATTCGAGCGTGATCATGCCGTCGAAGCGTTCTTTATTATTGATGGCAACATCGGCGGCAAGAATAACGCCGTCGGCACGCGCCAGATCTTCTTCGGTAATGACATTTTCAGCCCCCAGACTCCCCTGAGTTTCGACTTTAATTTCGTGTCCGCGTTTTTTTCCCAGGACTTCAAGCGATTCTGCGGCCATATAAGTATGGGCAACACCGGTCGGGCAGGCAGCAATACAAACGAAATACATAATGAATACCTCGGGTTTGGCATGATTTCAGACATAAAAAAAGCACAACGGCGAAATTGCGCGTTGTGCCTTCTGGGGAAACAACAAAAATAAAATCAGACTCCGTGGCCGGAGCGCCGCTCAGACGATGGCAGCAACGCAACTGACTGACTAAATGCGATAAATTACAAAACGCCAGAAGCTGACGTAACTGAACCACCAGACGAACGCTGACGGAAATAGCCTTATGATCCGCATGGGAAATAAACGGCGGCTTTTTGACTTCCTGAAACAGAGAATTTCCGGCGCAGCACCACAGCTGTTTCCACTGGTCACTGAAATCCGCAGAGTTTATTTCGGCGCTTTCTTCTGTGGCCGCACTCAGATTATCGACAGAGTTAAAACAGCAGCATCCCAATATAAACGCTTTTATTCCGCAGACTGGCGTCAGCAGAATCAGTAACAGGCGTTTAATATCGGAAGATAAAAACATAAGTGCTCCGCAAAAAGTGAACCTGTAGTAAACAGGAATCGGAAAATGAGCGCTGTGATGTTCTGCACAAACCCTGCTCACTCCCTTCAAACGGTCAATTCCACGCAAACGGTCATTAACGGTCATAAGAAAGCACGAGGAATTGTGACCGTTTGCAAATCTGTCGCTGTCTTATTGCAAGGCAAATGACGATTTAATGCCGTTCCCGCCACAGATCCAAACTTTAACATTTCATCTTTTCTCAGCTTTTCGTGACAACTATCACAGGACGATTGTGGCAAAAAATGCGCACAGTCGCCTTTGAGGCACTGCGCATTCCGTAAACATCCGGCTGCGTATCCTAATCGACATCGGGAAAGAGGAATCACCACATGCTGCCAGTAGAGCGACATCGTTATATCACCGAAATTCTCAGCCAGCGCGGGCGCATTCTGGTGCAGGAAGTGGCGCAGTTATGCCGCATCTCGCTGGAGACGGCGCGGCGGGATCTGGCGCTGCTGGAAAAGCGCGGCGTGTTGTTACGCAGCCATGGCGGCGCGGTGTTTATGGAGCATTCGGCGGCGGAAAAAACCTACGTACCGTCGCAGATTGAACAGGGCGAATCGTTTCGGGATCGCAGTAATCAGTCGCCGGACAGTAAAACGCGCATCGCCAAACGGGCATTACAGCTGATCAATCCTGGCGATTGTCTGCTGCTCGACAGCAGTTCCAGCAGCTGGTTTCTGGCGCGTCAGTTGCCAGACATTCAGCTGGTGGTGCTGACCAACTCGGTACACATCATTCAGACACTGGCGGTAAAAGCCAACGTACGGGTGATCGGGCTGGGCGGTGAGTACTCGGCGAAATACGAAGATTTTGTCGGCGTACTGGCCGAACAAATGCTGAAAGAGTTCGTCATCAACAAACTGTTTTACTCCTGTCACGGCATCAGCCACGAAGGCGGTATCCGTGAAAGCAACGAACATCATGCGCGGCTGAAACAGCAAATGCTGCTTTCCTCCGAGCACAAAATTTTGCTGGCTGACTCCAGCAAATTCGGCCGCCGCTCTTTTGCGCGGATCTGCCACTACCGGGAAATCGACACACTGATAACAGACCATCTGGAGGATGAAGAATTCCGCCAGGAACTGGCCTGGAGCAACGTTAATGTGATTGAAGTTTCTCCGTCACCCCTACAGAAAAAAACTAAAAACAGCCGCAACGGCCCGTTAGCTGCGGCAAATAACTGACCTACCAGGAGAGTAAACATGATCAAGAAATCCGTTCTTGCCTGCCTGTTCGCCACAGCCATGTTGTCCCTGTCGGCGCACGCCGCCGACAAAATCCGCATGGGCGTGGTAGTGAAAGTGGGCGGTAACGCCTGGTTCAACGCGATGGAAGCCGGGATCAAAAGCGAAGCCGCCAAACGCGGGATCGATGCGTGGCAGGTCGGGCCGACCAGCGCGGATCCCGCATTGCAGGTGCGTGCGATTGAAGATCTGATTGCCCAGAAAGTGGATGTGATCGGCGTGGTGCCAAACGACGCCCGCGTACTGGAGCCGGTACTGAAACGTGCTCACGATGCCGGGATCAAAGTCATCGTGCATGAATCGCCGGATCAGAAATATGCCGACTGGGATTTCGAAATGGTCGATGCCACACAGCACGGCATTAATCACATGGTCGCGCTGGCGCAGTGTATGAAAGAGAAGGGCGATTATGCGGTGTACGTCGGCAGTCTGACCGTGCCGTTGCATCAGAAATGGGCCGATGCCGCCATCAATTACCAGAAAGAACACTATCCGAATATGCATCTGGTCGGCGACAAATTTGGTGTGGGTGAATCACTCGATGACAGCATCCGTACCACTAATGACCTGATGTCCAAAGACGCCAACCTGAAAGGCATTCTGGCGATTGGTTCTCAGGGCCCGATTGGCGCAGGCCGCGCGGTGCTCAACCGTGGCAAAACTGACGACATCTGCGTATTCGGGCCATTCAGTCCGGGCCAGGGCGCAAGTCTGGTGAAAGCGGGAGCCATCAAAGGCGGCTTTATCTGGAACCCGATGGTCGCCGGTGAAGTCTTCGTGCGCATCGCCGAGAAGCTGGAAAAAGGCGAGAAAATCACTGACGGCATGACCATTGAAGGCATGGGCAAAGTGAAAGTCGACGAGGCAACGCACACCATTCTGGGCAACGAAACTGAAAGCCTGGATAAAGCGAACCTGCCGAAACTGGTCAAAATGGGGCTGTAATCATGGCAATCTCCGAGATCATTCAAACAGACAACGCGCCGCTGATTGATGTGCAAAACCTGTCAGTGACGTTTGGCGGACAGCGTGCACTCAACGACATTTCCCTGCGGCTGATGCAGGGCGAAGTTCACTGCCTGGCGGGCACCAACGGCTGCGGAAAAAGTACGTTGATCAAAGTGATCTCGGGGGTTTATCAGCCGGATAACGGTTGCCAGATCACGCTCAGTTCGCCGTCCGGCGGCAGCCAGAGTTTCAGCAAACTGTCACCGGATCAGGCGCGGCAGTTTGGCGTGCAGGTGATTTATCAGGACCTGTCGCTGTTCCCGAACCTCAGCGTGTTCGAAAACATCGCCTTCGACCACAACCTGCAAGGGCTGATGGGCTGGTACCGTCCGGCACGCCTGCGGGAAACCGCGCAGCGCATTCTGACAGAACTGAATTACACGCTGGATCTCGACAGCAAAGTGTCCACGCTGCCGATAGCCCAGCGCCAGCAGGTAGCGATTTGCCGCGCGCTGGTGGCCGATGCGCGGCTGGTGATTATGGATGAACCGACCGCCTCGCTGACCCGCACCGAAGTGAATCAGTTGCTGCGCACCGTGCATTATCTGAAAAGCAAAGGCATCAGCGTGGTGTTCGTCAGCCATCGCCTGGATGAGGTGCTGGAGATTTCCGACAGCGTGACGGTTATCCGTGACGGCAAAAGAGTCGGTACGTTCCCGGCATCTGAAGTCAGCAGTGAACGCCTGACCGAACTGATGACCGGTCTGAAACTCGATTACCGTCTCAAAGCCGCCAACATGAATGACGAACGCATCATGCTGGAAACCGACAAACTCAGCCGCGCAGGGCAGTATCACGACGTCAGTTTCAAACTGCACGCCGGAGAAGTGCTCGGTTTATGCGGGCTGCTTGGCAGCGGTCGCACCGAGCTGGCGCTCAGCCTGTTTGGCATGACCAAACCGGACAGCGGCAAAATCTACCTCGACAGCAAACCGGTGCGTTTTCGCAGTCATGAAGACGCGATCAAATCCGGCGTCGGTTACGTCTCGGAAGACCGTCTGACACTGGGACTTATCCAGCAGCAGTCGGTCGGTGACAACACCGTGCTGGCGATCATGGATCAGCTGCGCAGCCGTTTTCATCTGATCGACGAATACCGGAAAAACAAGATCATCCAGCAGTGGATCGAAAAACTCGGCGTCAAAGTCGCCAGTCCTGATCAGGCAATTTCCACGCTTTCCGGCGGCAACCAGCAAAAGATCGTGCTCGCGAAATGGGTACTGACGCAGCCGAAAATCCTGATCCTCGATTCGCCTACCGTCGGCGTCGATGTCGGCGCAAAAGCCAGCATTTATCAGCTGATCCATCAGCTGGCGGAAGAGGGGATTTCCATTCTGCTGATTTCCGACGAAGTGCCGGAAGTCTATTTCAACTGCGATCGCGTGCTGCATTTCAGTGAGGGCACGGTGGTCGGGGAATATCTGCCGGGCGCGATTACCCAGCAACAACTTGCGGAGGCGGTCAATGCTTAAGCTCAGCCGGTTACGCCCGTCCAGTAACGAAGGCTATTTAGCCTGGGTATTGCTGGTGGTGATCGTCACCTTTTCATTACTCACCAACCAGTTTCTGACTTTGCAGAACCTGCTGGATCTGACCGAAAGCTACGCCGTCAGCGGCATCTTTGCTCTCGGCCTGTTTGTGGTGCTGGTCACAGGCGGTATCGATATTTCGTTCGCTGCCGTGGCCTCCGTCGTGCAGTACATCATCGCTACGCTGGCGATCCACTACGGCCTGAGCAGTCCGGCTGGCAGCATTTTACTGGCGGTCGCCATCGGCACCGTGCTCGGAACTATCAACGCTATTCTGATCTACTGCCTGCGCATTGTGTCGATCATCGTCACCATCAGTATGCAGTCACTGCTGTTCGGCATGCTGATGTGGCTGACCAACGGCACCAGTCTGTACGACCTGCCGGACTGGCTGACCACGCCAATCCGCGTGCTGCCGTTCAGCGTCGGCGAGCAGCATTATCAGATTGGTTTGCCGGTAGTCGTGATGCTGGCCGTCGCAGGGCTGAGCTGGGTCTTGCTCAACAAAACCCATCTCGGACGCCAGCTGTTTGCCGTCGGCGGTGACCAGGAATCCGCGCGCCGTATCGGTATCCGCGTCGGGTTGCTGCATCTGTTTGCTTACGGATATCTCGGCGCGATGGCGGCGATTGGCGGACTGGTACAGGTGTATCGCGTCGGTGAAGTAGTGCCGAATGCGCTGGTCGGCGGTGAGCTGGATGTGCTGGCCGCAGCCGTCCTCGGCGGTGCCAGCCTCAACGGCGGCAAAGGCAGCGTGGTCGGCACACTGATGGGCGTGTTCCTGATTGGCGTGCTGAAAAACGGCCTCAACCTGATCGGTGTTTCCAGTTACTTCATGAACATCGTCATCGGCGTGGTGATCGTCGCCGCCATCACCGTCACCCATTATAAGAAACGCAAAGAAACCGAAGTCGGCTTCGCCTGAGGAAAACCGCTATGTTCGCAAAAAGCAGAAATGTGAGTCTTAAAGCGAAGCCCGATGCGCGGCCTCGCCTTAAAATCGGCAACCTGAAAATAGACAATACGACGCTGGGATTATCGCTGTTATTGCTGGTGGTGATCATCGGGTTCAGCGTGGCGATGCCGGGGCGTTTCTTCAGTGACGCCACTTTTACGAGCGTCGCCTTTCAACTGCCGGAACTCGGTTTACTGACGCTGGCGATGTTTATCCCGATCCTCAGCGGCGGCCTGAACCTGTGCATTATCGCCACCGCTAACCTGACCAGTTTACTGATGGCGTGGGTGTTTCTCACCTGGCTGCCACCGGATGCCAGCATGGCGATGCAGGCGGTCTGGCTGACGCTGGCGCTGGTCGGCGCAATGATTCTGGCGCTGGTGATTGGCATGCTGACCGGCGCGCTGGTGGCGTATGTCGGCGCGCATCCGATTCTGGTGACGCTGGCGACCATGACCATGGTGAACGGCGTCGGGATTTACCTTTCACGCGGCGCGGCGATCAGCGGAATGCCAGATATCGTGCGCTTTATCGGCGCAGAAACCCTGCTCGGCGTGCCGGTTCCGCTGATTATCTTCCTGCTGACGGCGGCATTAATTGCGGTGTTCTTAGAACGTACCCCCCTCGGCAAATATATCTACATGAGCGGCAGTAACATCAACGCTACCCATTTCAGCGGCATCAATACCCACCGCGTACTGATCGCCATCTACGTGATTTCCAGCATGTTATGCGTGATTGCCGGGCTGATTATGATGGCGCGCTTCAACTCGGCGCGCATGGGGTACGGTGATTCCTATCTGCTGCTGACGGTGCTGGCCATCATTTTGGGCGGCACGGATCCCAACGGTGGATTCGGCAAAGTCGCGGGCGTCGTGCTCTCGCTGATTGTCCTGCAGGTGATTTCCACCGGCCTGAACCTGATGAACGTCAGCCCGCATTTCAGTCTGGCGATGTGGGGCGCGGTACTGATTGTGGTACTGGCGCTGAAATTCTTCCGCAGCCGTTATCTGCAAAAAAGGGCGGGGCGAATGAGCGCTGCCAAAGCGCGGGCGGCTCAACCTTAAACACCTTTTTAAAATTGCCTCTGACTTAGGAAAACATCATGGAATACAAAATTTCTCCGTCGCTGATGTGCATGAGCCTGATCGACATTAAGCAGCAACTCGAAGTGCTGAACCGCCGCGCAGACATGCTGCATATCGACATCATGGACGGCCATTACGTCAAAAATATCACGCTGTCGCCGTTCTTTATCGAGCAGATCCGCCCGTACACGCCGCTGGTTCTGGACGTGCATATGATGGTGGAAAATCCGGCTGACTTTATCGAACCGATAGCCCTTGCCGGTGCCGATTTTATTTGTCCGCACGCCGAAACCATTAACCGCGACGCGTTCCGCATCATCCATCAGATCCGCTCGCTGGGTAAAAAAGTCGGCGTGGTGCTTAACCCCGCGACGCCGGTAGAGTACATCCAGCACTACATTCATCTGCTGGATAAAATCACCGTGATGACCGTGGATCCGGGTTATGCCGGTCAGCCGTTCATCCCTGAAATGCTCGGGAAAATCGCTCAGCTGCGTGATCTCAAACAGCAAAAAGGTTACCGCTATCTGATCGAAATCGACGGATCCTGCAATCTGCGTACTTATCAGGACTTGATGGGCGCGGGCGCAGAAGTGCTGATCGTCGGCAGTTCCGGCCTGTTCACGCTGGACAACGATCTGGATGTTGCCTGGGACAAAATGCTCGATCAGATGCGTCAGGCGCGTCACGCAGCCTGAGGGCAGGAGAGCCGTATGCCACACTTTCTTGGAGTGGATGTCGGGGGCACCAATACCCGTTTAATGCTGATGGACAGCCAGCAAAATTTTCGCGGCTACCACAAAACTCCGACCCAAAGCTGGGCGGGGCAGACTGACCCGTTGCAGGGACTGGAAAACCTGATCACAACGTATTTGCAGGAGCAGGATCCGCATCATCAGGTGGCGCAGGTCATGCTCGGGCTGCCGGGCATATTGTCGCGTGACCGGCAAACGGTATTGTCGCTGCCGTTTATCTCCGCGCTGGATAACCAGCCGGTGGCGGCGCGGCTTTCAGCGCGTTTGCATCTGCCGGTGGCGATGGATAAAGACGTTAACCATCTGATGTGGTGGGATTTAACGCAGCACAGCGCGCTGCCGGATGTCGCCGTCGGGCTGTATCTCGGCACGGGTCTTGGCAACAGTTTGTGGATCAACGGGGATTTTTACCACGGCGCGCACGGCGGTGCAGGCGAACTGGGGCACATTCCGCTGGCGGGGGATCCGCTACTCTGTCCATGCGGCAAAACCGGCTGCGTCGAGACGCTGACTTCCGGCAACTGGCTGACCGGCTGGGCGCGGCAACATGCGCCGCAAACGCCGTTCGCTGACCTGTTTGTGCGTCATGCAGGGCATGTGGATTTAACCGAATTTGTGGCACGACTGGCGCGCACTGTCGCCAGCGAAATGAACATTCTGGATCCCGAATATTTAGTGCTGGGCGGCGGTGTGCTGGCGATGGAAAACTTCCCGCTGGCCGAACTCGAACAGCAGTTACGCAGTCATTTACGCAGTCCGTATCCGGCGAACGGGCTGACTATTCATTTCAGCGCCGTCACCGACGAGACCGGTTGTCGTGGCGCGTGTTTAGCCGCACAGCGCGTTTTTCCGACGCAGCCAGCTCTGGCCGCCGGAACATTTTCCTTCAGGAGAGAGGCATGAACAAAGGCAAGGTATGCGTATTTGGTTCTTTCAACCTCGATATCGTCGCAGGCATGGCGCGTTTCCCTAAACCGGGAGAATCCCTGATTGCCCGTAACAGCATGATGGGCGCGGGCGGTAAGGGCGCAAACCAGGCGGTCGCTGCGCTGCGCGCCGGTGCGCGGGTGCATTACATCGGCAAAGTGGGGCGCGATGATTTCGGTATGTTTGCCCGCCGTCACCTCGACAGCGCCGGTTTTGATGCTGTCACGCTGTTTTCCACCAGCGAATGCCCGACCGGCAACGCGCTGATTTATGTCGCCGGAGCCGATGCGGAAAACATGATTGCGGTCGATCCGGGTGCCAATCTGACCGTTACCGACGAAGAAGTCGAACAGTGCCGTCCCGCTGTCGCGGCGGCGGATATCCTGCTGACCCAGCTCGAAAATAATCTGCCAGCGATTGAAAAACTGATCGGCATCGCGAAGGACAACGGCACCTACATTATCCTCAACCCCGCGCCGTTCCAGCCGGTTTCCGATCATCTGCTGGCGCAGGTGGATTTACTCACCCCGAACGCTACGGAATGCACGCTGCTGACGGGTATCGACGTCCGCGATATTCCCTCCGCCGGACGCGCCGCCCACGCGCTGCACGCCAAAGGGATCCAGGCGCTGATCATCACCTTAGGCACCCAGGGCGCGCTGCTTTCGGCGAACGGTGAAACGCAGATTATCGCCGCCTGTCCTGCCACACCCGTCGATACCACCGGTGCAGGCGACGCCTTCAACGGCGCGCTGGCATCACAGCTTGCCGCCGGTGCCACGCTTTCAGACGCCGCGCAGTTTGCATCCGCTTATGCTTCTGTTTGTGTGGAAAGGGCCGGTGCGGCGACATCGATGCCGACATACGAAGAAGCGCGGGATAGAATGGGGGTTGCGGTGGTTTGAGTCGGTTTTGTTTTGCTCCTCCCCTTCGCAGGGGAAGAGCAAAACAGAGGCTAAAATTACTTCAGCCAGCCCTGCTGATGGGCGTTATCCAGATGACCGCGGATATGCAGCCAAAGCTGTGGATGGATATCGGCGATAAAGGCATTACGCGCCAGTACCTGCTCCAGACGGATATTGTTTTCCACCCAGCTCTGACCCTGATTACTCAGGTTCATGACCATCGGCATTACGCGGTCGATCACCAGCGCAAAACGCGCTTCCGGGGTTTCGCCCGCTTCGTATTCATTCCACAAATCCAGGAACTGCGTGCTCAGCGGCGCAGGCAGCAGGCCAAACAGGCGGTTTGCTGCAATGATTTCCTGATCATGAACCGCCGCGCGGGCAGCAAGATCGTAAACCAGCACATCACCGGCATCGATTTCCACGATGTCGTGGATAAGCGCCATACGGATGACTTTATTAATATCCACACCTTCCGGCGCGAAAGGTGCCAGCGACATCGCTGCGACGGCGAAATGCCAGCTATGTTCCGCGGAGTTTTCCTGACGCTCAGTGCCTAACACTTTGGTGCGGCGTTGCACGCTTTTCAGCTTGTCGATTTCCATCAGGAACTGAAAAACTTCGGTCATTGCTCCGAAATTCAGCGGAGTAGTTGCTGCAGACATAGTCAAACCTTAGTCATATTGACGACATTAATAACGGCGTTATCAGAGATTTCCGGTACACCTTAATCGCTTGATGACAAAAAATCATGTTTTTGGGTGCGGAAAATCCCGCTGTCGTCAAAATGTCACATGGGTAAATTATAAACAAAGTTAATGAATTGAAGGAATTCCAGTCAGAGTCATAATGAAATGATGATCCCGCTAAGAGACTGTTACATCGGGAAATACTCATTTTAAGCTTACAGGTGTACACTGGAATAGTTCTCAGCTAATCTGCTCGCGGTATGTTTTATAATCAGCAGGAATAAACGGCTGAAGACTGCAATATCTTGTGTATTTTCATAAATTTTGTCTCGAGGGTTCTCAACGTATGGGTAAGTTGTCACCATCACCACAGGGATATCCGTGGGCTGAAGAAATCGCCAACAGCCTGAGTCATGGCGTTGGTCTGGTATTTGGGATTGTCGGTCTGGTGTTGTTACTGGTTCAGGCGGTGGGCGAAAACGCCAGCGCGATGGCCATCACCAGCTACAGTTTGTACGGCGGCAGCATGATTTTGTTGTATCTGGCCTCCACGCTGTATCACGCGATACCGCATCAGAAAGCCAAATACTGGCTGAAAAAATTTGACCACTGCGCGATTTATCTGCTGATCGCCGGGACCTACACGCCGTTCCTGCTGGTCGGGCTTAACTCCCCGCTGGCGAAAGGACTGATGGCGGTGATCTGGGGGCTGGCGCTGTTCGGTGTGATTTTTAAACTGGCGTTTGCGCACCGTTTTGAGGTGCTTTCGCTGGTGACGTATCTGACGATGGGCTGGCTGTCACTGATTGTGATTTACCAACTGGCGACCAAGCTTTCGTTAGGCGGCGTGACATTACTGGCGCTGGGCGGCGTGGTGTATACGCTGGGCGTCATTTTCTACGCTTCGAAACGGTTTCGTTTCGGTCACGCTATCTGGCACGGATTTGTGCTCGGCGGCAGTGCCTGTCACTTTTTAGCCATCTATTTTTACGTCTGATTTGTGTTGTGAAGTCAGTAAAAGGAAAGCGGAGCCTGATGCTCCGCTTTTTTGTGCCTGCTATTTATCAGCCCACCATTGCACCAGCGAAGGCACCGGTCGTAAATCGTAGTGCGCATCACCCAACAGGTGATTGAGGATTTTCGCCGAGCGCCACGCGGTGAGCGTCAGCTGACCTTCGGCGCTGCCGTGACTGTGAATACCGGCGTTTACCGCATAAATCCGGTTCTGCTCCGGCCCGTCCCAGCGCAGATTGAAATTCGGCTGCAGCGGCAAATGCTGCTCGCGGTCATAAGGAATGCGGTTCAGCAACGGCTCAAGATAATCCGGTAAACCGGGACGGTAACCGGTCGCCAGGATCACGATATCGGCGCTGAAATGCTCCTCGCATTTTTCCAGCCCGTGTTTTGCCTGCAAACTGAAATCCCCCTTGGCGTTACGCACAATATGATCGAGCGCGCGGTGCGGCAGTAAACGCACGTTGCGCGGCTGATGCAGTACGTCGAAACGGTGATAAAGCTGCTTATAAATATCTTCCAGCGTGTGATAACTGATGCCGTCTGACGGTAATTTTTGCGTTTCGATTTCCTGCCCGCGCACGTCTTGCGGCAGCGTATAGAAGTAATTCACATACTCCGGTGTGAAATACTCATTAGTGAAGATGGATTCATCCAGCGGCTGAAAATTCGGGCGTCGTGATATCCAGCTCAGTTCGGCGAACTCGCCCCAGTGGCCGCTCAGCGCGTTGAGAATAATGTCAGCGCCGCTTTGTCCCCCACCGATAATCGCCACGCGTTTGCCGGTGAAATCAGGCTCACGCAGTTCTATTTCGGCGGCATGGAAACAGTTATCCCCCAGCGCCGCCCGCGCCGGTTTGGGGATCCACGGCGCATGGCCGGTGCCGAGGCAGATATTGCGCGCGCGGTGTTCGGCTTTTTCACTCTGCACAATAAATTCCTGCCGCTTATCGTCGAAATCGATTCGCTCAACCGGCTCTGAGAAATGCAGATCAGGGATGCGGTCGCACGCCCAGCGCAGATAATCGGAAAACTCGTCGCGGCTGATAATCAGCTGTTCCGTCGCCAGAAAGCGGTAAATTTTTTTCTGTTCCACCAGATAATTGATGAAAGAAAATTCGCTGCGCGGGGCAACGGTGGTCACCAGATCCTGCAAAACATAGGTTTGCATGGTGGCCGTCGGCAGCAGCATACCGGGGTGCCAGCTGAATTCCGGATTAGCATCAAAGAAGGCGGCGTTGAGTTTTCCGGTATCTTTTGCCATCGCGGCGAGACTTAAGTTAAAGGGACCGATACCAATACCTATCAAATGCTTCGCGGACATCTTTCTGTTCCTTATGTTTTTAGGATATTTTGGAAACTCTGTTAAGCATAGGCCAGCCGTCAGTTGCTGACATTTTTCTCGATAACTTCTCGAAATATTCCTAAACTCAGTGACTTCGCCGTTTCTTACTCAATGATTAGAAAGGATTTGCTATGACCCGCCAGCGCCGTTTTAAACAAGTTGATGTATTCACCGCTAAGCCGCTTAAAGGCAATGCACTGGCCGTGATACTCGATGCCGAAGGGCTGACAGACGACGAGATGTTTGCGATGGCCCGCTGGACCAATCTTGCGGAAACCGCGTTTGTGCTCAAACCGACTTCACCGCAAGCGGATTATCGTGTGCGGATTTTTACCACCGATAAAGAGCTGCCGTTCGCCGGACACCCGACGCTGGGCACGGCGTACGCGCTGTTGCAAAGCGGGCTGAAACCGAAAAATGACGGTTATCTGGTGCAGGAATGTGGCGTGGGTCTGGTGCAGGTGAAACAGCTGGCTGAAGGCGGACAGGCATTTTGCGCGCCGCCGGCACAGCAGACACCGCTTGAAAGTCAGCATCTTGAATTGCTGACCACGGCATTACGCGGTGGAAAGATTCAGGCCGATGTCATGCCGGTCGAAGTCGATATGGGGATCATCTGGCTGGTGGTGCGGATGGAAAGCGCGCAGGATTGCCTGAACATCACCGCCGATGCTGCGGCTGTCAGTCAGCTGCAAAGCCAGCTGGGCATTAACGGCATCGCCGTCTACGGTTTGCACGATAAAAACGGTCCGGCGGATTATGAAGTGCGGGCGATTATTGATGAGGATGGCGTGCTGAAAGAAGATCCGGTCACCGGCAGCGCCAATGCCTGTCTGGCGCGGGTGCTGAAAGCGGCGAATTTCCCGGATGGTGCACATATGGCGGAAATTTACCGCGTGCGTCAGGGCACTAAATTGCAGCGCGATGGCCGTGTCACCGTGACGTTTGTCGATGGCGAACCCTGGGTCGGTGGTGATACCTGTACGCTCATCGACGGCACGTTAGATCTCTGATCAGCGTGGCGTCAGCCCATGCTGCGCCGTCTGTAACAGGTGAATAAACGCCTGCATATAGGGCGTGGCATTCAGGTTATGACGATGCAGCAGCCAGGTGCGGTTTTTTACCGTCGTGCCGTCCACGTTGATCGGGCGGCGGTAAAAATGTTCCGGCAGCGGTAAATACGTGGCGACAATCGCATATCCCAGTCCGTGTTCCACCATCGCCATACACACTTCCAGTTTGTCGACTTCCATGGTGATATTCGGCGCATGGGAAAAATGGGCATTCCACCAGCGTTCAATCAGTTGCGTGACATGCGCGCCGTGATGGATTTTAATTTGCGGCATGTGCGGCAGCAGAGCGAAATCAAAATCCTGACTGTTGACCAGCACATAGTCGTCCTCCTCAATCAGGTGTTTGGCTTCCTTCCAGTTAAAATCGTCCTTCACGAGTGCCATATCAATTTCGCCGCGCAGCAGTTTCTGAATGATTTCCTCGCTAAAACCACTCATCAGATTTACGCGGATCCCCGGATGCGTTTGCCGGAACTGGCTGAGCAGCGGCGGCAAACGATAAGCCGCATAGTTGCTCGACACGCCCAGCGAAATCTCGCCCTGTTGTTCCTGATCCAGACTGTGCAGATTGAGTTTCAGTTGCTGCAAATCATTTAAAACATTCACCGCGTGCTGTGCCAGATATTCCCCCTGCGCGCTGAAGGTCAGCCCCTTATGCCCTTCTTCAAACAAACGGATCGCCAGCTTGCGTTCAATCTGACGTAAACGGTAACTGAGCGCAGGCTGCGATGTGTAAAGCTGCTCCGCCGCGCGGGTAATGTTTTTATGCTGATATACCGCCCGCAGGATCAGCCAGTCTTTCTCATTCATTGTTTTTCGCCACCCGTGAATTCTGACTGCCATAAAATAATTTTTGCGTAAAAAGCGCAACAGATAAAAAGGCTCAATTTGACCGAAAACGCCAAAAGCCCTATTTCTGTTAATGATAGAGACGAGTTACCGCAACGCCACAATACATTCATCCGAAAATAATTTTTGGTTTTGCACCATCGCAGGGAATAAATATGTCGGATTGCACTACATCAGTTCATAACCACAACCAACACAAAGTTCAGATTATCGCCGCCGTGGATTCACTCGCCCCGCAGGTCACCGCGCTGGCGCTGAATATTCACGCCAATCCGGAACTGAGTTTTGAGGAAGTCAATTCTGCGGCGGCGCTGATTGCCCCTTTGCGCGCGGCAGGTTTTGAAATTGAAGAACAGCTCGGCGGCCTGCCGACGGCGTTTCGCGCGACCTTTGACAGCGGCAAGCCGGGGCCGGTGATTTCGCTGCTGGCGGAATACGATGCGCTGGTTGATCTCGGGCATGCCTGCGGTCATAACCTGATCGGCACAGCTTCGGTCACTGCCGCGCTGGCGCTGAAACAGGTTTCGCACCTGCTGACCGGCAAGCTCGAAGTGGTGGGAACGCCGGCGGAAGAAGAGGGCGGCGGAAAGATCATCCTCAGTGAAAAAGGATTTTTCGATCACGTTGACGCGGTGATGATGTTCCATCCTCGCGATAAAACTATGGTGGTGCGCGGCGGTCTGGCTTGCGTCGATGCGGTGTTTAAATTCTATGGCAAAGCAGCGCATGCGGCATCGGCACCGCAAAACGGCATCAGCGCGCTGGACGCCGTGATCCACACCTTTAACGGCATTAACGCGCTGCGTCAGTTATTCACCGACGACGTGCGGGTGCACGGCATTATCTCTGACGGCGGCAGCGCCACCAATATCGTTCCGGCTTACAGCGAAGCGAAATTCCTGATGCGTGCCAGCACGGTCAGGGGGCTGGCGGTCGTAAAGCAAAAAGTGTTTGATGCCGCGCGTGGCGCCGCGCTGATGACCGGCGCACGGCTGGAAATCGAAGAAGGGCTGACTTACGCCGAGCGCAATAACAACCTGACGCTGGCGGAATACTTCAAACAGAATCTGGAAATCCTCGGCGTGGAAGTGGTGCCGCCACCGAAAAGCGGCGGTATTGGCTCTTCGGATATCGGCAACGTCAGCCAGATTACGGCGGCGATCCACCCTTACATTCGCATCGGCGACGTATTACCGCATACGCCGGAATTTGCGCAGGCCGCCGGTTCCGAAGCGGGCTTACAGGCGATGTTGCAGGCGGCGAAAGCGCTGGCGATGACGACGGTGGATTTGTGTCAGGACGAAGCAAAGTTGTCGGCGGTGCGGGAAGAGTTTTTAACCTGGAAGTCCCATTTTTAACTTAACAATCAAAATAATAACTTTGGGTGAGAGGAGAGCATTATGATGATAAAAACACTGATGAAGAAGACACTGACGGCTGCTGTTCTGGCACTGACATTTGGCAGCGCGCTGGCGCATGCCGAAGGGGAAACTTTGCGTGTGGCGGCCGATTTAGGCTATCCCCCGTTCCAGTATCGTGATGCGACGGGGAGACCCACCGGTTTTGAAATCGATGTGACCAGCGCGATTTGCAGCGAGATGAAAGTGAAGTGTGAATTTGTTGTCAGCAGTTTTGACGCCGAAATTCCGTCGCTGATTGCTAAAAAAGTGGATTTCATTTCGCCGCAGGGCGCGACAGAAAAACGCCGTAAAGTGATCGACTTCAGCGATTTTGTTTACCATATTCCAACCAAACTGGTGGTGGCAAAAGGCAGCCCGCTGCTGCCGACGCCGGAATCATTGCAGGGCAAACGCATTGCCGTGCAGCAGGGATCGATTCAGGAAATGTACGCCAATACGTTCTGGCAGCCGAAAGGCGTGGAAGTGGTGGCTTATGCCGATCAGGACACCATTTATCAGGACCTGATTGCCGGACGTCTGGATGCGGCGCTGAGCCCGGCGGTTGCCGTGACTTTCGGTTTCCTCAACAAACCGGAAGGCAAGAATTTCACCCTGACCGGCCCGGAAGTGCGTGACGACAAACTGTTCAGTATCGGCTCATCTTACGGCCTGCGTAAGGGCGACGATCACATCAAAAAACTGCTTAATGACGGTCTGGCGAAAATCATCGCCGACGGCACCTGGGAAAAAATTAAGACCCAATACTTTGGCCCGCTGGATATTTCCGTTCATCAGGAGAAGGCCCAATAATGCTGCTGCGCCCGCCGGTTCGTGAACATTTATTGCCGCTGATGGATGGCCTGTTGCGCGAGTTTTCTACGCTGCACCGGCTTTCCGGTTGCGAGGGTGCTGAACAGGCGGCGCGGCGCATGGTGTCTTTGTTGCAGGAACAGGGGCTGGACGCCCGTCTGATGCATTGTCCGTTGTATCTGAGCGATCCGCTGGCCGGACGTCTGCGTTTGCCGGAACAGCCGCAATGGCAGTGCGACGCCAAAACCCGTTCGTTCTCGGCGCACTGTCCGCAGGGTGTGGAAGGGCGTGCATATTACGATGCCGTAGCCTGTGAACCGCGCACAGATCTCGAATGGAGAAGCTGGGCGCAGGATGTAAGAGGCAAAATCGTGATCGCCGGTCAGGGCTTTGAAGATTACGTGCAACGTTTATGCGCGGCAGGTGCCGCCGGGCTTATCCATATCTGGGGATCGGCGGAAACAGCGCTGCATGAAGAAACCGTCGGGCCGGTCTGGGGCACGCCGGAACCGGACGATTTTCTGCGTTACCCGCGACTGCCGGTGATTTGTGTCAATCAGCAGGACGGGCAACGGTTGCTGGCGCAACTACAGCGGGAGCCGCTTTTGGTGCTGGAAATCGCCACCGAACTGAATTTCCACGTCGCTGAATGCAGTATGCCGGTAGTGGATATTCCCGGTACCACGCCGGAATTTGTGCTGCTTTCTTCGCATTATGACGCCTGGCATGAAGGCGTCACGGACAACGCCACCGGCAATGCGCTGTGCCTGGCGATGGCGATCCATTTCCATCAGCAACCGCAAACGCTGTTGCGCGGGCTGCGGATCATCTGGTGGTCCGGACATTCCAATGCCCGCTACGGCGGCTCGACGTGGTATGCCGACAATTACCGCCAGCAGCTGAAGCAGCATTGTGTGGCGCACATCAACGTCGATTCGCCCGGTTGTCTGGATGCTGTGGACGTGGTGCTCAATGCCAGCGGTGCGGAATCGCACGTATTTCTCAATGCCGCGGTGGAAGCCGTGACCGGCGAACCGGCGCGACGCATCACAACGCTGGGCAAAGGCGGCGATCAGTCATTCTGGGGATGCGGTTTGCCTTTGCATTTTGCGTTTCGCGAAGTGCCGCTGGAAAAAACCAGTCAGTCACCGGGCAGTGGCGGAGGCTGGTGGTGGCACACTGAAGCGGACACTTACGATAAAGTGGATCTGAATATTCTCTGGCGCGATACGCAGATCCACGCGCACTGGCTGGAAAGCCTGCTGACGCAGCCCGCGTTGCCGCTGGCTCCGCTGGCGTATCTGAATGGTTTACAGCAGTCTCTGGCAGAACTGATTTCAGCCATCTCACCGGAATTTGATCTCAGGTTGGTAGCTGAAAAATTACAGCAATTACAGCCCGTTTTGGCAGAACTGACTGCGAAGTGGCAGAAGGACCCAATGACGTGGCAGCCGCAGTTAAAACAGGCTATCGCCGGTTTGCATCGCCTGCGATACAGCTCTGTGGACGATTTTCATTACGATCTGAGCTATCGCGGCGGCGCGTTTCCCGGTTTTCAGGAACTGGCTGCGCAGCGTGGAGAGACATCACCGGAAATGTGGCTGATGATGACCACGCGCTTCTGCCGTCAGCGTGATCGTGCCCTGTCGTTACTCGAAAATGTGGCGGCTATTTGTCGCTCATAATCCGCAGCTTCACTGCCGACCATTAAAAACCTCGCCATACCGACAGCATGACAGACTGGCTTACCATTAAACGGATCACTAAACTGACCCATATCCTTCCGGTCGCAGACCGAAAGTCCGGCGCCGAATGAGAAAGCAAGAGCCGGAGGGCGCAGGGGATAATGGCGGCATATGCTGACATTCATCCAGTCGGGAAACGTGAGGCAGAAAATGTCAGGTAAAACACAAGGCATCAACAATACGGCAGCGGAAAAGACAGCCAGCGCACAGAGCCAGGATCCGCGCTGGCAGGCGGTCGTCAGCTGTGATGCGAATGCGGATGGCAAATTTGTTTATGCCGTCAAAACCACCGGGATTTACTGCGCGCCTTCCTGTTCGTCGCGACAGCCGAAACCGGAAAATATCCTCTATTTTGATGACGCCGAATCAGCCGAACAGGCCGGGTTTCGTCCCTGCAAGCGTTGCCGTCAGGGGCTTATCTCACGGGCGCAATTTCACGCTCAGCGCGTCACTCAGGCCTGCCGGTTGCTGGAACAATCTGCCGACATGCTGACGCTCAATCAACTGGCCGCTGAAGTGGGCATCAGTGCTTACCACTTTCATCGTCTGTTTAAGGCGCAAACCGGTGTGACACCTAAAGAATACCAGCAGGCTCAGCGCGCCCGTCGTGTCCGTGAAAAACTGGCAGAATCATCGACAGTCACTGAGGCGATTCACGCGGCGGGATATCCTTCCGATGGCCGGTTTTATGAAACGTCCGCAGCAACGCTCGGCATGACGCCGCAAAGTTTCCGCTCGGGTGGTCGTGACATCAGCGTCTGGTTTGCCATCGGCAAGTCTTCATTTGGCGATATTCTGGTGGCTGAAAGTCAGCGTGGGATCTGTGCCATTTTGCTGGGTGACGATCCTGAAAAGCTGATCAGCGAGCTGCAAAACAGTTTCCCACAAGCGGAATTATTGGGCGGCGATCCGGAATTCGAACAGCGAATTGCTACAGTTGTCGGCTTTGTTGAAGCGCCCCATATCGGGCTGGATTTGCCACTGGATATTCGCGGCACGGCTTTCCAGCAACGCGTGTGGCAGGCATTACGTGATATCCCTGCGGGAACTACCGCCAGTTATGCCGAGATTGCCAATAAAATCGGCTCGCCCAAATCAGTCCGCGCCGTGGCCGGAGCTTGTGCCGCGAACCTGCTGGCGGTCGCCATTCCTTGTCATCGGGTGGTAAAAACCGGCGGTAACATTTCCGGTTACCGCTGGGGCGTGGAACGAAAATGCAGTTTGCTGGCGCGGGAAGAGAAAGGCTGACTATACTCAGCTGACTTTATGATTTTCCAAACATTTTGATGACGAGGAATGCCGTGCCAGCCTGCACTTTACGGATTGCTGAACCCAAAGATATCGAGGCTCTTGCTAAATTACACGTCGCCGTCTGGCGTGATACCTATCGTGAACTGGCACCACCCGACGCATTTGCCGCTCTGGACGTGCCAAAACGGATATCATTCTGGCGAGACAAGTTTGCGCATCCCGCTGTCAGTCAGGGCATTTTTATCGCGGAGGTCGGCGGAGAATTAGCCGGATTCAGTCTGGCTTCGGGTTCTTCAAATCCCGAATTTGGCGATATGGCCGAAATCAAATTTTTGTATGTTTCGCCTGTCTTTAAGCGTCAGGGAATTGGCAGACGTTTGATCGACATAGCTGCCACGCATCTGATCGCAGAAGGTTACCGCAGCGCAGGGCTTGGCGTTGTTGAAGGCAACGAGCCAGCTATTCGATTTTACCGGGCTTTAGGTGGCCTTGAAGCGGGGCGCTATAACGATGCCGGGCCACTCTGGCGTTCGCCTAATATTATCTATTCCTGGCCAGATATTTCAGTGTTAACTCTTTAAATTCAGCCCGCGTTCAAAGAGCCACGCGGGCTGAGAGGATTAACGAAACTCTTCCAGACGTTTCTTCTGCTGACCTTGTGCACTGAAATTGTCTGCACTTAACCAGTGATCAAACGCGGCCTTTGAGGCTGGCCATTCGTAATCAAGAAGCGAATACCAGCAGGTGTCGCGGTTATGACCTTTATTGATGATGGCCTGACGGAACATACCTTCATATTCAAACCCGAAGCGTTTGGCCGCCAGTTTTGACGGCTCGTTCAGACTGTGGCATTTCCATTCGCAGCGGCGATATTTCAACGTATTAAACAAATAACGTTGCAGCAGATAAATGGCTTCAGTGCCAAAACGTGTGCGTTTCATCAGCGGTGACCAGTTCACCCAGCCAATTTCGGCAACGCCATTCACGGCATCAATACGCATCAGAGAAACGCTACCCACCGCGCGCTGTGTTTCGTTGTCGATAACAGCAAAAAATAGCGGATCCTGGCTTTTCTCCTGCTGGGAAATAAACACGTCGCAATCTGCCTGAGTTGCTGGACGATCAACAGCGAGATAAGTCCAGTCACGATTGTCATCAATGCTATGCCAGGCGTTAAATAAATCCTGACTGTGGCGTTCGCAGGACAGAGGCTCAAGATGACACCAGAGGCCATCAAGCTGGACAGGTGCAGGGCGCTCACGGGGTTGCCAGTCGGGGAGGGCATCACCAATGGGTTGGCCAAAGTGGTTCAGGGTGGTCATAGCAGTTTCCATTTTACTATTAATGAACTTCCATAAAATCAGAATGAAATGGCGGCTGCAACCTGCACTTTAATAAAAATCCGCAAAGCGGGCGCAGGCCCGCTTCATTAATACAGGCCTGTCATAAGCGCCCGCTACTTCCGCAGATCCTGATTTTTTCTTCCACGACTTTTTGCATCGCGAGTTTCCCCGGCACAATGTATTTACGCGGGTCGTTAGCGTCCGGATGTTCTGTAAAATACTCTTTCACAGCACCGGCAAAGGCAATTTTCAGTTCGGTCGCCACATTCACTTTGCAAATCCCCAGACCTATAGCCCGGCGGATCATTTCCTCCGGAATACCTGATGCACCATGCAGAACCAACGGAATATCCACCTGCTGACGGATTTGCCCGAGACGGGTGAAATCCAGTTTGGGCTCTCCCTGATACAAGCCGTGAGCGGAACCAATGGCGACGGCCAGTGAATCAATACGCGTGGCTTCAACAAAGTGTTTTGCCACTATCGGATCGGTAAAGAAGCTGTCGCCGTCTTCCACCACCAGATCGTCTTCCTGACCACCCAGACGGCCTAACTCCGCTTCGACACTGGCATCAAAACCATGGCAAAGCCTGACGGCTTCGCACACCTGTCTGATATTTTCTGCCAGCGGGAAGTGCGAGGCGTCTATCATGACGGAGCGGATCCCTGCGCGGACTTTACCTTCAATGTCAGCATGATCCTCATGATGATCCAGATGCAGGGCCAGCGGAATGCGGTACTTTCGTGCGGCTTCCTGACATATCGAGATCAGATAGTCTGTTCCTGCATAGCTGAAAGTTCCTGGTGTTCCTGCAAGAATGACGGGTGAGTTCATGGCTGCCGCAGTTTCGGCGACTACTTGTACTGTCTCCAGATTGTGGACGTTGAAAGCCGGTACGGCATAGCCTTCGCGCTGGGCGGCAAGCAGCATTTCCCTATTTGAAATCAGATACATTGTCTCAGTTCCCTGTCATATCCAGTAAAATTTTCCCTGTCATCGGCTTTCCTGCGAGTGCCGTCACTTCTCTGACAAATTCTTCCGCTGCTCCAATGCTTGCGATCAGCGCTTCCAGATTTATCTTTTGCTCTGCAAAAAGTTGTGTCGCCTGCTGCCATTCACTGCCAGGCCAGGGAGCGGAATAATTCATCCAGCTGCCCAGCAATGTCAGTTCTTTACGCAGGATATGGCTGAAGGTCGCAACATTCAGGGTCAGATCTTTGTGCAATGTTCCAACCAGCGCCACCTGAGCTTTAGGGCCTGCGATATCAAGGGAAAGCGCCACGGTTTGCGGCGTGCCCGCTGTTTCAATAATCAGCTGGTTAAAGCGTCGTTCATGTGTTTTCTGACGGATGTCATCGGCGCTCAGCGTCGCGCTGTTAAAGGCATGACTGGCACCAGTTTCCAGCGCAAGAGCCAGGCGCTGAGGATTAATATCAATGGCTGTTACGGATTTTGCACCCAGTGCGCTGGCCGCCTGAATGATGAGTTGTCCGATGGTACCCGCGCCAATCACAATGACCTCTTTATCCTGACACCCACCGGCCAGTTTGAGGGCATGTAAACCGACTGTGATAGGCTCGAGGAATGCGCCCTGCAAAAGGGAGGCATTTTCCGGTAATTTGAATAAATTTTTGCGGGAAACCACCGCATATTCAGCGTGCCCCCCCTCGCGGCGTGAGCCAATAAAGTCGTAATGCTTGCACTGTGAATAAGCTGCTTTCTTGCATTCTTCACATTCAAAGCACGGGAGTAACGGTACGCAGGCTACTGCATCACCTTCCTCCAGGTCGTGAATATCTTTCCCGATGCTGACGACATGACCGCTAAATTCATGGCCGAGGGTGATGGGATAAAAATGCGAGCTATTGGCGAAGATGCGCGGAATATCTGACCCGCAAAGCCCAGAATAAGCGATGCGAACCAATACATCGTCAGAGGCATTGAGTGTCGGGGCCGGACGTTCTTCAATCGTCATCTTCCCGCCGGTATTTACAACAACAGATTTCATAGTCGGTTCCTTGAGCGGGGGCATCCCCCCGCTGAGATGAAGTTAAGAAGTGGCCTGTGCAACAACTGCCAGTTTTTCAGCCTGAGTAAACTTGCGTGCACGACGCCATGTCAGGAAGACCCCGATGGCATAGACGACGCCAATAACGCTCAGCCCCACGATATTCTTCAGTGTGCAGAGCTGGATCAGCAGATAGGTGATGGGTGAACCGCCCTGATCCATCGATGCGACTCTGCCGCCTGCGGTAAGTGCACCGGCATTCGCTGCCAGCTGCGTATGCAGGTCGATAGTCTGAGTCGCAATCCACAACGTGATGCTCATGATGATGCAGCCGGAGATAAGGGTGCGGAACAGGTTGCCCTGATGGACGGCGACGGCGATGGCAACGAAGAAACCGATAGTGGCCAGATCCCCAAACGGCAGGACCTGATTGCCCGGTACCAGTACGGCAATCAGAATGGTCAGTGGAATAAAGATCAGGCTGGCAGAAACCACTGCGGTATGACCGAGCAGAAGGGCGGGATCCAAACCAATCAGGAATTCCTGTCCACCAAAGCGGGCTTGCAAACGGGTACGGGCATGGCGGGCAATAGGTGTTAAGCCGTCCATGATCGGTTTGATGACTCTTGGCATCAGGAGCATCACTGCCGCTGTTTTAACGGCCAGTTGCAGTACACCTTTAACGTCATAACCGGCGAGGAAACCAATGATCAGCCCCATTACAAAACCGACGGTGACCGGTTCCCCAAAGGGACCGAAACGTTTTTGAACATCGTCAGCGCTGAAATGAATTTTGTTCAGGCCGGGGATCTTCTCGATAATGGTATCGACCAGTACAGCGATCGGGCCAAGATAGGCCGAAGAACCGTGCGGGATCGCAATGCCTTCAAGATTAAAGAAATCCCGTGTGTCCTTCGCGAACCAGTCACCCAGTTTGTAGACAAACGCCGCATGCACCACGACACCCATAATCCCCAGCCAGTAAGAGCCGGTAGCCAGATGCAACATGGCACCGGTGAATGTCATGTGCCAGATATTCCAGATATCCACATTGACCACACGCGTCATGCGGGTCAGCAGCATCACAATATTCACACCGATAGCAATCGGAATGGCAACCAGTGCAATTTGTGAAGCCCAGGTCATTGGGGACGAACCTGGCCAGCCAATATCGATAACCTGCAGATTGATTTGAAAGTGCTCAGCCATGGCTTTTGCTGCGGGACCGATAGAGTCGAGCATCAGGCCGATCACTAATCCGATACCGACAAAACCGATGCCGATATGAATTGCCGATTTAAAAGAATCCCCCAGTTTCATCCCTAATATCAGAGAGAATACGATGATGACGCCGGGCAACATGACAGTCGGCCCGAGATCGAGGATGTAGCGCATTATTTCGGTAAACATGGCTTACTCCTGTAACAGGGTCAGTATTTGCTGGCGCAATGTATCCATGCCCACACCCGAGATAAACGGCATCCCGTGAACCACCGGAATGCTGCCGAATGTCCGGTCGACTTTGGCGGTAGTACAGATCAGATGAGCACCGTGCATATAGGTTTCGATCTCTGTTACGCGACACTGCACGAGATCCACTTTTATGCCGTTTGCCTCACACAGTTCTTTGATTTCTTCTGCTGCCAGCGTAGATGTGGCAACGGCTCCGCCACAGGCAACAATAATTTTTCGCTTCACGTTAAGGCTCCTTAATAGGTTGTTTTTGATATTATTTTTTTAGGTAAGACGTCAGATTCATTACCGAGAATGCGTTCAGGTGCAAACTGCGGATCGCTTCTCCGGTTGTGAAATAAAGATGTGTTGTTTAAACAGCGCACAAAGCTGCTCTTCAGGCGCCGTCAGCAAGCTATTGTAAAAAACGGGATCTTGTAACTGGCTGAATAACTGACGTAATAAGTTCAGCTGTTCAGAAGGATGAGTGACTATCAGGGCAATAATCAGGGATGCCGGAATGGTACCGTCGTCGTCTGCCTGAAAAAATTCCACCGCTGTGTCGGGTCTGATCAGATAAATGGCCGGGCTGCGGGCATGTGACGCTTCACAGTGGGGAATGGCGACCGCATGGTGTTCCAGCTGGATCCCCGTTGGAAATTCAGCTTCACGATTGATCAGCGCGAGTGGATACGACGTTTCCACTACGCCTTCCTGAACCATTCGTTCGCCGATATGCGTGAGCGCCTCGTGATGATCCGCAAAACTGATACCGGTTTTGACGAAAATCTCGCAGTTATGCATGACAGGATCCTTCCTGAACGCCTTGCCGGGGTGTGCAACCAAAGTGGTATGCACGTAAAACATCCTGAATTTTGTCGATAATAAGTTCGTGCGGATCACTGGCGAGTTTGCCGGTCATCACCCGTTCAAACTGAGCAGGAAGATATTGGCTCAGCAGGCCAAGTGGGATATCCACTGAACGCAGGTTAGTGATTAAAACATCCATTGCCCGGTTGATGCGGGCATGTGGCCAGTAGTAGCGAATGCGATCGGACAGACTGAAATGCAGGTCGATGAGTGAAAGGCTGAATGTCGGGTTGTAATATTTTTTCCAGTAACCAGGTTCATCCAGCATGACGCCATCAATGACTGTCAGAAGCTGGCTGCGGGACTCAGGTGCAATGAGTACCTGTTCAATGTTTGCCAGTGCGAAAACGGCTTCCCGTAAGGCAAAAGTCAACGCAGGGCCTACTTTCAGGATGGCGAAGTGATCGTTGACCAGGCTGCGATAGGAATCGCGGGTCTGGTAATCGGTGGAATGGGCCTCGTAAATTAGCGGAGTCGTCGCGATATAAGCGGACAGCTCCCTGGCGAGTTCGGGCTGGTAGTGGATGACACGGCTATGATCGAATTCAACACCTGGCTGGACTACGACGGCGATAATTCTGCCTATTGCGTCATTGAGCCCGAGTTCACGAAATGCCTGATGATGCATGTCGAGAGTGGCTTTGGCGTCTGCGGCTTTGGTGACATGGACATGCTCAATGGCGGAAGACTCACCGCCGGGCACCGGAACTTCGGTACCGATGACATAGGTCAGCCGTTGTTTCTGTTGTGCCGTAGCGACGTTTTCCGCGACCTGGCATAAACGCGCTGCTCGCTGAGCCACCACGAAGGGATCCAGAGGAACAGGATCGTCCGCGCAAGACATGGACGCATCCAGATGAATTTTGCTGAACCCGGCTTCAACATAGCGGGCAATCAGCACCTCGGCTTTTGCCATTGCGTTTTCAGCGCTTTCATTCTGCCAGCAGTTCGGCCCCAGATGGTCACCCCCTAAAATCAGACGATGCGTAGGGAATCCCATTTTTTCGGCAATCGCGAGAACGAAATCTCGAAAATCCATCGGCAGCATTCCGGTATAACCACCAAACTGATTGACCTGATTGGACGTCGCTTCGATCAACACTTTGCGATCGGTATGCAGGTCTTCGCGTAACGCCGCTTCAATCACCAGTGGATGCGCAGAGCACACTGAACATATGCCGATCCTTTCACTTGTCTTATGTTTAGCAATAATGTCTTTCATTTTATGCCTCCGTTTATTTTCGAAGAGGATCGTACCTTTACGAAAGTCAAACAATAGCGTTTTCTGCATAATGTGATGGAGATCGAAATGTTTCGTAAGTTTATTGCATTCGTTTTCTTTCGTTTAAGGTGGCGTAGCGGAAAATGAAAAGCTAAAATCTCTGTCAGCAGCAAAGCGGCATCGGGAGTTGCTGCGATTCACATCGCAGGGAATTTTTACTCCTCATTAAGTTGTCTTTTGTTTACACTGTGAGGAATATGACCTTTCGGATTACTCATAATGAATACCTATGAACGTCGTAATAGAATCATTGATTTAGTGAATGAGAATGGCAGTGTTCTGGTGACGGACCTTTCGAGTGCTTTCGAAGTTTCGGAGGTGACCATTCGTTCGGATTTGAGTCTGCTGGAACAAAAAGGCGCTCTTAGCCGCTTTCATGGTGGTGCGGCAAAATGGACGGCGAAGGAAGCTTCCGGCCAGGAAAAACCGCCGGGAGAATTGGTTTTAGAAGAGCGCTATCTTCAGGCTAGCGACCCCAAAAAACGTATCGCACAAGCTGCTGCCGGCATGGTTAAACCCGGCGATACCGTGATCCTCGACAGCGGTAGCACAACGATGTTGCTGGCCGAGGAACTCGTAAAATCAGGGGACATTACGGTCATCACCAATAATCTTCCTGCCGCTTTTGTTTTGTCTGAAAACCCAGACATCACACTGGTAGTTTGCGGGGGAACGCTGCGGCATAAAACCCGTTCATTACATGGCAATATCACTGAATACGCGTTGCAGGGCATTGTGGCCAACCTGATGTTTGTCGGCGCCGATGGTCTGGATGCAGCCACCGGGATCACGACATTTAACGAAGGCTACAGCATCAGCGGCATCATGGCCGATGCGGCTCAGCACGTCGTCGTTGTCACGGATTCCACTAAATTTGGACGCCGTGGTTACAACCTTGTTCTGCCGATGGAAAAAATCGACACCATCATCACAGACAGTGAGATAACTGAAGATGCATGCGCAGCGTTGAAACGGACGTCAACAAAACTCATTCTTGTATAACCTTTAAAGCGATGACTTAAGGTGGCGCTGACTATAAGCCTGCTTTGAAAGAGGGGATATGGGGTGTTTCGATGATTGCATAACATCACGCAGAGAATGTAATGCGTTGCAGTAATTGAAATTAGTTAGTGGAAGATGGTTCGCGGGAAATGCCTGCTGCAGAGCGTGGGTCATGCGACAGGCAGAAGTGATGTCAGGATTTTTTGTTGTACACCCCAAAGCTGAAATATTTCTTTTCCAGCTTTTCGAAGGTGCCATCTTTGTGGATTTCAGCCAGCGCATTGTTAATTACTGCGAGATGAGTCTTGTCATCTTTGCGCAAACCGATAGCAGTCCCTTCACCTAAGTAGCGGGTATCATTTAAAGGTTCGCCAGCGAAAGCGTAATCAGTGCCTTCCTTCGTTTTTAGAAAGCCCGTCTCAGCCGCTGCAGCGTTAGTTAACGTGACGTCGATGCGTCCGGATGCCAGATCCTGATTTATAAAATCCTGATTCTGATAAGAAACCACATTCACACCTTTCTTCTGCCATTCACTTTGCGCGTAAGCTTCCTGCGTGGTGCCCTGAGCTACACCGACAGTTTTACCTTTCAGGGAATCTGCCGTGGGTTGTAAGCCACTGCCTTTCCTGGCAATCAGAATACTCGGCACGTGATAAAGCATGTGGGAGAAATTGACCTGCGTTTTACGTTTTGGCGTCATCGACATTGCTGACAGTACTGCATCAAACTTTTTGGCATTCAGCGCCGGGATAATGCCGTCATAGGCGGTTTCGACCCATTCACATTTCACTTTCGCCTGCGCGCAAATAGCGTTGCCTAAATCGATATCAAAACCGACAAGCTGACCATCGGGGGCCTTAGATTCGAAAGGGGGGAACGACGGATCGACACCAAATCGCAGTGTGGTATCCGCCTGCGCCATCCCGCTGGTGGTGGTTAATGCTGCGATGATCAGCAAGCTGCTTCTTTTCATAAGTGTTCTCCGGTGGTACCCAATAAAAACAACCCCCCGACCGGCTGCGACGAGGGTAAAAAGATCGTTCTATATTTTGAATATGACGACTGGGTTCATTGTGGTCAAGCGGCAAACTTATGTGCAAAACGGGCAGCAGTGCGAGATAAGGATGATTGGTTTTTGGGCAGAATATGCGAGGGAAGTAATGGAGTGTGTAGCAGGATAAGTTCTGCAATACACTTTAAAAACAACAGGATGGATAGGCGAGTATCAGCAGGTATCAGGTAATAAAAAAGCCGCAAACCCTTGCGGGTTGCGGCTTTCTTTGCGGTAACGGGCCAGCCTCCCCACAATATCCTCACATTGACAACATATTGCTGAGGTATGCCATGAAACCCGATTCAACCAAAACCGTCGAAGCTGTTATCCAGGACTTTCTTCAGGTCAAAGCCGGTCACAACGAAAAGCCATCATCAGGAAACGCGGAAGGTGCTATCCAACACTTTGAGCAGGCCAAAGCGGCGTTTGCGAAGAAAAAGCAGGCACTTGAAGAAATTGAAAGTTCGATTGCGCGATGCGCCCAGGAAAAAGAAACGGCGAACAGCGAAATCAAAGAGAACGAAGAGAGCTGGCGTTCGCGTTTTCGCAAGTCACGCGGGGTTATGACTGACGAACTCAAGAACGTACACAGTCAGCGGGCTATTCAGCAGGGATTAGTTAAAGAGTTCGATGACCTGATTGAAGAATTGAATGTCGAGAAACAGTCGGCGATGTTGCATTGTGCTAATGCCGGGGATGCGTTGATTAGCGCCCACCGCAGCGCACTGAATGCCTATGCTGATACACAGTGGCGCATGGCCATCAACCATCTCAGTCCGGCGCTTGTGCGAGCTGTGAAACTTAAACTTCTGGCGTTATCCACCGTAAGTTATCAGGAAACACAATCCGGTCATTATGTAGAGCCCGCCAAGATTATCAGCGCTGAAATTGGCAACGCGTTAGTCGGTGCGGCTCACATAGGTCAGTTCAACATGGATGCAGAACCTGTGCTGGAGAAAATCGGGATGCATTCTCCTGCGCTGCCTGGTGTCGATATGGCGCTATTGCAAAGCCCGATAAAAAGGCAATTACTGGCACAAAAACTCTCCCAGCGTATCGATTCAAACAAGGAGTAATAGCAAATGATGCGCTGCCCGCTTTGCAGCTCTGTTTCTCACATTCGCACAAGCCGTTATATCACCGAACAGACTAAGGAGTCTAATTATCAGTGCACCAGGCTGGAATGCTCATGCGCATTTAAAACAAATGAAAGCGTCAGTAAAATCGTCAAAAGAGAAAATCTAAAGCGGAAAATATAAATTTCAGCTCGTTTCAATTCCCCAAAAAAATAATCTCAAGTGCCGCTTTCGCAGAAGGCGGTATTTTTCATTAATACGGTGCAAAACCGTCCCTCCTGACAGCCTTTTCTCTGGCTAGCCTGCCCTTGTGAGCTCTGCATGCATAGGGTGCATGGTTTTGCATGCATTCGGGAGTGCTCAAAATGGCTCTAACCCCATGCTACACGGGCTTTCAGCGGTTTTTCTTCATGCATTAAAACCAGCGAGCTAAGTCAGCAGCGGGCAGGCGGGGAGAATTGCGCGCAGAGTATCTTAATGCTCTAATGTAGGACGTTGTGGAATGTTTATTTTTGTATTTTAATTTTTTATCACATTAGTGAGAAGTCTAGGTGACATATGAATAAAGATAACTGGCCGGATTATTACTGGGAGCACTTAGCCTATTTAGAGGCTTCGTGTTTAGAGAATAACTTTAAGTTGGTCAAAGATTGGGATTCCCTAGCGCAAAAATGCATGCTTCTTGCTATTAAGGCTCCATTTCTTGTGAAAAGCGAGAGAAATAAATTATCCCTTAAAGTGGCTTCTGCATTTATGAAGCGAACCATGAGCGATTTCAGAGGTGCGTGGCTCTTACTAAATATCGGATACCCATATCAAGCTGCTTGTGTTGCAGCCTCCTTATATGAAAATTCTTTGATCGTGAACTGTATTAGTGATAGTGATGACTTAGCAACTAAAGCACTTGAATGTAGAGGTGGAGATATTCCATGGGGCCCTAAAAAACTTGCACAAATGGCTGCTCAAAAGGATCTTTATGGAGTGATAAAAAATGACCAGCCAAATAATGTTGAGTATAAAAAAGCTTGGGAATTATGTTATCATAATTATAAATTACTATGTAAGATGAAACATCCAACAATTCAGCAATTGAAAGAAGAAGTAAAAAATACG
>NZ_RAHH01000021.1 GCF_003602095.1 Rahnella woolbedingensis | reverse complement strand
GTTTTAGCCAGAACGGTAGTGATTGCTGCAGTCAGGGTAGTTTTACCGTGGTCGACGTGGCCGATAGTACCAACGTTGACGTGCGGTTTGTTACGTTCAAATTTTTCTTTAGACACGGCTATATTCCTTACTCTTGTGCTCTCCCTTCATAGAGAGAGCACGGGATCATTGTGTTTAAACCAGTGGCTTATTTGCCACGAGCTTCAATAACGGCCAGGGCCACGTTATTTGGCGCATCATCATACTTCAGGAATTCCATGGAGTAAGATGCACGGCCTTTGGTCAGTGAACGCAGCTGAGTTGCATAACCGAACATTTCGGACAGCGGAACTTCAGCATGAATCACAACGCCAGTAGCGTTAGATTCTTGGCCTTTCAGCATACCACGACGACGGCTAAGGTCACCGATGACGTCACCGGTGTTCTCTTCCGGAGTTTCTACTTCAACCTTCATGATCGGCTCAAGCAGAACTGGTTTCGCTTTCTTAAAGCCATCTTTGAAGGCGATAGAAGCGGCCAGTTTAAACGCCAGCTCTGAGGAGTCGACGTCATGGTAAGAACCGAAGTGCAGACGCACGCCCAGATCTACTACCGGGTAACCCGCCAGTGGACCAGATTTCAGCTGTTCCTGGATGCCTTTGTCAATCGCACCGATGAATTCACCAGGAATTACACCGCCTTTGATTTCGTTGACAAACTCATACCCTTTCGGATTTGTGCCAGGTTCTAATGGGTACATGTCGATCACAACGTGACCGTACTGACCACGACCACCAGACTGCTTAGCGTGTTTACCTTCAACGTCGGTAACTTTCGCGCGGATAGCTTCACGGTATGCAACCTGCGGCTTACCGACGTTAGCTTCAACGTTAAATTCACGACGCATACGGTCAACCAGGATATCCAGGTGAAGTTCACCCATACCTGCGATGATTGTCTGACCAGACTCTTCATCAGTCCAAACGCGGAATGATGGGTCTTCTTTAGCCAGACGGCCCAGAGCCAGACCCATTTTTTCCTGGTCAGCTTTGGTTTTTGGTTCTACCGCAACGGAGATTACCGGTTCAGGGAATTCCATGCGCTCCAGAATGATCACGTTATCCGGATCACACAGGGTGTCACCAGTAGTCACGTCTTTCAGACCGATCGCTGCAGCGATATCGCCCGCACGAACTTCTTTAATTTCTTCACGCTTGTTAGCGTGCATCTGAACGATACGACCCAGACGTTCGCGCTGTGATTTCACTGGGTTAAATACAGTGTCACCAGAGTTGACGAGACCGGAATAAACACGGAAGAACGTCAAGTTACCCACGAATGGGTCAGTAGCGATTTTGAACGCCAGAGCAGAGAACGGCTCGGAATCGTCAGAATGGCGAACTGCAGGAGTGTCTTTACCGTCATCCAACAAACCGTTGATAGCTTCAACGTCGGTTGGTGCTGGCAGATACTCAACAACAGCATCCAGCATTGCCTGTACGCCTTTGTTTTTAAACGCAGAACCACAAGTAACCAGGATAACTTCATTGTTCAGAACGCGCTTACGCAGAGAAGCTTTGATCTCTTCTTCAGTCAGCTCTTCGCCACCAAAGAATTTCTCCATCAGCTCATCAGAGCCTTCAGCAGCGGCCTCAACCAGTTTCTGACGCCATTCTTCAGCCAGTTCTTGCATGTCAGCCGGGATCTCTTCGTATTCGAAGGTCACGCCCTGATCAGCTTCGTTCCAGTTGATAGCTTTCATCTTCACCAGGTCAACAACACCGGTGAATTTTTCTTCCGCGCCGATTGCCAGTTGCAGAGGCACCGGAGTTGCGCCCAGACGTTTTTCAATCTGGTCAACAACTTTCAGGAAGTTAGCACCCATACGGTCCATTTTGTTAACGAACGCGATACGTGGAACTTTATATTTGTTTGCCTGACGCCATACGGTCTCAGACTGTGGCTGAACACCACCAACAGCACAGTAAACCATTACCGCGCCATCAAGAACACGCATGGAACGTTCAACTTCGATGGTGAAGTCAACGTGTCCCGGGGTGTCAATGATGTTGATGTGGTGTGGTTCGAACTGCTTAGCCATACCTGACCAGAAACAGGTGGTCGCAGCGGACGTGATGGTAATACCACGTTCCTGTTCCTGCTCCATCCAGTCCATGGTGGCTGCGCCATCATGCACTTCACCGATTTTGTGGTTTACACCGGTGTAGAACAGAACACGTTCGGTAGTGGTTGTCTTACCGGCGTCGATGTGAGCACTGATACCAATGTTACGGTAGCGCTCAATGGGTGTTTTACGAGCCATTTGATTCCTCTATAACTAGGACGTTCAAGTTCGGTTAACCCAAGCGGGTTGGCTTCTTGAAGCGCCCGCTTGGTTAGCATAACTACTGCGAAGTGATTACCAGCGGTAGTGGGCGAACGCCTTGTTGGCTTCAGCCATACGGTGAACGTCTTCACGTTTCTTAACTGCAGTACCTTTGTTCTCTGCAGCATCAGAAAGTTCGTTCGCCAGGCGGAGAGCCATGGATTTATCACCGCGTTTACGAGCAGCTTCAACGATCCAACGCATTGCCAGAGCATTACGACGAACCGGACGGACTTCAACTGGAACCTGGTAAGTAGAACCACCTACACGGCGGGACTTAACTTCGACAGTCGGACGAACGTTGTCCAGAGCGACTTCGAAAGCTTCCAGGTGGCCTTTACCGCTACGTTGAGCCAGGGTCTCAAGAGCAGTGTAGACGATTGCTTCTGCAGTAGATTTTTTACCATCTACCATCAGAATGTTTACGAATTTTGCCAGCAGTTCGGATCCGAACTTAGGATCTGGCAGGATTTTACGTTGACCAATGACGCGACGACGTGGCATGGAAATACTCCGTTGTTAATTCAGGATTGTCCAAAACTCTAAGAGTTTATTTTGACAGTAAAGTGAAAATGTTTGGCCTTACTTAACGGAGAACCATTAAGACTTCGGCTTTTTAACGCCGTATTTAGAACGAGATTGCTTACGATCCTTAACGCCTGAACAGTCCAGCGCGCCACGGACGGTGTGATAACGCACACCTGGCAAGTCTTTTACACGACCGCCACGGATCAGGATCACGGAGTGTTCCTGAAGGTTATGACCTTCACCACCGATGTAGGAGGTAACTTCAAAACCGTTAGTCAAACGCACACGGCATACTTTACGCAGTGCGGAGTTTGGTTTTTTAGGGGTGGTAGTATATACACGAGTACATACGCCACGTTTCTGCGGGCAAGCTTCCAGCGCTGGAACGTTGCTTTTAGCAACCTTCGTAGAGCGTGGTTTGCGTACCAGCTGATTAATTGTTGCCATTAAAAAGCTCCTGGATTTTGATTCATAAACTACTTTGTAAACGCGTGATAAATCGCCCCACAAAAAGCATTAGCTAATATGGGGACGCAGAATTTTAGGGCTGAGCTAAGAGGGTGTCAAGAAATATACAGCACTTCAGTAAATCACCATGCTGTTTGCTGGGTGTGTTTCTCAGTCAGCGCGACGAATCCAGTATAGTCGATCAATGTGATTTTGTGCGAAATTTGACCAACCAATCCTCTGGCCGCCAGATCTTCGCTGAGGACATAGACTGACTGAACATGCTGACTGAGCAGCTCACACGCCGCGCTGCCATCAAGCGCAGCGAGTACGCCATCCTGCATCAGCAAAAGGGCATCGTCCTGGGCAACCAGCTTAACAATTAATGAGAAATCACATTGTTGCGGGGAACGGGCAAGAGTAAAAAGCATGAAATTTCCTGATTTAAAACGTCATCACCACATCAAATCCGGCCAGTTGCCCGCGAATTTCAGCCGCAGACAACGGCTCGACATCCAGCACCCATTCATGTCCCGCAGACAAACCGCGTGACTTCAGCGAGTCTTCACAGACAAAGCACTGATCGACGTCATAAAGTGATAACACACCGAATGTGGCGATATAATTACGGGCGAGAATTTTTTCAGGCTGTTGTGCCGGCATGAGCTGAAAAACACCATCGGCCATAAAAAAGACGCCGATCTCTTCCGTCAGTGCTGACGTAGCCAGTAGTGCATCAAGGCCTTCTCTTCCCGCGGAAGTACCGTGTGGCCCCTGCGTGAATACAAACGCTATCTTCTTCATTGCCTGTTCCTGCCATAGCACATCAGAACTGCACCATACGGTCGCAGGTGAGAGACGCTTCTGCGAGACTGCCCAATCCGGTAAGAGCGAACCCAGCTTGTAAATTCGTTTGCCCGTGTCCCTGATTATGCGCTTCTGTTTCGTCTATGACGCCGCGACGTAATGCCGCTGCCACGCAAACATTGAGCGCAACCCGATGGTCTGCTGCCATACGCTGCCAGGATCTGACGAGGTCAAATTCATCGGAAGCCGGCGCAGAAAGGCTGTTCCCGTTGAGGACGCCTTCACGATAAAAAAATACACTGTCAAGCTGATGGCCGCAGCTTATCAACGCCAGTGCAAACTGATACGCAGCACTGGCTTGTTGTGTTCCGTAGGCCGGGCCAGTTACCAGGAGGCAATAACGCAGTTTCAACGCTCGTTCCCCACCAGGTCACCGCTTTTGAACTGCCGGATGTACAAATAGACCGTATGTTTGGAGATGTTCAGACGGTCGGCAACCTGATTGATGGCATCTTTGATATCAAAAATACCCTTTTCATAAAGATTCAGCACAACCTGACGGTTCTTCGCATTGTTGGAAACATTGCGGTCGGCGTTGACTTCTTCGATGGTGAATTCCAGCGTTTGCGCCACCAGATCATCCACAGATGATGCGAAGTTTACCGACGATGCCACTTCCTGAGTCTCAGGCGGCATAAAGGTCTGAATAATTTGCGAGAAAGGTACGTCGAGATTCATGTTAATGCACAGCAGACCAACGACGCGTTGTTCACGGTTACGAATGGCGATGGTGACGGACTTCATCAGCACACCACTTTTCGCACGGGTGAAATAGGCTTTGGACACATTGCTGTCCGCACCGGTCATGTCATGCAACATACGCAGGGCTAAATCGGTAATCGGTGAGCCGATCTTACGGCCGGTGTGCTCACCATTTGCAATACGAACCGCTGAACATTTCAGGTCTTCCAGTGAATGCAGAACTATTTCGCAATGCTCACCGATGAGCATCGCAAGCCCGTCCACCACGGCCTCGTATGAAGACAAAATCTCATGATCGACCTGGCTGAACGGACGTTGGTCCAGCAAATCCAGTTCACCGGTTTCGCCAGTTATAAGCGAATTAGACATCGAAGCTACCACCCTCTCTATCGCGCCTTCCAACGGGAGTCAGGACGCATTATTCATCATTCCACGGTCGTTACTGTATCAAAAACACAGATAAAACGGCCTTACGATTATATGGATCTGTGACGTTATGCCGGGGAAACAAAAGCGTCAAGTTATCATCATAGAGTAACCTCAATAAAATGAAGGTCGGGCCCGAAGAAAAGTTAAAGGCGAAAAAAAACCGCCGCATTTAGCGACGGTTTTCTGCAACAGCTCAATAGCAAATTAGTTTGCTTTTGGTGCGGCTTCAGCTTCAGCAGGTTTTTCAGCTGCTTTCGGGTCAGCCTTAGGTGCCGCTTTCACGTCCAGCAGTTCAACATCGAACACCAGAGTAGAGTTAGCAGGGATCCCAGGGACGCCAGTTTTGCCGTATGCCAATGCTGGTGGAATGACCAGCTTGATTTTGCCGCCTTTCTTAATGTGTTTCAGGCCTTCGGTCCAGCCAGGGATAACACCGTCAAGACGGAAGGACAGCGGCTCGCCACGGGTATAAGAGTTATCAAACTCAGTACCGTCGGTCAGAGTACCTTTGTAGTTCACTACAACGGTGTCGCTGTCTTTAGGTTCTGCGCCAGCACCTGGTTTTTCAACCTGATACAGCAAGCCAGATTCAGTCTTCTTCACGCCTTTTTGTTTGGCGAAATCAGCACGGAATTTGTCGCCTTTGTCAGCGTTAGCTTTAGCGTCCTGCTCCATCTTAGCCTGTGCAGAAGCTTTCACACGGCCTTCGAAGGTTTGCAGTGTTTGCTCAATTTCCTGATCAGACAGTTTGCTTTTGTTCGCAAACGCATCCTGAACACCTGAGATCAGCTGGTCTTTATCCAGTTTGATACCCAGTTTTTCTTGCTCTTTCAGGGAGTTGTCCATGTAACGACCCAGTGATGCACCCAGAGCATAGGCAGCTTGTTCGTCATCACTTTTGAACTTGGTTTTATCTGTTGCTGCAGGAGCAGCTGCAGCAGGGGCGGCTGCTGGCGCAGTTGCAGCAGCGGCCGGTGCTGTGGCTTCAGCAGCCATAACCTGAGTGGCATTCAGGGCAATCGCCATGGTAGTTGCCAGCAGAGTTACTTTAAACAGTGATTTCATCCATTTCTCCAAGACCAGAAGCGTATGACCTCTGGTAATAATTACGTAAGTTCGGCGGTTACTATAACTGTCCGTCTCACGACAAAACAATCTCTATACACGCCATTAGCGTCATATTCAGACCTTCTTTGCATCAATTAGTTTCGTCTAATCATGAAGAGCCAAAGATAAAGCGCCGCAAAGGTCAGGCAATTCAGCAGGTTTACGAGTAGAATCGCCGGTCTACAATACAGTATGGGATTCCGGTCAGTGCTTAACCTGATCAGCTTGAGCCGCACAATAAGGTAATGATTATGGACTCAAACACCGTTGAACAACGTCTGGAGATGCTGGAAAACAAGCTGGCTTTTCAGGAAGTCACTATAGAAGAACTGAATTTGATCGTCACCCAGCATCAGCTTGAAATGAGCAGATTGCACGATCACCTGCGTCTGCTGACAGACAAACTCCGCGCCAGCCAGCCATCAATGATTGCCGATCAGTCGGAAGAAACACCTCCGCCACATTATTGATTCTGTTTCTGACGTAACAAAAAGGCGCCTTCCGGCGCCTTTCGTTTTATTACTCTGCAGGCAAAGTAATAATTAGTGGCAACCGCAGCCGCCGTTACCACCACAACCGCCTTTTTTACCGTGATCATGACCGTGGTCGTGATCATGGTCGTGGCCACCGCAGCAACCTTCACCGTGTTCATGGTCGTGACCATGATCGTGGCCGTGTTCGCCGTGAACGTGGCCGTGAGCCAGTTCTTCTTCGGTCGCTTCACGGATTGCCACAACTTCAACGTGGAAGTTCAGATCCTGACCTGCCAGCATGTGGTTGCCGTCGACAACAACGTGGTCGCCGTCAACTTCAGTGATTTCTACAGGAACCGGGCCCTGATCGGTGTCAGCCAGGAAACGCATACCCACTTCCAGCTCTTCAACGCCCATGAAGACGTCTTTAGGTACCCGCTGAACCAGGTTTTCGTCGTAGTTGCCGTAAGCGTCGTTCGCGCCAACATGCACGTCAAAAACGTCACCAATTGCATGGCCTTCCAGCGCAGTTTCCAGACCGGAAATCAGGGAACCGTGGCCGTGCAGGTAATCCAACGGCGCGCTCACCGGAGATTCATCAACCAACACACCGTCTTCTGTACGTACCTGATATGCCACGCTGATGACCAGATCTTTTACTACTTTCATGATAACTCCTACCGTTGGAAACTCAATTTGTTGTCTGCGGGCGTTTTGTAACACACGCAACTTCGCTTAAGGATAATTCAGTGACGGCCACTTTTCGATGAGAAATCCTGAAAAGCGCGACCGGATAAATTTGGCGAAGAGTGTAGCGGAAATCCGCGTCTCTGTACTACCAGCATAAAAAAACACGAGCAATAACGCTACTTCGGATCGAAAATACCAATCACCTGCTCTTCCGGACGAAGTTTCTTGCTGACCTGGGCATCGGTCTGACGCTGATGGTGTCCGCACTTCACACACTCCACCACTTCAACCTGATCTTCCTGCCATAAAGCCAGCGTATCCATCGCCTTACACTTCGGACATACCGCACCAGCGATAAACCGTTTACGGGTTGTAGCCATGTTACTTCTCCTGAAATTTACGACATTGCGTCCGGTCATTTTTCATTCAGACGGTAAAATTATTTTTTTCGCCTACCGGACTATTCGTCATCGTCCCAGCCATCAAGCTGACGACGTTCGTTGTGCATTTCGCTCTGGAAGATATCCTCCAGCTCGCGCCGCGCTTCTTTTACACGGGAAATTTGCGCCACGTCACCGCGATTTTGCGGCACCAGTTCCCGCAGCATCCGCATATCGAGGCGACGGAAATGCTGTTGCGCGCGGTACGCACTGTGCGGATGCATGCCCAGCGTGACCAGCGCCTTTTTGCCTAATTCCAGCGCACTGGAGAACGTCTCGCGGGAGAAATTCGCCACCCCGGCCTGCAACAGTTCATGCGCCTCAACACGGCCACGGGCGCGCGCCAGAATATTCAGATGCGGAAAATGCTGCTGACACAAATGCACGATGGTCATGGTGTCCGCGGGCTCATCACAGGTAATCACGATCGATTTTGCCTTTTCAGCCCCCGAAGCCCTGAGCAGTTCCAGTTCTGTCGCGTCGCCGTAATACACCTTATAACCGTAAGTCCGCATCAGCCCGACGGCGCTGATATCGCGCTCAAGCACCGTGATTCGCATTTTGTTCGCCATCAGCAAACGCCCGATCACCTGCCCGAAACGCCCGAAGCCGACAATAATCACCTGCGGTTCGTCATCCTGCACAAAATGCTTTTCGTCGCTCTCTTCCCCGTCGTTGTACCGGCGCACCAGGATCCGGTCGACCCATTGCATCAGCAGCGGCGTGGTCATCATCGATATCGTCACCACCACCAGCAACAGCGAAAGCTGCGACGAGGAAATCACTTTCTGCGCACCTGCGGCCGAAAACAGCACGAAAGCAAATTCACCGCCCTGACTGAGCACGGCAGAAAACTGCAGACGAACGGATGTCCGCAGGCCAAATATGCGCGACAGCCCGTAGAGCACCGCACCCTTGACCGTCACCAGAATAATCACGCCTGCCAGCACCAGTAAAATATGGGTGTAAAGCACGCCCAGATTCAGCGCCATGCCGACGGAAATAAAGAACAGCCCGAGCAGTAAACCCTTAAACGGCTCGATAGCGATTTCCAGTTCGTGCTGATATTCACTTTCTGCCAGTAGAATCCCGGCGATGAACGTGCCAAGCGCCATCGAAAAGCCCAGCGTATCCATAAACAACGCCGAACCCAGCACCACCAGCAGCGCGGCGGCGGTAAACACTTCGCGCACGCCGGAAGCCACAATCAGCCGGAAAATCGGCCGCAACAGATAACGCCCGCCAATCAGCATGCCGCCAAAGGCCAGCACTTTCAGGCCGATCATCTCCCAGTTATTGCTGCCTTCCGAACCGCCCGCCAGAATCGGGATCAGCGCCAGCGCCGGGATCACCGCGATATCCTGGAACAGCAGCACGGCAAAACCCAGCTGCCCCCCTTCATTGCGCGTCATGCCTTTGTCGCGCATCAGCTGCAATGCCATCGCCGTAGATGACATCGCCAGCCCGATACCGCCTATCACCGCGGCCTGCCAGGAAAACTTGGTCAGATATAACAATCCGCCGAGCACCAGCGCGGTCAGGATCACCTGCCCGGCACCGACGCCAAAAATTTGCCGCCGCAGCGCCCACAGTTTGCCGGGATTCAGTTCCAGCCCGATGATAAACATCAGGAAGACCACGCCGAGTTCGGAGAAATGCAGAATTTCGTCTACATCACGGATAAAACCCAGCCCCCACGGACCGATGGCAATACCGGCCAGCAAATAGCCAAGCACCGCGCCAATTCCTAAACGTTGGGCAACCGGCACGGCGACGACGGCGGCGAACAGAAACAGCAGGATCGCCATGGGAATATTGGAAACATCCATTATGCAATCCCTCCGTGCGGCAACGGGGATTTTAGCCATTCGCCATAAGCTTCGGCATGGCTTTGCAGCACATCAGGTTTCTGACGGCGCGCCCAGTAAATGATGATGGGCGTCATCCAGTGCATATGGCACATGGCAGACGTCAGCTCGAACGGACGCATAATGTCGGACATCGGATAACGGTTATAGCCGCCTGCACGGTAAGCCCCCTCCGGTTCACCGGTAGTGACTACCGAACGCCAGTATTTTCCATTGAGAGCATTCCCGCCTGCCCCGCTGGCAAAACCGCGCGCCAGCACGCGATCCATCCACTCTTTCAACAACGCCGGACAGCTGTAGGTATAAAGAGGGTGCTGAAAAACAATCACCTTATGCTCGCGCAGCAGTTGCTGCTCACGGTGGATATCAATAAAAAAATCAGGATAGTGGGCGTACAAATCATGCACGGTGACATGTTCAAGCTGTTGTGCTTGTTGTAGTAAAACGCGATTGGCGACCGAATCGGGTGATTCCGGATGGGCATACAGCAGCAAAACCTTTGGTGGCTGCGACATCAATACCTCCAAAGCGTCGTCAGGGTGCGGTTTTTCCGTTACCATGCTTCGCAAAGACAAAATGGGACGCGATACGTCTTGTTTAGATCATTATCATGACAATTTAACATACTCTCAACACGGCGCTTTATGATTGTTTTCTCCTCCTTACAAATCCGACGCGGCACCAATGTGCTGCTGGACAACGCGTCTGCGACCATCAATCCCGGCCAGAAAGTCGGGCTGGTGGGCAAAAATGGCTGCGGTAAATCCACCCTGATTTCCCTGCTAAAAGGCGAAATGAGCGCCGATGCAGGCAACCTGACGTTTCCGTCAAACTGGGCGCTGGCCTGGGTTAATCAGGAAACGCCAGCGCTGGACGAACCGGCGATAGAGTATGTTATCGACGGCGACCGGGAATTTCGTCAGCTGGAAGCCCAGTTACAGCAAGCCAACGAGCGGGACGACGGCCATGCTATCGCCACGTTGCACGGCAAACTCGACGCGATTAACGCCTGGACTATTCCGGCGCGCGCCGCCAGCCTGCTCAGCGGATTGGGCTTTACCCAGAATCAGTTACAGCAACCGGTGAAATCATTCTCCGGCGGCTGGCGTATGCGCCTCAACCTGGCGCAGGCACTGATTTGCCGTTCTGATTTACTGCTGCTCGACGAACCGACCAACCACCTGGATTTGGACGCGGTTATCTGGCTCGAGAAATGGCTGAAAAGCTACACCGGCACGCTGGTGCTGATTTCACATGACCGTGATTTCCTCGATCCAATCGTCGATAAAATTATGCATATCGAACAGCAGTCGATGAACGAATACACCGGTAACTACTCGTCTTTCGAACGCCAGCGTGCGACCAAACTGTCGCAACAGCAGGCATTGTTTGAAAGTCAGCAGGAAAAAGTGGCGCATCTGCAAAGCTATATTGACCGTTTCCGCGCTCAGGCGACGAAAGCCAAACAGGCGCAAAGTCGTATCAAAATGCTTGAACGCATGGAACTGATTGCCCCGGCTCACGTCGACAATCCTTTTCATTTTAGCTTCCGTTCGCCGGAAAGTTTGCCCGATCCGCTGCTGCGGATGGAAAAAGTCAGCGCCGGCTATGGTGACACCACCATTCTGGAGTCGATCAAACTGAATCTGGTACCGGGGTCGCGTATCGGCCTGCTGGGCCGTAACGGTGCCGGTAAATCCACGCTGATCAAATTGCTGGCCGGTACCATGCCGCCGCTTCAGGGTGATATCGGGCTGGCGAAAGGCGTCAAACTGGGTTACTTCGCCCAGCACCAGCTGGAGTTTTTGCGTGCGGAAGATTCGCCGTTGCAACATCTGGTCCGTCTGGCGAATAAAGAAACTGAACAGCAGCTGCGCGATTATCTCGGCGGGTTTGGTTTCCACGGCGATAAAGTGACTGACCCGACCGGGCGTTTCTCCGGCGGCGAAAAAGCACGTCTGGTACTGGCGCTCATCGTCTGGCAGCGCCCTAACCTGCTGCTGCTCGATGAACCGACCAACCACTTAGATCTTGATATGCGTCAGGCGCTGACCGAAGCGTTGATCGACTTCGAAGGCGCAATGGTTGTCGTTTCGCATGATCGTCACTTACTGCGTTCCACCACCGACGACCTGTATCTGGTTCACGGCGGCAAAGTGGAACAGTTCGACGGTGACCTGGAAGATTATCAGCAATGGCTGGTGGACATTCAGCGTCAGGAAAGCCAGCAGGATGCACCGGCCAAAGACGGTGGCGTCAACAGCGCGCAGTCGCGTAAAGACCAGAAACGTCGCGAAGCCGATTTCCGCAATCAGACTCAGCCGCTGCGTAAGCAAATCACCAAACTCGAAGCGCAGATGGAAAAACTGAGTACTGAGCTGGCAACGATCGAAGAGCGTCTGGCCGATTCCGCGATTTACGATATCAGCCGTAAAGCCGAACTGACTGAATGTCTGCAAAAACAGACCAAAGTTAAAGGCGCGCTGGAAGAAACCGAAATGACCTGGCTTGATGCGCAGGAACAGCTCGAAGAAAAGTCGAAGGCGTTTGATATCGACTAGTTGGCCATTGCACCGTCAAAATGAAAAAGGAGCCGCCAGGCTCCTTTTTGCATTTCATCTTAATGCCAGATTAACAATACACACGCGGCGGTGAGAATACCCATGGCGATGTTAAAGGTGTACCACGCGCGTTTGCTGCGCAGCAGGCGACCAATCACGGTACCGAATCCGAGCCAGATGATCCCTGAAACCAGATTCACCAGGAACATCCCGAGGCTGATACCGGCAATCGAATGGTTGTAAGCTGCGCCCGCCAGACTGAAACTCGCCACCGCGCCCAGTCCCATCAGCCAGGCTTTCGGGTTTAGAAATTGCAGCAACCAGCCCTGATATAACCGGATAGGCTTCGGTGGTGGTGCGCCGGTTTCCAGCGTTTCATAGGCCGACGTCGCAATCTTCCACGCCAGCCACAACAGATAAAGGCTACCGGCGATTTTGAGGAAAAGGTGTAACGCAGGATAAACCGTGATCAGCCCGCCAACGCCGAAGGCCACCAGCAGCAAAATACTTTGCATGCCGAGCATAATGCCGACCATCAGCCAGATTGAGCGGAAGAAACCGAAGTTAGCGCCAGACGTGGTTAACAACATATTATTCGGGCCTGGGGTAATAGCGGCGACCCATAAAAAACCGAGCATTGAGAAAAATAAACCGAGTTCCATTTAATTTGGGTACTCCGACCCGAAAGATGTGCGATAGCATTGAAGCTAACAGCGTGATATTGATCGCACAAGAGCCTCTTAAGAGAAATTTATTCATCATATGTATGAATCCTTTCGCCCTCTGCGCGGGGCCAGTAATCCGCACCTCCAGACGTTGTTACCGCGGCTGGTTCGGCGACGTGCAAAACTCAAACCTCACTGGCAACGACTGGATACACCGGACGGCGATTTCCTGGATTTAGCCTGGAGCGAAAATCCTGAGCTTGCGCGGCATAAACCCCGCATGATCTTGTTTCATGGTCTGGAAGGCAGCTTCTACAGCCCCTATGCCCACGGCCTATTACAGGCGTGGAAAGACAAAGGCTGGCTCGGCGTGGTGATGCACTTTCGCGGATGCAGCGGCGAACCCAATAAACTTCAGCGGATTTATCATTCCGGCGAAACCGAAGATGCGCGCTTCTTCATTCGCTGGCTCAATGAAACCTATGGCGAGGTACCGACCGGTGCCGTCGGGGTTTCGCTGGGCGGCAATATGCTGGCCTGCTATCTCGGGCAGGAAGGCGAGAATTGCACACTTAAAGCGGCTGTTGTGGTGTCCGCACCTCTGATGATGGAACCCTGCGCCTACCGGCTGGAACAAGGGTCATCGCGGATTTATCAGCGCTACTTGCTCGATCAGCTCAAAGGTAATGCTTCGCGCAAACTGGCGAAATATCCGGGAACGCTGCCGGTCACTCTGGCGCAACTCAAAGCCATGCGCCGCATTCGTGATTTCGACGATGCTATCACCTCAAAAGCGCACGGCTTTACCGATGCGCTGGATTATTACCGCCAGTGCAGTGGTATGCCGTTGCTGTCACACGTCAGAACGCCGCTGCTGATTATCCACGCCAAAGACGATCCGTTCATGACGCCGGACGTCATCCCGAAAGCAGAAGATTTGCCGGAGTGTGTGGAATATCAACTGACGGAGCACGGCGGGCATGTCGGTTTTGTTTCCGGCAGCCTGCGTAATCCGCAGATGTGGCTGGAACAGCGCATTCCAGCCTGGATAGCCCCGTATTTAGAACAAACGACAGAACTCAAAAAGGAAGCATTGCTGTGATTATTCCCTGGCAGGAACTGAACGCCGAACTGCTCACCAGCGTGGTGGAATCTTTCGTATTGCGCGAAGGTACCGACTACGGCGAGCAGGAACGTTCTCTGCAGCAAAAAGTCGATGACGTGAAACGTCAGCTGAAAAGCGGCGAGATCGTGCTGGTCTGGTCAGAACTGCATGAGACCCTGAACATTATGCCCCGCGGCCAGTTCCGTGCAGGGCAGGAAGAAGTGCCGCAGGACTGGTAATATCCCGGGGCCCGGAGCGCTTAGCCCGCTTTCAGCCCCAGTTCACCTGAAATCGCCACTGCCGTCTCTTTCAGCGGCTTCAGCAAAGCTTCTTCCCCAATCACGCCAAGTTTTGCCGTCGACAGAGATATCGACACCGCATAGGTGACCCGACGGTGGATATCAAACACCGGAACTGCCAGGCAGGACACCCCCAGTTCGTTCTCCTCGCGATCCATCGCCAGCCCCTGCTCACGGATTTGCGCCAGTTCCTGATGCATTTGTTTTAGGCTGACAATCGTATTGCGCGTCAGCGGCTGGATCTGTTCCCGGTGGCTTTCCCAGTATGACGGCACGTAATCCTGATGCCCGTAAGCCATGTAGATTTTGCCCATCGCAGAGCAATACAACGGCATGTGCTGACCGATATAGGCGCGGGTTCTGAGCATGCCGGTGGTCGGTTCCAGCTTATAGATGAGGATCGCATGATCATCTTCACGGCTGGAAAAATTCACGGTTTCGCCGGTGGCGATATTCAGCGCTTCCAGATGAGGCGCCGCGACGTGAATAATATTGAGCGAAGAGAGAGATTTCTGGCCCACAGAAATAAATTTAGTGGTCAGACGATAGCTGCCCGCCGCAGGTGCAGGCGTCACGTAGCCACAGGACTGAAGTCCCTGCAGCAGCCGGTGGACGGTACTTTTGTTCAGTTCGGCCAGTTCAGAAAGGTGGGCGAGCGGGCATCCGTTCGGATAATTACTGAGGATCTCAATGAGCTGCAATCCACGAAACAGGCTCTGACTTCCTGCCGGTTTATCTTTCCCCTGTTCGTTTTCTGTCTCTTTCATACCCAGATAACTTCCCGTTTGCCAATAGTGTGCCGATGCTGACCCGATGGTATAGCAAAGTTTGCCCGGGCGCGAAATAACTGCGATTCACCTGCCTGTTTTTTACCCTGCCTAAAGTGTGCCCTTCATCACGATACTGAGATCTTTTTTTATCCAACTGATTTTAAACAAATTTAAAAGTCATCGTATGGATTGTCATCAGACATCGACAGGAGTAGATTTTTGAAATCAGATTCCACATAGTGAAATCAAGAGATCTAAAAATAACCAAATATTTAACAAATCCACCGGAGAAAGCATGAAACTGAGCTTTGAAGAGCTGCAAAGGGAATTTAAAAGGGTGCTTGTAGCCCGCCACGTTAAATCTGACGTCGCCGATGAATGCGCCACCATGTTCGCGCAAACCACCGAGTCCGGCGTTTACTCCCACGGCGTAAACCGCTTTCCGCGCTTCATCCAGCAGTTGGATCAGGGGGATATCCATCCCGATGCCATGGCGAAGAAAATTCTGTCACTGGGGGCCATTGAGCAGTGGGATGCCCAGCGTTCAATCGGTAACCTGACCGCCAAAAAAATGATGGATCGCGCCATTTCGCTCGCGTCTGATCACGGCATCGGGCTTATCGCCCTGCGCAATGCCAACCACTGGATGCGCGGTGGCAGCTATGGCTGGCAGGCAGCGGAAAAAGGATATATCGGGATCTGCTGGACCAATTCCATAGCGGTCATGCCACCCTGGGGTGCGAAAGAGTGCCGCATCGGGACTAACCCGCTGATCGTCGCCATTCCAGGATCACCTATCACCATGGTCGATATGTCGATGTCGATGTTTTCCTACGGCATGCTGGAAGTGAACCGTCTGGCAGGACGTGAACTCCCGGTGGAGGGCGGATTTGATGACAACGGTCAACTGACCCGCGAGCCTGGCGTGATTGAGAAAAATCGCCGCATCCTGCCGATGGGCTACTGGAAAGGCTCAGGCTTATCCATCGTGCTGGACATGATTGCCACCCTGCTTTCCGACGGCGCTTCAGTCGCCGAAGTCACAGAAGACAACTCAGATGAATATGGCATCTCGCAGATCTTCATTGCCATTGAAGTCGACCGCCTGATCGATGGCGCCAGCCGCGATGCAAAACTCCAGCGCATTATTGATTACGTGACCAGTGCCGAACGCAATAACCCGGAAGAAGCCGTGCGTCTGCCTGGTCATGAATTTACCCGCCTGCTGGCCGAAAATCGCCGCAACGGTATCACCGTCGACGACAGCGTCTGGGCAAAAATTCTGGCTTTATAAGGAACTGGCACATGATATTCGGACATATCAGCAACCCCAATCCCTGCACCTTTCCTGCCGCTATCGTGAAGGCGCTGGATTTTCTGCGTGCGACCGATTTCCGGGCTCTTGAAACCGGTGTGGTTGAAATCGAAGGACGCGATATTTACGCACAGATCCTGGATCTGACGACCCGGCACAAAGCCGAAAACCGGCCGGAAGTGCATCGCCGTTTTCTTGATATCCAGTTTCTGGCCTGGGGTGAAGAAATCATTGGCGTCGCCGCCGATTGTGGAACCCATAAAATTGCACAATCATTACTGGAAGAGCGGGACATTATTTTTTATCAGGGAATGGATAATGAATCTGAAATAATTATGACACCCGGTTCCTACGCCATGTTTTTCCCGCAGGATGTTCATCGTCCGGCCTGTATTCATAATAGCGTAAGTCATATCCGCAAAGTGGTGGTTAAGGTTAACGTCAACTTGCTCTATTAATTAAGCAATACCAATATTGACTCAGTGGGGAATTGAATATGCAAAAGCACGCAGGCTTTATTGTCGGCGCTTATCCTTGCGCGCCCTCGTTTCATCAGCGAAATGAAAATGAAGAAACAGAATTCTGGCGAAAATTAACAGACATTCCTGATATTCGCGCAATAGAACAACCCTGCCTGGAAGAACTTCATCCTTTCGGCGATGACTGGTTATTCCGGCATTTGCCGCAGGAGTGGGACATTGTGGTCACCGGGGTAATGGAAACCATGCGCCGCCGTGGCACGCAGCCGGGCTTCGGGCTGGCGTCTGAACATCAGGAGCAGCGCCGCGCCTGTATTCACTATTACCGACATCTGTTCGAAAAAGTGAGCCGCGCCAACGAACGGGCTGGCAGAAAGAAAATCCTGGCGGTGGAGTTGCAGTCTGCTCCCCTGGCAGGCACACGGGATGTGGATCTGGCCACGCGCTGCTTCACCGAGTCACTGACCGAAATCCTGCGCTGGGACTGGCCCTGTGAGCTGACTATTGAACATTGTGATGCCCTCGATAAACCCGCTGCACGCAAAGGTTTCCTGCCGCTGGAGAGTGAACTCACAGCGATTGCTCAGGCACAGACACAGACCGGAAAAACCCTGGGTGTCTGCATCAACTGGGCCCGTTCAGCCATTGAAGGCCGTAATACCCGCCTGCCACTTCAGCACCTGCAGCGTTGCCAGCAGGCCGGTGTACTCAGTGCGCTGATGTTCTCCGGTACCGCCTCAGGTGGAGCTTACGGTGAGTGGCAGGATCTGCACGCTCCTTTTGCCCCTTTCCCGACCAGTGAAGCGGGATGTGTAGAAAGTCTGATGACGGTCGAAACGGTTGCTGAGATGTTCGAGCAAGCACCTGCAGATTCGCTGAGTTTTACCGGGATCAAATTACTGGAAATTGAGGCCAGTGCGAACGTCGATCATCGTATTTCTATTTTAAAGGACGGGATTAATGCCATGAATCTGGCGATCCGAAAAAAATAATAATCATAAAATAAAGCATCAGCACACTTAACTACATCACCCTTTTTATCTGAGGGGGAACCCGCTCGTCTTTTTAACGGGCTGTGCAACTCATTATCAAGGTAATAAGTAATGAATATAAACTCTGATACCCTGCAAAATAAATTATTAAAAGAAATACCTAAGCAGCGCTGGCTGAGAATTATCCCACCAATTCTTATCGCCTGTATTATTTCCTATATGGACAGGGTAAATATTGCTTTTGCCATGCCCGGCGGGATGGATGCCGAATTAGGCATTACCGCCTCAATGGCCGGTCTGGCGGGCGGAATATTCTTTATTGGCTATTTATTCCTGCAAGTACCCGGTGGCAAAATCGCCGTTCACGGAAGTGGTAAAAAATTCATCGGCTGGTCACTGGTAGCGTGGATGGTAATTTCAATTCTCACCGGATTAGTCACCAACCAGTATCAGCTGTTGTTCCTGCGCTTCGCGCTCGGCGTAGCGGAGGGCGGCATGTTACCGGTGGTGCTCACCATGATCTGTAACTGGTTCCCGGACGCTGAACGTGGCAGGGCCAACGCGATTGTGATCATGTTCGTACCTATCGCCGGGATCATTACCGCACCGCTTTCCGGCTGGATCATCAGCGCGCTCGACTGGCGCTGGCTTTTCATCATTGAAGGTCTGCTTTCCGCTGCAGTACTGGTGATGTGGGCATTAACCGTCTGCGATCGTCCTCAGGAAGCCCGCTGGATATCGGCGGAGGAAAAAAACTGGCTGATCACCACGCTGGCTGCCGAACAAAAAGCCATTGCCGGGAAAGAAGTGAAAAATGCCTCGCTGAGTGCAGTACTGTCCAACAAAACGATGTGGCAGCTGATTGCCCTTAACTTCTTTTACCAGACAGGGATTTACGGCTACACCCTGTGGCTGCCGACCATTCTCAAGGAGCTGACCCACTCCACAATGGGCCAGGTCGGCGTGCTCGCTATTTTACCTTATATCGGTGCCGTCGCCGGGATGTTGCTGTTCTCCTCCCTGTCGGATCGCACCGGCAAACGCAAACTGTTCGTCTTTCTGCCATTGCTCGGTTTTGCTGCCTGCATGTTCCTGTCCGTCATACTGAAAAACTACGTCTGGGTGTCCTATGCCGCGCTGGTGGGTTGCGGATTCTTCCTGCAATCCGCCGCCGGCGTGTTCTGGACCATTCCCGCCAAGCTGTTCAGCGCAGAAATGGCTGGCGGTGCGCGTGGCGTTATCAATGCGCTGGGTAATCTCGGCGGCTTTTGCGGACCTTATGCGGTCGGCTTACTGATCACTTTCTACAGCAAAGACGCGGGCGTTTACTGCCTTGCGATTTCCCTGACGCTTGCCGCATTTATGGCATTACTGCTGCCGGCACGGTGTGATGTTCCTGCACAATCCGCCGCCAAATTACCTGGCAGCCATGCGTCGGCAGCCTGAGGAGCCATGATGAAAATTTCCTCAGAAGAATACTGGTTAGGCATCGATTGCGGCGGAACCTATCTCAAAGCAGGCCTGTACGATTCTAAAGGTCAGGAAGCGGGCGTTTGCCGGCAGCCTCTGCCGGTACTGAGCGACCATCCCGGCTGGGCCGAACGGGATATGCCTGCGCTGTGGGCATCCTGCATCAGTTGCATTACCACCCTGCTGTATCAGCAAAACGTCAGCGGTCAGCAGGTGAAAGGCATAGGGATATCCGCTCAGGGCAAGGGGCTGTTTCTGTTGGATAAGGCCGGCCAACCGCTGGGAAGAGGCATTCTCTCCTCTGATCGGCGCGCCGCTGATGTGATCAGCGCATGGGAGCGTGACGGCTTACATCAGCAGATTTATCCCCTTACCCGTCAGGCGCTGTGGGCAGGACATCCGGTGTCCCTGCTGCGCTGGATAAAGCTGCATCAGCCGCAGCGCTACCAGCAGATTGGTTCGGTCATGATGGCACACGACTACCTCCGCTACCGTCTCACCGGTGAGCAAGGTTGCGAAGAAACCAATATTTCTGAATCTAACCTCTACCACATGGCGCGTGGCGGTTATGCGCCGGAACTGACTGAAATGCTGGGAATTACCGAAATCAGTGCTGCCCTGCCGCCGGTCGTGGGTTCTGCTGAAATCTGTGGAACTGTAACGCAAAGCATCGCCGCCCTGACCGGGCTGGCGCCTGGCACGCCTGTCACCGGGGGACTGTTTGACGTGGTATCCACCGCGCTCTGCGCCGGACTGCAGGATGAATTCACGCTCAACGCGGTGATGGGGACCTGGGCCGTCACCAGCGGTATTTGCGCTACCGTCAGCAAAAACGAAACACATCCTTATGTGTACGGTCGTTATGCCGGGGGCGAAGGTTATCTGATCCACGAAGCCAGTCCGACGTCTTCAGCCAATCTTGAATGGCTGAACCGGCAATCCGGAGAGCTGTCATTTGAGGAAATAAATCGTGCCGTCGGCGCCCTGCCGAAAGCAGGCTCTGACGTGCTGTTCCTCCCCTTCCTTTACGGCAGCAATCAGGGCGCGGAAATGACCGCCGGGTTTTACGGCTTGCAGTCCCTGCATCATCGCGGGCATTTGCTGCAGGCCGTGTTCGAAGGCGTAGTGTTCAGCCATATGACGCATCTCAACCGGATGCTTCAACGCTTTCCCCAGGCTAAAACCCTGCGCGTGACAGGGGGACCGACGCGTTCGGAAATCTGGATGCAGATGCTGGCGGACGTCAGCGGAATGCCGGTAGAGCTTCCGCAAATCGAAGAGACCGGTTGTCTGGGCGCCGCGCTCGCCGCCATGGTCGGCACCGGCGTCTATTCAACCTTCGCACAGGCTCAGCAACATCTGAATTACGAGGTCAGGCGTCTCGAACCCGATACCGCCTCGCATTCTGCTTATCAGAAAAAATTACAACGTTACCAGTTCCTCATCGACGCACTGGGGGTTTACCACGCCCGCTGCGCGGCGGCGGACAAATCAGGGAGCAGTGATCATGACTAAACCTCTTCTCCAGCTGGCGCTGGACCATACCGAACTTATGCCCGCGCTGCACACGGTGAAAGCGCTAAAAAATCATGTCGATATTATCGAGGCGGGGACCATTTTATGTCTGTGTGAAGGTTTGCAGGCGGTGGAAACGCTGCGTGAACTCTGTCCGAACAAGATACTGGTGGCAGATCTGAAAGTCGCCGATGCCGGGGAAACGCTGGCGCTGGAAGCCTTTAAGGCCGGTGCCAACTGGATGACGGTGATCTGCGCTGCGCCGCTGGCAACCGTCATCAAAGCCCATGATGTGGCGAAATCCTTCAGAGGTGAAATTCAGATTGAGCTGTTCGGTCACTGGACGATGCAGGACGCACGCGACTGGCATGCCGCCGGGATCCGTCAGGCGATTTATCACCGCGGGCGCGACGCGCAGGCCAGCGGGAAAACCTGGGATCAGCAGGATCTTGACCGGATGAAACAGCTCTCGGATATCGGCCTGCGGCTTTCCGTCACCGGGGGGATCACTCCTGCTGATTTGCCGCTGTTCAGGGATATCGACGTTCAGGCGTTTATCGCCGGTCGCGCTTTATCGGATGCCGCCGAACCGCAACACGTCGCGCAGGCGTTCCATCAGCAGATTGAGGCGATCTGGGGAGCTACCGCATGAGAAAGCATCCGCTGGGTATCTATGAAAAAGCCCTGCCAAAACACCTGAGCTGGCCGGAACGACTGGCGCTGGCGAAAAGCTGCGGCTTTGATTTTGTCGAAATGTCGGTGGATGAAACCGATGAGCGCCTCTCTCGCCTCGACTGGAGCATTACGCAGCGTGTCGCACTGGTTGAGGCCATGATGGAGATTGGCGTTGCCATCCCTTCGATGTGCCTGTCAGCTCACCGCCGTTTTCCGTTCGGCAGCCATGATGAAAATATCCGTGAACGCGCGCGGGATATCATGCTTAAGGCGATCAAGCTGGCGCGGGATCTGGGGATCCGCACATTACAGCTGGCCGGTTACGACGTGTATTACGAAGCCTCCGATCCGGGTACCCGTGAGCGCTTTGCCGAAGGGCTGGCATGGGCCGTGGAACAGGCTGCCGCCGCTCAGGTGACGCTGGCGGTGGAAATCATGGATACCGAATTCATGAATTCAATAACCAAATGGAAAGCCTGGGATCAGCGCCTCAACTCGCCGTGGTTCAGCGTGTATCCCGATATCGGCAACCTCAGCGCCTGGGGCAATGACATTCAGTCAGAGCTGACGCTGGGTATCGATCGCATCGCTGCCATCCACCTGAAAGACACTTATCCGGTCACCGCCACCTCGAAAGGCCAGTTTCGTGATGTGCCGTTCGGGGAAGGCTGCGTCGATTTTACCGGCTTCTTCCGCACGCTGGCCGCCCTCAATTACCGTGGCGCGTTCCTCATTGAAATGTGGACGGAAACCGCCGCCGAACCGGTTCTGGAAATCATTAAAGCCCGCCAGTGGATCGAAGCCAAAATGCAGGAAGGAGCCTTCGCATGTTAGAAGACCTGAAACAGGAGGTGCTGGAAGCCAATCTGGCCCTGCCAGCCCATCATCTGGTGACCTTTACCTGGGGCAACGTCAGCGCCATTGACCGGCAGAAAGGTCTGGTGGTGATCAAACCATCGGGCGTGGAGTATGCGCAGATGGGGGCTACCGATATGGTAGTGGTCGATTTACACACCAGCGAACGGGTTGAAGGCAGTAAAAATCCGTCGTCAGATACCGCCACCCATCTGGCGCTCTACCGGCAGTTTCCGGATATCGGTGGCATTGTGCATACGCACTCGCGTCATGCGACCATCTGGTCGCAGGCCGGGCAGGATTTACCCGCCTGGGGCACCACGCACGCCGATTACTTCTACGGCAATATTCCCTGCACCCGCCCGATGACCGACGCTGAAATCGTCGGCGCCTACGAGCTGGAAACCGGAAAAGTTATTATCGAAACCTTTATTAACCGCGGGCTGGATCCTATGCAGATACCGGCGGTTCTGGTTCATTCACACGGGCCGTTCACCTGGGGAACAAACGCGGCGGATGCCGTTCACAATGCCGTCGTGCTGGAAGAGTGCGCGTACATGGGGATTTTCTCCCGTCAGCTGACACCTGCGTTGAGTGAAATGCAGCAGACGCTGATGGATAAGCACTACCTGCGCAAACATGGCGCAAAAGCCTACTACGGCCAGCCCGAATAACTCTGACCTTCACAGCCCTGGCTCCTCAGGGCTGCTCCCCCTTCCTGAAAATTGTGATCTTCATCGCAGCCTGTATTCCACATCCGGTTTATCTTCGCTCGAAATCATTTAACTTTATGATTTAATTATATTTACCAAAGTAATGAAACACTAAAAAAATCACTTTCTCATTAATGAATTCAAACGCAATTAAAGGAATGACCAGGGTGTCATCCGTTGTTGCAAGAGAAGAATGTGTTTTACGTGATGATGACTATCTCTGTTTCGAAAAGGGGATGAACCCATAATCCAGGGAGTGGAAAAGCATGATAACCATAAATGTTAATGGGTTAACGCTATGCCATAAAGGCAGTGGCGGGGTGACTCACAATACATTGCCCGATGTATGTTAGACACCTCCCTTTGCTGTGCCGGTGCCCTATGACAATGAAGCGTATTCTGCCGATTTAACCAACGGCACCAGCAGTGTGTTTGCCGACGGCGGTAATATGATCGCCAATTTCGGCTCAAAGTTTGCACGTAGCGTCTTTGACGAGTCTGGCAGTATGGGCGGCATCAAATCAGGGACTCACCGGGCAGAAGCGGACTGGATAAGCCATTCATTTAACGTATTTTTTGAAGGCCAGCCCGCCTGCCGGTTGACTGACAAAATGTTTATGAATCATCGCAATACGGTAAACATGGCCGGGTTATGTCAGGCACAGCTAACTCAGTTTGAATTAATTGATAAAATCTGTGAGGCCATATGCAAGTGCCGCAACCTCATTGCGCAGGAGTTCAGGAAGCAAATAGATCAATTTTTCTCGGCTCCTGCACTGGGGCTGGCGCAAGAAATGATGAAGCGGTTTCTAAGTGATGACTCAGAGTTACCCCGAACCGGAGATAAAGGTTTAAAGACCGGTCCGCGCCAGCAATGTTTTGCGAAAGAGTTTAATCAGAAAGGCACAATTCCCTAGTACGGCGCAACACCGCAGGATCCGTGTTACCTGACCGAAGTACCTTATAAAATTAAATCCAGGGACCTCATTACGTCAGCCAGTGGCCGAACTACCTACAGCGAGGGGCCCACTGCTCCGGCATCGGTTAGAAGTGCGCTCGGTACAGCAAGGCAAATGGGCAGAGGACGAGTTGTTATCTGGGATTTGGTTGCGTTAAAGGATCCCGGATTAACCGCTGAATGGGACAACATTAATCAAATTATTGAGATTAAGTTTGAGGGCGATACAACTACAAGAAATCAAAATATTGCACTCGACGCAGGTATGCAGGAGAAAGTCCGCATTATCGATGAGAAAGAGTGCGGCTGCGATGATAAGGATGACAGAGAAAAAGTGAGGATGCGGCAAAAAGTAGAAGAATTTATCCGAAAACTCAGTGAGTCGGCTGCCAAAACCTTTGGTATCGCGCCGGGTGGCGGACCAATACCCTTATTTCTTTGATCAGTTCACAAAGACAAATTTCACATCAAGGACTCAGAATGACCACTCTGCATGAAAGTATTGACATTTTCTCAAACTACCGCCTTGAAGAAGACGATATCACACGATTTGAACCCTGTTTTTGCATCACCTTATTCAGTCTGGAAACAGTGACGAAGGAACATGCCCCCGAAAGTTTACTGACCCCCTATAAGATTTTTTGGGAAGACTTCGGCAGTCAGGTTGATCGTATTCTCTATGACGGAAACCAGAGTTACGGAGTAAAGATTACCGAAAAAAATAGATCGGTTCCTTTTGAATGGCTGAGAAATACCAAAAGACGTTCAAAAGATAATACCAGCATAGATCTCTATGCCGGCAATAATAAAAGGGAACGCAGACTGCCCTGTCTGGACTGGGAATACGACAATGCCTGTCTGGAAGTAAACCAACCCAGTCACAGCTTTTTTCGTATTTCGCTTCCACTATCCTGGCTGGCAGAGCGAGGCGTTGAGGGCGTTGAGGCCTACATTAAACGACTGACCGGGGACTTTCCTTTATCCTGGGGTTATGCCGGATTTGCGTTATGTTTTGGTAGCGAAGAAGTAGTAACACGCAAAGACTTAGAAGAATATATAAAACAGTGGATTAAACGACATCCCGGGATCATGTCACCCAACCCACGCATTGAATCATTATGGACTGCGACTACAGACGGTATTACCAGTTTGGGTTGGATCACGCTGTTAGGCCCTGAGTTTTGCCAACGGATGGGCGGGATCACTGAGTTACAACAGAAAATGTCTTCCATCGCAGAGGTTCAGGTCACTCCCTTTATGCAAAACGGCGCCTTAATCCGCATCGGTGAAACGCCGTTGCTGGGTGATAGCCTGCATAATGACCCCCTCGACAGTTATCACGCTGTAGCACAGACATTAAAACCACTTCATCGGGTGGCCGAAAGACTGGACACGGATTATCTGCGTGTCTCCGGTATGGATGATGAAGAAGAACGTAAAAAATGGTTCACCCGTTTTTTTGATCCGCAGGATAAAAAACAAAATGCAGATTAACGACACACTTTGGGTAATTGATAAAGAGCTAAGTATTGCGCCTGCTTTGGAGATTATTTTCCGGCTAAAGAGGAATACGGAAGCCGGTGAGTTATTTGATTGTCTGTTTCCTTTATTATTGAAGCTGGAAGCTTTTCCTTTTTCGAATGAACAATCCATCAGCGTACTATTTCATGATAAAGATCAGGGTGGCTGGCCCGGGGCAATGACTCCAGAATTATGGCTGAAAATCCTGAAAGAGATGAAAATCGCTGCAGAACGAAAAATAAGGAAAAAACAAACCGTTTTCAAAATTTGCGCAGTGGAAGAGCTCACATCAAATTACATTGACGACCTTTCCATTTCGTTGAGCCAGAATAACTTCCCCGATCAGGCCTGCGTTATTTCTGTGAAGATCAGTACATCAAGGACTGATGCATGGGAACACCTGAAATATGTTCGTGACAATATCATCGCAGCCATGAGTTCGCGTTTTTTCTGGGCATCTTTAGGCTACCGGTTTGTTATGAATCCATTTGCACAAAAATCGGCTGTAGAAATGCAAGTATCCTGCATGCGCTATCTTGGCGCTGATTTGCAAGATATCGTTTGTGTTCAGAACGGCTGGTGGTGGAATAAACTCAGAACCGTAAACTGGCAGACGACGATGAATTATGCCGATCCCGTGAAGGATGGTTGGGATGTACTCCCCGATATCGTCACCTTTCTGACCGGCGAACACCCTTCAGTTTGTGATCGTAATAATATCGAACCCGATAATATGACCGCTTTTCACGAATACAAAAACCTTTCATCCAAATTGTCCCCATTCATACTTGATACGGATGACATGGTATGGTCAGTGAAGTGGGATCCTGATATCTACGCGCGCTGGGCGAAAAGATGGAATGAAATTAAGATTTAATACAATGTGGCCCCGTAGGAAATTTATTTTGGGGGAATATAATACAAAGAGATGAATATCATGTTTATTCCTGCATACCAGTTAGATTCATTTAAATCAGAACAAGAAGCCCTCACTTCGGCAGAAATCGGTGTCGAAGATCTTAAACACAGCGTACCGGCTGTTGCCGTGAGTGGTGACGCTGCTGAAAACAGCCCGGCAAAAGTGATCGAGGGTGACGGAACAGTCGTGTTCGTTTACGAAACAGATGGCCGTGTAAGCCTCTGGTTCAGCGACGATTACTGGGGATGCCCAGACCTGGATACTGCTGAAGAATTAATTGAAAGCGTCGAAGGCGGTATACCCGCTGAACACTGGGCAATATTCGAAACGAAGTGATGACAACGCCGGTGTCGAACGCGGCGAAACCCTGACAGATGAATATTTTTTAAAGCGCAGACCATGAGCATAACTTCTCCGGTCTGCGCTTCATCGTTACGCAGTGTAAGAAGCTCACCCACAGCGGATTGCCTGCTACGCTCCTGTCCCTCTTCGAATAATTATGGTAACAATAGGCTTAAATATGCGCAGCGTTGACGCCAGGTCTTCATCCACAGAAAAGACCACAGCACGCCTGCAAGCATTACCTTTATGGAGAACAGCTCACTATGTCAGCAAAACATCCTGTCATTGCAGTGACCGGCTCCAGCGGAGCGGGTACCACCACGACCAGTCTGGCGTTTCGTAAAATATTTCAGCAGCTTGGCCTGCGTGCGGCTGAGCTGGAAGGCGACAGCTTTCACCATTTCACACGTCCTGAAATGGATGCAGCGATCCGTAAGGCTCGTGACCTTGGGCGTCACATCAGCTATTTCGGGCCGGAAGCCAACGACTTTGGTCTGCTGGAAAAAAGTTTCATCGAGTACGGTAAAACCGGCACCGGTCGTTCGCGCAAATATCTGCATACTTATGACGAAGCCGTTCCCTACAATCAGGTACCCGGCACCTTTACGCCGTGGCAGGCGCTGCCGGAACCGACGGACATTTTATTCTACGAAGGGCTGCATGGCGGAGTCGTTGCGGACAAAATAGACGTTGCCGCTCAGGTCGATCTGCTGGTCGGCGTGGTGCCTATCGTGAACCTTGAGTGGATCCAGAAACTGGTACGCGACACCGGCGAGCGCGGACATTCCCGCGAAGCAGTGATGGATTCCGTCGTGCGGTCGATGGATGACTATATCAGCTACATCACGCCGCAGTTTTCCCGCACGCACATTAACTTCCAGCGTGTGCCGACCATCGACACCTCGAACCCGTTTGCCGCGAAAGCCATTCCATCCCTTGATGAAAGCTTTGTGGTGATCCACTTCCAGGGGCTGGATGACATTGATTTCCCGTATCTGCTGGCGATGTTGCAGGGTTCGTTTATCTCGCATATCAAAACGCTGGTCGTACCGGGCGGGAAAATGGGGCTGGCGATGGAGCTGATTATGGCGCCGCTAGTGCAGCGCCTGATGGAAGGGAAAAAGATCGAATAACGGACTCAGGCGTCGTTCATCAGCAACTGACGGATAAACCCGACATGCAATGCGACGCCAATCTGTAACGCCTCTTCATCCAGACGAAAGCGCGGATTATGTACGCCATAAGTCGCGCCGATTTTTTCATTCCCGCTGCCAATAAACAGGAAACATCCCGGCACTTTTTGCTGATAGGAAGAGAAATCTTCTCCGCCAAACAACGGCTGAGTGACTTCGTGCAGCGCCTGTGGCCCCAGTGTTTTTTCGATCACCTGACGCGCAATTGCGCAGGCCTCGGGATGGTTATCCCCGTTCACATAGCCGCGCGTCCAGCGCAGTTCGTATGTCGCGCCATGCGCCGCCGTAATCCCCGAAATGATCTGCTCCATCACCTGCGGCACCTGTTCGCGCACGTTGCTGTGATGAGTACGCAGCGTTCCGGCGAGTTTCACCCTCTCAGGGATCACGTTGTAGCTTTCGCCACTCTGGAAGGTCGCGATAGTCAGCACCGGCACCTGAAGCGGATCAATACGGCGCGCCACGACGTTTTGCAGTGCGGTAACGATTTCTGCGCCAATCACCACCGGATCGATACACAAATGCGGCATCGAACCGTGACCGCCTTTCCCGGTAATGGTGATATCAAAGTTATCCGTGGAGGCGCAGAAAACGCCCTCTTTCAGCCCCACTTCGCCGGTCGGGGAATTCGGCATCACGTGCAGGCCGAAGATTTTCGCCACACCGTCCAGCACGCCCAGATCCACGAGTTCCTGCGCACCTCCCGGCGGTACTTCTTCTGCATGCTGGAAGATAAACCGCACTGAACCGTGCAATTCAGACCGGCATTGCGTCAGCACTTTCGCCGCACCCAGCAGCATCGCGGTATGGGCATCATGCCCGCAGGCGTGCATCACGCCCGGTACGGTGGAGCAGAAGGGTTCGTCGTTCTCTTCCTGAATCGGCAATGCATCAATGTCCGCCCGCAGCGCGTATATCGGCCCCGGATGCGCCCCTTTCAGATCGGCAATCACGCTGTTGGGCGTCAGATGCGTCAGGGTCAGACCGCCGAAACTTTCCAGTTGCTCTGTGATGTAGGCTGCCGTTTTATGCTCCTGAAAAGAGAGCTCAGGATGGGCATGAATATGTCTGCGCCAGCGCAGAACGTCAGTTTTGACTTCAGCCAGCATTGCATCGAAATTAAAAGTCATCACTCTTCTCCTCAGTTAAGCCACATCGCGCATTGGCGCACGAGGTTTAATTGCCAGCGGCAGGATAGCCAGACCTGCCATCACCATCGCCAGCGCCAGAAATACAAACGTAGAAAGGTAACTGTGGCTGGCAGTGATGAGATATCCCATCGCAATCGGCGCCACAAAACCGCCGAGGGTTCCGCCGGTATTAATGATCCCCATAGCTGCGCCCATGACTTCCGCAGGCAGGCGTTTCATCGGCAGCGTAAAGACGGTCACAAAGGACGCCATCAGGAACACATAACCGAGGAACAGGAACAGCCCCGCCGTTACCGCCGATGAAGATGTAAACACCAGCCAGATGCACAGCGCGCTGAGCAATGCGCAGCAGAAAATCACTTTTGGCTCTTTGCCCTGCATATAGCGCCCGACCAGCCAGCCGGTGGCCAGTGATGAAATCCAGATCCCCAGCCCGCCGGTGGCCACCACCAGACCGGACACATCAAGTGACATACCGCGCTGCTGCACCAGATATTTCGGCAACCATGCCATCAGGCCATACGACGGAATATTGATGCAGAAAATCGAGACAAACAGCAGCACGACAATCGGATTTTTCAGCAACTCGCGATAACCGGTTTTGACACCCGTACGGACTTGCGCTTTCGGCGGATTGGGCACAAGAATCACAATCGCGGCGGCAATCGCGAATGCCAGTAATCCGAGAATGGAGAAAGAGCCGCGCCAGCCGAGGTGATCCAGGCTGTATACCGCAATCAGCGGTCCGGCGGTCATTGCCAGTCCGGCGGAAGACAGCAAAATCGACTGCGCAAAAGTGCGTTTCTCGACCGCAAAGTTGGAAACCACGGCCTTAGCGCAGGAAGCGGGATAGCCGGAATGCCCGACACCGGAGAGAAAACGGAACGTGATCAGTAATCCCAGACTAAAGCCCAGCGCCCCGAAGCACAGCGCGAAGCCCCCCAGCAGGAACAGCGACATGCCGAGCACCTTTTTATACCCGAACCGGTCATTCAGCCAGCCAGCAGGGATCTGAAATATCGAGTACGCCAGGAAGAAAATGCCGGTGATATATCCCAGCTGTTCAGGTTGCAGATTAAATTCGCGCTCAATCGGCAGTAATGCAAAGCCCATGACCGTTTTGTCGATATACACCACGGCGTAGCCGACAAATAGCAGGAAGATCATCAGGGAACGACTTTTCATAGCGGATATCCCTTTTTGTTATCACTACGCCAGAGATTCACCCTGTCGGGCAAAAGGTAAAATGCGACTTGCGTCACGCAATCAACTGAATAACAACGCATTATTTTCACATCATTGACGCTATCAGCTTTACAACGCAGCCATAAGATGTAATTTTTAGGCAGGTGATGCTTTTTACTGATAGGGACGCAATGCGTTATTTGCCGAAAATACAGCAACTGAAGGTTTTCCAGCAGGTTATACGCAGTGGCAGCATTCGCGGCGCGGCGCGGGCGATGGGACAATCGCAGCCAGCGGTCAGCCGGACATTGCGTGAACTGGAACAGGCGCTCGATACTCAGCTGATTGTGCGCGGTAATCAGGGGATGACGCTGACCGAAACGGGCCGGGCGTTTTCGCGCCGGATGCAGTTTATTCTCGAAGAGCTCGAGCGCGCCGCCGATGAAATACGCCAGATTGACCAGTATTCTCAAGGTTCTGTTGCCACAGGTTTATCCTCTCTGCTGGCGCTGACGGTTCTGCCAGGTCTGACCGGTGAATTCAAGACGCAGTTTCCGCAGTCCAAATTGCTCATCAAAGAAGGACAACTCTCGACGCTGTTACCTGCGCTGCGTGAAGGCAAACTGGATTTTGCGGTCGGTACCGCCGGACCGGGATTACCGCTGGAAGACCTGGTGCGCGAACCCCTGTTCAGCGCGCCTTTCGGCGTTATCGCCCGGCGCGGACATCCGCTGGCAGGCGCCACGACTCTGGAAGAATTACAGGACGCGCGCTGGCTGTTGCCGGAAACGGATATGGGCTATTACCAACAGATTCGGTTATCGATGGGCGGATTTCATCAGCCGGGGGCGGAAATGCCGGTGCATACCGATTCGGTGATATGCGGGCTGAATATGGTGTTGCAGTCAGATTATCTGACCATTGTGGCGCGGGCGATGAAAGCGCCGTTCGGACTGGAAGACAGATTGTGTTTGCTCAATATCGACGCCCTGCCGCAGGCGGAATATTGCGTGCTTTACTCGCAGAAATCGCCGCTGACGTTTGCCGCGCGGCGATTTTTGGATTTACTGCGAAACCATTGCCAGTCGTACGACTGGTCATGATTTATTCGACGCTGATCACTTCAAAGCTGTGAGTAATCGTCGCCGCTTTACCGAGCATCAGTGAAACCGAGCAATATTTTTCGGCTGACAGGCTGACCGCGCGCTCCACAATTTTATCGCTCAGATCTTTACCGGTGACGATAAAATGCAGGTTGATGTGCGTGAACAGGCGCGGTGCTTCTTCGCGGCGCTGTGAAGTCAGTTTCACTTCGCAGTCACGCACATCATTGCGACCTTTCTGCAAAATAGACACCACATCAATCGCGCTGCAACCGCCTGCGGACATCAGTAACATTTCCATCGGGCTCGGTGCTTTATCGCCCGCATTGCCATCCATAGAAATCTGATGGCCTGAAGCTGATTCCCCTAAAAACGTCAGCCCTTCTACCCATTTTACGCGTGCGTGCATGTCATATTCTCCCGGTGAATAAATTCATCAAACTTTCCCCTCAGACTACCCTTTCACCCAAAATCTGGCAACGTAACCCGATCGCCATCATGCTGAAGCGAGACAACACAAGACAGCATTGCAAACCTGTGCTACAAACAAAGCCGAAACATACTTTCCAGTAAATTGCGGTGACGGTTTTCGCGGTTTAAGAACAGAACCCAAGGTGATAACGGCAATAAACAGGCTGTTTCACTCCGACACCCGCTTGCAGCATTTCTGGGGAGTTATATGCTGAAAGGGCGCTTTTTAATTAAGACGCCATACAGGGAACTCTGAGCCCTGTGATTTTGGGCAGCGATAACAACAGAGGATAATAGCAAATGGTTCTCGGCAAGCCACAAACAGACCCGACTCTTGAATGGTTCCTGTCTCACTGTCATATACATAAGTATCCTTCTAAAAGTACGCTGATTCACCAGGGTGAAAAAGCCGAAACGCTTTATTACATCGTGAAAGGGTCAGTTGCTGTCCTTATCAAGGATGAAGAAGGCAAAGAAATGATACTGTCCTACCTTAACCAAGGTGACTTCATCGGCGAGCTGGGACTCTTCGAAGAAGGTCAGGAACGTAGTGCGTGGGTTCGTGCAAAAACTGCCTGTGAAGTGGCTGAAATTTCGTATAAAAAATTCCGCCAGCTGATTCAGGTTAACCCGGATATTCTGATGCGTCTTTCCGCGCAGATGGCAAACCGTCTGCAAGTGACGTCAGAGAAAGTCGGCAACCTTGCCTTCCTCGACGTAACAGGTCGTATCGCTCAAACCCTGCTTAATCTGGCTAAACAGCCTGATGCGATGACCCATCCGGACGGGATGCAAATCAAGATCACTCGTCAGGAAATCGGCCAAATCGTCGGTTGTTCACGTGAAACAGTCGGACGAATTCTCAAAATGCTGGAAGATCAGAGTCTGATCTCCGCACACGGTAAAACGATTGTCGTTTACGGCACACGTTAATCCATTAAAAGTCGGCGCGGCAGAACACTGTCGCGCCTTTTTTATGGGCTAATCTTTACCCATGACGCTATGGCGAAGACTTTTTTACCATCCAGAAGTTAACTACGCGCTGCGCCAGACGCTGGTGCTGTGCCTGCCTGTTGGTATCTGCTGGATGTTCGGCAACCTGCAAATGGGCCTGCTGTTCTCTCTTTGTCCTGCCTGCTGCAACGTCGCGGGTCTGGATACCCCACACAAACGCTTTTTCAAACGCCTGATCGTCGGCGGCTCGCTGTTTGCCGTGAGCAGCATTCTGCTGCAAGTGATGCTGGAAAGCTGGCACATTCCCCTGCCGCTCATCATGCTTTCGCTGGCGCTGCTGCTAGGCGTGACCGGCGAAATCAGCCCGTTGCATGCACGTTTGTTGCCCGGCGCACTGGTCGCGACCATCTTCACACTCAGCATGGTGGGGATCCGGCCGATGTGGCAGGCTCCGGCACTGTTCGCCGCCGGTACCGCCTGGTACGGACTCTTTAACTGGGCGTGGTTTCGTATTTCCAAAGAGCAGCCGATGCGCGAAACGCTCAGCCAGCTCTATCTGCAACTGGCGGACTATTTCGAAGCCAAATACAGCCTTCTGACGCAACATACCAACCCTGAAACCGCGCTGCCGCCGCTGCTCAACCGCCAGCAGCAGGTCATCGACCTGATTGCCCTGCTTTATCAGCAATTACATATGCTGCCGCATCACGGCGATCATCATCAGCATAAGCGACTGTTCCAGCGATTTCAGGTGGCGCTCGATTTGCAGGAACACATCACGGTGAGCCTGCATCAGCCGGAAGAAGTGCAGAAGCTGGTGGAGGAGAGTCATGCCGAAGCGGTGATCCGCCGCAATGCACAGGTTATTTCTGCACGCCTGCGGGTCATTGCCGACGACATTCTTTATCACCGGTTATCCGAGCGTTTTACCATGGCTAACGAGCTGGCCGCGCTGGAAAAAATCGCCGCGCGAACGCCGGATAATCCGGTCGGGCAGTTTTGCTATTACCATTTCAGCCGCATTGCACGCCTGCTGCGGACACAGCGCCCGCTTTATCGCCGCGACCTGATGAACACGCAGCCCCGTTTGCCGTTCTGGCCTGCGTTGAAAAGCTATCTTTCGTTCAAATCTTCCGCCCTGCGTAATGCTGCCCGTCTGGGGACCATTCTCGCCATTGGCAGCAGCCTGGGTCTGTTCTTTAATCTGCCCAAGCCTTACTGGATTTTGCTGACCATCATGCTGGTCAGTCAGAACGGCTATAACGCCACGCGCGTGCGGATCCAGCACCGTGCGCTCGGCACATTGGCCGGACTGCTGATTGCCGCCGGATTACTGAAACTGGAATTACCCGAAGGCATCACGCTGATGTGTATGCTGATCGTTACGCTGGTGTCGTATACGGTGCTGCGCAAAAACTACGGGCTGGCGATGGTCGGGATGACGGTCACGGCGGTGTACACACTACAACTGCTGGCGATGAACGGCGTGCATTTTCTGGTACCGCGGCTGGTGGATACGCTGATTGGCTGCGCGCTGGCTTTCGGCGGCACCATCTGGCTGTGGCCGCAATGGCAAAGCGGATTACTGCGTCAGAATGCCCATCAGGCGCTGGAAACTTATCAGGATGCTATCCGCTTACTGCTTGAAGAAAATCCGGATACCTCGAAGCTCGCCTACACCCGCATGCAGGTCAATCAGGCGCACAATAAGCTGTTCACCTCGCTTAATCAGGCGATGCAGGAACCGGGTTTTAACTCGCATTATCTGGCAGATATGCGCCTGTGGGTGACGCACAGTCAGTTTATCGTCGAGCATATCAACGCGATGACCATCCTCGCCCGCGAGCACTACATGCTGCCGGAGAAACTGGCGACGGAATATTTGCAGACTTGTGAAATCGCGTTGCAGAGCTGTCAGCAGCGGCTGATGTATGACGGACCGGGGAATGAGAGCACGCTGATCAATGCGCCTGACCTGCATCCCGATATGCCGCTGACCGAGATGGAGCGCCATCTGCGGCGCGTGATTTCGCATCTCAGCGTGATGCATACCATTTCGTCCTTGGCGTGGAAGCAAAGGCCACATCATGGGATCTGGCTGACGCGAAAGGCGTGAAGGGGAATGCCCCTTTTAAATCCCCTTTTTACTGGCTTACAGCCAGACTGCTTTTTAAAGCTAATCGGAGAATATTTCGGTTTCTTAAGTGCAGATGCCATGCACTGAAGACTTAAAGCTAACCTGAGCCATTTCGGTTTCTTAAGTGCAGCGATCACTTAACTCATCGCGCCGAAACCGAGCAGAGGGGAAAAGCCTTTCCCCTCTGCTCGGTTTCGGCGCAAACAACCATGTGATAACTATTAGTGAGAAACCTAAATTTACTCAGTCTTATCCTGGCGGGGTCGCAGGGATCACCCTACAACCTTCGCCACCGCTTTTTCAAACCGCTCCATCCCTTCTTCAATATCCGCGAAGTCGATAACCAGTGATGGTGCAAACCGCATCACGTTCGGTCCTGCGACCAGCATCATCAGGCCGAATTCGGCGGCGGCGGCGTGGAACTCGCCTGCACGGTTTTTCCAGGCCTCGGAAAGCTCGGCACCGATCAGCAACCCTTGCCCGCGGAATTCGCTAAATATTTGATACTTCTGGTTGATGGCATCCAGCGCAGTAATGAATTTCTCGCGGCGTTCATTGATACCAGCCAGCACTTCCGGCGTATTGATGATATCGAGTGCGGCTTCAGCGACGGCGCAGGCCAGCGGGTTACCGCCGTAGGTGGTGCCGTGTTTGCCCGGTTCCATCACCGAGGCGACCTCTTCGGTTGCCAGCATAGCTGAAACCGGGAAGCCGCCGCCCAGCGCTTTGGCACTGGTCAGAATATCCGGCGTCACGCCGTAATGCATATAACTGAACAGTTTGCCGCTGCGTCCCATGCCGCTTTGCACTTCATCGAGCACCAGCAGCGCCTGATGTTTGTCGCACAACTCACGCAGACCTTGCAGGAACTCTTTAGTGGCCGGTGTCACCCCGCCTTCGCCCTGCACAGGTTCGACAACAATTGCACAGGTGTGATCGTCGATCACAGCTTTTACAGCGTCCAGATCATTGAACGGCACGTGCACAATGTCAGCCGGTTTCGGGCCGAAGCCATCGGAATATTTCGGCTGGCCGCCGACAGACACGGTAAACAGCGTGCGGCCATGGAAGGCGTTATGGAAAGCGATGATCTTAGTTTTGTACGGACTGTGGCGGTGCGAAGCGTAATAACGCGCCAGTTTAAAAGCAGCTTCATTGGCTTCAGCGCCGGAGTTGGCGAAAAATACGCGGTCAGCAAAGGTCGCGTCGATAAGCTTTTGAGCCAGTCGCAGCGCGGGTTCGTTAGTAAATACGTTACTGAGATGCCACAGGGTTTCGCCCTGTTCGTGTAACGCTTTAACCAGTGCCGGATGGCAATGGCCGAGCGCCGTCACGGCAATGCCGCCGGCGAAATCAACGTATTCGGTGCCCTGCTGATCCCAGACACGACTGCCTTTACCTTTAACGGGAATAAATTTTGCAGGTGAATAAACCGGCAAAATCACTTTGTCGAACGTACCCCGATCTACCGCTGATTTATCTGCCATAACCGTTTTCCCTTACTGAGAGTGATATGAAAATATAATCACAAAATATGCATAAAAAATCACACGCAGGCAAACAGAAATCGCACCTGATGGGTAAGTAATTTTTGCAGCGATATTAACTCGTTATTAAATGATTAGATTTTAAGGAAATTATCCAGAAGCTGATGTCCCTGCTCGCTCAGGATGCTTTCCGGATGGAACTGAACCCCATGCAGCGGCAACGTTTTGTGCATGATGCCCATAATTTCGTCGCGCCCGCCTTCCCGCTCTGTCCAGGCGGTGACATCAAAACAGTCCGGCAACGTTTGTGGTGCGACCACCAGCGAATGGTAGCGGGTGACGGTCAGCGGGTTATTCAGCCCGGTAAATACGCTCTGACCGGTATGGCGGACTGGCGATGTTTTGCCGTGGACTGCCTGACGCGCCCGCACGATTTTTGCGCCAAATGCCTGCGCCATCGCCTGATGCCCGAGGCAGACGCCGAGGATCGGCAGACTACCGGAAAAATGAGTAATGGCCTGCAGGGAAATGCCCGCCTGATCTGGCGTGCAGGGGCCGGGAGAAATCACCAGATGCGACGGGGCAAGTTGCTCAATATCGGTCAGCGTCAGCTGATCGTTACGCATCACTTTCACCTCTGCGCCCAGCTCGCAAAAATACTGATAGAGGTTGTAGGTGAAAGAGTCGTAGTTGTCGATCAGCAGCAGCATAGTGTTCCCGGTAAAAGTCGAAAATTTACCGGGCAATTCTACGCATTTTTCAGCCTGGGCTCAGTATTTTGTCGATCAATGTTCTTCTGCAATCTCGCTGATGACCGTGTTAAAAATCGCCACCAGATCGGTTTCATCGCCAAACACTGCGGTTTTATTGGCGGCCAGCCAGCTTTCACGGCTGATTCTCGACCAGTCAATGTCATAACCGGCGTGGATAACCAGCTGCTCGACAAAAATCCTCAGCACACGCCCGTTGCCTTCGCGGAACGGATGCAGCAGATTCAGGCCGGTATAGTAATGCGCCAGCCTCTCCGCAAACTTATCCAGCGGCAATCCGACCAGAAACTCTTCTTCATCAAGCTCCTGCATCAGCGCGTTGCCTTCATTTTCGATGTATTCGAAATGACAAAACTGGGTATCGTCTTTGTAGATGTCGATTTCACGAAATTCCCCTGCCCACGGATAAATATCCTGAAAAAGCGACAGGTGGATGGCGCAAAGGTGTGGCAATCCCATCACGGCAGGACCGAGTGGCATCGCCGCAGCCCGCAATGCCGTAAAGGCCAGTTCGGCCTGTAGCAGGCGGTGGGCTTCGCGGATTTCGAGAGAATTTTTCAGGACATTGATACCGGGATAGTAATAAGGATCTGCACCTGCCACGAGTTTATCGTTCATAGTGCCCCCTCAGTTCGGCCAGACGCTGTACGATTTTCTCGTTGTCCAGAGACACGACTTCCACCTCAAGGCCATCCAGCGCGCTGCTGGCCTGAAAGTTCTGCCGCTGACGTTCGCGAAAGAGTTTTTCCTGCTGTCTGAGTGTCAGTTTCTTCGCCATATTTCCTCCCTGGGTAGCGCCATTCGGGCACATACCTTGTGGAGTTAAGTATAGACAGAGAAAAAAGGGCGCCGGACTGCGCGCCCTAAACTCGGATTATTCAACAGCGATAGGTTTGTCGCTGACCTCTGTTTTGTGGTCTGCCTGCAAGGTTTTCACCCGTTCTTCCAACTGTTGTACCGCTTTGGCATCTGGCAGCAGAGAGTATTTCAGTTCAAACACGGTGCTCTGTCCAGGCTGCAGCTGTTTTACCCGTCCCTGTTCACGTTCGATAGTCACCGGATAGGCGTAATTCGTACCCGGTTCAATACCGGTTACATAGCCCTGTTTCAGGGTGTCGGTGTTTTTCCACAGCGTCAGCAGCGGCAACTGATGGGTATCAAATTCAATCGATGCCCCTTTATTTCCCGCTTTGTTGACCACACCGGCAATGGTTTTGCCCTGCGCATCGGATAACGGCACCATATTGAAGACCATCTCATCGAAGCCTTTGGTTGGCCCGGCGTAAGTCTGCCAGTCGTTCAGTCCTTTTTTGGCGTACTCGTTGAACGGAGAAATCGATTTCAGCGGCGCGATGAAACGGGCGCCCTCTTCCAGGATCGGCTGACTAAAGTTGCTGTGATAGATAATCTGGTAGTCGTGCGGATAATCAGACTGGTTGGTCAGGGTGTCGTGAATAGTCCAAGAATGGCTGCCGGGGACGTAACGCAGCTCAGTCCAGGTTTCCAGCTTCGCCTTTTTAAAAGTGTCCTCCTTCAGCAAACCGCGGACGGTGATTTCATGCGGCGCTTTATCAGCAATCTCAATCTCCACCTTCGAGGCCGGAGTATTCCCGGCGCGGCCATGGAGCGTATAAATCATGCCGTCGGCGGTAACCGGATGCCCGGTCCATTCGAAGCCGCAACGCACCATCATTTCGTTGAAACCTTCCAGCCAGCCCACGCCGTTACGGCTTTCCAGATTGATATAAGCCGGATTCACCACTTCCTGGACCGGTGAATCCCAGCCCAGACGGATATTATCGCCAGTAACGTGCAGCAAATCCATGCCACGGGTCGGGCTCAGGGCGATAGTCAGCCCTTTACTGGTAATAGTGATGACCTTTGACCCTTCCTGCTTACCGCCGTGCAGGACTTTTTGTTCGATGCTGAAATCGGTACCCGCAATGTTCAGCTTCTTGTTATCTGTCTTCCAGTTCCCCAGTTCAGTACCGGCTTCAGCATCTGTCAGCACAATAATTTGTGCCGTAGCCTGCCACGAAAAAAGTCCCATAACGATCCCAGTGACGAGTAGTTTCTTCATCTTCATTCCTTTTTTGCTGAATTGATTTAGCCCAAAAACAATTCAGCCTACAAATCACGGCAGATGAAAAATGTGACAGCCTTCAAGTTGAGTAGTTTTGCATCAGAATGGTGGGCAACAACGTGCTTCATAAGACATAAAATAATGTCTGCCCTGCGTTTGTGCACAAAATTGTGAGAGGCCAGACAGGAAAAAGTAGGCAGAAGCTGATCCGTTTCAGCTCCTGCGTATTATCAGATGAAGTGATTACTTTTTCCGTCCGCCCATAATCGAGCCGAGTACGCCGCGCAGGATCTGGCGGCCTAAATCACGCGCCATACTTTTGGCAGCCACCTGCACCACACCGTCGCGTTTACCTCCGCGCGGACCCGTGCTCCCGAACAGAATTTCATTTAACCCGCCCATCAGCCCGCCGCCGGAAGAAGTCTCTTCTGCCGGTTTTTGCGTACCTGTTTGCTGCGGTGTGTTGACCGTACCAAATCCCTGAGCGGTAATTTTCTCGTAAGCAGATTCACGGTCGATACTGTCTTCATAACGGCCATACAGCGGCGACTGATTAATCGCTTTGTTACGTTCATCTTCGCCCAGCATGCCCATTTTGGATTCCGGCGCGATGACCATTGCACGCTGAACCACTTCGGGACGGCCCTTTTCATCGAGGAATGACACCAGCGCTTCGCCGACGCCAAGTTCGGTAATCGCGGTTTCTGCATCGAAAGCCGGATTCGCCCGCAGGGTTTGTGCCGCCGCTTTCACCGCTTTTTGATCCCGCGGCGTAAACGCGCGCAGGGCATGTTGTACCCGGTTGCCCAGTTGTCCGAGCACGCTGTCGGGAATATCCAGCGGATTCTGAGTCACGAAATAGATGCCCACCCCTTTGGAGCGGATCAGGCGCACCACCTGCTCTATTTTGGTCAGCAACGCCTGCGGGGCGTCGTTAAACAGCAAATGCGCTTCATCGAAGAAGAACACCAGCTTAGGCTGTTCCGGGTCACCCACTTCCGGCAGATGTTCAAACAGTTCTGCCAGCAGCCACAACAGGAAAACAGAATAGAGCTTCGGCTGATTGATGAGCTTATCCGCCGCCAGCAGATTGATAATGCCGTAACCATTCTTGTCGGTTTTCATCAGGTCATTGATGTCGAGCATCGGCTCGCCGAAGAACTGGTTGGCACCCTGACCTTCCAGCGTCAGCAGTCCGCGCTGGATGGCGCCGATGGAAGCAGAGGAGATATTGCCGTACTGCGTCTGGAACTGTTTCGCGTTATCACCGGTAAACTGCACCATCGCGCGTAAATCTTTCATGTCGAGCAGCAGCAGACCATTGTCGTCGGCAATCTTAAAGACCAGCTGCAATACCCCGCTTTGCACCTCATTCAGATCCAGCAATCGCGCCAGCAGCAACGGACCCAGATCGGAAATCGTGGCGCGGATCGGATGTCCTTTCTCACCAAAAATATCCCACGGGATCATGCTGCACGCCTGTGGCTGCCAGCCGGTGACGCCAATACCGGCAAGCCGGGCATTGAGTTTTTCCGAGGGAACGCCTTCTGCGCCGATGCCGGACAGATCGCCTTTCACATCCGCCAGAAACACCGGAATGCCGATGCGGGAAAACTGCTCGGCCATTCTTTGCAACGTGACCGTTTTGCCGGTACCGGTCGCGCCGGTAATCAATCCGTGGCGGTTGGCCAGCGCAGGGAGGATCACCAGATCCTGCACCGGTTTGCCTTCATTCATGGCTTTTGCAATCAGACGGGCTTCACTCATTTCATTTTCCTTGAAAGTGGACGCGGGGCGTTCTTTAAAACCTATTAGTCAGCGGGATGGGCGTCAAGAAAGGGGCATAAAATGGGCAAGAAAAAGCCTCCGGCTGGCGGAGGCTTCATCTTCTACTTCGGAAAGGAACTGCAAGGCTAAAAAATTAAGGCAGCACTTTCGCAGACAAAATCACAATCGGTGTGGTCGGCACGTTCTGATAAGGCCCAACGTTGTCCGTTTTCACCTGTGACATTTTGTCTACCACATCCATACCTTTAATCACTTTACCGAATACTGCATAACCGAAATCACGCTGACCGTGATCCAGGAAGGCGTTATCCGCCACGTTGATGAAGAACTGGCTGGTCGCGCTGTCTTTATCCGCTGTACGCGCCATCGCGACGGTACCGCGCAGGTTACGCAGGCCGTTGTCGGCTTCGTTTTTGATAGGCTCTTTGGTCGCTTTCTGCTGCATGTCCGCAGTAAAACCGCCGCCCTGAACCATAAAGCCTGGGATCACGCGGTGGAAAATGGTGTTGTTGTAATATCCGCTCTGGGCGTAATCAACGAAATTCTTCACGGAAACCGGTGCCTTAGCACTGTCGAGTTCCAGTTCGATATTCCCTGCTGAAGTGGTCAGCATGACGTGGGTTTGTCCGGCAGCAAAAACCGGCGACATTGCCGTCAGAGAAAGCAGCGCAGTTAAGGCCACCAAAGTACGTTTAAACATGACAATTCCTTTCCAGAAAAAACAAACAACAGATCTCACTGATTCTAAAGAGCCTTTACGCCGAGCGCCAGACCTTTACGGTTATTTACGCTTCACAGTAACTTTTTCAGATATTTCAAATTGTTACTATCGTTTATCCAGCGGTTAGCTGTTGAAATCAACGGAATAATCTTTATCGAGATGAATCGTTGTTTTTGCAGGCAGAGTTTCAGCAATCACCGATCCATGACGAATGGAATAGCGTACCGGTACTTGCCTGCGCACCGCGTCGAAACCGTTTTCAGCCGGCAGGATCACCAAACTGGCGGCGTTGCCAGTTTCCAGACCGTAACCGTCCAGATCCAGGGTGCGCGCACTGTAAGTCGTAATCAGCTTCAGCCCGTCGTTAATTTGCTGATAGCCCATCAGTTGGCAAACATGCAGGCCCATGTGCAGCACCTGCAACATATTGGCGGTACCCAGCGGATACCACGGGTCGAACACATCGTCATGCCCGAAACAGACGTTAATACCGGCATCCAGCATCTCTTTGACGCGCGTAATGCCGCGGCGTTTCGGATAGGTATCAAACCGCCCTTGCAGATGGATATTCACCAGCGGATTGGCGACAAAGTTGATACCGGACATCTTCAGCAGACGGAATAACCGCGATGTATAAGCGCCGTTATAGGAATGCATCGCCGTGGTATGGCTGGCCGTCACCCGTGCGCCCATATTCTCGCGCAGCGCGAGTGCTGCGACCGTTTCAACAAAACGTGACTGCTCGTCGTCAATTTCGTCGCAATGCACGTCGATAAGCGCGTTATATTTTTTCGCCAACGCGAAGGTTTTATGCAGTGATTCCACGCCGTATTCGCGGGTGAATTCAAAGTGCGGGATTGCGCCCGCGACGTCTGCGCCCAGCTTCAGCGCCTCTTCCAGCAAGGCTTCGCCATTCGGATAGGACATTATGCCTTCCTGCGGGAACGCCACAATTTGCAGCGTCACCCACGGTGCGACTTCGGCTTTCACTTCAAGCATCGCTTTCAGCGCGGTGAGCGTGGGGTCAGAAACATCAACATGCGTACGCACATGCTGAATGCCGTTGGCGATTTGCCATTTCAGCGTCTGCCACGCGCGCTGTTTCACATCTTCGTGCGACAGCAACGCCTTGCGTTCTGCCCAGCGCTCGATGCCTTCGAATAAGGTACCGGACTGATTCCACGCTGGCTGACCGGCAGTCTGAGTGGTATCGAGGTGAATATGCGGCTCGATAAAAGGAGGTATTGCCAGCCCGCCTTCGCCGTCCAGAATATGTTCGCCGTAATCGGCATTATCCAGCTGAGAAGTGATATGGCGGATCACGCCGTCTTCGATATCTATCTGCCACAGCCCTTCCCGGTCGGGCAGGCGTACATTCTTAATGGTACGCAAAGGTGTTTTCGTCACGCGTTACCTCATCGTTTTTAGAAAGACTTCATCGTCAGAATTTTTAAAGCCAATCTTAGAACAATAGCCTGAAAGTGTTTATAAATCGAAAGGTTACACAAAAACTCAATTAAATCAGTCAAATACCCCCTAAGGAGTATATTGGGAGCTGCTTGATTTGTATCAATACCCCCCGCTTCGCGCGCGTTATGTTTAGCCTTAGAAAATTAAAATTGAGGCAATTATGAGCAAAGTCAGACTCGCGATAATAGGCAACGGCATGGTGGGCCATCGCTTTATCGAAGATTTACTGGATAAAGCAGAACCGGGCCAGTTCGAGATCACGGTATTGTGTGAAGAACCGCGCGTGGCCTATGACCGCGTGCATCTTTCCTCCTATTTTTCCCATCATACCGCCGAAGAACTGTCACTGGTTCGCGAAGGCTTCTACGAAAAACACAACGTCAATGTGCTGATTGGCGAACGCGCCATTACGCTTAACCGCCAGGAGAAAGTCATTCATTCCAGCAGCGGCCGGACGGTGTATTACGACAAACTGATTATCGCGACCGGTTCCTACCCGTGGGTTCCGCCGATCACCGGTTCTGATGGCCAGGATTGCTTTGTTTACCGCACCATTGAAGATTTACATGCGATTGAATCCTGCGCCCGTCGCAGCAAACGCGGCGCTGTGGTTGGCGGGGGGTTGCTGGGACTGGAAGCCGCAGGCGCGCTGAAAAATCTCGGCGTTGAAACACATGTTGTTGAATTCGCACCCGGTCTGATGGCCGAACAGCTCGATGTTATGGGCGGCAGCCAGCTGCGCCAGAAAATCGAAAGCATGGGCGTGCAGGTTCATACCGCAAAAAATACCAAACAGATTGTTCAGGGCGGCACCTCTGCCCGTAAGACCATGGAATTCGCCGACGGTACCTTCCTCGAAGTCGATTTCATCGTATTCTCCACCGGTATCCGTCCGCAGGACAAACTGGCGCGCCAGTGTGATTTAGAAATCGCTCCGCGTGGCGGCATCGTGATTAATGACCAATGCCAGACCAGCGATCCGCACGTGTACGCCATCGGCGAATGCGCCTCGTGGAATCAGCGCACTTTCGGTCTGGTCGCTCCGGGTTACAAAATGGCGCAGGTCACCGCCGACCATTTACTCGGTCGCGATAACGCCTTCACCGGCGCAGACATGAGCGCCAAACTGAAACTTTTAGGCGTTGATGTGGCCGGTATCGGCGACGCGCACGCCCGCACGCCTGGCGCACGCAGCTACGTTTATCTCGATGAAAGCAAATCTCTCTATAAACGCCTGGTAGTCAGCGAAGATAATAAAACGCTGCTCGGCGCAGTGCTGGTCGGTGATACCAGTGATTACGGCAATCTGCTGCAACTGGTGCTGAACAGCATTGCGTTGCCGGAAAATCCGGATGCGCTGATCCTGCCCGCCCACGCGGGCAGCGGCGGCGCGGTGATCGGTACCGATGCGTTGCCCGAAACCGCGCAAATCTGCTCATGTTTTGACGTCACCAAAGGCGACATCATCAAAGCGGTTCAGGGCGGCTGCCATACCGTGGCGGCACTGAAATCAGCGACCAAAGCCGGTACCGGCTGCGGCGGCTGTATCCCGCTGGTGACGCAGGTGCTCAATGCCGAGCTGAGCAAGCAGGGCATCGAAGTTAACCATCATCTGTGCGAGCACTTCGCCTATTCTCGACAGGAGCTCTATCACCTGATCCGCGTCGAAGGCATCCGTTCGTATGATGATTTGCTGAATAAATACGGCAAAGGCTACGGCTGTGAAGTCTGTAAACCGACCGTCGGTTCACTGCTGGCGTCGTGCTGGAACGATTATATTCTCAAGCCGCAAAACACGCCGTTGCAGGACACCAATGATGTGTTCCTCGCCAATATGCAAAAAGACGGTACGTATTCCGTCATCCCACGCTCGCCGGGCGGTGAAATCACTCCGCAAGGTTTGCAGGCGATTGGCGAAATCGCGGCGCAATATAATCTCTACACCAAGATCACCGGTTCGCAACGCATCGGGATGTTTGGCGCACAGAAAGACGATTTACCGGCCATCTGGCAGAAACTGATCAACGCCGGATTCGAAACCGGTCAGGCCTACGCCAAAGCATTGCGCATGGCCAAAACCTGCGTCGGCAGCACCTGGTGCCGTTATGGCGTGGGCGACAGCCTCGGTTTCGGCATCAGCCTGGAAAACCGCTACAAAGGAATCCGCACGCCGCACAAAATGAAGTTCGGTGTGTCCGGCTGTACCCGTGAATGTTCAGAAGCTCAGGGTAAAGACGTCGGGATTATCGCGACAGAAAACGGCTGGAATCTGTATGTCTGCGGTAACGGTGGCATGAAACCTCGTCATGGCGATTTACTGGCCGCCGATCTGGATAACGATACCCTGTTGCGTTATCTCGACCGCTTCATGATGTTCTACATCCGCACCGCCGATAAACTGCAACGCACCTCGGTCTGGATGGACAACCTCGAAGGCGGCATCGACTACCTGCGTAAAGTCATCATCGATAACAAACTCGGGCTCAACGATCAGCTGGAAGCCGAACTGGCACGCCTGCGCGAATCGGTCATCTGCGAGTGGCAGGAAACGCTGAACGATCCTGCGGCGCAAACCCGCTTTACCCACTTTATCAACAGCAGCCAGCGCGACCCGAATGTGCAGTTCGTCGGTGAACGCCAGCAACATCGTCCGGCGCGCCCTGACGAGCGTATTCCGGTGACACAACTCGCCGACGGGGAGGAAGTATTATGAGCCAGTGGTTAACGCTTTGTTCTGTCGGTCAGATCCTGCCGGGCTGCGGTGTTTGCGCACTGGCAGGCGATCAGCAAATCGCGCTGTTCCGTCCCTATGCCGATGAGCAGATTTTCGCGCTGTCGAATATCGACCCGTTCGCGCAGGCCAGCGTGCTGTCACGCGGAATCATCGCTGAACATCAGGGCGAGCTCTGGGTGGCCAGTCCGCTGAAAAAACAACATTTCCGCCTGAAAGACGGTCTTTGTATGGAAGATGAAGCGCATTCAATTTCCGCCTACGAAGTGCGTGTCCGCGACGGGAATATTGAACTGAATACCGCCAGTCTTCAGGCGCAAACCTGCTAAACTCCGCGCTTTCCACGCCGCCTCCGGGCGGCGTTGTTCTTTATTTAAAACAATGTCGCTTCAAGAACGCTGTCTCAGAGAATATTTGCTATGGATTACCTGCCGCTATTTTGTCAGTTAAAAAACAGAGCCTGTTTGCTGGTCGGTGCCGGGGACGTGGCTGAACGTAAAGCGCGCCTGCTGCTCGATGCTGGCGCAAAACTAACGGTTAACGCCCTGACCTTCACGTCGCAATTTCAAATCTGGGCAGATGAAGGCAAAGTCCGCCTGCTGAAAGGCGAATTCTCCCCGCTGCTGGTGGATGAAAAATGGTTGGTTATCGCCGCGACTGATTCAGACGTAGTAAACCAGGAAGTCAGCGAAGCCGCCGAGCAGCGCCGCGTGTTCTGTAACGTGGTCGATGCACCGGAAAGCGCCAGCGTGATCATGCCGTCGATCATCGACCGTTCACCGCTGATGATCGCCGTCTCTTCCGGTGGCAATGCGCCGGTGCTTGCGCGCCTGCTGCGTGAGCGTCTGGAATCCATTTTGCCGCAGCATCTGGGTAAACTGGCCCAGGTAGCTGGCGGATTACGCGCCCGCGTTAAAGCGCATTTCACCGATGCCGCAGAGCGCCGCCGCTGGTGGGAAAAGCTGTTTAATCATCATCGTCTGGCGCAGTCGCTGGCCAATAATGACGACGCGCAAAGCGGGCAATATCTCGAAGAGCTGTTCAGTGAACCGGTAGATAAACATGGCGAAGTCATTCTGGTCGGTGCCGGACCAGGCGATGCCGGATTGCTGACCCTGAAAGGCTTGCAGCAGATGCAGTTGGCCGATGTTGTGGTTTATGACCGGTTGGTCTCTGACAGCGTAATGAATCTGATTCGCCGTGATGCAGAGCGTATTTTTGTCGGCAAACGGGCGGGGCATCACTGCGTGCCGCAGGAGCGTATCAACGAAATCCTGCTGGAACAGGCACTGATGGGCAAACGCGTTGTGCGCCTCAAAGGCGGCGATCCGTTTATCTTTGGCCGTGGCGGCGAAGAACTGGAAGCGCTGAAAGCCGCAGGTATCGCGTTTTCTGTGGTGCCGGGTATTACGGCGGCCTCCGGTTGCTCAGCCTACAGCGGCATTCCGCTGACTCATCGCGACCATGCGCAAAGCGTGCGGCTCATTACCGGCCATGCGAAGCAGGATGGCGTTTTAGACTGGGCCTGTCTGGCTCAGGGCCAGCAAACGCTGGTGTTTTATATGGGTCTGACACAGGCGCCGGAAATCCAGCGTCGTCTGCTGGAAAACGGTCTGCCAGCAGAAACGCCTGTGGCACTGGTCGAAAACGGCACCAGCCAGACGCAGCGCGTGGTCACCGGCAGCCTCACTGAGCTCGAAAGTCTGGCAAAACAGGTACAGAGCCCAAGTTTGATCATTGTCGGTACAGTCGTGAGTTTACGCCAGAAACTGAACTGGTTTGCCAGCGAAACCCGTCTGTAACGCCTTTTTGCTCAAAAAAACTCCATTTATTTTATTAATCAATTCAGAGAAGTGAATTCAGATTCACTTCTCGCCCCCACTTATAAGACGAATCTTATAACAGTATATAATTCCTGTTATCTCACCCATCTCATTCCAAATTCAAAATAATCACCCCACCCAAATGGAATATTCAGAATCTTCAACTTAAACTTTAATTACGCCAACTGTGGCGTAATCTCCCGTGGAGGGTCAAATCATGCGCCATACCATTCATGTTGGTCATGTTAACAAGATTGCCCTGGCAATCTTAGTCGCCCTGTCACTGGCTGCCTGTAGCGGCAGTGGCGGCGGCGGTTCTTCTCATACGGCAAAAACATCCACAACCGGATCGGCTACAACCGGTGATGGAACCACTTCAGGCAGTGACGGAACAACTACCGCAGGCAACGGCACAGGAACAGGAACGGGTACAGGCACCTCCACGACAGGTGACGGCACCACCACCGCCGGGAATGGAACTGGAACTGGAACTGGGACCGGGACTGGAACCGGCACAGGGACAGGTACCGGAACGGGTACAGGAACAGGAACAGGGACGACGTCTACCACACTCGCGACCGGCACCATCCTGAGCAATGCGGGTGGAGCAGTCGGTGGCCTGGGGACGCAGGTCAGCAGTATCGCCAGCCAGACACCGGTGGGTAATATTCCGGTCGCAGGCACCGGCGTCGTCACCATCATCGACAGCACAGGTAAAGCCGTTACGGACGTCGGCAGTGGTGTGCAAAACGGTGTGGGGCAACTCGGCACCAATCCTAATGCCATCGGGACAACCGTCGCCGGAGTTCCCATCGCCGTGGCTGATTTAGGCACCGGCGTTTCTGGCCTCGGCACCTCGCTTTCAGCCAATACTGCCGGAACCCCGGCCAGCGGAGTGACAACGGCAGCAGGCGGACTGGTGAATAACGTCGGGAAAGTCGTGACGACAACGGGTAACGGATTAGCCACCAACGTGCAAAGTGGTGCACTTTCCGGTGTAACAACGGCAGCAACCGGCGTGGTCACGCCTGTTGTCGCGCAGGTACAAAACACCACCCAGACTGTGGGCGGCGCGACAGGTCTGGGCACACCAGTGAATGGCTTGCTCAGTCAGGTCGGAACAACGGTCAGCAGCACAGGGACGCAACTCTCCACCAGTACACCGGCTCTTGCGGGTCTGGGTACAGCGGTTACGGATACCGGACAGGCAGTGTCTAAAACCGGCACCATTTTGGTTCCGGCCAGCAGCACCACGACAACAACGGCCAGTAACTCTGGCGGTATCTCAGCGGGTGCAGGCGCATCAGTTTCACAATCAGGCGGTTTGCTTGCCGGTGTAGGCACCACCGTTGGCGGGCTTACCGGCGGCCTTGGACTGAAATTGAATAAAACACAGTAATCTTTAGCGGTATAACGCCCGTTCTCCGACTCTGCCGGAGAGCGGGTTTGCCCTCTTAGCTCCAACTTTTGCCTGTGCGTTCAAAGGAATGTTTATGAGAATAAAATCCTGCATAGTGGCTTTATTGGGTTCTGCCATTGGTTACAGTTCGGCAGATATGTTTCCTACCTTGATCGACCCGAATAACCCGGCCAAACTGGCTCAGCCCATTTCGCAGCCGCCGGCCAAAGCGCAAAAAATCGACCTGCCAGCACAAAAACCCTCCCCCAGCCTGACACCTCAGACACTGGTCGATGTGAAACACATCCAGTTTGTCGGCGGCACACAATATCCGCTGGATTCGCTGGCTGCGCCTTTCGCCCCCTTTATCGGCAAAAAGGTACCGATATCAGCCCTGCTGGCGGCGACGGACTCCATCACGCAGCGATATCATGATGACGGTTTTATCCTCTCGTATGCCTATATTCCGACGGATAACTTTAAAGATGGCGTACTGAAAATTGGTCTGGTGGAGGGGTATATTGCCGGCACCCAAATCCACAGCGACAATCAGCAGGTCGGCCGCTGGCTGAGCAAATTATCGCAACACATCATGGCGGAGAAACCGCTGACGCAGGACACCTTCGAGCGCTACACCCTGCTGATGGAGCGCACCCCCGATACCAAAATCAACGCATCAGCGAAAAACCCTGACAATATTTATGGCGCAACCACGCTCAATGTCGACGCCACACGCCCGCGGAACTGGAATATCGCCACCGCCGTTGATACCCGCAAAGGCGACAGCTCTGCAGTGGTCAACGCCACGCTGAGCGGCCTGAGCACCTATGGCGAGCAACTGGGTATTGCGACGTTAATCCCCCTGGAAAGCGATACCCGCAAAACCTACGCCGGTCTGAACTATCAGCAGTATCTCGGCGATGATGGTTTGCTGATGCAGTTTAAGGGCAGTTACTACCAGCAAAAAGATAAGGATTACAACACGATATTGCTGCTACCCAACGGCATCAATGTGGGTTCACAGGATACTCAAACGCAATATAACGGCGGTGTGGTGTTCAGTTATCCGTTGCAGCTGACGCGTAAAAAACAGTGGACGGTCAGCGGCGGCCTGGATTATCTCGACAAGAAATACGAGTACGATTTACTGGCAAGACTCGGCGATCAGAAACTGCAATTACCGCAGGTGAACCAGCGGATACGCTATCCGGCAGCAGAATTGTCCCTCACCGGATATCGGGAATACGATCAGGCTTACTGGAATACCACGTTTAACGTTCGTCAGGGAATCGACGGACTCGGCGCAACCAATTCGACACCCAACGCGGATCTGACCTTTACCCGCTGGAAATTTAACGGTGACACGGCTTATCTGTTTGATAAAAAGTGGCGGCTCAGCGCGTCGGTGGAAGGTGACTGGTCGGATAATGATTTGCCGGAACCGGAGCGGGTGAATTTTGGTGCCCTGCATTACGGGCGTGGCTATCCGGACAGTGATGCACAGGGGGATTACGGCGTCGGCGGACAGGTAGAAATGCGTTATATCCATAGTCTGGAACAGGGAGTCTGGCTGAAAACCATTCAACCGTACGCGGTGGTGGATGCGGCGCATACCGGTTTCAATCAGCAAGGATTACCGCAGCAGAATCTGTCGTCATACGCGATTGGTGTGATGTTTGGCGATAACCGTCACTACATGCTATCCGTGGAAGCCGCCCGCCCCATTGGCGACGCACCGCTCGACAGTACCTCCCGCGACTGGCGTTATAACGCGACCTTTACCTACAACTTCAGTGCCGGATCCTGATGCCCTGAAAATGAAAAACCACGTCAAAAGACGTGGTTTTTTGCTTTGGTGCCAGGCCTGAATTATTCGTAGCTAACGAAACCGATAGCTTCATAGGCTTTTTTCAGCGTCACGCTGGCGCGGGCGCGGGCTTTTTCAGCGCCCTCTTTCATCACCTGTTGCAGGTAAGCTTCGTCACTGCGGAAGCGGTTAAAACGCTCCTGCACTTCGGTCAGCATCCCTGAAACGGCTTCAGCCACTGCGCCTTTCAGATGACCATACATCTGGCCTTCGAATTCTGCTTCCAGTTCAGGGATAGCTTTGCCGGTGACACCGGAAAGAATATCCAGCAGGTTAGAAACGCCTGGCTTGTTCTTAATATCGTAACGGATGACCGGTGGCTCTTCGGAATCGGTCATCGCGCTTTTGATTTTTTTGGTCACCGCTTTCGGATCTTCCAGCAGGCCGATAACGTTTTTACGGTTATCATCAGACTTGGACATCTTCTTGGTCGGTTCCTGCAGGGACATCACACGGGCACCCGACTTCGGAATGAATGGCTCAGGCACAGTAAACACATCGCCATACAGCGCGTTGAAACGGGCTGCGATATCGCGGCTCAGTTCCAGATGTTGTTTCTGGTCTTCGCCGACCGGCACCTGATTGGTCTGGTACAGCAGAATATCAGCCGCCATCAGCACCGGATAATCGAACAGACCGGCAGTGATGCTTTCGCTGTTGGAGGTTTCGTAACGTGCGGACTTGTCTTTAAACTGCGTCATACGACCCAGCTCACCAAAATAGGTGTAGCAGTTCAGCGCCCAGCTCAGCTGGCTGTGTTCAGGAACATGAGACTGCACGAAGATGGTACTTTTCTTCGGATCAATGCCGACCGCCAGATACAGCGCCAGCGTGTCGAGCGTCGCTTTGCGCAGTTTTTCCGGATCCTGACGTACGGTGATCGCGTGCAAATCGACGATGCAGTAAATGCATTCGTAATCGTCCTGCATTTTGACCCATTGACGCAGCGCACCCATGTAGTTGCCAATGGTCAATTCGCCGGAGGGCTGTGCGCCACTAAATACGATGGGTTTACTCATTTTATGCTTCCTGATCTTTTAAAGATGACAGCCCTAATGTGGGCAAAAGGTCGGCGAAATGGTCCAGCACGCGATCGGGTTTAGTCAGCGCGATGGTTTCACCGTAGTTATAACCGTAGGTCATACCGACACACGGGCAGCCTGCGGCCTGTGCAGCATGAATATCATTGCGGGAATCGCCCACGAATACCATTTCACTGGCACGCAGACCCAGCAATGCTAACGTCATGTAGACCGGCGCCGGATGCGGTTTTTTCGCCACGACGTCGTCACCACCAATCACCACAGTGAAATAGCTGTCGATACCGAGCGATTGCAGTAAAGGCGCGATGAAAGGCGTAGGTTTATTGGTCACCAGCCCCATAGGTATTCCGGCTGCGGCCAGAGCGGCCAGCGTCTCTTTAACCTGCGAATACAAACGGCTGCCGCCTGCGGCGGTATCGGCATAATAGTGATCGAATTTATCGCGTACTTTCTGCAGAAATTCAGGCGACAAATCGCCTTCGGCCCAGCGCACGGCACGCTCAACCATGATATCCGCACCGTTGCCAATCCAGGTGCTCAGGCGTTCAACGCCTGCGGCAGGCAGGCTAAAATCTTGCAGCGCCAGATCCATCGCTTCTGAAAGACCCGGCGCGCTGTCGACCAGCGTACCGTCGAGATCAAACCCTAAACCGAGGGCTTTCAGGGACTCAGTCATGGGTGGCCTTAGCCAGCTCGCTGCGCATGTGGTCGATAACGGTACGGTAATCCGGCTGATTAAAGATGGCAGAACCGGCGACGAACATATCCGCGCCCGCCGCAGCAATTTCACCGATATTTTCGGCTTTCACGCCGCCATCAACTTCCAGACGAATGTCATAACCGCTGGCATCAATGATTTTACGCACCTGACGCAGCTTATCGAGCGTGCCTGGGATAAACGACTGACCGCCAAAGCCCGGATTTACCGACATCAGCAGGATCACATCGAGTTTATCCATCACGTAATCAAGATAGCTCAGCGAAGTGGCAGGGTTAAACACCAGACCGGCTTTACAGCCGTGGCTTTTAATCAGTTGCAGCGAACGGTCAACGTGCTCTGACGCTTCCGGATGGAAGGTGATGTAAGTCGCTCCAGCCTCAGCAAAATCCGGGATAATGCGATCAACCGGTTTGACCATCAGGTGAACGTCGATCGGCGCAGTAATACCGTAGTTGCGCAGCGCTTTCAGCACCGCTGGTCCCATCGTCAGATTGGGTACGTAGTGGTTATCCATCACATCAAAATGGACAACATCTCCGCCAGCTTCCAGTGCTTTGGCCGTGTCCTCACCCAGACGGGCAAAGTCAGCCGACAGAATGGACGGTGCAATCAAAAACTGTTTCATCCGCTTCTCCAAACGATAGGGTTATCGGTGGATCACCGCTGAACGGCAATCACCGGTAGAGCGCTAAAAGTTCATTCACCATGCTGCGTTTTGCAGCTTTACTACTGATAGTACGCCGCGCCGAAACACGGTGCAGATCTGCTTCTGCGTACCATTCCAGCGTTTGTGGTGTTTCGTGGTTGGAAATCAGCACCGGCACGTCATTCTCTTGGGAAAGCTGGTACGCCAGACGCGCCAGATTACGCTGATCATCCATACTAAAACTGTTGGTGTGGTAAGCCGTAAAGTTCGCGGTCGCAGAAAGCGGGGCATACGGAGGATCGCAATACACCACCGAACCAACCTGCGCCTTGAGCAAAGTGTCCTGATAATGCTCACACACAAACACTGCATTTTTCGCTTTTTCAGCAAACCAGTGGAGCTCATCTTCCGGGAAATACGGCTTTTTATAACGGCCGAAAGGCACGTTAAATGCCCCACTGAGATTGTAACGGCACAGGCCGTTATAACAATGGCGGTTGAGATAGAGGAAAAGCACGGAACGACGATAAGGGTCGCTGCTGGCATTAAACTCAGCCCTCAGGACGTAAAAACGCTCTGACTCGTTAAACTCTGGCGTGAAAAGCACACGGGCATCACGCACAAATTCCGCCGTGCGTGTCTTCACAATGTTGTAGAGGTTAATCAGGTCGTTGTTGATGTCCGCCAGAATATAAGCGTCATACTCGGTATTCAAAAATACCGAACCCGCGCCAACAAAAGGCTCAATCAGACAATCTCCCGCCGGAAGATGACGTTTGATGTCATCAATCAGCGGGTATTTGCCGCCAGCCCACTTCAAAAACGCGCGGTTCTTCTTCATGCCGTCAGTTAGCTACTTATACAATTCACAGCCGCGGATTGTATCCTGTTTTTAGACAGCAAATCGCGTTGAGATCAGTTTCATTTTTTCAGGTCTTGCTGTACCTGATGTACAGGTTTGACCCACGGTTTTTTCGCCTGAACTTCCGCAGGCAAGCTGGAAATGGCACGTTTGGCTTCTGCAGAAGACGCATAGTTACCACTGACCAGCACAAACCACGGCTTCCCGTCGCGGGCTGTCTGATAGACCAGATAATTCTTCAGACCTTGCTGTTTAGCAAAGGCGTTCAACGAGTTCGACTGAGATGCACCGCTTAATTGCAGAGTAAAGTGTGCACCCGGCGCAGTTTTGATGGCCGATGCACTGCCGGAAGACGCGACAGAAGCTGACGCCGCCGGCGCTTGTGCTGCCGATGATTTGGAAGCCTGCGGTTTCGCTGCATGTGCCGTCGAGTTCGTCGCAGCAGGTTTATGCTCTGCCGGTTTCGCCGTGTGCGGATTACGAACGACCGGAGCCGGACGAATATGCGAGGCAGATGGCTGAGAACCTGCCGGTGCCTGAGTGCGGGCAGAACCGTTAACGGTCGCCGGCGCCGTTGGCAAAGAAGTCAGTGACTGCGCAGCAGGATTCATACCACCCTGCGCGGCATTATCGACCTGATTTTGCTGGGAAGATAATGCATCACTCATATCGCCTGGCAAATCCACACGCTCTTTCGCCTGACCGTTATCCACAACGGGCTGAGCTTCAGTTGGTGTGGAAGAAACCGGCGGTAAACCGATACTCTTCGGTTGCTGGCCATCAGCAGGCTGCTGACCATTAACGGCCTGCGCCGTATTGGCCTGAGCTTGTGCAGAAGGCTGAGCAGGCGCGGCAGCATCGTTACCGGCAAGATTAATGTCTTTCGGTCCGTTGTTCTGCTGGGTGGGTTGATTGGATGTTGGCGACTTCATGGCGGAGCCGATGCCGACGATCAGCAATACCAGCACCACAATACCGATGCCGATCATCACGTACTGGCGGGATACAGCAACTTTTGGAATGGAAGGAGACGGTTTGCGGGCGCGCGGCGGGCGGCGATCGCTGGTGTCTGGTTTGAGATCGTCTTCCGGTGTTAAATCATCCATCTAAAACCTCCAACCCGGCTAAAAGCCTTAACTGGCTTTACGCGGAGCAACTATCCTGACTAAAAAATAAAGCTTTGCTGGGCATTGGTGAAATCGGTCGTTATCTGGCCAAAATGATGGCCGCAGTCTTAACGGCAATCTTCAATCGAAGCCAGCACCATTTCATGTGATACGCCGGAGCGCACTTCAGACTGACCAATGGCTTTTGGCAAAACCAGACGCAGCTCACCAGCCAGCACTTTCTTATCACGCATCATGTGCGGCAGATAAGACGGTGCATCCATCACTTCGGGACCGGCCACCGGTAAACCTGCACGAGTCAGCAAGGCTTTCACCCGGGCAATATCACCCAGACTGAATTGCCCCAGACGATGAGCCGTATAACAGGCCATCATCATCCCGGCCGCCACAGCTTCGCCATGCAACCAGTTGCCATAACCCATTTCTGCTTCAATAGCATGGCCGTAAGTATGGCCCAGATTCAGCAAGGCGCGCAGTCCGTTTTCACGTTCATCGGCCGCCACAACCTCAGCTTTCAGCTCGCAGCAACGACGGATGCAGTAGGCCAGCGCGTTCATATCCAGCGCCAGCAAAGCGTCCATGTTGTCTTCAAGCCAGGTAAAGAAGTCGGCATCCAAAATAATGCCGTATTTGATAACTTCCGCGAGACCCGATGACATTTCACGGGCAGGCAGAGTTCTGAGACAGTCGAGATCAACCACCACCGACGCAGGTTGATAAAACGCGCCGATCATGTTTTTTCCGAGGGGATGGTTTACCGCTGTTTTACCGCCAACAGAGGAATCGACCTGAGAAAGCAGCGTGGTAGGCACCTGAACAAAGCGCACACCGCGTTGATAACTGGCGGCGGCGAAGCCGGTTAAATCACCGACAACGCCGCCGCCAAGGGCGACAAGCGTGGTATCACGTCCGTGCGGCTTTTCAAGCAGCGCAGAGAACACGTCATTTAGAACAGCCAGGGATTTGTATTGTTCACCATCAGGCAAAATCACCTGATCAACACGAACGCCTGCCTGCTCCAGCACTGAACGGATTGCGTCCAGATAGAGAGGGGCGAGGGTTTCATTGGTCACTATCATGACCTGATCGCCTGCCTTTACCGGCATAAAAGAAGCCGGATCGTGGAACAATCCGGCAGCAATCGTAATGGGGTAGCTACGCTCCCCTAACGTTACGGTAATCCTCTCCATGTCGTGCTCTGTGACCTTCTTTAACTGACACCCTCAGGCAATGATGGACACCAATAATCAGTTACTTTCCAGCATGTTAATAATCTGGTTAGCAACGACTTTGGCACTTTGATCATCGGTACGAATAGTGACGTCGGCAATCTCTTCATACAAAGGATTGCGCTCTCTCGCCAGTGCTTCAAGCACTTCACGTGGCGGAGCACTCACTTGTAATAATGGACGTTTTTTGTCGCGTTGTGTACGCGCCAGTTGTTTTTCGATGGTAGTTTCAAGATAGACGACAACGCCACGCGCTGACAAACGGTTACGGGTTTCACGTGATTTCACGGAACCGCCACCTGTTGCCAGAACAATGCCTTGTTTTTCGGTCAGTTCGTTGATCACTTTTTCTTCGCGGTCGCGGAATCCGTCTTCGCCTTCTAAATCAAATACCCAGCCCACATCAGCTCCGGTACGTCGCTCAATTTCGTGATCGGAGTCGAAAAACTCCATATTGAGTTGCTGAGCTAACTGTCGACCAATAGTGCTTTTGCCGGCACCCATAGGCCCAACCAGAAAGATATTGCGTTTCTCTGCCATGTTTTTCGGTATTACTAAGACAATTCGTTGATGATAACCCGCCCCGCCAATCAAATTAGCGGCGGGACCTAAACTGAAACCTCATGAGCGATATAGTGCGAGATCAGAAAAAAATTATCTCAACACTCTTGGTAGTTTGGCAACCGAATAAATCACTTTGCACGCCGCAGGAGGGAAACCGTACGTTTTTATCGGCGTGTCTGTCGTAATAAAAATATCACGGTGCTCAATTCGGTAACCCTTGTAAGCTAAATCGACGGCAGCGTCAAACGCAGAAGCCTCTTGCGACACAAAAAGTTGCATGCGCTCAACGTTATTATGCAATTTACGTTAAGTCAGAATACCCGCTTACTGCGTGTGGATTAGGGTTGGAGTGATGAAAATCACCAACTCGCGCCGCTGTTCATTTGTGTACTGATGTTTAAACAAGGAACCGACCACCGGGATATCGCCCAGCACCGGCACTTTGGTGTCTGTCTTTTGATTTTTACGCTGGAATATCCCGCCAAGCACAATGGTTTCCCCGTCCTTCACCGTCACCTGGGTTTTAATTTCCTGCTTGTCGATGGCCAGCGCCTCGCCTTCTGACTGTTTGATACTTCTTCCCGGCATGTTCTGGCTTATCTGCAACGCCATCTGAATACGCCCGTCACGTAAGATTTTCGGCGTGACTTCCATCCCGAGCACCGCTTCTTTGAATTCAATCGACGTGCTGCCGCTGGCACCGCTCGAAACCTGATAAGGAATTTCGGTCCCCTGCTTGATACTGGCGGTTTGCATATGGGCCGTCATCAGTCGCGGGCTGGCGATAATATCCACCTTGTCTTCCTGCTCAAGGGCGGTCAGTTCCAGATCCAGGATATGTCCGCTGATGTGCGCGAGATTAAAGCCCGCCGTAAATATCGGATTTTCTACCGGCATGCCCATACTAAAATTGTTCAGACGTATAGCTTTTGTAATGGGCTCATCACCGTTAAACCCCCATTGCACACCCAACTCCCGCAGGCTTTCGCTGTTCATCGTCACAATATGCGCCGACAGTTGTACCTGCTGTAGCGGAAAATCCATTTCTTTGACCCACGGCGCAACAGCGTCCAGCGCCTCCTGCGTGTCGCGTAACAACAAGGTATTGGTGCGGGTATCGGCTGAAGCATTGCCTTTCACCGAGAGCAAAGTCCCTTTTTGAGCATTCAGACTCAGCGCCGTCTCTTTGGCATCCGCATACCGGAGCGGCACGGTCAGGCTAATAATCGGGCTGTTCAGCGCCAGTTGTTCGGCTGCATCTTCCCTCTGCTGTCGCTGAATCAGCGGATCAACGACCGGAGACACCAGTAAAACATTGCCCTGCAACTCGCTGGTGAGATGGCTCATTTTCAGGATGATATCGAGCGCCTGCTGCCACGGAACGTCTTTGAGCTTTACGCTGATTTGCCCTTCCACACCCGGAGCCGTGACCAGATTAAGTTGCCGCGAATCCGCCAGCGCCTGCAAAACCAGGCCGACGGGCGATGACGGAAACTCCAGAGAGATAAGCGCAGGAGCGGCTTTCACCGGACTGAGGCACAAACACAGCAGAATAAGAGTCACTTTTTGATTGATATATTTCATTATTTTCCTTTCCCTGGAGAGTCATTTTTCTTACCTAAACGCAGAGTCTGGCGCTGCAAACCGCACCGTGAATGGTTAAGACTGAGTTCCGCCTGCGAGGCATCGAGTGTTTCGACCGTCCATGCAGGTGTTCCTACCCGATCACCGGCCTCGACTTTTGTCCAGCGGCCATCGGGTGACAGCAACCAGCCAGAATGTCTGCCATCCGCCTGTGAAATGCCGCTCAGAACCCATTCAGACATCGCAGAAACACCGGGACACGCCGTAGAGTCCAATGGCGAAAACGGATCACGTCCGGCTACAGCGTCTGAAGAGGCATCAGCAAATTCGCCTGTCACGGTGGTTTGTGTCAGCAGAACCGAGGCTTTTAAACCGGATGCCGTCACCCTGATATCCGGTTCACTGAACGCGGGATGCTCCGGGCGTTGCAGCAAGGCATAAAGAAATCGTGTCAGACCGGCAAAATTCAGCTGCAAATCCAGCGTTCCTTGTTCCCCTGCTTTTGTCTGCACGGCTGGCGACCAGCGAAGCAACTCTGCTCCGGCTTCTTTCAGAGGCTGCGCAAATTGTTGTGCTAATGGCAAACTCTCTTGTGCAAGAACGGCATTGTTTTGCAGTTCCTGCCTGAGGGCACCAAGCGGAGGTAATCGCAGTAAAACCGTCTGCGACTGAAAAACGGTACGTTGTGCAACCGCAATATCCCGGAACAGTGCATCCTGCCGCTGCCACAATCCGCGAAGTCCGCATACATAAAGCAACAACATCAGGAACAACACGGCAGCCACCAGAGTCAGCACTTTCTGCCAGACCGGTTTTTCCATCAGTGGCTCAAGGCGTTCTGATAAAATCATCATCGCGCTCTCCCTTTATCCGGCATCGGACGGGCTGACTGAAACTGTGTTTTCATCACAAAGCTCAGCATCTGGCCGGGTTGCTGCTGAACATCTGAAAGGCTGACGTTGCCAAGCAAACCGCTGACGGCCAGCACATCGCGGAAAGACAAAATATCGTGATAAAAGCGCCCTTCTCCTTTTAACGTCAGCGCTTCCTGATGCTCTGTCATTTCAGTCAGCCGTACCTCTGCCGGGATCTGCGCCGCGATTAACTCCAGCAACTGAAGATAATCCCGACTCCGCGTGAGTTGCTGAAAAGCAGCCTCCTTCTGCGCCTTCAGCGTTTTTACCTGCGCCGCAGCCTTGCTCACATCCTGCTGCTGGCGCGATAACCCCTGAACAGAAGCATTCAGTGCCGACAAATGCAGTTGCAGCAGTGCCCGCTCCTGAATAAGCAAGGCGGTCAGTACCATGAAAGCGATCGTCACTACCGCCGGAAAACAGATAAACATTTTCAGCCAGTAACGGCTCCGGCGCTGCAGGCGAAGTTTGCGCCACGGCAATAAATTCACCTGCAGCATCAGTGATCGTCCTGCCGCAGTGCCAGCCCGACGGCAGGCGCAAAATCTCCCGGATTTAGAGGCAGCGGCGCGGATAACTGCGTAATAGCACTCAGTGGCGACCAGCACTGCATCGCCGGAGGGGGCAACGTTCCGCTGAAAAAACACTCGCTATGACATAGCGCCGCCGCACGGTATTGCTGGCGGATGCGTTCTGACAGCGACGCGTCATCAGGTGTGGCATCGGATAAACCAAACTGAAATGGCAAACTGTGTGGCGAGGCCCAGAGGAATCCGTCATCAAGCGGATGCACCAGCAGCGCATCACCGGGCAGACCGGCAGCAAACGCCGCCACCTGCAGTGCGCAGGGAGTCAGTTCGATGGCATCCGGATAAAGCCGCGCCTGCGACAGACATTCCATCCACTGCTGGATTTCTTGTTGTCTGGCCGCCGTGACCACTACCTGATTGTCGCCGTGAGGATCCGCGCGGTAGTCCATCACCAGATGTTCCATGCCCAGCGGGAACTGTTTAGCCGCGTGAGCAAAGATAAACGCGCTGCGGGCCGGTTCACGCAAACGGGTATCCGGCGCCGCCATCCGTTGCTGCATAATTCGTTGTGCGGGAAGGGTAATTCGCAAAGAAAATGTCGTCGGGAGCATTTTTCGCCAGCACGATAAAATGGCGATCAGCGGCGCGGTCTCATGTAGTATTCCCTCCCGCAATGTGAAAGAAGGCAGCGGATGCTGCCACCATTGACGTAATTGCCAGCCATTTCGCCGCCGCTGAACGGCGATCGCACGGGCAAAACCGGCTTGAATATCCAGACCTACCTGCCATGCTTGTAGTCGCATTTTCGCCCAATCTCCATATCGTCAGGTAAATAAAAGAACGTATCCATGTTGCTGGCTTGCCTTTATACTACCGCGCGGTTGTTTATAAACTGCCCAATTGACACTAAATGGGAATTCTCAGGTGAAGTTCGTAAAGTATTTATTGATTCTTGCAGTGTGTTGCATTTTGCTGGGAGCCGCCTCGATATTCGGTTTGTATAAATATATCGAGCCTCAGTTACCCGATGTGGCCACGCTCAAAGACGTGCGTCTGCAAACCCCTATGCAGGTTTTCAGTGCTGATGACGATTTGATCGCCCAATACGGCGAAAAACGTCGTATTCCGCTGAAACTCGACCAAATCCCACCGGAGATGGTGCATGCGTTTATTGCGACAGAAGACAGTCGTTTCTATGAGCACCACGGCGTTGATCCTATCGGTATTTTCCGTGCGGCTTCCGTTGCACTGGTGTCCGGCCATGCCTCACAGGGTGCGAGTACCATTACTCAGCAGCTGGCCCGTAACTTCTTCTTAAGTCCGGAACGCACGCTGACCCGTAAAATTAAGGAAGCGTTTTTGGCCATCCGCATTGAGCAGATGATGTCCAAGGATGAAATCCTCGAGCTGTACCTCAACAAGATTTATCTCGGTTACCGTGCCTATGGCGTGGGTGCTGCTGCACAGGTTTATTTCGGTAAAGATGTCAGCCAGCTGACGCTGAGTGAAATGGCAGTGATTGCCGGTCTGCCAAAAGCACCGTCAACCTTTAACCCGTTGTATTCCCATGACCGTTCGTTAGCGCGCCGTAACACCGTGCTGGCACGTATGCTGGATGAGAAATACATCACGCAGGCGCAGTACGATCAGGCCCGCGCAGAGCCGCTGGTGGCGAATTACCATGCCCCGCACATTGAGTTCTCTGCGCCGTATCTGACAGAAATGGTGCGTCAGGAAATGGTGAAACGTTATGGCGATAACGCTTATAACGATGGCTATAAGGTTTACACCACCATTACCAAGAAAACTCAGCTGGCCGCGCAGGAAGCCTTGCGTACCAACGTTCTTAACTACGATATGCGTCACGGCTACCGTGGTCCGTCCAACGAACTGTGGAAAGTGGGCGAACCGGCGTGGGATCAGGACAAAATTGTTCAGTCGCTGAAAACGCTGCCGGTCTATGGTCCGCTGTTCCCGGCGGTTATCACCGCAACGGATGAAGCACAGGCGACCGCGACCATGTCTAACCGCGCGGTGATCAGCCTGCCGTTCAGCGGCATGCGCTGGGCACGTCCTTATCGCAACGACAATGCCCAGGGACCGACGCCGAAAAAAGTGTCTGACGTGGTACGCCCTGGTCAGCAGATTTGGGTGCGTAAAGTGGGCGATGTCTGGTGGCTGGCGCAGGTTCCGGACGTCAACTCGGCTATCGTTTCTCTTAATCCAAACGACGGTGCGGTTGAAGCGCTGGTCGGCGGCTTTGACTTCAACCAGAGCAAATTCAACCGTGCCAATCAGGCGGTTCGTCAGCTCGGTTCAAACATCAAACCGTTCCTGTATACCGCAGCAATGGACAAAGGCCTGACGCTGGCGACCATTCTCAATGACATGCCGATTACCCGCTGGGATGCCGGTGCCGGTACAGACTGGCGTCCGAAGAACTCACCGCCAACGTATTACGGCCCGATCCGCTTACGCCGGGGTCTGGGTGAGTCTAAAAACGTGGTGATGGTGCGTGCAATGCGTGCGATGGGTGTCGATTACGCAGCAGAATATCTGCAACGTTTCGGCTTCCCGGCCTCTAACATTGTGCATTCCGAATCTCTGGCGCTGGGTTCTGCTTCTTTCACCCCGTTACAGGTTGTGCGCGGTTACGCCACGCTGACTAACGGCGGTTATCTGGTTGACCCGTATTTCATCACCAAAATTGTAGATGAATCAGGTCAGGTTCAGTTTGAAGCGAAACCTAAAATTGCCTGCCGCACCTGTAATATCCCGGTGATTTACGGCGATACGCAAAAATCAGCCGTGCTGTCCGATGACAACGTAGAAAACGTTGCGACATCGACCACCGGCAACAATACCAGCGTTCCAACTCCGCAACTCGAGCAGGTCCCGCCTAACTCGCCTCAGGTTGATGCTGCGCAGCAATACGCGCCGCACGTGATCAGCACACCGCTTTCGTTCCTGATAAGCGATGCACTGACCTCCAACATCTTCGGTGAACCAGGCTGGATGGGAACCGGCTGGCGTGCGGGGCGTGATCTCAAACGCCACGACATTGGCGGCAAAACCGGTACAACCAACAGCTCGAAAGATGCGTGGTTCTCAGGTTATGGCCCGAATGTTGTGACTTCAGTCTGGATTGGTTTTGACGATCACCGCCGGGATCTGGGCCGTTCAACGGCTTCAGGCGTGATCCCTGATCAGATTTCCGGTGCAGAAGGCGGCGCGAAAAGTGCTCAGCCAGCCTGGGATGATTACATGAAAGCCGTGCTTGACGGCGTGCCGGAACAACCACAAACGCCGCCACCAGGCGTGGTGACCGTCACTATCGATAAGAGTACCGGTAAGTTGTCTGACGGCGGCGGTAACAGTCGTCCGGAATACTTCATCGACGGGACTCAGCCGACAGAACATGCCGTGCATGAAGTCGGGACGACCATCATGGATAACGGTCAGGAACACGAACTGTTCTGATGCGTAAGCTGTAAAGCAAAAAGCCGGTCTGCATCAAGCATGACCGGCTTTTTTAATGGTGTCTTATCAGAGATTCAGCGGGCGTTGCGCGTCAGGAAATCATGCGCAAGGAACAACGCGCTGACGTTGCGGGCTTCGCAAAAATCAGGATGTTGCAGCAATTCCATCATCCGTGAAACCGGCCAGCGGGTTTGCGGCAGTGGCTCCGGCTCATCACCTTCCAGACTTTTCAGGTAAAGGTCTTTGGCAATGACGATATTCATACGGCTGGAAAAATAGGAAGGTGCCATCGTCAGTTTGGCCAGCACATCAAAGTGTCGGGCACCAAAGCCAACCTCTTCCATTAATTCGCGGTTAGCCGCTTCCAGAATGCTCTCGCCCGGATCAATCAGCCCTTTGGGAAAACCCAGCTCGTAGCTTTCGATGCCAACGGCATATTCCTGGATTAGCACCAGCTCATCATCAATGACAGGAATAATCATCACCGCTTCGCGATCGGATGGCCGCATACGTTCGTAAACACGCTGTGCCCCGTTGCTGAAAGTCAGATCAACGGATTCGATGGTAAATAAACGCGACCGGGCAACGGTTTCCACCTTGGTGATTTTCGGTTTTTGCAGGTGTTGTGTCATTTCATCCCCAACTTATTATTCACCTGACCAGAGGTGTTCTAATGGGTTCGTTTTTCTGTTTAAAGACCGCTATCAGTGTGCATTGTGCGTTATTGAGAGCCAGAATCGCAATCTTTACTGAAACCGGTGCTGCCTGCACTCATTTTTTGCACAAAACCCCCCTAAAAAATCAGCAGAAAAAGCATAAAAATCATCCGTACACTCACGGTGCTCACAGTTTTGCTTTAACAAAAACACTGACACATCAAAATAGGATTATACCGATACCAGACAGTTCTTAAATGCAGGTATCCTCTATCGTGGTATTTTTTGTGCATAATATTCAGCCAAATAATAATAAAATTCCTACCTAAAAGGCTTCACGAGCAGAATGTGCATTCTATTTATGTATAATACTTTCACAGAGTTGACGTAAGTCACCCACGTCTGAACGGGGATCGGATGAGCACAGTAGTCGTGACATTGGTGTTGTTGGGTATCGCAATCATTGCCACAGCGTCTTATTTTTGGCTTGTATTGCGCCGCCGCCAACGCGACGAATCTGTCGTGCGTTTTTCCGCACCGAGCCAGCGTAAACTTTCGCAAAAAGAGCGTGATGCCGTTGAACGCTACCTGCGTCAGCATGAAGGCCTCGGCCAGACGCCGATCACCCACCGTAATAATCTGATTATCCTGCAAGATAAACTGACGCTGACCACCAAAAGCGAAAATGTTTACAGCCTGAAACGCGCGATCACCCGCTATGGCGTGGCGAGCGAAGATCCGAACAAATGGCGTTATTTCCTTGATGCGACTGAAATTCACCTGCCGCCTTTCTGGGAGCAATACATCGCGCAGGAAAACGAAGTCGAGCTGATCAAAACGCAGACTTTGCCGCTGGTGATTTCGCTCAACGGCCATACTCTGGCCGATCACGTCTATGAAGGGCCGGTGCCGGTTTCGGCAGTCATCCCTTCTCAGCCGCAAAACGCCTCCATCCGCCATGAAGAAAGTGAACATATCGAACTGGTAAAAGTGCGCAGCGAAACCCGCGAGGAGCGCGCCCTGACCCGTTCGAACGGCGTCAAAGAAGCGCTGGCCGTTTCGGGCATTCTGCTGCTGTTGTTCATCACGTTGCAAAGTCCGGTGATGTTCCTCCCGTGGATACTGATGGTTGCCGCAGCGCTCGCGGGCTGGGTTATCTGGCGGGTAGTGTCTGAACGTTTAGGTAAAAACCGTAAAGAAATCCATTGCCTGCGGGGTTTACCTAAACGCTGGGGATTGTTTGGTGAATCCAAGCAAGGTGATATCAGCAATATTTCTCTCGGCGCTATCGATCTGATTTATCCGCCGCACTGGCAACCCTATATTGGCCGCGACCTGGGTCAGCCGACCGATGTCGAAGTGTATATGAACAGTCAGGTTGTCCGTCAGGGCAGCATTTTGTCATTGCATGATGAGGTCAAAAAATTCCCGCTCCAGCTCTGGGGAAAGAATCTGGTGCTGGCCACCAGCGCATTCCTTCTGCTGCTGGCGTTACTGGTTTATGTTCCTCTGGGCCTGCCGCTGAAACTCAGCATCGCCTGGCTTCAGGGCGCGCAAAGTACACAGGTTAACAGCGTTCAGGATCTGGAAAAGACCACGCTTCGCGTCGGCGATACGTTGAAAGTTCAGGGAACGGGCATGTGCAACGTGCCGCCGTCAGCCAGCCGTACTGCCTCCGGTTATATGCCTTTCGATTGTTCGGCCATCTACTGGAATAACGCCACGCCGCTGCCTGTTCCACAGTCAGAAATTATTGAAGCGGCGACGGCGTTGCAGACGACCGTTAATAATCAGATGCATCCCGGCGAAACCCCGGAGCAAAACATCAACCCGCAGCTGGCTACCGCGATTGAGAAATCCGGCATGATCCTGCTGGATGACTTTGCAGATATTGTCCTGAAAACAGAAGCGTTATGCGGGAACAGCAATGATTGCGTGCGACTGAAAAACGCGCTGGTGAATCTCGGGAATTCAAGCAACTGGAATTCACTGGTCAAGCGGGCGAAAGCAGGCTCATTACAGGGTATCAACGTGCTGCTGCGCCCGGTCAGTGCGCAGTCGCTGAGTGAACTGGTCAATAACGCCACCGCGTCGTTCTTCATGCAGGAAACCCGTCGTGCGGCTGACAGCCTGAACAGCCCGCCGCCGGGCGGATTCTTAATCAGCAACGATGAAGGCCGCGATTTAATTGAAATGCCGGTGCCACCGGTCGGGTTGTACGCCAATCCGCCGCAGGATCAGTGGAAGCAGCTGCAACATTTATCGACCCTGCTGCTCCATACTCCGTTCAGTGCGCAGGGCGTGATCACCAGTATCAGCGTGGATGCCAACGGAACCCGCCATATTTCATTGCACAGCGAACCGGACATCTCCACGCTGTGGCGTTATCTGGGCACCAGCTTATTGTTGTTCCTGTTGTTCGGCATTCTGCTGGTGAACAGCGTGTTGTTTATCCGCCGCTTCGTAAGAGATAAGCGTCGTATTGATGATATCCAGCAACACTACAATTCGTGTTTTCACCCAACGCTCACGCCTGTGATGCCTCACATACCTGGCTGAAAACCACAGGGTGACTCTGCGCCACCCTGTGAGATTGTGCTACCCTGATGCCCTTCCCTGCTTTTACTTTTTCTCTCCTGCGGCGCACGCACCACTTCAGCCGTCAGGACATGGAGTTTTCATGCCCCCTGATTTTAACTGGAATTGCATTGATACCGTTTTGCTGGACATGGACGGCACGCTGCTGGATCTGGCCTTCGACAGTCAGTTCTGGTTGCAGAATGTGCCCTTAGCACTCAGCCAGCAACGGTCTATTCCGCTTGAAAATGCCCGTCAGGTAATTCATGAGGAATATCTGGCTGTTCAGCACACCATGAACTGGTACTGCTTTGATTACTGGAGCGAGCGGCTGGATATGGACATCTATCAGATGACCACTGACATCGGCAAAAATGCGCGACTGCGAGACGATACGCTGCCATTTTTAACGCATCTTCGTGAAAGCGGACGCCAGACCATTTTGCTGACCAACGCGCATCCGCACAGTCTGTCCGTTAAAATTGAGCACACCGGTTTAGACCAGCACCTTGATTTATTACTTTCTACCCACACATTTGGTTATCCGAAAGAAGATCAGCGCTTGTGGTCTGCGGTACAAAAGCAAACGGGCTTTGATCCTGAACGGACTTTATTTGTCGATGACGGAGAACCCATCCTGAATGCGGCAAAAACCTTCGGTATCCGCTATTGTCTGGGTATAGAAAATCCGGATTCGACCATGGCAGATAAGTCATTTCAGGGCCATCCCTCAATTAATGACTTCCGTAGCCTGTTGCCTTCGATTCACCCCGTAACAGGCCCGGCTAAATAATTCCGGCAGGTTCAGGGGAGAAAAATGAAAGGTAAAACGGACGACGACGATAATGCAGTACGTCTTGATAAATGGCTGTGGGCGGCTCGTTTTTATAAGACCCGCGCGCTGGCACGCGAGATGATTGATGGCGGCAAGGTGCATTACAACGGTCAGCGGGGGAAACCCAGCAAGCTGATGGAACTGAATGCCGAAATCACGCTACGTCAGGGAAATGACACAAAAACGATCACCGTTCTGGGGCTAAACACTCAGCGCCGCAGCGCGGAAGACGCACAGAAACTGTATCAGGAAACCGACGCAAGCATTGCCAGCCGGGAGAAAATCTCCGAGGCGCGAAAAATGAATGCCATGCCGCATCCGGACCGACGCCCGGACAAAAAGGAACGGCGGACCCTGATCAAATTTAAATATGGCGATTCCGAATAAATCCAAAATCATTCGAGTTGCATCAAGGCAGCAACTGAAGGATGAAGGATTTGAGTTCGCTAAACAGAGAGAAAATTATGTCTAATCACGACCAACTGCATCGCTACCTGTTCAATCATCACGCCGTTCGCGGTGAACTGGTCTCGCTCAAAGAAACCTTCCAGCAGATTGTTGCCGGTCATGACTATCCGGCAGAAGTGCGTAATCTGCTGGGCGAAATGCTGGTAGCGACCAGCCTGCTGACCGCGACACTGAAATTCGACGGCGATATTACCGTACAGCTGCAAGGCGATGGCCCGCTGAAACTGGCCGTGATTAACGGGAATAACAAACAGGAACTGCGCGGTATTGCGCGTCTGCAAGGTGACATCACCGAAGGCTGTTCGCTGAAAGAAATGATTGGCAACGGCTACATGGTGATCACCATTTCCCCGAGCGTCGGCGAGCGTTATCAGGGCGTGGTGGGTCTGGAAGGTGAAAACCTGGCCGAATGCCTGGAAAACTACTTCATGCAATCCGAACAGCTGCCAACCCGCATTTTCATCCGTACCGGTGAAGTGGAAGGCCAGCCAGCGGCAGGCGGTATGTTGTTGCAGGTTCTGCCCGCTGAAGATACCGATCCGGAAGAATTCAGCCATCTGGCGCAGCTGACCACGACCATCAAGGCTGAAGAGCTGCTGAACCTGCCAGCGAATGAAGTGCTTTATCGTCTGTATCATCAGGAAGAAGTCACTCTGTACGAACCGCAGGCAGTCTGTTTCCGTTGTACCTGTTCGCGGGAACGCTGTGCGGGCGCGCTGCTGACATTGCCGGATGAAGATATTCTCGAGATGCTGGAAGCTGACGGCAAAATCGAAATGCACTGTGATTATTGCGGTGCAGATTATGAATTTGACGCGATGGACATGGCGACGCTGAAAGCGGGCGGAGATGTTCACTCCTCAGATGACCACGTTCACTGATCGTTAACAGTTTAATATTGAGGGACTTTTCACCGAAAAGTCCCTTTTTTATTTCTTTTGCATAACCTTTTTGCATACCTTTCGAGTTTTTCATCACAATTCTGGAAAAACATTTACATCTCCCGTTATTCTTTGAGATTTGTCGCGGTTAAAACGCGATAAATACCTACAATAACAACTGATTTATCCCTACCGAGGGATTCAAAGTTCAGTGAGGAGCAGGGAAATGCCTACGACTATCGGGATCACCGCCGAAAAACTCGCCCTTTATGGGATCCATCAGAATAGCGAAATCGTCTATAACCCTGATTACGAAACTCTTTTTAATGAAGAGACGGCGCCGGGTCTCGAAGGCTTTGAGCGCGGGCAGGTAACAGAACTGGGCGCAGTCAATGTCGATACCGGTATTTTCACCGGTCGTTCGCCGAAAGATAAATACATCGTCCGCGATGACACCACCCGCGATACGCTGTGGTGGTCTGATCAGGGCAAAGGCAAAAATGATAACAAGCCGATGTCACAGGAAACCTGGACGTCACTGAAGGCTCTGGTCAGCAAGCAGTTGTCCGGCAAACGTCTGTTTATCATTGATGCTTTCTGCGGCGCAAACGCCGATTCCCGTCTGAAAGTCCGCTTTATTACCGAAGTCGCCTGGCAGGCGCATTTCGTCAAAAACATGTTTATCCGCCCCACGGAAAGTGAGCTGGAAAACTTCGAACCCGATTTCATCGTGATGAACGGCGCGAAAAGTACCAATCCTGACTGGCAGAAACAGGGGCTGAATTCAGAAAACTTCATCGCCTTCAACCTGACCGAACGTATTCAGCTGATCGGCGGTTCATGGTACGGCGGCGAAATGAAGAAAGGCATGTTCGCCGTCATGAATTATCTGCTGCCATTGCAGGGCATTGCCTCGATGCACTGTTCGGCTAACGTCGGCGAAAAAGGCGATGTCGCGGTATTCTTCGGGCTTTCCGGTACCGGTAAAACTACGCTGTCGACGGATCCGCAACGCAAACTGATCGGTGACGATGAACACGGCTGGGACGACGATGGAGTCTTCAATTTCGAAGGCGGCTGCTACGCTAAAACTATTAAACTCAGCAAAGAAGCCGAACCGGAAATCTTCAAAGCCATCAAACGCGACGCATTGCTGGAAAACGTAATGGTCAGCGAAGACGGCAAAATCGATTTTGATGATGGCAGTAAAACCGAAAACACCCGTGTTTCATACCCGATTTACCACATAGATAATATCGTGAAGCCGGTTTCAAAAGCCGGGCATGCCAGCAAAGTGATTTTCCTGACCGCAGATGCGTTTGGTGTGCTGCCGCCGGTCTCGCGTCTGACGGCTTCACAGACGCAATACCATTTCCTGTCAGGTTTTACTGCCAAACTGGCGGGCACTGAGCGTGGCGTCAATGAACCGACTCCGACATTCTCCGCCTGTTTCGGTGCCGCGTTCCTGATGCTGCACCCGACGCAATACGCCGAAGTGTTAGTAAAACGCATGGAGGCCGCCGGTGCGCAGGCTTATCTGGTGAATACCGGCTGGAACGGTACCGGCAAACGCATCTCGCTGAAAAATACGCGTGCGATTATCAATGCCATTTTAGATGGCACCATTGATGATGCCGAAACGTTCACACTGCCGATGTTTAATCTGGCGGTTCCGGTTGAGTTGCCAGGCGTCGACGCTCATATTCTGGATCCGCGTAATACTTACGCCAGCCGCGAACAGTGGCAGGAAAAAGCAGAGCATCTGGCGCAGCTGTTTATTGATAACTTTGATAAATATACCGATACCCCGGCGGGCGCCGCGTTGGTCAGCGCCGGACCGAAGCGGTAAACAGGCAATAATCTCTCATCAGGCGCGGGCTTCCGCGCCTTTTTTATTGCAACCGGTCCGGCAGCATTTCAGAATGACTGCATTGCTGTCAGAGGAACCTCATATGGCGACCATTACCGTTCGTAATCTTGATGACGATGTGAAAGAACTGCTGCGTATCGCGGCGGCCAAAAAAGGTCACTCGATGGAAGAAGAAGCACGTTTGATCCTCAAACAGGCGTTAGTCCCCACCCAGCCTGACTTTGGCCTTGGCAGCCAGCTCCGCCAGCGTTTTTCCACCGTGATTGCCGGGCCACTGGAACTGCCACCCGAATGATTATTCTCAACACCGCCGTCATTCTTGAGATGATCAATCCCAGGCCACAAAAGAACGTTCTGCAATGGCTGGACGCACAGGACACCACACAGCTGTACCTGACCAGCCTGAGCGTGGCGGCCCTTTTCACCTGGGTTGAGACATTGCCAGCTCATCAGCCAAAAGCCGCGCTTTCACAAGTGTTGCTGGAGATGCTGAATCAGGATTTTGCTGGTCGCTTATTATCGTTTGATGCGGCAAGCGCACTGTATTACCCGCGGGTGGCAGCTGCGTCAAAAGCGGCCAATATTGAGATGCCGGAGCGTGACATTCAGCTGGCGGCTATCTGCCTGAATCATCATGCGACTCTGGCGACGGATCATGCCGACGTGTTTACCCACACGGACATCGCACTGGTGAATCCGTGGAATGCGGGGGATACGCCGAGATGGCGGGAAGAAGCGGCAGAGTATTATGTGATGAGCAGGAAGAGCTGAATAGTGGGTTGCCATCCGAACGTGAGCTGTCGCCCACACCGCCTTGGGTCAAAACCGTGAGCTGCCGCCCACACCGGCCTTAAGGGTGGCTTATCGCCACCACCCTTAAGAATCCCCGGCTCTTTTACTGCGCGCTATCGCGGGTACGACGGGCATGTTCTGTTGCTTTAGCGTGTGGCGCAAAATGTCATCGCGAGGCGATTCCCGAATTTCAGGATTCGAGCCTTGAGTCTCGAACCATTCATTCGGTGCCATTTTTGAGCACGCCAATCTACATTTCTAAAAGATACATCCATTCTGCTTTTGGATTTAAGATTATGCGGGCGATTCAGAAATCTTGCTGAACGGAGCGGCTTCGAGACCTGTGGCTCGAAGACCGAGAGAAGGTACCGCGTAGCGGCAAGATTTCCAGCCTGTCGCGGTGGATACTGAAACATAGCCAGCGAGCGTAGCACGTGTTGAAAAAGCGAGGAGGAATCCAAAGGAGGAAAAGCACTTTCCTCCTTTGGGCGGTTTCGGCGCAGCGCCATAAGTGAGAACCGCAATTGAGAAACCGAAACTTTCACCCGTCTGAAAAACGGGATCATTAAGGCTCCCCTTAATCAAACTGGCTTCTGCTGAACCGCCACCGCTTTCAGCATCTCCACCGGTAACGGCAGATACGCACGAATTCTTAATCCGCCACGGTCACTTCTCCCAATATCCAGCGTGCCGGAATGGGCATCCACAATACGCTGAATAATCGCCAGGCCCAGACCGGTGCCGCTGGTAGTTCGGGCACTTTCACCGCGCACAAACGGCTGGAAGAGATGTTTAAGCTGGTCCGGTGCAATCCCCGGCCCGTCATCTTCAACCTGGAACCATGCGCGCTGGAGTTCACGACCGCTGCTGACTTTAATCCAGCCATCTCCGTAACGGGCGGCGTTGACCACCATATTCACGACAGCACGCTTGATTGAAAGCGGGTGCACATTCACCAGCAATTCACCGTCGGCCAGATCAGAGTCTATTTCACGTTCGTAACCACTTTCTGTCGCGATCACTTCGCCCAAAATACCGTTGAGATCGGTGATCTCTGTCGGCATTTCCTGGCCGGTGCGCAGATAGTCGATGAACTGCTCGATGATGGCGTTGCACTCTTCGATGTCTTTGTTAATCGACTCGGCGAGATAGCCATCACCATCACTCATCATTTCAGTCGCTAAACGAATACGCGTCAGCGGTGTTCGCAAATCGTGGCTGACACCGGCCATCAGCAAGGTACGGTCATCGGCCAGCAGTTTAACGCCCGCCGCCATCTGGTTGAACGCGCGCGTCACAGAACGCACTTCAGACGCACCGTATTCCCGTAATGGCGGAGGAATAATGCCTTTGCCCACCTGTAACGCCGCGTGCTCCAGCTCCACCAGGGGTCGGTTCTGGATACGGATAAACAGCCACGCGCCACCTATCGCCAGCAACATAATCGCCAGTGTGTAACGGAACAGCGGGGAGAAATCGCCCTGATGGATTTCAGTAAGCGGAACGCGTACCCAGATGTCAGGCGACAGCCAGGTTTTCAGCCACACAACCGGGGTATTTTTATTCACCTCGACGCGCACATCGGTAGGACCACCGAGCTGCTGCGCCATCTGCTGACTGAGGAATTCGTAGTGCTGCGCCCAGCGCAGACCACTCTCCTCGGCGGCAGAGTTGGTATAAAGGGAAATGCCCAGTTCGCGGTAAATTTCGCGACGAAATGCCGGTGGCACTGCGAGCAACGTACCATCTTCCAGTTGCAACCGGTCGGTCATCAGCATACGCACTTCGTATGCCAGGACCTTATTGAACTGCTGCAGACTGGGAAGAATGGCGAAGTTAAGCACCACCAGATAGGTCGTCACCAGGCTGACGAACAGCAAGGTGACGATTAATAACAGTGTTCGGGCAAACGAGCTACGCGGTGAAAAGCGTATTCGTTTCATGCCTTACTGCCGTCCGGCACGAATACGTAGCCCAGACCCCATACGGTCTGAATGTAACGCGGATGCGCCGGATCTTCTTCTACCATACGACGCAGACGGGAAATCTGCACATCGATAGAACGTTCCATTGCACTGTATTCACGACCACGAGCCAGATTCATCAGCTTGTCACGGGACAGCGGTTCGCGCGGATGGCTCACCAGCGCTTTCAGGACGGCAAATTCACCGCTGGTCAGTGGCATAGGTTCATCTTCACGGAACATTTCGCGTGTACCGAGATTCAGTTTGAATTTACCAAACGAAATCACCGCTTCTTCCTGAGAAGGCGCACCCGGCAACTCATTGGCCTGACGACGCAATACGGCGCGGATACGGGCCAGCAGTTCACGCGGGTTAAACGGTTTTGGAATGTAGTCGTCGGCACCAATTTCCAGGCCCACGATACGGTCAACTTCTTCGCCTTTTGCGGTGACCATAATGATCGGCATCGGGTTACTTTGGCTGCGCAGACGGCGGCAGATAGACAAGCCATCTTCGCCAGGCAGCATCAGGTCGAGAACCATCAGATGGAATGACTCACGGGTCAGCAGGCGATCCATTTGTTCAGCATTGGCAACGCTACGCACCTGGAAGCCCTGTTCAGTCAGATAACGTTCTAAAAGTGCGCGAAGGCGCATGTCATCATCGACCACCAGAATCTTGTGATTTTCTTGCATTTAAATCTCCCAAAGGCGTGAATGCCTGAAGCTTGTATTGTTAGAAATGTCAGCTAAAACAGACAGCGTTTAATGGTATATATTCTAGACGAAATTGTAACAATGATTATGGATTTCCTAATTTATCAACAATATCAGAGGAATCTTCTGCCACCTAAGGTTGGTTTGTTACGGTTTGTCGTCGACGACTTCGGAACATCCTCAGCGCTACACCCCCCCCCCGCTGCTCATAAATTGTTCGTTCTTGTCTTAGAAGTTCGGTAAAGGGACACTTTGTGAAACCAATCCTTCTTCAAAGCGACTCAATATATAACCACAGCCGCCTGCGCATTAATATTTAAAGAATCGGGTACCTTTACATGACTTCTATTAAAGCGATTAATTAAAAATAAAGTATACTCCCTGCTGTTAAATTTTAAATTTCCAGAAAATAGAATGATCAATATTATGAATTACACAAGACCAATAAATCATGGAAACAAATATATACTTTGTATTTTTATATCAAAACTGTTCACTACAGAACCCATACCCTATTCAACCGATAAAACAGTTGATAGACTCCGTTTTACACAGACGCTTCATTAATATTGCTTACCTATTTTTAGGTGCATCTGTGCTTCAACCTTCAATGTTTTATTTCAGAATGGATGCGAAAATGAAAAAGACAATTAAACTCGTAGTTGGCGGATTGCTCCTTGCGTTAGCGGGAAGCAGCTATGCAATAGATGGGAGAATCAACTTCACTGGTGCTATTATTAAAACAGCCTGCGTCATCAATAATGGCAGCGATGTTGATGTTCAGTTAGGGACTTATTCCGCTGCTCAGTTTCAGCAAATTGGCGATACTTCGCCTGAAATCCCCTTTACCCTACCGCTGACAAATTGCCCTGTAGCACAAAAAGACACTGATCCAGTGCCACACTTTGTCATCTGGATGGAGGCTGACGCTGTGGATGCTACTCATCCGAATCTGGTCAAACTGGCGAACTCCTTTGGTGATCCGATGGCAGACGGTGTAGGCATTCAGATTATGGATGCGGCGACAAAACAAGTCATGCTTCTCAACACGCTGCCAACATTGAGTTATGACATCAAAACAGCCACGATGAATATCAATCTTCTTGCGAATTACCAGTCATTCAAAAATCCAACCGACATTACCGCTGGACCGGCAGATGCCAGCGTTAATGTCACTCTGGATTATCGTTAAGAAATAGAAGTCCCGGCAGATTCTTTACAGAATCTGCCAATAATTTTATTAGACTCACCTTTTATTCATATCACTTACCCAAGAGTAATAAAGACATGCATGAACTGATACGCTTTATTATTAAAATTTCGATAATATTTTTTACTTTCATTCATGCAAGCTATGGTGGGGGAATTCTTGTCGGCCAGACCCGTGTCATTTATGATGCCGATAAGAAAGAAGCTTCATTACCACTAAGCAATAAGTCTGAAAAAAACCCTTTTCTTATACAGTCATGGATTGAGAACGGTGATACTAAAACTCGCGGACCCTTTGTTGTAACGCCCCCGCTGTTTCGCCTCAATGCAAATGAAGACAGCAGTTTACGTATCTCATATACGGGAGGTGAATTACCTAAAAACAAAGAATCTGTATTTTATATTAATGTAAGGGCAATTCCATCAACACCTAAAAACAGCCTCAATGAACTCAGACTCATTATAAATACCCGGATAAAACTCTTCTACCGACCGTCTGGCCTGGAAGGGAAACCTTATGACGCTTACAAATTGCTGCAATTTTCCCGCACGTCAGGCGAGCTGATTATTAAAAACCCCACACAGTTTTATGTGGTTTTCAGCTATCTCATGGTCGGAACTACCCTGTTTAAAGATGTGGAGATGGTAGCTCCGGGCGGACAGCTCATCGTCAAACTGCCGGAAAGTAATCTTAGCAATATCATTGAATGGAGCGCGATTAATGATTATGGAGGCGATTCCCGGCCAGAAAAACGAGTGCTCTAGCAGCCACAAAAAACAATCAGTCAGGCAAGCCTTTTGAAGTTCAGGGACGATAACAATGGTTCACCCTCCGTTTCCAAAACATCCGGCCCGCTGCCGGCACCAGATTCATCAGCGCCGTTTTTTTTTGCTGTTCTGCATAACGGGTTTTGTGAATATCTGTGCAATGCAGCTTAAACCGGCGAGGGCTGCAGAAGCAGTTTATTTTGATCCCAACTATCTACAGCGTACAGGTCAGGAAACGGGGAATGTCGACCTCTCGGTATTTACTCTTAGCGATAAAGCCCAAGTTCCTGGCGTCTATGACACAGCGATTTATGTTAATCATGACAAAGTCCTGCAACAGAAAATCCGCTATGACACGATGCCTGATGGATCGTTGGCTCCGCAAATTTCGCCTGATCTGCTGCGAGCCCTGGGTGTGCGGGTCGATGCTTTTCCGGCATTATCCCACCATAAGCACGATGCACCGCTCGGGCCTTTAACGAATTATATTCCTGCGGCAACTGCCACTCTGGATTTCAACCGCATGAAACTCGAGGTCAGCATTCCGCAGGCTGCAATGGATAAAAAAGCGAATGGCTATGTTGACCCCCAAAGATGGGATGATGGTGTCCCGGTCCTGTTTTCCAATTATTCATTTTCAGGGGCTCAGCGTAAGAGTCGAAATGGCACTGATGACTCAAACCAATATCTGAACCTGCAAAATGGGTTTAACGCCGGCGCATGGCGCTTTCGTAACTACAGCACTTACAGCAGCAGTGACGGTCAGCAAAGCTGGGATGCCATCGCCAGCTATGTCCAGAGAGACATCAAGCGGCTCAAATCCCAACTACTCATCGGGGAGAGCGCAACTCCTGGTGATTTATTTCCCAGTTTACAGTTTACGGGGATTCAGCTCGCCTCAGACGACAATATGCTCCCTAACAGCCAGCGTGGGTTTGCCCCAACTATCCGGGGTATTGCCAGTTCTAACGCAGAGGTTACCGTCCGCCAGGATGGCTACATTATTTATCAAAGCTATGTCGCGCCGGGTGCCTTTGAGATAAATGATTTATACCCCTCTTCATATAGTGGCGACATGGAAGTCACCATCAAAGAAGCCGATGGCAGCGAACGTAAATTCAATCAACCGTTTTCCGCGGTACCGATCATGCAACGTCCCGGTCGCCTTAAATACAGCACCACTGTCGGGAAATATCGCTCTACGGATAATGAGGATAAGGAACCTGATTTCGCACAGGGAACGGTGATTTATGGCATCTCGAACGAAATTACCGTTTACGCCGGCACACTAGCTTCGCCAGATTATCTTTCCGCCATAGTGGGTACAGGGTTTAGCTTGCTGTCTCTGGGATCTGTTTCTTTCGATATGACCCACGCGCAAACCCGGCGAGACAACGGACAAAGCGACAGCGGGCAGTCCTATCGCATTCAATATTCAAAAAACGTTGAATCGACTGATACTAATCTCACCCTCGCCAGTTACCGCTATTCGACCAGTGAATTCTATGATTTTGATGAGGCCAATCAGCGCCAAAATGACGATGATTCACAAGATAGTCATAAACGCAGCAAGCTGCAGCTCAGCATTAACCAGACGATATGGGAGGGAGCCAGCATATATGTTACGGCCTATCAGCAAAGATACTGGGGCGAGAGTGAGCAGGAAAAAAACCTCTCGTTCGGACTCAACACCAGCCTGAATGGAGTCAGCTATAACGTTTCTTACTCCTACAGCAAATTGCAGGGAGAAGATGATGATCAACAGGTAGCTCTGAATATCCGCATTCCGCTAAGCCGCTGGCTGCCGAATAGTTGGGCTACTTACAATGCCACCCATCAGAAAAGAGCAGAAACCCGGCAGCAAGCCGGACTCACTGGCACCTTACTTGATGATAATCGCCTCAGTTACTCACTACAGCAAAGTCATGCTGATCAGGGTGGCAGTGATAGCAGCAGCCTGAATGCCTCTTATCGTTCGGCGTACGGCACGCTCAATACCGGCTATTACTACGATAAGGATTCGCAGCAAAACAGCTATGGTCTGGCCGGCGGAATTGTCGGGCATTCCCATGGCATCACACTTTCCCAGCCATTAGGGGATTCGTTTGCACTGATTGATACCAACGGAGCGAGCGGCGCGCGTGTCCAAAATATCCCCGGTGTCAAAACCGACTGGCGCGGTTTCGCCATAGTGCCTTATCTCACGTCTTATACCGAAAATCACATCATGCTGGACACAACCACGTTGCCCGCCGATGTCGATGTTACGCAAAACTCTGAACTGGTCATTCCGAATAAAGGGGCCATGGTCGTCGCACACTTTGATGCACACGTTGGCGTTCGCGCGCTGATTACGCTTACCCGGCCGGCCGGTAAAAAAGTGCCTTTTGGCGCAGTCGCTGTGAGCGAAGATCAGACTCTGGAAAACATCGTTGATGATGGTGGCGTGTTGTATTTATCCGGGATCAAAACGGATGAACCGACGGTTATACACGTGAAATGGGGAACTTCCGCCAGTCAGCAGTGTAAAGCCACGCTTAATCTGCAACCAGCAGCTTCTCAGATTCAGTCCGTTACAGCCTTATGTCTTTAAGGAAATTCACATGAAAATAACCAGACGCGAAATATCCGTCGCTTTGTTCTTAGTGACTGCGTTTCTCGCGGGGATGTACTCTGCGCAGGTTCGGGCGGGGGCTGCGACTTGTGAACCAACGAATGGCAGCGCTGTGTCTTATGAAAATTCGCTGATACGTAATTTGCTCAGACAGGATAATGTCAAAGGTGCATCCTTCGCTCAGGCGATGAACAGCCCTCAGCAAAGCTATCACATCAGCTGTAATTGCTCGGATTCAGATGCCTCCGGTGCCAACGGTGTACTCATCATGTATAGCCTTGTGTCCTCCCTGCCGCTCGGACATGCGACCAATTACTATAAAATTAGTGATCATCTTGATCTGATGACACAAATTACTCTCCCCAAAAATGGTGATGTGACCGTCCCCACCAGTAAAGCCGTCAGTGACGGTATCCATCACTGGGACAAAGACGGCACTGGCATTTGTCAGCAGCAAAAGACTCAGGATACCTTTGTCACCGGCTCGCAAGGGGTTCTGACGTTTTATCTCACGACCCCATTTGTGGGGGAAATCGATATCCCACGAACAGAAATTGCCAGAGTTTATGCCTCCTCGGCAACAACAGCGACAAGCGCGCCACCGCTAGGTTCTCCTGTCGCTATTCTGTATATCAGCGGGACACTGACTGCCCCACAAAGCTGTGAAATCAATCAGGGTGAAGTTATCTCAGTTAATTTCGGTACCATTCAGGCCAGCCACTTCACTAAATTGAATAATGCACCGGATAATTACCGGCCAGTGACATTTGATATCAAATACGACTGCTCATCTCAGGGATTGCCGGCGATCCCAACAGGCGACAAATTACTGATGCTGCTAGACGGAGCAGACGTGGAAAATCAATATTATCTGGTTGCCCGGCGCAGGCCTTCTGACAATAAAGCAGATATTGGCATTGTCGTTGAGGATGCTTCAGGAATTTATGTGCCCTTCCAGCAAGGCGTTTTACCGATGAATCAAAACGGACTAGGCAAAATTACGCTGACTGCAATGCCGATAAATCTGGTGGGTGGCGAACTGGATACCGGTGAATTCCAGGCAATGGCCACCCTGAGAGTGGACATACGCTGAAGCGGTCATTGTGCCGCGCAACACTCTCTAATGTGCGCGGCCAGATCCCTCAGTTCACAATCTCAATACTGATTAACCGGCTGTCAGCGCGTCCGTGATCGTCCACGGCGCGGATGCGGTATTGCCCGTTATTAATGGGTTGCCAGTCGATGGCGGATTTGCTGGCCGAACTGCCAAGGTAAATATCATCGACAAACCAGTACACCGTTTTACTGTCCGCATCGGTTACGGCGTTAAAGGAAATCCGGTCGCGACCCTGCTGAGACTGGCGCAGCGTATAAGTGGTATTTTTCAGTGGCGAGGTAATGCGCGGCGGATTGCCGCTCACGTCCACGCCCTCATCTTTGCAGTGGTTCACCGGCGGTTTGCGTTTAGGTAATCCGGCCTGAGCAAAAACGTTAGCCAGATCCGATGGCCAGAACTCAAACACTTCCGTACGGGTTTCGTCCTCGTCATAAGGCGGGCAGGCGACTTCTCCGGTCAGTTTATCAAGGCGCACCGGCCGGTATACGGTATCGACTTTTATCGGAGACTTGCCGGGAATAAACCAGGTTTTCCCTTTCTGCTGGCACCACGGCGTCGGTAAATCACCGCTGGCCAGGCAGATATCTACCCGCTTCAGTCCTTTTGGAAAGGGGCGTTTAGGCTCCTGCAACGCAGGGTAACTGGCGGTAATGCTGTCGATAATGTTGAAGAACAGCGGCGCGGCGGCGTCGGCACCGACAAACACGTTATTGCCTTTGCTGTCGAAGTTCCCCTCCCATACCACTAACACGTAAGGCCCGAAAATACCGACACTCCATGCATCGCGAAAGCCCCAGGACGTGCCAGTTTTCCAGTACACCGGCAACGAGGACGGCGCCTGAGCCAGCGTATCGCCCGGACGGCGATGCTGACGCAGCATATCCAGCGTCATAAAGCTGGCCTCTTCACTCAGCAACCGGACAGAAGTCGTCAGTTGCGGATCGTTTTTTTGCATGCGCAGTGGTTGCAGCACGCCGCGGTTTGCCAGCAATGCGTACAGTTTTGCCAGTTCCTGCATCGTCACTTCACCGCCGCCCAGCACCAGCGACAGGCCGTAATGGTTTTCACTGGCCATATCCGCCACGCCGGAAAGCCGCAGGAACTGATAAAACGTCGGCTGGCGCAGCTGGGATGCCACATACACAGCGGGAATATTGCGGCTGAAATTCAGGGCATCGGTGGCAGTGACCGGGCCAAGGAAGCGCCGGTCAAAATTCTCCGGCGCGTAAGCCCCAAAAGCGGAAGGCACGTCTTTCAGGATGGTCATCGGATGTAACACGCCCTGCTCCATCCCCAGCGCATAAATAAAGGGCTTGAGCGCTGAGCCCGGCGAGCGTTTGGCATTAGTACCGTTCACCTGCCCCTGAATGTCGCGGTTGTAATAGTCGGCGGAACCGACCAGCGCACGCACGCCCATATCGCGGGTATCGACCAGTAAAACGGCGGCGTTGTGAATACCACGGCTTTGGTTGCGGGTAATAAACGCGTTGACCTGTCTCTCTGCCAGCCGCTGCAAACCGGCGTCTATCGTGGTGTCAGTCCGGGTATCAATACCGGCAAACTGCTGATTCTGCTGACGAAGCTGCTCGATAAAATGCGGCGCGATATAGGGCATCTGTTCCGGCTGACGCAGCGCCAGTGGCAATCTGAACAGGGAAATCTGACTGCTGTCTGTGGCGTAATGATTTTGCCAGCGGATGAAAAGCCGGTTTCTCGCCTGTATCAGCGCACTGCCGATAACGCCGGTTTTGGGGTCAATGCGATAACTCGGTGATTGCGGCAAAACCGCCAGCGTCAGCGCTTCCGGCAAGGTCAGGTCTTTTGGCGCTTTATCGAAATATATCAGGCTGGCCGCACCGATACTCTCAATGTTGCGACCGTAGGGCGCATAGTTCAGATAGGCTTCGAGAATGTCGTGTTTGGAATAGCTCAGCTCAAGCTGTATCGCCCGCAGGACCTGCAAAATCTTGCCCGACGGCGTACGGGTATTCAGATGCCAGTGCATACGCGCCAGCTGCATGGTGATGGTCGATCCGCCCTGCATTTTTCCGCCCGCCACATAACTGCGCCAGAATCCACGCATCAGGCTGAACGGATTGAAACCGGGATTGTAGTAAAACCAGCGGTCTTCATGCAGCAACAGTCCTTTCACCGCCAGCGGCGAAATTTGCTCAAGCGGCGTCCACAAACGATAACGATCGTCATTAGCCAGCGTGATACGCATCAGCGTGCCCTGCCGGTCGTAATAAGTTGAGGAAAAGGGTTGTCCCTGAGAAAGAGGCGGATGCGGCCAGAGCCGGCAAGCCAGTACGATCAGCGCCAGTAAAAATACCGCCATCGCGATATTTTGCAGCAGACGTTTTGCTGTTATGGAAAAGGCAGGAAAAGAGATCATCTTGCTACTCAGAACAGGTTACGCCCCGCCGTGAACGACGGGGCTACTGCGTTTTGTTATTTTTTAGCCACAGCCGCTTCATCGGCTGGCACGACAACCAGTTTTTTATCACTGACGGAAAGTGCCTGAACGTCGCGGTCGTACATCGCTTCACCGTAAGCAGGCGGGATCACAAAACTGCCGGTGTTGGTGGCTTTTATCTGATACACAAACTCCTGCACATCGGTGCTGGCGCTGCCATAAATCACCACCCGGTCTTCACGAATATCGCTGAAATCCGGCGCCCAGGTAGAACCCGACGCCGCCAGCGGTGACTGCCACGAAGCAGAAGCTTGTGCATCGCTGTTTTCGTCGCTGCTGTCAGATTCCGGTTCCGGTGGCGTTTGCTGAACCACTTCAAATCCGCCCGGCAGCAAATCAACAATCGCCAGATTGCTTTGGCCTTCCGCTGAATTAGCACGGATTTTCAGATGCACATTGATCTTCTGTCCCAGTGTGACCTGCGTGACCGCATTGCCTTTTTCATCCGTATAATCGCGGGTGATCTCCAGACCACGTGAAATCGCTTTCTTCGGCGGGGACAAGTCATAACCGGCCTGCGTCACCACATACCAGGCGGGCGCATCGTTGCCGTTTTCAATGCGAAGTGCCTGCGCATCCGCGGTGAAATTCGCTTTGGCAAACAGCCCCTGAACCTGAGAAATCAGCTGCGGTTCCACATTTTTGGTTTTACTTAACTGCGTGATTTTCAGCGCGTCCGGTGCCTTGGCCTGTGCCGCGACTTCGGCAGAATAACTCTCCAGCGCCAGAATACTCATCGCCGAAGAATACGTCGTGTAACGTTCCTCTTTCAGCGCTTTGACCATATTTTCCAGCACCTGCGGCGGCATGGCGGAGACTTTTTCCGGGAAGTGACGGGTGATCAGATACAGCCGCGTCGCGTCCTGCACCAGCGGATCAAAGTAACTCTGCGTCCACCAGGCTTTGTCATACGCCTTGCTCAGCTGTTTCCACGTCGGCTGCAACAGCGTGTTCGCTTCATCATCCATTTTCAGCAGACGATAAGACGAGGCCAGATACATCGCGCTCAGATCGGTTTTCCAGGTGTCCGGATAACGTTGCTGCAAGGTGTCCTGCACCGAGGCCAGCGAACTGGTGGTGATTTCACCCTGGCGCGTCAGCAGATACACCGCCCAGGCGCGCAGACGAAGCGTATACAAATCATCATTCTGATTCGCAGCCAGTTCACGCAGCGCCGAATTGGCCTCTTCGAGCATACCAGCCGGTAAGGCGACGCCCGCGGCTTTAGCTTCCAGCAGATATTGCACCACATAAGGCGTGACGAACGGATCAGTTTGCGGCGACGAACGCCACAGGCCAATTGCGCCGCTGTCATTCTGACGTGAACGCAGCACCGCCAGCATATCTTTCAGCTGCTTGCTGCTTTGTGCCTGACTCTGCACGCCTTTCATCTCCGGATGAAGCGCGCCGAGGATCAGCGGAACGGAACGGCTGACAATCTGCTCAGAACAGTAATACGGATAGTCCGCCAGATACTGTGACAACCCGCTGGTCAGCACCAGCGGCGAGTTGGAGACCGCCGCAGTCCGCACCGCATAGGCATCAAACATCTGACGCAGATTAGCAACATTCTGGCTGCTGCCGCTCATGCGTCCCATCACCGACTGTGTACGGAATGGCATCGCCGGACGCACCGACGTGCTGATGGTACGGCGGCTGGTTTTATCGGCATATTTTTCATCGACAACCCGGGCTTCAAACACCAGCGGCGCATCGCCCGGCAAGGCTTTGGCGCGCAGGCGGAAGTTGATTACGCCTTCACGTTTTTCGGCCAGCGACAGCTTCTGATCGGCATTGCCCACCACTTCCAGCTGCGGCGGCACACTCAGGTGAATTGCTACCGGAACGCTTTTTCCGTTCAGCCCTTCGAGGTTATTGCTGACCCCGACGCTGACATCAAACTCATCACCCGGTGCCACCATCGACGGCACATTCGGCGTCATGATGAAGTTATCGCGCACGGTCGCAGAAGTCTGCGCCTTACCGATTTTGTCCGGTGTGACTGAAATTGCCATCACGCGGATTTTACCGTTGAAGTAATCCGGCACCTGATAATCAAACTGCTTCTCGCCGTTCACTTCAGTAATGCCTGACCAGTACGCCACCGGTTTATCGCGCTTACGCTTGAACGGATTGACGTTCAGATCCAGCCCTTCACCGGCATCCCCGCCCGGCGCTGCGGCCAGCTGCATCAGCTTGCTGAATTCCGGCAGGATAAGGTCGAGAATTTGCGAGCTTTCCACACCCAGCTCGCGCTTGCGGAAGAAGTATTCCAGCGGATCTTTCAGGCGATAACGTGCCACCTGCAAAATCCCCTCATCGACAGCAAATAGCGCGACCTGCTGCGGACCGTCCGTCATCACCGTCATCGCCAGATTTTCACCCGGTTTTATCACTTCCGGCGCATCAACTTCGAGGTAGTTCTGCCGCGCTTTAGTGCTGATTTTAAACGGCATCACGCCGTAGCTCAGCGGGCTCATGAAGATTTCATTCGAATTCACATCACGCACAAACTGCACGTTGATGTAGCCGTTGCCTTCCATTCCCGCAGGAACGCGGATTTTCTGCACTGAACTGGTGGTATCGGTGTGGAACCACTGCCAGCTGTAAACTTTGTCTTTCTCGATAGTGATCAGCCCGCTGCCGGTATACGGCGCGTTGATGGCCACTTCGATTTCCTCGCCCGGCTGATATTCCGCCTGATTGAGTTTCAGTTTCAGCTCGGCATTTCGGTCCAGTGAACGGCTCAGATTGGCGTTACCGGCCACGGTGTAGCCAATGCGGTTCAGCACGTTGCCTTTTGCATCTTCCACCACCAGCACGAAATCGCCCGGTTTATCCGTCGCCAGCGTCAGGTCATTGCCCTGCGCGGTCAGCGACAGCGGCTGTTCCGACAGCTGCACTTCTTTCATTTTTGACTGGTATTTGTAAACGCCGGAATCCTGTTTGGTCAGCACAGAGATGTATTTCTGCTCGACCAGCGCAACTTTCAGATCCGGTAACGCAATCTTATTCAGCGAAGGATCGACCGCAATCACGTTCAGATGGCGAACAGCGTTGTGGTTGATGTAACCCAAATCGCCGTCGGCTTTCACCCCGATCAGATAGTCATAAGGCGAGACCAGCACCCGCGCCGTCGCAGCCACAGAACGCCCGCCACCGGCCACGAAAGCTTCGGAAAGCAGTTGCAGCTGATAGGTCGCGTCAGCATAAGATTTCAGATCCAGCGGAATATTAGCCGTGCCTTTTTCATCCGTAGTACGGTCTTCCAGCTCTGTTTCAAAACCGTCGCTGTTCTGGCGGTTCTCGTAGAAAGCGTAATCCGGGAACTGATCGAAACTCGGATACATCGGCCGCAGCGTCAGTTTCGACGTCACACGGCGGTCCTGCGCTGGTGTGCCGAACAGGTTCTGCACATCGATATTGGCCTGCAATTCCGACGGTTTCACCCAGCCCTGTTTACGCTCCGGCGTCAGTTGCAGTTTCACCTTCAGCTGATCCGGCTCGAATTCTTTGACGTTGACCGAGGTATGCCCCAGCAAAGTCGAAGACTCGTTATCTTTGCCAATCAGATACAGATAGACGTTCCATTCACCGGTCGGAGAATTATCGTCAGTGGTATAACTCAGCTCATTGAAACCGCTGGCACCGAGCGTCAGCGGAATGGTGCTCATCAGCTTGTCACGCGGGTCATGAATTTCGGCACGCACCGGCACCCCGGCCAGACCGTTACTCCAGTCGGCAGCGCGGGTGATCAGACCGATATTAAAAGTATCGCCCGGACGATAAACACCGCGATCGGAGAACAGATAACTGCTCAGCGTGCGTGGATCGTTCGGCGTGATTTCGCCATCGACATCAAAACGGGAGAAATCGAGACCGCGGTCGTTGTTCCGGTCGGCAGGCAGGAAGGACACATCGCCCTCTTTTTCGACCAGGAACATCACCGGCTGGCGCTCGCTGGTATACACGTCCAGCGCAGGGAAACGCACGTGGCCGTCAGCGCCGGTCATTTGCGTCAGCAACGTCACGCCATTTTTGGCGATGACAGAGACTTTCGCGTTCGCCACCGGCGTGCCGCTGTGAATCGACTGCACGAATACGTCGCGGGTCTTATCCTGCGAACGCTTGGCGATAATCCCCAGATCGGTCACCACCACAAAGCGTGAATCGCCTGCCGGTGCTTCGTCTTCGCTCTGGTAATCGTCCTGGTAGACATTGCCGTCGTCATCCGTTTCCGGTTTCACTTCCTTCTTCTTCGGATCCCATTCCGACAACGTCAGCAGAAACACACCGCGATGTGAAGACGGATCCGTGGAGAGATAACGCGAGAGATCGACGCCCTGATAATTCACTTCACCCGGCTTGTCGTTGTTTACGGCGGTCTGATACTTAAAGTGCTCGGTAAAATACTCGTCATTAAGACGGTTAAATTCTGCCGATGAATACTGGCGGCTTTTGAATGACACAATGTGTTGCAGCTGGCTTGGGATCACCCGTTTGATATCCAGACGCATCCCCGGCACGTTGCGCGCCGCGACGCTGATCTGCTTATCGCCGTTCACCGACAGCAGCGAGCCCTGCGACATAAATTGCAGGGATTTCGGATAATCCGGCACCGCGACGATACGGTAAACTTTTTCCGGCATTTTGTAGCCACCGGAGGAGGTCAGAATGTTGTCGATTTCCACCAGCATGGCGCGGTGCGCCGGTGCATCGAAGCGGAAACTGAATTGTGGCTGATAATCACTTTCGGCCTCGTTCAGCTGAATATTCAGCGGCGTGGACTGCGTGAGGACGTTATTTTCGACGCTGTCGACTTCCCAGCTGGCGTAATCATCCGGGCCTTTGGCTTCGTCCTGATCGTTCGGATTGTGTTGTGGCAGTAACCAGACTTTAACCGCCTGACGGATATCTTTATCTTTGACCGCATCACTGAAGCCGACAATCAGCGCCCGCTGACCTTTCGCGCCGTCGGCATCCACCACCTGCGCGCTGGCTTCGTTAACCATCAGACTGTAAAGCGTGGGCACGGACACCACGCCATTTCTGGCCTGGGTGGTCGGCGCAGAAGGCACGGATGCTTTCACGCCTTCACCGATAGTCACCCGCACGGAACCGCCGTGATCGAGCGACTTCAGCGGTTCTGAATGTACCCAGGCATTGATTTTTTTCTGGTCGTAGACCACGGAATAATTGAGTTTCGACTCGGTTTTCGCTTTCCCTTCAGTCAGACCAAGCGAAATCTGTTTTTCAAAACTGGCGACATCCACCGGCGCGTTGAATTTAACGTTAAAAATCGCGCTGCGTTTTTGCGGGTCCTGCGGATCCTGATAGTACTCGGCCTGCCCCAGCTGATAATCGAACGCCGGTGCGGTGAATTCATAACGGGTTTTCGCCAGCTTGATTTGCGGCGCGAGCAGCACGTCAGGCGTGAAATTCACTTCATATTTCGTGCCCATCGGCAGCGGATTTTTAGGGGTGAACACTAAGGCGTAGCCGCTCACCCATTTCCATTCGCCTTCGGTAGAAGGTTTCAGGGATATCCCTTTTTCGACCACTTTACCCACATCAGTAATCGGCGCGACGGAGTTGCGGAACGTGAAAATCGCCTGCTGAGGCGCAGGTTTTTGCGCGGCATAATTGATGGCTTCCGGACCGCTGATACGCACACTGGTGTCCTGATAAACCATCGGCGCCGGTTCGATTGGCTGCGGCCGGTTAAGCCACCAGTGCCAGCCGTAAAAGCCCGCACCCGCAGCGCACAGCAAAACCAGAATCGCCAGACTGATGGCTTTGGGGTACTTATCGACTCCGCCTTCCAGCCGTGTAAAACCCCGCTTTAGCCCGCCGGACATCGCCGTCCACCAGGCAGGCGCACGCCAGTCGATATTGCCGACGATCGGTTTAACAATGCGCCCCAGCAGACCGAATACAAAGGCCAGCACGCGCAGGAGGCCTTTTATCAAAGTAAAAGGCAGACGAAGTAAGAATTTTAATAAATCCATTTGTACCTGTACCCCAATCCCTATTGACGTAAAAACGCGAGTGATATTTTTATTTAATTCATTATATTACGTGAAATATCTGAAGGTAAAAAAACGTAAGAAACTGCACGGAAGGATAATAGCTCTCTGGCTAAAAAGCCATCATATAAAGCGTAGCAGTGAGTCAGACTTTTCGGTCGATTTGTGCGCTGTCAGGAACGCGATTGTGTGAAACAATGGCGGCAGATTTCTGTGCAGGAAAACAGTGAGAAAGTGACAGGTAATATGAAAACGAAACTGATCACCCGCGAAGGCTATGACAAGCTCAAAACTGAGCTGGATTTCCTGTGGCGCGAGGAGCGCCCGGAAGTGACCAAAAAAGTCACCTGGGCCGCAAGCCTGGGCGACCGCAGCGAAAATGCCGATTACCAGTACAACAAAAAGCGGCTGCGTGAAATCGACCGCCGTATCCGTTATCTGACCAAATGTATGGAACAGCTGCGGATTGTTGATTATTCACCTCAGCAGGACGGCAAAGTGTTCTTTGGCGCGTGGGTGGAAGTCGAAAATGACGACGGCGATATCAAGCGTTTTCGCATCGTCGGTTATGACGAAATTTTTGGCCGTAAAGACTATATTTCTATCGATTCCCCGATGGCGCGCGCCCTGCTGAAAAAAGAAGTCGGCGACAGCCTGATAGTGAGCACGCCGGTTGGCGACGCGACCTGGTACGTCAATGAGATTGACTACGGGAAATGATCAGCTAACTCTCAAAACGCACAGGCAGGCGGCCTGATGACTGGCATTTTTAGTCTTCAAACCGTATAACTGTGCCCTGCTTTTTAAACGAAAGAACTGATACCAGACCTATGAATGATCAACTGAGCCGCATTATCGCAAGTGAATTGCAGGTTCGCCCGGAGCAGGTTGCTTCCGTGGTGCGTCTGCTGGATGAAGGTAATACCGTGCCCTTTATTGCGCGGTATCGTAAGGAAGTCACCGGTGGGTTGGATGATACCCAGCTGCGTCAGTTGGACACCCGTCTGGGTTATTTGCGTGAGCTGGAAGACCGCCGCCAGACTATCCTCAAGTCCATCGAAGAACAGGGCAAGCTGAGCGAAGATCTGGCGAAAGCCATTAATACCACGCTGAGTAAAACCGAGCTGGAAGACCTGTATCTGCCGTTCAAACCTAAGCGCCGCACGCGCGGACAAATCGCTATCGAAGCCGGGCTGGAACCGCTGGCAGATTTGTTGTGGAACGAGCCGCAAAACGAACCTGAAGCAGCCGCCGCGAAGTTTATCGATGCGGATAAAGGCGTCGCAGATACCAAAGCAGCGCTGGATGGCGCGCGCTACATTCTGATGGAGCGTTTCGCAGAAGATGCGGCGCTGCTGGCGAAAGTTCGTGATTACCTGTGGAAAAACGCCCATCTGACCTCCCGCATGGTCGATGGCAAAGAGCAGGAAGGCGCGAAATTCCGCGATTATTTCGATCATCACGAACCGATTTCTCAGGTGCCTTCGCACCGTGCGCTGGCTATGTTCCGCGGCCGCAACGAAGGTGTCTTGCAGCTGGCGCTGAATGCCGATCCGCAGCATGACGAACCGCCGAAAGAAAGCTACGGCGAACAGCTGATCATCGACCATCTGAGTCTGCGCCTGAACAACGCACCCGCTGACGTCTGGCGTCGTGCGGTAGTTAACTGGACATGGCGTATCAAAGTGCTGCTGCATCTCGAAACCGAGCTGATGGGCACCGTGCGCGAACGCGCTGAAGATGAAGCGATCAACGTTTTTGCCCGCAACATGCACGATTTACTGATGGCCGCGCCAGCCGGTATGCGCGCGACCATGGGCCTCGATCCGGGTTTACGTACCGGTGTTAAAGTCGCCGTTGTGGATAACACCGGCAAACTGGTGGGTATCGACACCGTTTATCCCCATACCGGTCAGGCTGCCAAAGCCGCACAGCAGGTTGCCGCGCTGTGCATCAAACATAATGTCGAACTGGTCGCTATCGGTAACGGCACCGCTTCCCGCGAGACTGAGCGTTTCTTTATCGAGCTGCAAAAACAGTTCCCGGCGGTCAAAGCCCAGAAAGTTATCGTCAGCGAAGCCGGTGCGTCGGTGTATTCCGCTTCCGAACTGGCAGCGCTGGAATTCCCGGATCTCGACGTTTCCATTCGCGGTGCCGTATCAATCGCCCGCCGTCTGCAAGATCCACTGGCAGAGCTGGTGAAAATCGATCCGAAATCTATCGGTGTCGGCCAGTACCAGCACGACGTGAGCCAGTCACAGCTGGCAAAAAAACTGGATACCGTGGTGGAAGACTGTGTGAACGCCGTGGGGGTGGATCTCAATACCGCGTCTGTTCCGCTGCTGACCCGCGTGGCCGGTCTGACCCGCATGATGGCGCAGAATATCGTTAACTGGCGCGACGAGAACGGTCAGTTCCGTAACCGCGAACAGCTGCTGAAAGTCAGCCGTCTGGGACCGAAAGCGTTCGAGCAGTGCGCGGGCTTCCTGCGTATCAACCACGGCGACAACCCGCTGGATGCCTCAACGGTTCACCCGGAAACCTATCCGGTGGTCGAACGCATTCTGGCCGCGACGCAGCTGGCGCTGAAAGAGCTGATGGGCGATTCGAATGTGCTGCGCGGCCTGAAAGCCAGCGAATTCACCGACCAGCAGTTCGGCATGCCGACCGTTACCGACATCATCAAAGAGCTGGAAAAACCGGGCCACGATCCGCGTCCTGAGTTCAAAACCGCGACCTTTGCCGATGGTGTGGAAACCATGAACGACCTGATGCCGGGCATGATCCTTGAAGGCTCCGTCACCAACGTCACCAACTTCGGTGCATTCGTCGATATCGGCGTGCATCAGGATGGCCTGGTTCACATCTCATCACTGGCGAACAAATTCGTTGAGGATCCACATACCGTGGTGAAAGCCGGCGATATCGTCAAAGTGAAAGTGATGGAAGTTGATCTGCAACGTAAACGTATCGCGCTGACCATGCGTCTGGATGAGCAACCGGGCGAAGCACCGGCACGCCGTTCCTCCGCACCTGCGGCAGGCGATAACCGCGACAACCAGAAACGTCCTGCGCAAAATAAACCCGCTGGCCGCAATGCCGCACCATCTGGCAATAATGCGATGGCCGATGCCCTGGCCGCTGCGCTCAGCAAAAAACGTTAATTTTCGCGTTTCACGCCATACACGAAAGCCGCTGATATTCAGCGGCTTTTTTTATGTGTCTTTTTTCGACACTTTTTAAACTCAATCCTAATGAATCAATCACTGAGGTAAATCAATAAATCCTCACTGTTGCAGGCATAGGATAGCCATGCGGTGGAGACACCCGTTAAGAGGAACACCTCTTTTATTTTGTCTCCTTACGCGTACTAATTATGATAACTATTCTCGTTTGTACTTCTTTGCGTATTTACTACGCCGTCAGTTTCACACTGACAATTTTGCACCAGGGATAATTTCTGAGCAGTTTGTTCGCAACATAAATCGCTAATCAGTGGACTCACCGGGCAGGGACGCACGGCGCAGCAAGACCCGGACGCCGTCACCCAATAACGCCTGACATCCTCGCGAGGAACTATGCAACTTCAATCGAAACGTGCTTACAAAATTACCGGCTTTTCTCATGAAATCAGTCCGGCCTATCGTCAGAAGCTTCTGTCACTCGGCATGCTTCCGGGATCCTTCTTCAACATCATTCGCGTAGCGCCGATGGGCGATCCGGTGCAGATAGAAACCCGCCGCACCAGTCTGGTCGTGCGCAAAAAAGACCTCGACCTGCTCACACTTGAGATGCTGGCCTGATTTTTTAATGATGATTTAGAAAGACTGTTTAGCGCGGCTCTTTTGAATTTCCCGCGTTTTTCCTTTCTCACACGTAGATCTGAACGTATGAAAGCACTGACTATTGGCCTGATTGGTAATCCAAACTCAGGCAAAACCACCCTTTTCAATCAATTAACGGGGTCCCGACAACGCGTCGGTAACTGGGCTGGCGTCACCGTAGAACGTAAAGAAGGCCAGTTCGCGACGGCAGAACACCAGATTACACTGGTGGATTTACCGGGTACCTACTCGCTGACCACCATTTCCGAGCAAACCTCGCTCGATGAGCAAATCGCCTGTCATTACATTCTGAGCGGCGACGCAGATCTGATGATTAATGTCGTGGATGCCTCAAACCTTGAGCGCAACTTATACCTGACACTGCAACTGCTCGAGCTGGGCGTACCCTGTATTGTGGCGCTGAACATGCTCGACATCGCCAAAATCCAGAACATTAATATTGATATCCCGGCGCTGTCTGCGCGCCTTGGCTGCCCGGTAATCGCTCTGGTTTCTACCCGCGCCAGTGGTATCAAAGAACTGAAAGCGGCCATCGATGAATTGCCGCAAGTGGCAGCGCTGGAACGCGTAAAATATCATCCGGTGCTGCAACAGGAAGTGGAAGTGCTGGCCGCTGAAATGCCGCAGGACATGCCGCTGCAACAGCGTCGCTGGCTGGCTTTGCAAATCCTCGAAGGCGATATTTACAGCCAGACGCATGCAGGCAATGCTCAGACATTATTGCCGCAGGTGAAAGCCCGTCTGGTAGAGCAAAAGCTGGAAGACCCGGCGCTGCTGATCGCCGATGCGCGCTATCAGAGCATTGCGTCACTGTGCGCAGACGTCAGTAATTCGCACCTCACCGCACCAAACAAGCTGACGCAGGTGCTGGACCGCGTGATCCTCAACCGTTTCCTCGGCGTGCCGATTTTCCTGCTGGTGATGTACCTGATGTTCGTGCTGGCAATTAACATCGGCGGCGCGCTGCAACCGATTTTCGACATCGGCTCGGCGGCAATTTTCATTCAGGGTATGCAATGGGTGGGTTTCACCTTGCACTTCCCGCAGTGGCTGACCATTTTCCTCGCCCAGGGCGTGGGAGGCGGTATCAATACCGTTCTGCCGCTGGTGCCGCAAATCGGCATGATGTATCTGTTCCTTTCCTTCCTTGAAGACTCCGGTTACATGGCCCGCGCGGCCTTTGTGATGGACAGGCTTATGCAGTCGCTCGGTCTGCCGGGGAAATCCTTCGTACCGCTGATTGTCGGTTTCGGCTGTAACGTGCCGTCCATTATGGGTGCCCGCACGCTGGATGCGCCGCGCGAACGTCTGATCACTGTAATGATGGCGCCGTTTATGTCCTGTGGTGCGCGGCTGGCGATTTTCGCCGTCTTCTCTGCGGCCTTCTTCGGGCAGGATGGCGCGTCGGTGGTGTTCTCGCTGTATCTGCTGGGCATTGTCGTCGCCATCCTCACCGGCCTGCTGCTCAAATACACCATCATGCGCGGGGAAGCCTCGCCGTTCGTGATGGAACTGCCGGTATACCACGTTCCGCATCTGAAAAGTCTGTTGCTGCAAACCTGGCAGCGTCTGAAAGGCTTCGTGCTGCGTGCCGGTAAAGTCATTGTGATCGCGAGTATTTTTATCGGCGCACTGAACAGCTTCTCTTTCAGCGGTCAGGCGGTGGATAACATCAATGATTCCGCGCTGGCTTCGGTCAGTAAAGTGCTGACGCCGGTGCTGGCACCGATGGGCGTACACGCCGATAACTGGCAGGCGACGGTCGGTCTGGTGACCGGCGCGATGGCGAAAGAAGTGGTGGTCGGTACGCTCAATACGTTGTACACCGCAGAACACATTCACAATGAAGAATTCGACGCTGCAAACTTCCATCTGCTCGATGAACTGAGTGGTGCCGTGAACGAAACCTGGCAAGGCCTGAAAGATACCTTCAGCGTCAGCGTGCTTTCTAACCCGATCGAAGCCAGCAAAGGCGACGGCGAAATGGGCGTCAGTTCAATGGGCGTGATGAGCACGAAATTCGGTACCGCCATTTCCGCTTACAGCTACCTGATTTTCGTGCTGCTGTACGTCCCTTGTGTGTCGGTTATGGGGGCGATTGCCCGTGAAACCAGCCGCAGCTGGATGACGTTCTCTATCTTCTGGGGACTGAATGTGGCGTATTCTCTGGCGACCCTGTTCTACCAGGTAGCCACTTTTAGCAGCCATCCGGCGTACAGTGCAGGCGTTATCCTTATCGTGCTGCTGTTCAATGCCATCGTACTCACCTGCCTGCGCAAAGCCCGCAGCCGTGTCAGCCTGCATTTAAAGCCACGTAATATTGCGGCCTGTTGCGAACCGGCGACCGGCAGCGACTGCCACTAGGAGCCAAGATGACTACGCTGATTCAGGTTCGCGACTCTCTCGCGCTGGCCGGCCGGGCGGATGCCCGCCAGCTCAGCCTGCAGCTGAATGCACCGCAGCCGCTGGTGCAGGCCATGCTGGAGCGGCTGGTGGCGATGCGCAAAGCGGAAACGGTAGAAGCGGATGACAGCTGTCTGAGCGGCAGCTGTAAAAGTTGTGCCGAGGGCAAGAAATGCCTGACGGTCTCCTATACTCTCATCAGCTAACCCCCTTACTGAATAGTCGCGCTGCGGCTATTCAGTTATCATCGACAGGTCGCAACGGCCATCAATGCGCCGCAGGAGCCTGCATGATCGACAGTGAAATCACCTTCCGTAAACTCGAAATTTTCCTCGCTTATATGGAAAAGCAAAATATCACCCGCGCAGCCGAGCAACTTGGTCTGAGCAGCGTGAGCGTGCATCGCGCCCTGCATTCGCTTGAGGAAGGTTTGCGCTGTCCGTTGTTTATTCATCGCGGCCGCAATCTTCTGCCGTTGCCTGCGGCCGAAGCGTTGCTGGAACATGCCACGCAGGTGATTGAGCAAATGGAACACGGGATCCAGGCAACGCAGCGCGCCGCCGGTTTTGGGGATAAGCGTCTGAAAGTCGGCACCTTATATTCGCTGACGCTGGAAACCATTCCGCGCCTGATCATGGGGCTGAAACTGCGCCGTCCGGAGCTGGAACTGGAACTGGTAATGGGCTCTAACAGTGATTTGCTGCACAAGCTGGAAGACGGTCAGCTGGATGCCATCCTGATTTCGACCAGTGATTCGAGCGTGGATGCACAGCGCTACGATCAGCTGCCGCTGTTTCAGGATGATATTTTTCTTGCCGCCCCCGCCAGTGCAGAGCTGGCCTGCGAAGGAACGGCGGATTTACGCGATTTTAAAAAGAAGAAATTCGTTTCACTGGCAGAAGGGTTTGCGACTTACCACGGATTTCAGGAAGCCTTTCAGATCGCCGGTTTTGAGCCGGACATTGTCACGCGGGTAAATGACATTTTTTCGATGCTGAGTCTGGTACAGGCGGGCGTCGGATACACACTCATTCCCGGCAGGATGAAAGGTGTGTATGAAAATACGGTGAAACTTCTGCCGCTGGCCGAAGCCTACCAGATGCGCCAGACCATTTCGCTGGTCTTCCCGCACAGCCGCGAGCACGATCCAAATCTCCTCGCCCTCGCCGCTGAAAGCAGGATGTACGCGCTAGCGAGCAGAAAGCGCTGACACATTCGCATGGGTGGCCGGTTTAGCAATCGGCTTTCCCATCATTAAACCCTCAATAGAAATATCTTCATCCAGAGCATCCCAATGCAGACCATAAGCACTGGCTTCATAATCCTGCCGCTGCGCGGGTGTTGCATTCAGCAAGGCCGGGAACTGTTTCAGCGGTGCTGACAGGACTTGCCCGTCTTCAAGAGTGACCCACATCGTACTCTCATCGAACCGAACACTTTTAGGCGAAATATTCATTCCATGCTCCTTGAAAGATTGTCTGATAAACGTTTGTTAGCGTTACGATTTCCCTGACTTCTCTGGAAGAAAAACCCGTCTGACGACACATTGCAACAGGTACAAGCCAAAGCTTGGCTTCTTTCTGACCAGATCTTACATGAATATGATGAGGTTCAGACGGGTTTCCGTCATTGGAATAAAAGAAAAAACGATAATTTTTAAAGCGCAGAATAACTGGCATGTAGGTGACTTCCCTGTGTTAACGGTTTGGTAAAAACAAAAAACCTTTCACTCTGGAAAGGTTTTTATTCCGCAGTAACACCAACCTATCACGCCTTTACTCAGCGTTCGTTTTCCCTTAACCGCGCTGCGAGACGTCCCGCAACTTGCATACCTGACTGGCATAATGAGAGCGCTTCGCCCTGCTCCATCGCGCGTCGGGTCAGGCCGGTCAGCACTGAACCGGGTGGCATTTCAATCGCCAGGCGCACATCGCGCTCATACGCCGCGACCATGGCATCACGCCAGTTGACGGTGCGCGCCATATTCATCGCCAGATCGTCGGCAATTTTTTCCGGCTGCCAGTACACGCGCCCTGTCGTGCCGCTGAGATAACCGCAGGTCGGGCGGGAAATGCGAATTTGTTTAAATGCCCCGACCAGCTTAGCCGCGGGCGCATCCAGTAACGCGCAATGTGACGGCACGCTGACCGCCAGCTGATGCGTTTTCTGCGCACCCAGCCCTTTGGCAAGCTGCATCACCTGATGCATTGCCGCGTCGCTGCCGGCAATCACCAACTGGTCTTCGGCGTTGATATTGGCGAGATACACCGGCGATTCAGCGCTGTTAACCTGCGCAACCAGTTCTTCCACCTGATTCTGGCGCAGACCGGTTATCGCTGAAAGGCCAAAGCCCTGCGGATAAGCCTGTTGCATCAGTTCACCGCGCAGGGCGACCAGACGCACGGCATCATCAAAGTCGAGCGCTCCGGCAATCACTGCGGCGGGAAACGCACCAATCGACAGTCCGCTGCAAAAATCGGTTTCGATACCTTCGGCCTGACACTGTTTTGCCCAGACAACACCGGCAATCAGCAGACACAGTTGTACGGCACGGGTAGAACGCAACGCACCGGCGGTATCAAGCAGCAGAACATCTTCACCCAGTGCGAGGCTGGCCTGTTCGATGAGGGAATGTGTGAGCGGATTATCCGGAAGACGATGCAGCATTTGCGGCACCTGCGGGCCCTGTCCGGGGAAGGTAAATAGGATTTTCATCGTGCTCCTTGCTTCTTTTGGCCGGGTTCAGTCTGCCGGCAATCGCCACGGGTCACGCACCAGTTGCGGGCCGGACGACGTTTTCAGCATGACGTCGCCACCACGCAACCACTCGCTGAGCGCAAATCCGCCGTGTGGCGTGTTGATTTGTACATCGGCGCGGCAGGGCAACCGCTGAAGCTGGTCGTAAAAATCAGAGAACAGGGAAGGGTCGGCCAGCGTGTCGCAGCGCACCAGCAAATCGAGATCGCTGTCCGCATGCATAACCGGGAGGTCACTGGCCAGCGCGTAGGCACAGCTGCCCGTCACACCCCATGGAAAAGGCAGTTGCAGGCTGCACAACGTGATCAGCGCCTGTACCGGTTGTTGTGAAACAAACGGCGAATGCAGCAGCGTATTGACGTCGCTGACCAGAGATTCCGGTGTGACGACCCGCACCACCGCCGCCGGATCAATCCAGGCGGCGGCACGCTGAATGCGGATCATCCCACGAATACCCACAGGGATTGCGCCATCCGCACGCTTGTCGCGACGCACTACCAGCGGCAGCGATGTGCGCCAGCCGGTGTTTACCCACGCGGGTAAAGTGTCGTCGCTTTGCAGCGCTGAACGGTCGCTTATCCAGACAAAATCATGGGCTCGCGGGTCACACATATTCAAACCTTTCTGATTAGTGCAAAGCAGCCGTCAGGGAGATAAACAGCGGCAATGTCACGATACATAGTACGGAACTGATCAGCAGTGAAGCCTCAGCATCCGGAGACTGAACCCCGAAACGGTTACCGAACACGATACCGAAGAAGCCGGCAGACAACGCAATCATCAGGATAGCCGTGACCGCAATCTGGCCGCTCAGACCAAACGCCAGAACCAGACCCCAGGCAATAAATGGCTGGATCAGGTTTTTCGCCACACAGGATAACAGCACAGGACCGTTAATTTTCAGTTTACGGGCTGACAGAATAACACCGGTCAGGAACAGCGCTGAAGCGGTCGCTGACAGGCCCAGAGGCTTAATCGATGCCAGGAAAATTTCCGGCATTTTAATGCCGATTGCGGAGAAGATAACACCCAGCAACGGTGCCCAGACAATCGGTTTTTTCACGGAACGCCACATCAGAACCGGCAGCAATGCCAGGGAAGAACCTTGTTTTTCACCGCTCAGACGCGCTTTCTCACGTTCCAGAATCATCAGGCAGAACGGCGTCATCAGCACGGAACCGCAGGCGATAGAAACCGCAACGGACAGTGAGGTTGACGGCGCATCGCCCATTACGCTGCTCAGAATAGGCAAGCCCAGAGCAGCATAGTTTGGCAGTGCCACAGTCAGCGTCAGAACAGCAGCATCCTGCGGTGATTTTTTAAAGACTTTGGTGCAAATAAAATAGATCGCCGCGTACATGATCCACATGGCCAGAACCAGCACCAGAATTAACGGTGATTGTTCAACAATCCCGGACCACGGCGTTTGTACGGTCGCTGCAAACAGCGCAGCGGGTAAAGCAAAATCCATCACGAAAATATTCAGTAAAGAGACATTCTGGTTATCCACCATTTTCGCTTTCCCGGCATAAAAACCGAGGATCATGATGACGAAAATAGGGGCAAGCGCGTGCAATATTACGTAAGTCATAGCGTTTTTCCTGAGGCAAAAAAATGAATGCTCAGTCGGCGCCGGTGCGATGGTTTTTTTAGTATGACAGTCCAGTTGCAGACAACAGCAGGTTACCGTCCTGATAACATGTCAGGGCGGTAACCCGCAATGCGGCTGCGTCACGCTGTTTGCAGGTGCGTTACCGGTTGAGACTGAAAGTTTTTAACGAATTACCATTCCTGACGCATCAGCTGGCGAACGCGCTGCGAACTTGCGCGGTTTTCTGCACCCAGACGCTTGCTGAGGCTAACGCCTTCTTTGCGTGCGTCCTGAATGTTTTGCCAGACAGCGTTTTGTACGCTGGTGATGTCGTCGGGTGTTGCGCTGTCCGGATCAGTGATGTCGAGCAGTTGCGACAGCAGCCCCAGAGTGGCGTAGTTTTCGATGTCATAAGCCATCGGTGGAATGGTCGCTGCCAGTTTTTCCAGCGCGTCCACGGAGCGTAAAGTGATGCGCGCGGCGGATTCTTTCCCCATCGCGTGGATCATGACGCCGTTGTTTTTGAAGGCGATCAGCTTGTTAGCCTGATAACCGTGCGCCAGAAACGCACCGGACATCGCTTTGCCGACAATCAGCCCGACCACCGGATGCCCGGCCAGACGCGCTTTGGCGTAAGCGCCTGCGGCACCGGCCAGCGCCTGATGAATGCCGAATGCTTCTTCGCGGCGGCCATAAGCCTGACTTGGCACATCAATCACCGCCACGATGGCGCGCTTGGTGCTGGCGTTGGCGTCAGCATCAATCACATCGTTGACCACTTTTGCCAGATTCCAGCCTTCGAGCAGGCCGACTTCGCCGCCCGCAGCACGCGGATACTGATTATTTTTGTCCGGCACCACGGTGATGAAACGCACAGGCTGGTCATTCATTTTGCCGTCTGCCGCTTTCACGGAAGGGCAAAGACCGGTTACCGGTGTGGCATCTTGGGTCAGTTGTGCGAACCAGTAATCACCCCGGCTGGCTGCATTGTTTGCTACGTTGCTCATGCGCGATCCTCCCGGTTAAACAGGGTTTCCGTGACTTTACGGCTGGCCTGCTGCGCAGTGTCAAAACCGGTCAGTTTTGGCAGGTAATAATCATAGTTATCAGAACGATGTGTTGCAGGGACGCCCGCCTTAATAAAGGCCAGCACGCTGTCTTTTACCTCAGCGAGGGAATCTTTCACCAGCGCATCGACAAAACCGCTGTGATAACGCACTTCGCCACCGGTCATGCTCCAGATAAACGGACGGTCGCGGGAATCGTATTCATCGATACCGGCTTCCTGTTCGATAACCTGCGGGCCGTTCAGACCGAGACGGGCTTCGCGGGTCACAATCAGATAGCTGCACAGCGCGGCGGCAATCGACATCCCGCCAAAGCAACCGACGGTACCGGCAACCACGCCGATCACCGGCGTATAGCGGCGTAAATCAACAATCGCAGCGTGAATATCAGCGATCGCGGCAAGACCCAGATTGGCTTCCTGCAAACGCACCCCGCCGGTTTCGAGCAGCAAAACAGCCTGCGTCGGGATGCCGTTGCGGTTATCTTCTGCGGCCAGTTCCAGCGCAGCGGCCATTTTGGCTCCGGACACTTCGCCCATGCTGCCGCCCTGGAAGCCGCCTTCAATCGCGACGACCACTGCAGGCTGACCGTTAATCTGGCCTTTTGCGACCACCATGCCGTCATCGGCCTGTGGCACGATGCCCTGCGGTTCCAGCCACGGAGACTGAATGCGCTCAAACGGCCCGAGCAGTTCGCGGAAGGTTCCGGCGTCCAGCAATTTGCGGGCGCGCTGACGGGCGCTCAGTTCGATAAAGCTCTGATCCTGAACGGAAGTATCAGTTGGCATGTTCAGCCTCCTCAAAGACCTGTTCGATACGCAGGCGGGCAACCCCTGGAGTGGCGCCAAAATCATTAATGTCGAGACGGCCTGCCGGTAATTCGCGCAGTGCATTCAGGCGGTTGAAAAAGTTCTGCCATAAGGTGTGGCTGCCGTCGACGGATGTGGTGACGATAATTTTCAGCGCAGTGGCTGTATCGGGTTCATACAGCGCTTCTAAATCGCCGGAACCTACCACGCCTGCTTCGGCGCGGCCTGCCAGCGGTTTTGCCGCCGGGTAGTTAAATTCAAAACGTTCCATAACACCTCTTTGTACTGATGTTAGTTAATTCGTATCGGTTCAGACCACGCTCACGCGGTCGAGGAACAGCGTCGCGGCCAGTAAATCAGCGGCACCGCCGGGCGATGTGTTGTCCGCCAGCATCCGGTGTTCGAGATGACGTAACAGTTGTTTACCCGCCATCGTGCTCACCCCACCGGCTTGCAGCACCGCCCGCGCGCCCTGATGCATGGCTTCCAGCGCCGGCAAACCACCGCGTGACAACACACAGGTATCCGCCAGTGTGGTCATCACCGCCAGTAAGGCATCGACCTGCGATTCGCTTTCGCTCGCGCCGCGTGTGCGGCTGTGATGAAGCTGCGGCAGTGCGCGGTCGATAATGTGCGGGAAACCACTCTGTGCTTCTTCACGGGCACCCGGCACCTGATAACGCTGCACGGCGTGCGAACCTTTACTGAATTTTTTCGGGCTGAAAGCGTCGGGTAACGCCGCAATTTTCGCGGCGCGCTGCGCAATACTCACTGGCAGTAAACGTTCCGGCTGCATGGCGACGGCGCTGACCAGCAGCCCCATTGCCCAGATAGCACCCCGGTGAGTATTCACTCCGCCGGTTTCGGCCATCATTTGTGCTTCACCTGCACGACCTAAACGACCCACTTCCTGACGCAGGGCGATATCCGCCGGGCGCTGCCAGCAGTGTAACGCCAGCAGATAGAATGTGGATGTCAGGCTGCGTGCCGAACGCACCATCAGATCCAACGTTAAATCCTGATGGGCACCAGAACTCCGGCTGTCTACCAGCCCTGGTTTCGGGCTAAGCCGCGCTTCGTCGATCAGCGCCTGCGTCGCCGTTTCTGCCAGCCTTTCGGCCAGTTCTTGTGCTGTGAGTACAGCGCCAATCGTTAAAGTCTGCGGCATCGTCATTACCAGCTACGGAATTTAGCAGGCGGGTTATACAAACCGCCGGACCAGTCAACCAGTTCGCTCACGCTGCCTGCCGCCAGTAAAGAACGGGTGGCGTCGGTGCGGCGAATGCCCATGTCTTCCGGGAAGACCACCAGTTCCTGACGGCGCAGGTCGGCAACGCGTTTGGCGTCAACACCCAGACCGATGTCAGTGATACCGGCCACCGCAGCAACCATCGCGCGGCGTTCTTCCAGAGAGCGGGCGCGGTGCAGATAAGCGATCCCCTCTTCGGTCAGCACGTGCGTCACGTCGTCGCCGTAAATCATCACCGGTGCCAGCGGCATACCGGATTCTTTACCCACATCGACGGCTTCGAGTTTCTCGACGAACGTTGGCTTGCCACCGGCCTGGAAGGTTTCCACCATCTGTACGACCAGTTTTTTACCGCGTGCCATCGGATCCGGCTCTTCGATCATGTCGAGCCAGGCTGGCGTGGAGTGACGGCGACCGTGCGGGTCATGACCCATGTTTGGTGCGCCACCGAAACCGGCCAGACGACCACGAGTCACGGTAGAAGAGTTCGCCAGGCCATCGACCTGCAGCGTGGACCCGATGAACATATCCACCGCGTACTGGCCTGCCAGCTGGCAGAACGCACGGTTGGAACGCATGGAACCGTCGGAACCGGTGAAGAACACGTCCGGACGGGCACGGATATACTCTTCCATCCCCAGTTCGCCGCCGAAGCAGTGAACGGTTTCCACCCAGCCGCTTTCGATAGCAGGGATCAGCGTCGGATGCGGGTTCAGTGTCCAGTGTTTACAGATTTTGCCGCGCAGGCCGAGCTGTTCGCCGTAAGTCGGCAGTAGTAGTTCGATAGCCGCGGTGTTAAAACCGATACCGTGGTTGAGCGACTGCACGTTGTGTTTAGCGTAGATGCCTTTAATCGCCATCATCGCCATCAGTACGTGAACCGGTTTAATCAGACGCGGGTCGCGGGTGAACAGCGGTTCAATGAAGAACGGCTTGTCGGCGACCACCACGAAATCAATCCAGTCGCCCGGAATATCCACGCGCGGCAGGTCGGTGTCTTCTTCAACCAGTTCATTAACCTGCGCAATCACGATGCCGTTTTTAAAGGCAGCCGCTTCGACCAGCGCTGGCGTGTCTTCGGTGCTTGCGCCGGTATACAAGTTACCTTTGCGGTCCGCTTTGAAGCCGGCAATCAGTGCGATGTTTGGCACCAGATCGACATATAGACGGGAATAGAGCTCGATGTACGTGTGGATCGCACCGATTTCCATCTGGCCATCTTCCAGCAGTTGCGCGATACGCAGGCTTTGCGGGCCGGAGAAAGCGAAATCAAGCTTGCGGGCAATGCCGCGTTCGAAGAGATCCAGATGTTCAGCACGGCTGACGCTCGGCATGATCATATGTAAATCATGCAGCTTCTCAGGGTTCACTTTTGCCAGCGAACGGGAAAGGAAGTCAGCTTGTTTTTGGTTGTTACCCTCCATCACCACGCGGTCGCCGGAGGCAATCAGCGTTTCGAGGATAGGAATAATTTTGTCGGTGGGTAAGACTTTACCCTCGGCCACGGAACGGACACTGTCGATACGCCGTTGTTTTTCGTTGCGGCGGGTGTCCCACACTTTCGTGGTCTGCGGATGTTGCGGCATGCCAAACCTCCCTGGGTTGAGCTTGCTGAAGTTTTCCCGGCGTGATGAAACAAAGAGGCGTTGGGAAGTTCAGTCAAGTGGCGGTTGCATCACAATTGACCTGTTTAATTAGCCTGTTAAGTGTAGGAAGTGGTGGGATAATCATCAATTAAGGGCACTGACACTTCGTTACTCTGAGAGTAACGATTGAGGGGAATTCTTTTAAAACAGTTTGATACAGAACAAGGAATGAGAGGAACGACGCAAAAAATGGTGTAAAAAAGGAATGCGCCAGCATAATGCTGGTCACTTAAGGTGACCAGCATTGTTTTTTAAAGGATATTTCGACCTTTTTTCTCTCACTTCCCTTGCAT
>NZ_RAHH01000020.1 GCF_003602095.1 Rahnella woolbedingensis | reverse complement strand
CATTTCTAATCCAAGCATAAAGCCCCCCTCGCTCAAAGCGGACATATTGTCCCGATAGCATGTCCGCTACGTGCCAGAAGCGGACAGAAAGCAAAATTAGCATTGAGCAGATTATCTCGTGCTAAGGGCCAGTTTGGCCGCAAAGCATAAAAACAAACCTCCAGTTGCTCTGTCCATTACCCTAACAACCCGGCTTTTCTTTAGGATGGATGATGCAAAGTGTGTGGATAAAATGAGCGTGACTGACCACATTGTCCCGATCGCGACATGGATGCTGACAAGGATAAAGGTCCATATAAAAGGAGAATGCCCAGTAGGTATAAACTGAGGTAAAAATGAGACATAGAAAATACCCATTTTTGGATTGAGTACATTTCCTAGCATCCCTTTGATAAACCAATTTCCGGGTGAAGAAATATCGCCATCGCTATGACTGAAAGATGATCGTGGCCGCATCAGTAGCTGCAAACCCAGCCAGCACAGGTAAGTTGCACCACAAAATTTTAGTATTGTATAAGCGAGCTCGGAAACTGCCAGTAGCGCACCGAGACCGAGCGCGACAAGCGCTCCCCATATAAAACAGCCGGTGTCAATTCCAAGAGCAGCCTGAAAAGCCTTTTTACCCCCTTCAGCACAGGCCGTTCGAAGAATGAGTGCCGTATCAAGACCAGGCGTAAGGGTGAGCAATAGTGCAGCGAAGGAGAAAGCGAGAAGTGAATCGGCAACAGACATTTTCTTTACCCGAAAGAGTGGATTTTATCCACTTGCTTTACGCTAATCAATCCATTGCAGAATTTTGTTAAAAAAAGGTAACGAATCTGCCAGATAAAACCAGACTTATTCGGATGCAACGAGGCTGCGGCATGCATCAATGTTCTTTTGAGCATAACTTCCGCTCCACGCTCTCAGCAGACCTTCAGCGTCACGTGCTTGTCTGCTTCGTGCCAAGAGCGGACCTATGGGGGTTTTAAATGCCCCCTCATGAAGTGGCCAACTTTTTCGACCATTTCACTAATGATCCAGATAGAGGTAGTGCATCCAACTGGTCATGCGCAGCAGTACTTTACGCATCACTGAAACATGGGGGAAATAGTCTGAGTACACGGCCACTTGTGCGTAAATACCATCAGGCAAAGCGTCAATTTCATCGTTTGGCGCCAGTTCAATTATGGCAATCACGCTGTCGCTGCCCATAACGTTACTCAGTGACTGAAGGGTACCCTGAGCCTGATATGCCCCTCCTGGTACTACGGGAAGAATACTGGTTAATTTTCCAGAAAATACTTGCCCTGGTAGTGCGTTGAATACAACTTCAGCCTCATCGCCAGCCACCAATCGTAGCAGCGAGTTTTGTCTGAACTGAGCTATGATTTGCCTTTTTTGCTGAGGAATAAATATCATTACCGGGCGCAGGGGAAGGGAAGCCGCATAAGTTCCAGGGCGAATCAATACTTGAGTGATATAACCGTTACTCGGAGCCCGAACGACGGTTTGCTCAAGATTATATTTAGCTTCTGCCAACTGAGCTCTGATACTCACTATTTGCGATTGCTCCCCGTTCAGCACGCTGTCTAACTGACTTCGAATCTGAGACTGCTCGGCAACCGATCCTTTCACAAGCGCATCTTGAGCCAGGTAGTTTTGCCGGGCATTATCAATATCACTTTCAGAAAAAGGGTTTACACGCGCTTTGCTCCCGGCAAGGTAGCGTTGGTAGTCTTTATATAAACGATCGCGTTCGGCACTGACGCGTGATGTATTAGCGACAGCGCTCTCTAATTGTCCCTTGAGTACTTGATTATTGTGAATAGCAGTCACCAGATCAGCTTGTAATTTATCAACACGAGCCTGGAAGCGAGTTGGGTCGATCTTGAAAAGAACGTCTCCTTTTTTCATTAACGTATTTTGTTTATTTGTTACCTCGCTAACAATACCCGTTACCTGAGGAGTAATAGGAATTGAAATAACCGCTTTTTGCGCCAAATCAGTATAGGGATGGTTGTAATTCATCAATAAAATAAGCGCGCCAATTAAAAAGACGCCACCTAAGGCCGCGGTGGGTATTGTCCATTTATTTACCGGTATTTTGAAAATCTTAAATATTGCCCACGCAAAGGCGACATAAGTCAGGATAATGAGTAGATCCATCGTGTTACTCCAATGGAGGAATGTTGATATTCACCAGTTTTTGTTCTAATTCGCTGACCCGTTGCTGCAACTGGGTCAGCGAAGCTTCCTGAGTTTGCATACCCCATCCGCGTTCGGGACGATACAATGTGGCCCATATCCATAAAAACGGCCAAATAACATGTAGCGTAAATAAACTCACCCAGCCTGCCACGTGGATAGCATCAGCATGAGGATGGTTCCTGGATTTGGCAATGAGATAGGGAATATCATGAAGAATAATAATTCCATAAAAAATAACGAGGAAGACTACAATAAGAACACCCAATGCAAAATAATTCAGTAACATAGCGGCAGAACCTCAATAAGTGGTGTTGAGTAAATAATAGACGTTAAATAGCATAGCTGCCTTTTTTTATGCGCATTAATACACTATCCTGAATGTTTACAGAGTACTTAAATTTAACTACATGAAATCAGAACTGTTTTATATGTGATGGACCGATTTTCATCGCGCTTTCTCAGCGCTCATTTAAAGAAAAAACATATAATATAACTATATTCCACCAGCAAAGGGTTTTAATGGAGCCAAGTATGGTGATACGGTTCTCAATTTATCAGTTCCAAATGGTCATCTTATTAATACTATTGCTGGGAAGCGCGAAAACTTTCTCCGCCGGTGGGGACCTCATCAAGAAACGGGCCAATGCGGTTCTTTCACTAATGACTTATACGGTGGTGCCTGATATCACCGCCAGCGACCTCAATATCCGCAATGCATCCAACGAGAGTACGGCGCTCTCTCTCACTCAGATGGGTGGCGGAGCTACGTTGAGTGAAAAGGTCCCCATCTATCTGGAAGGTGTTCTGGGATATAGTCGATACGATCCCCAGTTTGTTGTCTCCAATGGCAGCGAGAGTCGTAATATCCCGGTCAAATGGAACAGCGTGACGGCCACCGGGGGCATTGGCTGGGACATCCGGCTTCTCAAAGATAAATTGGGTGGTAACTTGGTCTTACGCCCCATTGCTAACTTTTCGTTAGGTACAGTGGCGAGCGATTTACGCATCGGCGCCCGGGTGCTTCAACGCCAAAGGGGCGGTGAGTACGACTTCCTCGACGGTGGACGCCTTAATGCCTACGGGTTGGGCGGAGCACTGATGCTTGACTACGAACTGTTCTCCAAGACCCAGGATATTGACCTGGAATTACGCTATTCCTATCAACATTTGCAAAGTTTCGCCACTAGCTCGGACGTTGTCAGCGGCAACGCCGACGCGGAAAATGTTGGGTTATATCTGCGCCGTAGAGCACCAATAGCCGACTGGACGCTATTGGATAAACCGGTACGGTATGTAATGGAAGGTGCACGCACAGAATACCTGGGAAATCAACGAGGCCAGTTAGGTTTTGATAGCTTAAATTCGTTAGGCCTTGGGTTGGAACTCGATAGCAGCAAGTATGATATTGTGATCAGCCGTACACGCGTGCTCGCACGCTACATGTTCGGAAATAACACCACGGGTTACGGTATCGGCATGGCAATCAGTTTTTGATCGCGCAATCGAGCCTGTGGCGATTTCAGGGCATCGAGACATGAGGTAGACTTTTTAAAGTTTGGGTTAATTGAAGCTTTGCTCATCATGTCCTTTGCAACACAAGTGCTTCACCCGAAAAGATGAAAACCATTATTAAATTACACAGAGAAAATTCTACTGAGCGGAGAAGTTTCTTTAATCAAAGTATCTACTCTCATTATGTAACTCACTTCCAATGACTATGCCTACCAAAAAAGTAAATGCTTTTTAAGTATTCGGCTATCAGTGTAAACTTTCTATATACTACTTTTTCTTATAAACGATTGCGGTGCCAGAAATTTTATTCGAGGTATTTGCCGAGGTTAAAACATAAATATCACCACCTTTAGCATCCGCTTTTTTCGAAAGTTCTTTCTTCGCGTCAGACTGTGCTACTTCACCAGAAACAGATATGTCACCAACTTTAACATAGTTTTGTTTCACCTTTTCAAACTCTACTTTTGACATTAGTTCTGCTGAGAATACGCTGAATGATAGGGTTATTGAAATAAGGCCAAGCACAAGTTTCTTCATTTAATATCTCCTGGTGGATGATGGTGTGTTGCTAATCAAGTAAAGCAACACCATGAGTATAGTAGGTAAATAAGTAGCTGGTATGTTTAATTTAAGCACGAAAGTCGCCGTCGATAGTCAGAGAGTGTCGGTGGCCAATTTAAAGACAAACACTTCTTCATAGTGATTTGACCTGCTACCCATAACTAAAGATACCTTGATGTAAGTATACATTGCGAACTTCCGCTCCTCGCTCACAGCGGATCTTCAGCTCAGGTAATTTGTCTGCTTCGTGCCAGGAGCATACGTTCCTAACATCGCAGCATATTTTTGAGGACATCATAAGGAATTGGTAACTTTTTGGGACTTAATCTGAGATGAGTTATCCAGCAGCCTGATTGCAGGAACCATACTGGCAGCTATAGTGGCGATGACTACCGCCATCGCTGAAACTAAGAGTACATTGCTGCTCCCAAAATGTATTGCTAACGGTCCGGCTACCAGCTCACCGAACGGAATAGCCACAAACGAACCCACTGCATCATAGGCGTATACGCGAGCCAATTTCTCCTGCGGAATATGCGTTTGTAGCGAATGAGCCCAGGAAACGCCGAACAGGCCAAAAGCGACACCTGCAATAAAAAAAGCGGCTGTAAGCCACAATGCCGAAGCAAACTGGCTGAGCATAAAAATCGGCACTGAGCAAAGTGATATCAACATGACGCCTATAAAGAGATCTCGCCGTGGACGCCATCGCAGGGCAAGGAACGAACCTGCAATCAGGCCAACACTTTGCGCGGCAACGATAATCCCCCAATTAGTTCGTCCAAATGAGCTATCAGCAATCACTGGCCCGAGCACCATAACAACACCACTAAAAGCAGCATTAATAATAGTAAACTGAACAACAATCGACCAGACCCAAGCTCGACTGGCGAATTCTTTCCACCCCTCTTTTAAATCTTGCAAGATATTATTCTGGGATGGACATGCCTCAATTGATGTAGCGCGAATGAAGAAATAAAGTGGTGCAGAGACCGCGAAACCCAGCGCATCAATTGCGAGTCCCCAACCCGGACCGACTGTACTAGTCAACATTCCACCTAGCGAAGCGCCGATTACGGTACCGCTATAAATACCGAGCTGGATTAATGCGTTGGCTTCACGCAAATTCTGTCCTGGAACAGTCTGAGGAACCAGCGCAGAAGACGCAGGTAATGCGATACCGGCAGCCGCTCCGTTCAGCGCACCGAGTAATGCCAGGCTCATCACAGTAGCTGAACCATCCAGCACCGACCATGCAACGATAGCTTGTGAAACGGCGGCTATTACTGAAGATGAGACTAAAACGAGACTACGTGAATAGCGGTCCGCCAGTACTCCACCAATTAACAAGAATGCAACGTTAAAAATGGAACGTGATGCGACAACGATACCTAAATCAGTGACGGCTCCGCCAATATCAAGGACTGCGAACGCAAGTGCGATCGGTGCAATACCATTACCCAGTACGGTAAACAGGCGTGCAACAAATAGATGACGAAAGGCTTTGAAGTGATAAGCTCGAGCTCTTTTGTTACACGAATTCATTGTTGTAATGGCTTCCGGGATAGAGGATGTTTTTTAGAATACCTGCATTTCAACAATATTTGAGCATAAACTGAAGATTGCACAATATTATGGGTTTCAATATAAACAGACATAGGGGCAACTCATAGCTGCTGCGAGCGGCTAACTGCTAATAGCAAACATTAGCACTATAGATGGTTTTAAAAGATACGCTGTAGAGATCTTTGGTGATAGCTCCACCGCTTCGACTTGTCGTTAGGCTATGATAAATCATTACATTTTTCTTAAGGGAGCATACATGGATATCACCATCTGCATACCATATGAATATGATGAGTTGGTTGAAATTTTTATCGAAATGGAAACCTACTATAACCAAAAACTTTGCCTGTCGAGGAGTGACATGTCCTCTTATCTGAAGGATAAGGTCTTTGCAGCCAACTCCAGTACTGAAGTTCACAAAGTGGTTTGTGATGGCGTTATAGCTGCGTTTTCATGTGTTTCAGTGATGTACCCCTCACCACGTTTCAGTGGACAAATGTTTATCAAAGAGCTTTTTGTTTCTGCATCTTTCAGAAGGGCAGGAATTGGTAGAAAGTTGATGGGTTTTATAGCAAACCGTGCTCAAGAGCGGGGGTGCTTTCAACTCGATTGGTTATCGGTGGCAGCAGATCCATTGGCTCAGAAGTTTTATGAGTCTCTCGGTGCTCAGGTTATCAAGAGCGTTAATTACCATCGGGTTTTTGGTCAAAAATTAGATGAGCTTGCCCGTGCTGCCGACTGAAGTATTCAAACAAAGCTACTCCCCCGTCGATAAACACACCATAAAGATGCATGGGGTATGTGGCTATCGTCGCCGTCGATTATGATCGAGCGATTGAATATTACACAAGCAAGCCACGGCCTGACGCCGACCGAGGCAGGTCAACGATTTTACGAACGGGCGCGCGCCGCCCTGCAGGAAGCCGACGAGGCTGAACTGGCTGCCAGAGGAGCCGGAAAAGGGCTTTGCGGAAAACTGCGCATTTCGGCCGCAACGACTTTTGCCAGATTGCATGTCATACCTCAGCTTCCGCGCTTTCTTGAACAACATCCTGAACTGGATGTGGATGTCATTCTTGACGATCGGATGATTGACCTGATTGCTGAAGGTGTTGACGTTTCGCTGAGGATGGGGAATTTACCTGACTCTGCCGCCGTGGCCCGCAAAATGGCGACCAGTCCACGCTCCGTTATCGCCACGCCTGGCTATCTCGCCAAAAAAGGAGAGCCCCGCCCCCCGGCCGGGTTGGCAGAACATGAAGCCATCCTGTATACCCTTCAGCCCAGCCTCTGGTCATTCACCCGTGAGGGAGCCGTTATTTCCATATCGGTGAGCGGGCGCATTCGTTACAGTGCCGCCGAAGGGCAACGCGCTGCCGTGCTCAGTCATATGGGATTGTGCATTGCTTCCGACTGGATGTTTGCTGAGGAGCTGGCAAGCGGAGAGGTTAAAAAAGTGCTGACGGCGTGGCAACTGCCCACTATCGATTTATGGGCCGTGTTTCCTAATGGTCGTCTGGCAAGCGCCAAGGCACGGCAGTTCGCCGGGTTTATTGAAACCGTGATGGCGGAAAAGTAGTAACACCTATTTTGAGGATCCCGATATGACTACCTTTCATCGGCTTACCGCCACCAGTCTGGATGGTCAGCTCATCTCTATGGCTGACTATGCAGGTAAGCTGGTTCTGGTGGTGAATACCGCCAGCCATTGTGGCTTCACGCCACAGTACACAGGCCTTGAAACGCTCTACAAGAAGTTCGCCGCCCAGGGTCTGGTGGTGCTTGGTTTTCCCTGCAACCAGTTTGGTAATCAGGAACCCGGCGATGCTGATGAAATCGCGCAGACCTGCTACATCAACTACGATGTGAGTTTCCCGATATTTGAGAAAGTGGAGATTAACGGCGCCGCGACGCACCCGGTGTTTCGTTACCTGAAAGACGAATTGCCCGGCGTGCTGGGCGGACGGATCAAGTGGAACTTCACTAAGTTCCTGATCGGACGTGACGGTAAACCGCTCAAGCGTTTTGCACCGTTCACCACCCCGGAGAAAATGGAATCCGTTATTCTTGCTGCACTTTAAATCTAAGAGCGGCGGTTCATACGAAGGAAGTAAGATGCTTTTGCCTGATTTGAGATTTATAAAAACCGCCTGCCAGCCGACATTTGAAACATGAGCCGCCCGCTGTTTGTTTCTCTGGATGGGCCAAAGGGCGCCGGTAAAACCACACTACTGGAGGCCATTACGAAAGTACTCAGGGCAGACAACAAGAAGGTGGTTCGACTTTGCGAGAAGAAAAGCGATCCCTATAGGGCAGAAACAATGGCCCTCGTTAACAAGCTCGTCAGAAATCCCAGCCTGGATTTAGAACTTGAGGTTTGTGAGCGCTTTGCTGATAGCCGTGCCTGGATTTCGCGGCACGTGCTGACTAAACAGCCACCGGACAGCATTATCCTGATGGATCGCTGGTACCCGTCGGATGCCGCATTTCGCCGGATGGTCCCCTTTGCAGAGATTTTGCAGCTTAACATTGAACGCAACGTGCAGGTGCCAGACCTGCATGTGGGAGTGGTTACCGCACCAGATATTTCATGGGCGAGGGCAGCGGCACGATCGCGTGGGCTAAGCAGTACGGTGATCCATAAGCTGGAAGAGCATGTCGCTTGTACCAAAGCGTTCGAGCGAGAAATTGCAGAGCAGGGCTGGATTTTATGCCGGAATGAAGGGACAGTCGAAGACGCAACGAAGCAGATAATCTCTGAGATCTACAGAGTGGCTGGATACCCCACCGGCATCAGTTTTGCCGACAGCGCTGGCGCCGGAAGCCGCCAGTAATTCGTATCTGGCATGACCTGCTTACCCATAAAACAACGCGCCTGCGGATATCCCCCCAGGCGCGTTGTTTATTGCAGAGCCGGATATCAGAACATCATTACCATCCACGGATAGGCAATCAGCATCATGCCGCCGAGGAAGATAGCGCCGAAGATGGTGCCCAGACGCCAGTAATCTTTAGTCGGCAGATAGCCGCTGCCGTAATAAATCGGGCTCGGGCCGGTGCCGTACGGGGTGATGATCCCCATCACACCCAGCGATGTCACCATCATCAGGCAGTAAACCGGCATGTTGATGCCCGGAATGGCTGCGGCGATGGTCAGCATGGCCGGTAACAGCGCGGTGGTATGCGCCGTGGTACTGGCGAACAGATAGTGCAGCAGGAAGAACGCAATCAGCAGCATGACGGCGGCGACCTGCGGGTCGAATCCGTTAAGCAACTGTCCGCCTTCTTTGCCCAGCCAGGCGATAAAGCCGACACGGGCCAGACCATCCGCCAGTGCCACCAGCGTTGCGAACCAGGCGAAGGTGTTCCAGGCCGGTTTGTTGCTGGTGATGTCGTTCCAGTTCAGCACGCCGGTCCACAGCATCAGTACCACAACCAGCAGGGCAGCCATTGCCGGTTCAATCCAGGCAGCGGCAAAAATCCACATCAGCAGTGCAGAACACACGAAGATCAGCAGCAGGATTTCGTTGCGCGACAGTTTACCCAGCTTGTCGAGTTCGCTTTTCGCCCAGCGCGGTACTTCGTCATTAATCTTTACTTCCGGCGGATAGAACCAGTAGGCCAGCAGCGGCATGGTCAGGATCAGCAGTACGCCCAGTGGCAGAAACGCCAGGAACCACATGCCCCAGGAAATCGTAAAGCCGGTGATGCTTTTCACTAACGCCAGCGCCAGCAGGTTCGGGGCAAGGGCGGAGAGGAACATCGAGCTGGTGATACAGGCGGCGGTGATCGCAACCCACATCAGATACGAACCGATTTTACGCGCGCTCGGGTCATTCGGCTTGGAGCCGTACAACGGCGGCAGGTTGGCGATGATCGGGTAAATCGTCCCGCCGCTGCGTGCGGTGTTGGAAGGCGTGAAAGGCGCGAGCAACAGGTCGGCGAAGGTAATCGCGTAACCCAGTGTCAGGCTGCGGCGACCGAGGTATTTCACAAGGATCAGCGCCAGACGGCGACCAAACTGCGTTTTGTCATAGCCCGCGGCGAACATAAATGCGCCGAAAATCAGCCAGACGGTCGAGTTACCAAATCCACTCACCGCCCATTTGAACGCTTCGGTCGGCATTTTAAATTTCGGGTTGGCAATTTCTTCCGGGCTGAATAACAGCCACTGACTGAAGAGGGCGATCACGACCACGCCGGTCAGGCCAATCACCGCGCCCGGCAGCGGCTCAAAAATCAATCCGACAATGACCCCGACGAAGATGGCGAAGAAGTGCCATGCATAAGGCTCAAGGCCTGCGGGTACTGGCGTCAGCAGCAACAGCACCGCCACCAGTACCGGCAGAAACAGCATGATCAGACGCTTTTTTTGCCCCGTTTGCGGCGGTACGACCACATTGAGATCATTCAAGTTGGATGTGGGTTTCATAAATTTTGTGCCCGTAATTGAGAGTGAGCCTTTCGCCCCGGTGGTTAGTGATTGTTTTCTGTTCCTGAAAACCATTAATTATTCTTTAACGAAAATGTGTTAAGCGGTACGTAATGATGATGGAGACTTTGTGACGAAATTAAGTAGTTACTATTATTCTTAGGGCGAATGAGGAGATGAGTACACTTATATTTCGTCATATATCATTACGCAGAGTGTGGTTATTTTTCCGACTCTTTTTTTAAATGCAGCTGCTTATGTAAATGTAGAGTAAATCTACGTAAACGCCAACTTTTGAGGTCAACTTGCTGATTTTGCAGGTAGGATTTTTTATGTTAATCTAAAGTTGATTTTTGTCAACTCATCATTAACACTTGAGGGTGGTATGGATTTCCATGCCGAATAAATAAACAACTCCTGCTTTCAGAACGTTTGGAACACCTATTTCATCGCGTAATGTCAATAAATGAACCACCAGATTTCCTATTTGTCACCTGCTTCGGATTGCTTATTTAAACCGGTTTCTTCTCTGCATTAATGAAGAAGGTATTGAAGAAGGTAAAGAAGGGTAAGTAATGCGGCCACAGAAAAATCCAAGACCTACAAATTTCGGAGTTGATCACAATGAATAAGCTGACCCCGGTACTCAATCCGCTTACGCTGCCCAACGGTGCGGTACTGAAAAACCGTCTGCTGATGGCACCTATGACCACCTGTACCGGCTTCTATGACGGTACCGTCACCAGTGAGCTGGTGGAATATTACCGCGACCGGGCCGGCAGCATCGGGACAATCATCGTTGAGTGTTGCTTCATTGACCGTATGGGCCCGGCGTTTCCCGGTGCGATTGCCATTGACAGCGACAACAAAATTTCCGGTCTGAAGAAAATTGCGGATGCCATTAAATCCAAAGGCTCGAAAGCAATTTTGCAGATTTATCACGGCGGCAGAATGGTGGAGCCGGAACTGATTGGCGGCCGCACACCTGTCGCACCCAGTGCTATCGCCGCCCCGCGTGAAGGCGCGACTCAGCCGAAAGAGCTGACCGGCGAAGAAGTGGAAACCATGATCACCAAGTTTGGTGATGCGGTTAACCGTGCTATTAAAGCCGGATTCGACGGCGTGGAAATCCACGGCGCTAACACGTATCTGATCCAGCAATTTTATTCACCAAACTCCAACCAGCGCACCGACAAATGGGGCGGCGACCGCGACAAACGCGCCCGTTTCCCGCTGGAAGTCCTGGAAATCACCCATAAAATGGCGGAACGCTTCGCCGATAACTCCTTTATTATCGGCTACCGTTTCTCGCCGGAAGAGCTGGAAGTTCCCGGCATCCGCTTCGATGACACGATGTATCTGCTGGAAAAACTCGCCGCGCGCGGGCTGGACTACGTGCATTTCTCAGTCGGTCAGTTACTGCGTCCTTCCATTGTTGATACTCAGGATCCCACTCCGCTTATTACCAAGTTCCGCGCGATGCGTTCGGAAACGCTGGCCAAAGTGCCGGTGATTGGCGTCGGTGGCGTGATCAACAAAGCGGATGCGGAGAAAGGGCTGGAATACGGCTTTGACCTGATCGCCGTCGGTAAAGCCTGCATCGCCTATCCGGACTGGGCTGACCGCATCATCAATAACGATCACCTGGAACTGTTTATTGACAGCCATAAACGCGAAGAACTGAACATCCCTGAACCTCTGTGGCGCTTCTCACTGGTTGACGCCATGATCCGCGACACCAGCGTTACAGGTCGTAAATACAAAGCGGGCGTTTATCAGGAGAAAGTCGAAGCCGAAGCGCTGAAGCTGAAAATCAGCGTTACGCTGGATACCGACCGTATTACCGATATCGCACTGGTCAAAGACGATTCGCTGGACGTCGATTTCACCACCACGTTTGAAAGCCTGCGTACCCGTATGCTGGTCGCCAACAGTCCGCACGTCGATGCCATTACCGGCGCGACCACGCAGAGTGAGGCGCTGAAAAAAGCCGTTTCGCGCGCGCTGGCGACATCCAGCAAAGAGCATGTGATTGAAGAAGGCGGTAACCCGCAGGCACCGCAAAACTTCGACGTTGTGGTCATCGGCAGCGGTGGCGCAGGGCTGGCAGCGGCCATTCAGGCGCATGACGAAGGCGCGCATGTGGTGATTATCGAAAAAATGCCGACGATTGGCGGTAACACCATTAAAGCTTCAGTCGGGATGAACGCGGCAGAAACGCGTTTCCAGAAACTGAAGGGCATCGAAGACAGCAAAGACCTGTTTTATGACGAAACGCTGAAAGGCGGCAAGTTTAAAAACAATCCGGTCTTGCTGCGCGAGTTTGTCGAGCTGGCGCCGGAAGCGGTCGAATGGCTGGCAGCGAAAGAGATTGAGCTGAACGACATCACCATCACTGGCGGGATGAGCATCGACCGTACGCACCGTCCGGCTGACCGTTCCGCCGTGGGTGGATTCCTGATCAGCGGGCTGGTGAAAAACATCAACAAACGCGAAATCGAAGTGCTGCTCGAAACCTCCGTCGCCGAAATCCTTTCTGAAAATGGCGTGGTGACCGGCGTGAAAGTGGTGGATGAATACAACGACAGCCGCATCCTGAATGCGAAAAGCGTGATCGTCGCCACCGGTGGTTTCAGTGCCAACCGCGAAATGGTGGTGAAATATCGTCCAGAACTTGATGGTTTTGTGACGACCAACCATCCGGGCGCGACCGGCAGCGGCATCGCCATGCTGCAAAAACTGGGCGCAGATACCGTGGATATGGGCGAAATTCAGATCCACCCGACGGTGGAACAGACTACGTCTTATCTGATCTCCGAAGCCATTCGCGGCGGCGGCGCGATCCTGGTCAGTCAGGCCGGTAAGCGTTTCTATAACGAGATGGAAACCCGCGACAAAGTGTCCGCGGAAATTATCGCGTTACCGGAGAAAAGTGCCTGGGTTATCTTCGACGAACAAGTGCGGGCGAATAACAAAGCGGCTGATGAGTATATCGCCAAAGGGTTTGTGATCAGCGCTCCAACGCCGGAAGAACTGGCGGTGAAACTCAATATGGATCCGCAGACGCTTTCTGAAACCTTGCTGCGCTACAACCTGTTTGTGGTGGAGAAAAAGGACGAAGATTTCGGGCGTACTACTGCGTTGCGTCATCCGCTCAACATGGGACCGTTCTTTGCCATCCGCATCGCCCCGGGCGTGCATCACACCATGGGGGGGGTGACCATCAACCCGGATACCGCCGTGCTTGATGCGCAAAAACAAGTCATCACCGGTGCCTGGGCCGCAGGCGAAGTGGTCGGCGGCATCCACGGCGCGAACCGCATCGGCGGTAATGCGGTCGCCGATATTATCATCTTCGGTATCCTCGCCGGAAAAAACGCGGCGGCGCTGGCGAAGCAATAACTGTCAGAGTGTAAATGCTAAAACAGGAAAACCCACGTGAGAGCGTGGGTTTTTTATGCTACTCTGAGGTCTTCAAACTGGAAATCATGAAGAATTCAGGATGAAGAATTCAGGGAAAAAGATAACATGGATTTTGATACTATAATTTCTTTTATTTTAAAGTATGACAGTTTACTTAACAGTCTGGTGTTAATTTCAGCATGTCTTGCAGTCTTGTTTTATATCCAGCAGCGGGCTGGCTCTTCATACAGTATTCTTAATCGCCTGTGGAGTTTCATGCTGGGAGGGAAAGAATTCCATAGTCACAGCCTGACGAGGTTTTTGAGAAAGAGAAATGACATTGAACACTTTAATATGTTGTTTAATATGAAAGCTAAAAGTATTGATGAGATAAATGAATTTATTAAGTGGATGGATGTTAATAATATCGATATCAAACAAGTATCGCAAGCGAAAAATTGGTTTGACATTTCCGCATTGACAGTAAAACGTCCAAGGGGATGGACTTCCCTTTGCATGTTTATAACTATGGCTGTCACCTTTTATTTACTATTATTGAGTCTAACAATAGCCTTGAAACCTGCAGCGCTCCTTAAAATCAACGAGGGTGAGCCTTGGATATGGGTCGGTAAAGAAAAAATCAGTAACTATGCGCCGAATATAAGTTTTTCATCTCATTCTTGGCATGACTGGTATTTGGATGAAGAAAAATGTGCAGTTGTAAATTTCGATTATAAAAATTTCTCATCATTCTCTCACCTCAGAGTCGAGACAATAAAAAAAGTATGTGAAAGTTTTCAGAAACCAAAAGATCAAAAATATATTGCCAAAATCATAAAAGGTCAGAATGTTTTTTTCTTTATTGCACTTTATCCTGGTGTGATTTTTATAATATCAATTATCACCCTGATGCGCCGCTATAACGCTTTAAGTCTTTTAAGAGAAGTTGAACGCTTAAATAACTAGAAGATTTATTAGTATATGTGTAAATGTTTTTATTGAACTTATCTGCTGCCTCAGCCAAATGCCTTTTGTATCGCCTTAATAAAACTGCGGATCTTCACCGTCTGGCGTAAACCCGCCGGTGTCAGCACATGCATCGGTCGCGAAGGCCCTTCGTAGTCGGGTAAAACCTGAATCAGGCGTTCTGCGCTAATTTCTTCTCTCAGCACATCTTCCGGCCCCAGCGTGACGCCGTATCCGCTGACGGCGGCATGCAGCAGTGCTCGCCAGTCGTTAGAACGCAGGCGGCCTTCAGGCTGGATCTCCTGCACTCTACCGTCTTTGTGAAACTGCCAGCGGCAGGGAGCCTGAGGCGACCAGATACCGTAAACCAGACACGAATGCGTGGCAAGCTGCGCAGGTGTTTCCGGCACGCCATTCTGCGCGAGATAACCGGGAGAGGCGCAGGCAATCAGCCGGTAGGGCCGCAGCGGATAAGCAATCATCTGGCTGTCGCTGAGTTCGCCAATCCGCAGGATCACCTCGTAACCTTCCTCGATCGGATCGACCATCCGGTCGCTGAGTGTCAGTTCCACCTGCGTTTCCGGGTACTGCGCCAGATAATGCGTAATGAAAGGTGCAAGAGACGATGTGCCGAATGTCACCGGCGCATTCACACGCAACGTACCTGAGGGCGTGACTTTCATTTCCAGCGCGATGGCATCGGCCGCCTCAGCCTCAGAAAGCACGATTTTACAGCGTTCATAATAGCTGCGCCCGATGTCTGTCAGGTGCTGACGTCGCGTCGTGCGGTTTATCAATGCTGTCCCCAGCCGGGATTCGAGCCGCGCAATATGTTTCGCCACCATCTGCGGAGAAATTCGCAACGCCTCTGCTGCTGCTGCGAAAGAACCCAGATCGGCGGTTCTGACGAACACATTCATGCTGGTTAAGCGATCCATGATTCCCTCTTATTTGTTGTTTGTCTGTAGCTGTGATGACAATTTATTAACTTACAGTAGCGAATTATTCTTACTCTATCGACAACAAAATGAAAGGTGAGAATCATGAAAATAGGCATTATTGGCGCGGGATTTGTGGGCAGAGCGGTTGCGAAACTGGCGATCAAAGCCGGGCATCAGGTCATGCTCAGTAATTCACGCGGGCCGCAGACGCTGTTCAGCCTCAAACCGATGATCGGTTGTGAAATTGGTACCGCGACCGAAGCCGCTGTTTTTGGCGATATCGTGGTGATAGCCGTGCCGCTGACAGCTATCGGGCAACTGCCGGTGGCGGAAATCGCCGGAAAACCGGTGATTGATGCGGTCAACTATTATCCTGAACGCGACGGGCAGGTAGCCGAACTGGATAGCCAGAAATCAACGACCAGTGAGTATCTCGCCAGTTTCCTGCCGCAGGCTAAAGTCACCAAAGCGTTCAATGCGATTCAGATGACCGATCTCGAAAGCGACGGTTTGCCGGCTGGCGATCCGCAGCGTCGTGCGTTACCGCTGGCAGGCGATGATGCACAGACGAAAAAGGCAGTGATTGCGCTGTATGATGCATTTGGTTTCGACGCCGTCGACGTCGGTGCACTTAATGAAGGCTGGCGGTTCGAGCGTGGAACGCCATCTTATTGTGTGCGGATGACGGAAAGTGAATTAAGGACTGCGCTGGAAGGGGCCAAAAGGGCGCAATAATTATTACGGGCTAAATGTAAATGCTAACCCTTTAAAACTAATCATTTTAAAGGGTTGATTAACCGCATTATTCAAATAAGTTATTAATATTTCTGACAGATGAGGGTTATATTTTGCAGTTATCATCTAAGTGAAGCTATATGGGTATAACCCTTATGAATTATTATTTTATTTGGCATTGATATCTAGTATTTGTTTATATGTATTAGCTGCGTTATAAACTCTGGAACTCAAAGATTTTAGGTTGGGTCGATCTGGGGCACGCAAGGGGGAGATGATGCCAGAAGACTCAAAAGTATTTTATTTGAGGAAAAGGACAGACAGTTTTTCCCGCAGTTTAATGATTGGTATTTCCCAGTTGATTACTATCAGGAAATGAAAACGCTTTGCCAAATCACCAGGTAACAATTTTTTTGAAGAAAAAAATTTATTGAACAGAGATATTTATGTGTCTTTAAGAGGGAAAGTCGAAAAAAAATGCTAAAAAAGATATGTCTATGCCTTCTCATTTTATATTCATCCTCATCATCCTGTTTCTCCTGACTTCTTTCATATTTCTCAAGACTTTTGACGGAAAGTTCTATACAAAAATCGAATGGACGTATTATTACATTATAACCCCAGGGGTTATCAAAAGTGCGCCGAGATTATCTGATACTGTCAATTATTATGCCAAAGGTGATGATGACTATGGATATGAAATTAACAGCGTCACGTGGGAGAATGTTGCTGATGTTCCAGCTGCACAGAAAAAAATAGAGCAATTTTTCATCGGTAAAGGATTCACAGAGCGACATGGTGGTAAAGTTTGGAGCGTTTACTGGTCAAATATTCTCGTCACCCCTGACACCTGTCCAAGTGAACAATACAGCACGGTCTGGGGGTATCATGAGATCCGTATCGAATTGATCACAGGGACCAGAGGGTGTTAATAAACCCACGCCTCTGCGTGGATTTGATCTCTATCCAACAAAACGCTGTTATCTAAACCTCTTCCGGTACCCAGGCCCCCTGTAATTTCACCTGTGGGAAGCCTGACGTCAGAATGCGCAGTTCGGCATCGCGCGGGGTGTTGTCGCCCTGACCCTGAATGCTGACGATGTCTTGCGGGCAGGCGGAGAAGGCGACGTAGCAGTCCATCTCGGCACGCAGGATGATGTAATCGCCCGGACGCGTCACAACCGGCAGTGTTTTCAGGGTGCGGCCGTCTGGCTGTACCTGAATGTTCATGAAGATATTGAACGAGGCCAGATTGCCGTGCGGCAGTTTTACGCCCAGTTCGGCCATGCCTTCAAACAGGTTGTCGTGACAGTTGCGGTGCGGTTCGGTACAGCCGAGCAACTCGTAACGACGGGCATCGCACGCAGCCATAAAGGTGTCGTGTACACCCGGTGAGGTATCGGCGACCAGCGTCAGAATAGGGTGGCGCTGGCTGGTGATAAAGCTGTCGCCGACCTGCGGATTCAGCCGCTGATTCCATACGCGCGTTGCTTCCATACACATATATTCACTGACGTCATCGGCGTTATACGCCCAGCAATCCACCACTTGTGTGCCATGCAGGTTCAAGACCTGAACGGCTTCGCCTTTCGCCAGACGCACAGCTTTCCCGTGGCGGGCGGCAATCAACTGGATGTCACGATGCTCAAATTCAGCTGACATTTTTTTCTCCTGGTTAATGTTGCATGCCGCGACGATAGCGCGTCATGCGAAATTCAATATGGCGCGCCAGCCAGTCAATCAGGCTGTTCAGCACCCAGTAGCAGAGCGCGACCGTGAGATAAATCTCCAGCGGCGCGTAAGTCTCAGAAATTGCCTGTTTGGCGGCGTACATAAACTCCTGCACCGAAACAATCGACAGCAGCGCGGAATCTTTAATCAGACCGATCATCAGTCCGACCAGCGGCGACAGCATCTGCGGCAGCGTTTGTGGCAACACGACGTCGCGCAACTGTTCCGTGCGGCTCAGCCCTAAAACGCGACAGGCCTCCCACTGGCCGCGCGGCAACATTTCAATTGCCGAGCGAACCACCTGTGCGATATATGGCGCGTAATACAACGTCAGCGCCAGCACGCCGACCTGCGGCGAGGTAAAGGTGATGTCGTATTCCGGCAGCACGAAATAGAGCAGATAGATGACAATCAGCAGCGGAAGCGCCAGCGTCAGGCTGGTATAAAGATGCAGCAACCGTTGCCAGAATGGCGGGGCGCGCATCAGGGCAACCGCCATCAGCGTGCCCCACAACAGCGAGCAGAATGCCGCTATCGCGCAGAGTTTCAGCGTGGCAATCATGCCCGTGCCGAGCGACGGTAATGAGGTGAGAATTGCCTGCCAGTCCATTACGCCGCCCTCCGTTTTGCCTGCAGATGACGCACCGCGCTGATGAGCGGCAGGGCGATCAGCAGGTATCCGGCTGAGACCAGCAGCAAGACCTGCGTGGCGTCGTAGGTGCGGGCGATCACGATTTGCCCGGCGTAAGTCAGTTCGGTCAGCGCCACAACGGACGCCAGCGGCGTGGTTTTTAGCAAAATCGTGAACTCATTGACCAGCATGGGCAAGCTGGCGCGGATCACTTGCGGATTAATGACGTACCACCACGTCAGCCAGCGGTTCAGCCCCAGCGTGCGGGCGGCTTCGCGTTGTCCGCGCGTCACCAGACTCTGATTAACCCGTAAGATTTCCGCGACGTATGCGCCGCTGTTCAGGCCAATCGCCAGTACCGCTGCCAGCATCGGCTGACCGCCAAGACCCAGGCGCGGAAGGGTGAAAAACACCACGAAAAGCTGCACGATGGCCGGTGTGCCGCGCATCAGACTGACATACAGCCGCCCGATGGCGCACCACAGCCAGACATTACGCAACTGGAGAAAGCAGATGATTTGCCCGCCTATCAGGCTCAGCAGAGCCGCGAGTACGGTCAGTGTCAGCGTCATCAGCAGGCCGTGCCCTAATTCGGGAAGTGCCACAATCACCTGTTCATCCAGCCCCAACATGCGTTACTCCTCGCCAAATGCCGACAGGTTTTCCGCTACCGAAAGGCGCAGCGGAGCGGGTTTATCGTTGCCCTCAATGCCCGTACAGCAGGCGGAAACGACAAACAGGGTGTCAGTGACCACGCGACAAGTGATGCTGTCACCCGCCTGAGTGCGGTTGGTTTCCGGTAAGATATCTCCTTCACGCGTCAGCCGGACATGCATAAACAGATTGATAGGATCCGGCAGTTTCGGCACTTTCATGCCGAGGCGCATCAGTTCGGCGCTGACTGACTCGATGCAGCCGTCACCCTGATAACCGCGCTCTGCCAGCCACGCGGTGGTTGATCCCGGCAGCAGCAGGTCGTGGCGTTTCACGCTGTCTTTGCCCAGCACCATCACCGGACGACGGCGGTTATTCACCAGACGCATCCCGGAACCCAGCAAATAGCTGTTGCTGAATACGCGGGTGTGATGCACCGATAGCCAGACGGCGGGGTCACTCAGGCTGAAACCAAACAGTGAGGCTACCGCGCCTTCACCCGCCGCTGTAATGCGCAGCAACTGGCCGCGCAGTACGCGGATAGAGCCCGTTTCACAGGCTTTGATGTCCACCGGCGCTGCCAGCGGACGGACTTCGTTCTCGGCCCAGGCCTCACGCATTAACAGCATGTGGAACCTCCGCGTGATAATGGTTGCTGACCTGAATATTGACCGGCGTCACCTGCAAACCGTTGCCGGGAATGATGTCCTGAGGGCAGGATGACACCGCGCAAACCAGGTCACACAGCGCCTCAAACACAATGCAGTCACCGGCTTTGCTGTTCGGATCGGTCACTTCCATACGGCCATCGGCAGTGACAGGCCCGTTCTGGAACAGGTTGAACGGCTCCGGCAAACTGAAATAGGTCACACCGTGCGCCTTCATGCCTTCGAGCAGGTTATCGACGCAGTTCCGGTGGCCTTCCACACCAAAATCGATACTGAAACGCGTGCGGTCACAGGCCGGAACATTAGCGTCATGAATGCCAATGGTGTCGGCGACGATACGCAACATCGGGCGGTTTTCACTCGACCACAGCGCGTCTCCCGGTTTGAAGAACAGCGAGCGCAGATGCTGACGCGTATGCACCGGCGACAGTTTTTCATTCAGATCAGTGGCATTCACGGCCACAAAATCGGCGGCTTGCTGACCTTCGGCATCAATGACGGTAATAAATTGCCCTTTATTCACGATAAATGTTTTGCCATGACCGGCGGGCACCGTCAGCAGGGATTGGCACATAACTTACTCCTGGGGAATGAAATCGCTGGCGGGCACGGTAAAGGTGGTGCCGAGATATTGTTTTTGCAGCGTGGTGAGTTCGCCGTCTTTCTGCATCGCCAGAATATGTTCACTGATGGCCTTGTTCAGACGGGTATCGTCTTTGCGTGTGGCCCACGCCATCCACTGTGACGGACCGGCTTCGCCGACCTGCGCCACTTTGTTCGGATATTTTTTAACGATCGGCGCGAGCACGGAAATATCGTCAAACACGAAGTCGGCGCGTTTGGTCATCAGCGTACTAACGGTCTGATCCAGTGTATCGACGCTGATAATCGTGATCGGCTTTTTGCCTTCTTGGGTCAGCGTCTCGTTAAAGCCTTTCAGCAACTGCTCCGGCACGCTGGCACTTTTCACCGCACCGCTCAGGCCGGACAGCTGGTCCGGGGACAGGGTTTTGCCGCTGAATTTTTTGACATCGCTTTCACGCACCAGCACGCCGTTAACGGTTTTGCTGTAAGGCACCGTGAAAAGCACTTTTTTGGCGCGCTCGGCGGTGACGTTAAGGGAAGAACCTTCCGCATTGAAAGAGCCGGAAATCAGGCCTGGCAGAATGCCGCTGAAAGCGGTTTTCTGAAATTCCAGTTTCACGCCCAGATCTTTAGCGAACGATTGCATGATCGCCACACTGTAACCAGTGATCTCGCCTTTATCGTTGGTGAACTCATAAGGAGGAAAAGTCGGGTCGATACCGACGGTAATTTTGCCGCTGCTTTTAATGTCTGACAGCGTGTCAGCCTGTGCCGTGGTAGCCGCGCCAACAGTGACTAAAGCTGCGATCAGCAATGCTATTTTTTTCATTATGGTGTTTCCCTGGTGTTGGTGAAATGTCACTAACCTCAGAGCAGTTTCCATGCCACTTTTTTAATCAGTCGCAGGTGGAATAGGGCAGGAAACGTTTTTTTCTCCAGTAATCAATGAGAAACAATTGTTTCTTATTTTGTTATTTTAATTTCATTCATTTCACAAGCGGGAAGAGTAAAGCGGCAGGAATGTCTGCCGCTGCACTGATTTGGGGATGCAATGTTGAGGGGGTGCGCCAGTGTGGCGCATCACTCCAGCTCTTCGAGGCTCTGGTGCAGGGTTTCGATGGAGGCAAGATGGTAGCTGCCGGTTTTTCCCATGCTGCGGGCAACCAGCGAACAGAGCAGGTTACAAACGCCGGAAAGCGCCACGGTGCTGTCGAAAATCAGATTTACGTCGGTGTGGCAACGCAATACCCAGTTAGCATATTTGGCCGGTTTACCCGCTAATACATCGGAGATATACAGCATCGGCACCTGCATTTCGGCCAGCGCGCTCATGGCGGTTTCCAGTGCCGGCATCCGGCGGCGCAGTCCGACGCAGATAACGACATCCTGCGGGCCGAGGGCGGCCAGATGTTCCGCCAGCGAATCACCGGCACGCGGCAGCAGACGTACATCGGGGTGGATGTGGATCAGGTCACGGTATATCAGCATGGCGATTGTCTGGCTGTGACGCCAGCCCATCACGATTACGCGTCTGGCACCTGCGATGGCCTCCACGCAGGCTTCCAGCTGGTCGTCTTCCAGTGAACGGTAGGTATTCACCAGGCTGGCAATCTCTTTTTCCAGATGATTTTGTATCAGCGTACCGAAGGGGGAAGCGCTGGGCGCTGCCTGAAGATACAACGGCGAACCGCTGTTTTGCATTTCACGCGCCTGACGGCGTGCTGCGTCGTAGCTTTCATAACCGATATGGCGAAAGAACCGCGTGGCCGTGGCCTTGGATACGCCCGCGCTTTGTGCCAGTTCCGTCGCGGTATTCATCGCTAACTGACCCGGCGCGGCTAACAGAACATCGGCCAAACGTTGTTCGTGCAACGAAAGCTGATCCCATTGTTGCCGGATACGGCTTTCCAGCGATGCCGTTTTTGCGCTCATGAATGATCCCCGGAAAGAAAAAACTCATCCTGCACAGAACGTGCCGGGTTGTCATGCACAATATTTATGACGGTACTGACACCGAGCATAGGGATAGCGATTCAGTAGATAAAAAAGTCCACGCCGTGGCGTGGACTTTCTGACATGCGGATGACGTTATAGCCGTCACCTGATGTCAGTTATTTTATTTCAGTCACGAAGTTCTCGCGGCTGCGGCGAACTTTCTTCAGGTTAACCAGCCAGTCACCCTCGTGTGCACGATAGCCCAGCGGCAGTATGACCACGCTGCGTAAGTTTTTCTCTTTCAGGCCGAGGATTTCATCGACGGCAACGGGATCAAAACCTTCCATCGGGGTGGCATCGACTTCTTCAAAGGCGGCAGCGATCAGCGCTGCGCCCAGACCGATGTAGGCCTGACGTGCAGCAGCCTGATAATTTGCTTCAGTGCCGCGATCTGCGACGATGCCCAGCAGCATCTGGCGGTAGTTTTCCCAGCCTTCGTTTTTAAAACCACGGATGTCGTTGGTCAGATCAAACATCATATTCACACGTTCTGGCGTGATGTCATCCCACGCAGCAAATACCAGCAGATGCGAACAGTCGGTAACCTGCGCCTGATCCCAGGAAACGGTGCGGATTTTGGCGCGGATATCCGGATTGGTGATGACAAACAGTTCGAACGGTTGCAGGCCGCTGGATGTCGGTGCCAGACGAACGGCTTCGAGAATACGTTCCAGTTTTTCAGTTTCTACAGTTTTGGTTGCATCAAATTTTTTGGTGGCGTAGCGCCATTCCAGTCGTTCATTTAAGGTCGTCATTTTTTATTTCCGTGGAGGTGTATTAGGCGTGAATATTCGCATGATCCCGCACCGCAGTTTTATGGATTTGAGCCCTGGACTCAATAAGATCCCGCACCATTTTCAACACTTAGCCAGCTCTTCCATAAAGTGCTCAAAGAAGACGGACACCAGAGGCGCAGGGCGGTTGGGAAGTCGCAGCAGGTGCATGGGTCTGGGAACCGGCGCGTAATCAGGTAGCACACGGCGCAGTCTTCCGGCGTCGATATCTTCCTGCAACATCACGCAAGAATGCATGACGATCCCAAGACCGGATAAGGCGGCCTGACGGATAGCTTCGCCGGAATCGACGGTGAGCCTCGGGGAAACCTGTGCGTCAACCAGTCCCTGCGGTCCGTTCAGCGGCCAGAGATGGTCGGCGCGCCACTGGCTGAAACTGATGCAGTTGTGGCCGGATAAATCAGCCGGATCCTCAGGCGTTCCGTGTTTATCCAGATAAGCAGGCGACGCCGCCAGTACCATTTCATAGGGCGGAAGCGGGACGGCGATATAGCCTTCATCCTGCAAGTTGCCAATGCGGATGGCTATCTGGAAGCGTTCCTCAATCATATCCACCCGCCGGTCGCTCAGCACCAGACAGGCATTCACGGCGGGAAAACGTTGCAAAAAGGTCGACAATATCGGCGTCAGGATCCGTTGCCCGAACGAGACCGGTGCGCTGATACGCAACAGGCCGGTGACTTCTTCGTTGAGATGCCGCGCCAGTGAATCAGCATCTTCGATGGTCGCAAGGATCTGCACGCCATACAGATAAAAGCGGTGCCCGGCTTCTGTCAGTCCCTGACGCCGTGTCGTACGGTTGATCAGTACGCAGCCGGTGCGTTTTTCCAGCATCTGGATATGTTTGCCCACCATCGCCGGCGTGATGCCCAGCTTATCGGCGGCGGCGGTAAAACTGCCGGACTCTGTCGCGCTGATGAATGATTCAATGCACTTTAAGTAATCCATTGTTTCGTCCGGTAAGAATAAAGAAAGGAATTATAAATTTTTATTATCGAATTAATAAAGCAGACATCACTTTATCTCCGCTCCCGGCATGCCGATAATCGCCACCATAATCGTAAAATTTCATTTTAAGGAACGGCAATGCAGGCACTGGTTTTTGAAAATACAGGTACGGCAGATGTGTTACACATGCATGAATCTGCGGATCTGGTTCCGGCGGCTGATGAACTGCTGGTGGCGGTGACCGCTGCCGGACTGAACTTCGCCGACATTTATCGCCGGCAGGGGCGGTACCCGCTGGCAGGTCATTCACCCTATATCGCCGGTTATGAGGGCGCAGGTCGGGTGATTGCCGTCGGTGAAAACGTTAAAGGCTGGAAAGCCGGGGATCGGGTCGGTTTTGCCGATGTTCCGCTGGCACATGCCAGCCATATCCGCGTGCCGGTTGAACACGCTATCCGCCTGCCGGAATGGTTATCAGAATCTGACGCTGCGGCCGTGTTATTGCAGGGGCTGACCGCCGATTATCTGGTGCACGATGTGTTGCCTTTGCGCGCAGGAATGCACGTCGCGGTGCTTGCGGCAGCGGGTGGTGTTGGCCGGTTATTGTTGCAGATGCTGAAACATCAGGGCATCCGCACTTTTGCCGTTGCCTCGAATCAGGACAAGCAGGCTGCCTGTCTTGAACTTGGCGCAGAAGCCGCGGCCGGTTACGAGACCTGGGCTACAGAGGTCAGGGAATGGCAGAACGGCGGTTGTGACGTGGTGTTCGATTCGGTCGGTACCACGCTCACTGAAAGCCTCGATTCCCTGAAAGACGGCGGGCGGGTAGTGTTGTTCGGTATGTCTGGCGGGGCGCTTTCTGCTTTTGACCCGTCGCGTCTTCAGCTGAATTCGCACGGCATACTGGGGGCTGATCTCTGGACTTATCTGGTCTCTGGTGAAGAGCGCCAGCGTCGCGCAGACCGTTTGTTTGCGCTGATTAAAGAAGGGAAGGTGACACTTCCGCCGGTGACTCAGTTTGCTTTATCGGCGGGTGCTGATGCGCATCGTCTGCTCGAAACCCGCAGTTTCAGCGGCAAAATTATCCTGGTACCGTAAACATCAGTGCGGGAAAACCGTTATCTCCGGTGAGGTCATGAAAAGAAAAATCCACGCATTGCGTGGATTTTTTTGGAGTTCTACCGCGGATCAGAATTTCACTGAAAAACCAGCATTTACGATAAACGGTGATTCCATCTTATCGGAATGGTTGTACTGCACGCTGGCGCCGACGTTCACATTTTGGGTGATTTGCGAGTTCACACCGGCTTCATAAATGCCCATCACACCGGACATATCATCTTCCAGCTGGTCGTTGTTGACCTTCACAGAGTTACCGCTGACCATTTCGTCTGCTACGGCGAGTTTCACGTAAGGCTTCAGCTCTATCGAACGCACGGTATAAGTGGTGCCGATATTGACGCCCGTTTCTGCGACCAGCGAATCCACGCTGTCCACATCGGCCTTCATGCCGTTGGAAAGCGTGTAGTTGCTGTGATTCGTCGTAAACCCGGTAATGCCGACGTAAGGGGCGACAAAGGACTGATCAAACCTGAAGTATTTCCCGGTTTCCAGATGCGCGGATAAGCCGTTCTGGTTGTAATCGCCATCCGCTCTTTCACCGCTGGTCATTTTGGCATTCACGTCATCGCTGAACCGGTTGGCTTTTACTATGCCGTCAACGTAATAGCCGCTGTTATTCATCCAGCTCAGGTAAGCGCCGGTGGACCAGGAATCGACGTTACCCGAACCGTCGCGGTCGAAATCCACGTCACTGTTGGTATAGCCGACGAAGCCGCCGACGGTCAGATGGCTGCTGGTGAAATCCTTGCTGGCATCCGCACCGAGCATGACCCCATTCAGGTTCATATCAAATCCGGCGGCATCGTTATTCACACTTTGCTTGCTGCCGATGTAACGCGACCACACGTTCAGGTCATGCGAGATATCGCGCACTGCATCAATGCGGTCACGCACGGTATGCATTTCCACGTCGCTGATGATCGGTGCAGTAACGGCCATGGAGAGCACGGCAGACGTTGACGGCGTATACGTCGGTTTTGGCGGAGCCGGTGGCGTTGGGTCTACCGGATCGACCGGGTTTACCGGATTGACAGGATCAGGTGGCGCTGGCGGTTCGGCGCCCGTCGATAAATCCCAGTTACCGGCGCCGTCTGCAATCAGGTGATATTCATACGTCCCGGCATCCACGACGCCGCCTTTGTTGGCAAGAGTAAATTCAGCCGTACCGCCGGTCGCCGTGACCACGCGCAGCGGAGTATCATCAGCCGGACTGACGCCTGAATCTTTGGCATACACATTGAAATCGCCGCTGTCGCTGCCGGTGACAGTGAGTAAGCTGCCTTTTGATTCACCAATGCTGGTATTAATGTAAAAGTCGCCGTTACCGCTCAGCGTTCCGGTGGTGAGCTGGCTGTAATTCTCAGGATCCAGATAGACTTTGCCATCCTGCAAATCCAGCGAGTTAACCTGATAACTCTGCGGTTTTGTTGAAAAATCGGTGATGTCTTTATCATGTGAGCCGTCGAAGTAGAGATTACCTGCCACGGTAAAATCAGCAGCGGAGGTATCGGCGTGGGCCCAGACAAATGTAGTCGCGCCGGAATTCGTCAGGATATCCCCTGAAATGACAGGAGAAATATGATCTGCGCCCTTGATATTTAAGAGGCCGTTATTGGTAATATTATTCGCATTGCTACTGTCTTCGACCGTCAGTGTTCCATCCGATGCGATGACTGTGTTGTAAAGAGTCGCTTGATCACGACTGTCAGCGTTGCCCGCCACAGTCATATTATTGACCTCGGAATATCCGCCTAGCTGGGCATATCCGCCATGTTCGACCAGCAGATTATTGGAGGTGGAAATTTTTTCATTGTTCTCATCAGTAGATAAAACATACCCGGAAATATACTGACCGCCATCTTTTACCACGGTGTCGTTATCGATACCGCCTCTGTTATACATTTTCCCATAAACAATACTGTCATCAGCAACGCCGGAAATAGCGCCAATGCTTGCGTCTTCGGGATGATAATTGGCCTGAACGTATAATGACCCACCTGTCTCAACGACTGTGCTATTGCTGATGCCGCCGTTCTGAACGTTCTGCGTTCCGCCATCTTCGATAACGGCATTGTAAGATTGCGCGGTGTTGATCTGATTGGGTTCATTAAGAGAGCCGGTATTGAGTACGCCGCCTGCGCTCACGTGCGTATCATAATCTGCGCCAAAATGGTTATTGAGCACGGAACTATTGCCGGTGACGACCGTATCCGTCGCAACGCCACCATTGAGGATATCCATGGTGCCGGCGTTAATAGTGACATTCGTGGCGCTGCCACTGAGAAGCAAATTGGCATCTGTGCCATTAAGGGATGAATTAGCAATTAACCCCAGGTAATCGACAGTTTGTATTCCTGCCAGGTTATTTATCCCGTTAACGATTCCGCCTGCATATACATGTTGGGAACCATTATTAATAGTAGAGTTGATTACACTGCCAAACACATTCTGAGCATTTTCAGAATCATCAATAATTTCATTTTCTACAATGCTCCCTGCAGTGACATCGGACGTGAAGCTTGCCTGAGAGGTTTGTGTGTTTAGCGCGGCTAAAATTCCAAAAATAATAAATCTTGCCTTCATAATATTTGGCCTTGAGACACGAAAGATAATGGGGGTAATGTTTTCTGGCGCTGTTATATAGCTATACTGAGGTGGAGATCAATGTGCATTTTTGGATATTTTTCTATAGTAGTATGATTTACAAGATTTATTATATTGTTATCTGATCATTGATTTGATTGAAAAGAGCTCTATTCATCATTTCAGTGAATGTAAGGTATTTTAGTATGTTTGTTTTTGATCAAAACTGAGGGCGTAATTTTCAGGATGTATATTTTATAGCGTGGTTGTAATTTCAGTAGATTCACTTAATCGGATGGATAGGGTTAAAAAGACACAGTAAGTCGTCTTTCAGACCGCGCTTTCCGTTTGCGTTTAAATCATTTCTAATGAATGGATAATAATCTGTTACGTGACTGAATAAAGGTTTTTGATATGTTCCTCATTATTATGAATGCGGGTATCACACAACCCTGTTGTAATTTTAAGACGCAGGGCCTGACCGGGTATGCGGAATTATCCGCAAGTTCAGAACACAGCCTATTCTTTCTGCCGAAGTGTTCTAAAATTGAAGCACTACTTACCCGATAAATGGCTTCTTACTTTCTGATAAGAACAATTTATTCTTAAACATGAGTTGGTGCTGTTTATGGTGACCCGGCGTGATTTGCTTACCTACACTTCATTTTCGATGGCTCTGGCTGCGCTGGGTTATACCCCGGCGGTTTTTGCTGCGCAGGGTTTAAAACTCGCGAGGGAGGTGCCTTTTAGCTTTGAAGGGCTGATACGGCAGGCCAAAGAAAGTGCTAAAAATCCTTATGTTGCGCCCGAAAAGGTGCCTGACAGTGCAGTGGCTGACATCAATTATGATGTTTACAGCAAGGTTGCGTATAAGCCGGAATATGCGCTCTTTAATGAAGGGACTGATCGTTTTCCAGTGTCATTTTTTTGTGTCAGCAGCCTGCATCATTTGCCGGTAAAAATGTTTGTGGTCGAAAATAAGCGCGCCCGTGAAATCATCCAGAATGCGGACTACTTCACCTTTCCCGACAATTCTCAGGTTGCGCTGTCAGCCGTTAAAGGCAACGTTTTCAGTGGATTTCGCGTGCTGGAGCATCAGCAAACCGCTAAAAGTCCGGGTGTGAAAGACTGGGTTTCGTTTCTGGGTGCCTCCTATTTTCGTGCAGTGGGCGAGCTGGGTCAGTTTGGATTGTCTGCGCGCGGAGTCGCGGTAAACACGGTTTTTGGCGACACCAAAGAAGAATTCCCCGACTTTACGCAGTTCTGGTTCGAAAGCCCGGAAAAGGACAGTGACCACCTGGTTGTTTACGCGCTGCTTGACGGGCCGAGTCTCTGCGGCGCTTACCGGTTTGTACTGCAACGCACCAAAGGCGTGGTGATGGATGTTGAATGCTCGCTGTTTTTACGGCGTGACGTTGGCCGGTTGGGCATCGCCCCGCAGACCTCTATGTTTTGGTTTTCCGAAATGGCCAAAGGGTCTGCCTCCGACTGGCGCCCTGAAGTTCATGACTCCGATGGGTTGGCATTGTGGACCGGGGGTGATGAGCATATCTGGCGGCCATTGAATAATCCTTTGCAGATCAGGGTATCGGCGTTCAGTGACAATAATCCGCGGGGTTTTGGTCTGATTCAGAAACAGCGCAACCCTGACAGCTATCTTGGTTCGGCCGGTTATGCGCGGCGCCCGGATTTGTGGGTCGAACCGAAAGGCGACTGGGGCAAAGGTGCGGTGCAGCTGGTGGAAATCCCTACTGACGACGAGATTTTCGATAATATCGCCGCCATGTGGGTGCCGGAACAGCCTGCCAAAGCTGGCAATGAGTATCAATTCAGCTACCGCTTACACTGGCTGGCCGATGAGCCTTATCCGTCGAAACTGGCTCGCTGCGGGATAACGCGGCTGGGAAGAGGGGGCAATCCCGGTGCGTATACCGATCCTGACGCGCGCAAATTTATGATCGAATTTCAGGGGGATGTGCTGGAAAACCTTGCCGCAGATGCGCATATCGATGCGGTGGTCACGGCATCCCGCGGCACACTGAAAGACATTAAAGTGGAGAAATCCCCTGCAGGAAAAGGCAACTGGCGCACGTTTTTTGATCTGCACGTCGACGGAAAGGAACCGGTTGAGCTCCGGCTTTACCTCAAGTCCGCAGACAAAACGTTGTCAGAAACCTGGATGTATCAGTACCTGCCGTTTACTTCTTCGCCCAAGCCGATGCAGGGCGTCTGAAAGAAGGATGGCAACTGGCTGAACGAGAATAAATAGGGGATGCTTTGTGCATCCCCATGATGATGAATGGGCGGATCAGAAGTCGTAAGTCATAGAGACCTTCAGCGAACGCGGATCACCCTGATAGATGTAGGTGCCGGTGCTGTCGATATTCGACCAGTATTTCTCGTTAGTCACGTTATCAACACCCGCACGCCAGACCATATCGTTCTGGTTGATTTTAGTCCGGTAACGCACGCCAAGATCTAACACGGTGTACGAGTCAATTTTCTTGGTGTTAGCGGAATCCGCCCACTGAGAGCCGGAATGATTAATCAGCGCGGTAGCCGTCAGACCTTCCACCGGTTTGATGTCGTATTCCGCGCCCAGTACCAGATTGTATCGCGGCACACCAATCGCATCTTTACCGTTATAGGCATTATTTGCCGTTTTGGTCATTTCCGGATCGATCCACGTCGCGCTGCCGTTCAGGCGCAGGCCCAGCACCGGTTCGCCAAACACGTTCAGTTCCACGCCGCGGTTACGTTGTTCGCCGTCCATGCCGTAGTATTTATTGCTGTCCAGAATGCCGGAAGGTTTTTTGATTTCAAATAACGCAAGCGATCCGCCGACGCGATCGAAATCCGCTTTTACACCCACTTCATTCTGTTTGGAATGCGCAATACCGGTGGTCGTACCGTAGTTTGTCGCGGTATTGGGTGCCACATCACCCGGCTGCAAAGACTCGGTATGGTTGGCGTACAGGGAAATAACTTTCCACGGTTTATACACAATGCCGTAGGTCGGCATCCAGCGGCTGTCGTCATAACGGGTTGACACATCTTCCGCGCCGGTCTTATTGCTGTAGTTGCGCACGACGACTTTCTGATGACGGGCACCGACGGTGAACAATACGGTGTCATCCAGCACGCCCATTGTGTCACTTAACAGATAGCCCTGCGTGCGGTTACGTCCGGTCGTTAAAGGATCGTTGTAATTACCGCCGGACAGATTTGGCGTCGGGTTCGGGACATTCGGAGTGTCATAGATATTGGTGTTTTCTGCATTGGCGCCGTACGCCATACGCCAGGCTGTATTATTACGCGACGTCAGGGCGGAATATCCGAAGTTCACTTTATGGGTGATGAAAGCAGTATCGAAATTGCCGCGAATGCCCGCCATTCCACTGAAATTATTGATAATGCGGTTGGTGTCCAGACGGCCAATCGTCGCCGTTCCGTCCGCATCTTTTAGCGCCGGAGAGGCGTAATCGCCGGTCTCACGTGAATGCTGCGCGCCCACGCCGCCATACACTGTCCAGTTATCCGTCACATCATATTCAGCTTTTGCCATACCAAATTCGGACTCAATGTTGCTGTATATCCAGTCCTGACTGTAGTTGTGGCTGTTGGACGGCACTTTCGGAATGAAATCCACACCGCTGATATTCACGCCAAGACGGGCGTCATGGAAGGTTTTCTTCTGGTAGCCCATATCCACGGAAGTGCGCAGACGGTCACCACGATAATCGAGCCCGAGTGACGCCGCCGTGGTGCGTTTTTTCTCGCCATCAATATCGGTTTCGCCTTCGCGGTTAACTGCATTGAGGCGCACCCCAAACTGGTTGTCATCACCGAAACGACGTCCCACATCCAGTGTGCCGCCGACCTGTGAGGAAGACGTGTAATCAACGCCCACACGCGTGAGCGGCGTGTCATCCGCATGTTTAGGTTCGAGGTTGATCATGCCGCCGACGCCGGTAGTCGCCGCGCCGTTCAGTAATCCGTTGGCGCCTTTGAAGATTTCGATACGGTCGATCAGCGACGCATCCATTACCTGACGGGGAACCACGCCCGGCAATCCTCCATAGGTCATGTCATCGCCATCCAGTTCAAAGCCACGGATGCGGTAGGTTTCGGCAAAGTTACCGTATCCCTGCACATTCTGGACGGTGGCATCGTTGCGCACCACATCAGCAATGGTTTTGGCCTGCTGATCCTGCACCAGTTTTGAGGTGAAGCTCATCACGTTGAACGGCACATCCATCGCATTTTGTTCGCCGAGCATTCCGAGGCGACCGCCGTGTGCCACTTGTCCGTCGAGATACGCAGGAACCAGCTGATTGCCGCCCGGTTTGAATTCATTATCCGGCGCGCTGACGATGGTCATGGTGTCGCCCGACGCTGCGGTCGAAGACGTCGCCGGAGCAGGGGCGGTGGCTGCCATCGCTGGCAGGCAGGTGACGCTGACAAACAGTGCCAGCACCCTTGGTTTGAACCCGGTGAATGTAATGGAATCGCACATAATATAGCCTGTATGTAAAAAGGACTGAGAATCATTATTATTTGAATTTGCGATTATGCTTATACGGCTTTCGTATGCAAGAAAAATAGTAGTGGGCTAACTTATTTGGCGGGAACCGCTTCGCAGGTCATAAAAAAATCCACGACATGGCGTGGATTTTGGTTAAAGCAGAGTTCTTTAGTGTTGCCCGAGGCGCAGGGCGGAAAAGAGCTTATTTCTTCTTATTCAGCATCGCCTGCAATTCAGCAAAGGGATTATAGGTGGCTGCACCGACATCATCTTGTGCATCTTCACCCGCCACGACACGGGTGCCGTACTGGTCGGCTTCCGTATACTTTGAGTGCTCGTGGTCATGACAATACAGACACAATAACTCCCAGTTGCTGCCATCTTCCGGGTTATTGGTATGATCGTGGTCGATATGGTGAACCGTCAGTTCGCGCAGATTGGAATACACAAACTCCCGCGAACAGCGCCCGCATACCCACGGGTAAATTTTTAGCGCTTTCTCACGATAACCGCTTTCAAGACGCTGGTAGTTTTTTGGAATGAGAGCCATGGAGATGTTACCCGTTACAAAGAGAAAATTTTATGAGAATGGCTCTAATATATCGCGGAATAGGGGGAGAGGAGAAATGAAAGTGCGCGCGCTGATCCACACAGGGAAGCATGGAAAACAAAAACCCACGCCAGGCGTGGGTTTTATGTAAAGTCAGAAACTGAATCGTGATTTAAACGTTGAACAGGAAGTTCATCACGTCGCCATCTTTAACGATGTAGTCTTTACCTTCTGAACGCATTTTGCCGGCTTCTTTCGCGCCTTGCTCACCTTTGTAGGTGATGAAATCTTCGAACGCGATGGTTTGTGCGCGGATGAAGCCTTTCTCGAAGTCGGTGTGGATTTTACCGGCAGCTTGTGGCGCGGTAGCACCAACCGGGATGGTCCATGCGCGGACTTCTTTCACGCCAGCGGTGAAGTAAGTTTGCAGGTTCAGCAGCTCGTAACCAGCGCGGATCACGCGGTTCAGGCCCGGCTCTTCGATGCCCAGCTCCGCCATGAACTCTTCACGGTCAGCATCTTCCAGCTCAGCGATATCAGACTCAACTGCTGCACAAACTGCCACCACCACAGAACCTTCGGCGTCTGCGATTTTACGCACGATGTCGAGGTAAGGGTTGTTCTCAAAACCGTCTTCGTTGACGTTCGCGATGTACATGGTTGGTTTGAGTGTCAGGAAGCTCAGGTAGCGGATGGCCGCTTTGTCTTCTTCGGTCAGGTCCAGCGCACGCAACATACCGGCGTTTTCCAGCTGTGGCAGACATTTTTCCAGCGCAGACAGTTCAGCTTTGGCATCTTTGTCGCCGCCTTTAGCGCGTTTCTGCACACGGTGGATCGCGCGCTCGCAGGTGTCGAGGTCAGACAACGCCAGTTCGGTGTTGATCACGTCGATGTCATCAGCCGGATCCACTTTGTTGTTAACGTGGATGATGTTGTCGTTCTCGAAACAACGAACAACGTGGCCGATAGCTTCGGTTTCACGGATGTTGGTCAGGAACTGGTTACCCAGGCCTTCACCTTTAGATGCGCCTTTTACCAGACCCGCGATATCCACGAATTCCATAGTGGTTGGCAGGATACGCTGCGGTTTTACAATCTCGGCCAGCTGGTCGAGACGTGCATCAGGCATTGGCACCACACCGGTATTCGGTTCGATGGTGCAGAACGGGAAGTTTGCTGCTTCGATACCCGCTTTGGTCAGCGCATTGAACAGAGTAGATTTACCGACGTTCGGCAGGCCCACGATACCGCATTTGAATCCCATGTTTTTCTCACCTTAATAGCTTAGTTATCAAGCGATTAACTGTAACCGCACGATGTAATGACCATAATTCCCCGCATTATACACGTAAACGACGTTTATCTCGATCCGCTTGTTTGCCGCCCCGCAGCACAGCAACAGATTAACCCTTGCCTCGGTTCCGGCATTTTTAGATACTTGTCACAATTTTTTAACTGAGCTGGAAATGTACCGGATGTCTTATGCTTAGCCCGCGTGGTCTGAAGTTGTCAGAAGTGAAAAATGAAACGCTGGCCGGATTTGTGGTGGCCGTATCGATGATCCCGGAAGCGGTGGGGTTCTCGCTGGTCGCCGGATTGTCGCCGATTGTCGGGCTGCACACGGCGTTTATTATCGGGCTGGTGACGGCGCTGTTTGGTGGCAAACCGGGTATGGTTTCCGGCGCGGCGGGCTCTATTGTGGTGGTTCTGATGAGTCTGGCGGCGCAGCACGGCATGGGATACGTGCTGTGGGCGACGATTTTCGCCGGTGTGATTCAGATTTTGATCGGCGTGTTCCGCCTCGGGAAGTTTATCCGGCTGGTGCCTCTGCCAGCGGTTCACGGCTTTGTGAACGGGCTGGCGATTGTCATTATGCTGGCGCAGCTGCATATGATCGCCGGGCAGGGGCCGCTGATGTACGGGCTGGTGCTGCTGGCGATTGCCGTCGTCGTGCTGTTCCCGAAACTAACCAAAATCATTCCCGCTTCTCTGGCGGCGCTGATTCTGGTGTCGGCGGTGGCGATTGGTTTTAACCTGCACACGCTGCGGGTCGGCGATTTGGCGGATATCTCCGGTGCATTGCCGCACTTCAGTTTGCCGGTAGTGCCATTTAGTCTGGAAATGCTGAAAGTTGTGCTGCCTTATGCGGTGGTGATCGCGCTGGTCGGCCTGATTGAATCGCTGCTGACCATGACGGTGCTCGATGAAATGGGCAATCAGAAGGGCAACGGGAATCGCGAAAGTATCGCACAGGGCGCAGGGAATACGATCTGCGGGCTGTTCGGCTGTTTCGCCGGTTGCGCGATGATCGGGCAGTCGATCATTAACTTCACCTCCGGCGGTCGCGGGCGGATCTCCGGTACGGTGGGCGCTATTTTGCTGATTCTGTTCGTGGTCAGTCTTTCCGGTTATATCGGTCTGCTGCCGGTCGCGGCGCTGGCGGGAATTATGCTGGTGGTCTGTTACAACACCTTTGAGTGGAGCTCACTTCGTCGCCTGCACCGTATGCCGAAAGCCGATGTGCTGGTGATGCTGATTGTCACCGTCATCACTATTTTCACCGATCTGGCCGTGGCGGTGATAAGCGGCGTGATTATCTCGGCGCTGGTCTTTGCCTGGCAGCAGGCGCGTATCCGGATTCGTGAGCACAAAACCAAAGGCAGTCTGGCGGTGTATAAGCTCGAGGGGCCGCTGTTCTTTGGTTCTGCCGCGACCTTTGCTGAGCTGTTTAATCCTGAAAACGATCCGCAAAACGTGGTGCTGGATTTTGCCGGTACGCGGGTAATGGATTCGAGCGGGGTGGAAGCGATTGATAAGCTGACGGCGCGTTATCTGGATGCCGGTAAAACGATCCGCTTACGCCATCTGAGCAATGACTGCGTAAGTCTGCTCAAGAAAGCCGGGCCATTCTGCTCTCATGAGCTTGACGATCCGCAGTATTACGTTGCGGAAGATACTCTCTGAAATCCTTAAGGTGCCGCCTGAAAACGGCACCTTTTTTATGATGTTCTTCGCCATTTCCTCACTCGGCTGAATGTTGAGCGCCGCCTCATCCATAAGAAAGTCCTATAACGCTTTAATAATTATTGAAAAATTACGTGATCTTGTTCACGTTTTGTTCGGGTTTTCTCATGCTAGGTTTAATTAGTTCTTAGTTAGGATTAATTAAAAACCGGCAAGTATTCCCGCCGGACTTCGACAATGCAATCTTGCCTCCGGAGTTAACGATGAACGGGATAGACTATTTTGTCATGGCGCTGTACGCGTTGATGATTGTGATGACCACGTTGTGGGCGATGCGCAAAGTGGGCAACACCAAAGATTTCTTCGCCGCAGGGGGCAAAATGCCCTGGTGGCTTTCAGGGATTTCACACCATATGTCCGGCTACAGCGCGGCGGTATTTGTTGCGTATGCGGCGGTGGCCTACAAATACGGGCTGACCATTTATTTCTGGTGGGCATTCCCGATCTCGATTGCCGTTTTCATCGGGTCAGTGATTTTTGCGCCACGCTGGGCACGGTTGCGGATCCATATGAATATCGAATCACCGATGGAATATCTCGCCACACGTTATAACGTGCCGACGCAGCAGATTCTGGCGTGGAGCGGAGTGTTTCTGAAAACCTTCGACGTCGGCGCTAAATGGGCGGCTATCGCCATTATCATCAACGTGTTTACCGGGCTGGATCCGCTGGTGGGTATCGCGATTTCGGGTGTGCTGTGCCTGTTTTATACCGTGCTCGGCGGCTTGTGGGCGGATGCCTGTAACGATTTTGGGCAGTTTATTGTCCAGTTTATTGCCGCGATTGTGATGGTGATCGCGGTGGCGTTTCACCTCGGTGGTTTCAGCAATCTGCTGACTATCTGGGACCGGTTGCCCGCAGGCCATACTGACATCGTCGCGGGGCCGTATTCGATGGGCTTTATTCTGGCGTATTTTGTCATTTACACCCTGAGCTATAACGGCGGCACCTGGAATCTGGCGCAGCGTTTTATCGCCTCACCGCGGGGAAAAGATGCCCGCAAAGCCGCGTTACTTTCTTCGGTGCTGTATCTGGTCTGGCCGCTGATTTTGTTTTATCCGATGTGGGCCGCACCGCTGCTGTTCCCGGATATTGCTGACCCTTCACAGTCTTATTCGATCATGGCGATGAATCTGCTGCCGAACGGTCTGATCGGGCTGGTGCTGGTCGCCATGTTTACCCACACTTTGTCGATGACCTCTTCAGATTCTAACGCCATCACCGCCGTGGTCACCCGCGATATTCTGCCGGTGTTGCTGCCGAAACGCTTTGGTCAGGGGCAATCGTCACTGCTGGTGGCGCGCGTGACGGTGGTGCTGTTTATCCTCACAACGCTGCTGATTGCCGTTAATGCCAGCCGTTTTGGTGGCGTACTGTCGCTGCTGATTGTTTGGTTCGGCGGGCTGGTCGGGCCGATTTCTATCCCGATGCTGCTCGGCTTATTGCCGTGGTTCCGTAAATGCGGACCGGCTGCGGCAATCACCTCCTGGGCGGCCGGTGTCTCAGCCTTTTTCCTGGTCAAATTTGTAGTGCCGGACATGAGCACTGCGCAGATTGTCGCCATTCCGGTGCTGTTATCGCTGGCGGTCTTTGTCATTGGCGGATTACTTCGCCGCCGTCCGGTCAGTGCTGAAGTGGATGTTTTACTGAATGCGCTGAATCAGGATCAGGCCGAAGACCTGCCTGCGCCCAAAGTGGCTGCCGCGTATCAGTCTGAATCCCGATAATGGAACTCAATAAACACAAAGAGCAGGTTTTGATATGACATCTCCGCGATATACCACGCAGGCAGGACGCCTGAATGTTGAAGTGTTTTCCACCCGTCTGGAAATGGGGCAGGCCGCTGCCCGCGATGCAGTCAGCCATTTACATCAGCGGCTTAAAGAGCAGGATCGCGTTCGCATAATCTTTGCCGCCGCGCCATCCCAGAATGAATTTTTGGAATATCTGGCGCAGGCCGAAGATATCGACTGGGCGCGTGTTGATGCTTTTCACATGGACGAATACGTCGGGTTGCCGGTCGGTTCACCGGCCTTGTTCAGTCACTATCTGACGACGCATTTATTCGGCAAAGTCAGCCCTGGCACGGTACATAAAATTCCGGCAGCGGGTGATGCGGCGCAGAACTGTGCGGACTACGCCCGCCTGCTGCAACAGGCGCCGGTGGATATGGTCTGCCTCGGCATTGGAGAGAACGGGCATCTGGCCTTTAACGATCCGCCGGTGGCTGATTTTAACGATCCGCAGCCGATGAAAATCGTCGAGCTGGATGCCATTTGCCGTCAGCAGCAGGTGAATGACGGCTGTTTCCCCGCATTGGAATATGTGCCGACGCACGCGCTGACGCTGACCATCCCGACGCTGATGGCGGCTGCGCGCCTGTTCTGCATGGTGCCCGGCAAAAATAAACATCAGGCGGTTACGCAGACACTGAATGCGCCGCAGTCGGTGGATTGTCCGGCCACAGTGCTGCGCACACATCCGGCCTGTACGCTTTACACCGATATCGCCGGTTTCGGGGAGTTACCGGATGAGTGAAATCACGTTACGCGGCAGGGATTACCGCACGCAGCAGCCGGTGGAAATTGTGTCGCAGGACGGCATTATCAGCCAGATACGTCCGGCGACCGGCAGCCAGAGCCTTCCGCTGGTAGCACCCGGATTAGTCGACTTGCAGGTCAACGGTTACGGCGGCGCTGATTTTAACAGTTTCCCTTTTACCGTGGATTCTGTGAAAGACGTGACGCACGCGCTGTGGCAGCAGGGCGTCACGACGTTTATGCCGACGGTGATCACCAACAGCGCAGATGAAATCACCAAAATGGTTGCCACGCTGGCGGCGGCCTGCCGTGAATTTTCGGCGGTGGAGCAATCTGTTGCCGGTATCCATCTGGAAGGGCCGTTTTTATCCCCGCAGGATGGGCCGCGCGGGGCGCACAATCTGGCTCACATTCAGGCACCTGACTGGGCGCAGTTTCAGCGCTGGCAGACTGTGGCAGAAGGGCGAATTCGCATGATCACTCTTTCGCCGGAATGGCCGCAGGCGGAAGATTTTATCCGCCAGTGCACCGTGCATAATGTGGTGGTTTCCATCGGGCATACCGCTGCCAGTCCGGAGCAAATTGCTTCGGCGGTGAAAGCCGGGGCGCGGATGTCGACGCATCTGGGCAATGGTGCTCATCTGACGTTGCCGCGCCATCCGAACTATATCTGGGAGCAGCTGGCGCAGGATGGCCTGTGGTGCGCGATGATTGCCGATGGCGAACATTTGCCGCTGTCTGTGCTGAAAACCTTTATTCGTGCCAAAAACGGCAGAGCGCTGCTGGTCAGTGACGTGACCAGCCACGCCGGAATGCCGCCGGGCTGTTACCATTCGCATATCGGTGGCGACGTGGTGCTGAGCGCAGAAGGAAGGCTGTCGATGGCCAGCAATCCGGCGCTGCTGGCAGGATCGGTGCAGGGGCTGTTATACGGCGTTAATACACTGGTCAGAAATGACATTGCCCCGCTGACAGAGGCGATTCAGATGGCGTCGGTGCGTCCGGCGTCGCGCCTGAATCTTCCGGTAGCTCAGGGGCTTAGTCCCGGTGCGCCACTGGATGCCATACTGCTGCAACCGGCGTCAGACAATACGCTGCGGCTGATGGCCACTTACAAAAACGGGGCGGAAGTCTGGCGGGGTGAATAGGTTGACGCGCGGATCCTCAGTCATGTAATAATGCGACGCTACGGTGTAACGCGATGGAAAGTCATGACATGAAAGACTCAGGCAAAGGACCCGCGCTGTTGCGCCAGTACAACGAAAAACGCGTACTGGCTTATCTCCGCCAGCAGAAAATCAGTTCCCGTCTGGATATTTCTCGTGCGCTGGCACTGAGCAAAAACACCATTTCCCTGATTGTCGATGACCTGATTGCGCTGGGCTATGTCGAAGAACAGGGCGTGGCGCAAACCAGCAGCATCGGGCGTCCTAAAATTCACGTCGCGCTGAAACCGTCGTCGATTAAAGCTGGCGGTATTATGATTGAGCGCAACCGCCTGCACTGGATGGTTTGTGATTATTTCTCGCAGATTATCGATGAAAACACCGTCACCCTCGATACGTCTGAACCCCGCACCGTACTGGCTGAAATCATGCGTCATTGCCAGCAACTGCATCAGAAGTGGCCGGATCTGGTCGGTATCGGCATCGGATTTCCCGGCATCGTTGATCACCAGCTGGGTGTTCTGCATGTTTCCTCGCACCTGGGCTGGGGCGAAGTGAGTCTGCAACCGTTGCTGACCTGCGCGGAGACCGTTCCGGTCAGCGTATGGAATAACGTGAAAGCAGCGTCACTGATTGCCCGTGAGGGCGATATGGCGAAAGAAAATGACGCCTGTTTTTATCTGCGCATTGGTGAGGGTATCGGTGGCGCGCTGCTGACGGAACATGGCGTGTATTCCGGCGGCAGCTGGACGGCGGGGGAAGTCGGTCACTTAGCGGTACTGCCCGACGGGCCGCTGTGTTCATGCGGTCAGCGGGGTTGTCTGGAATCACTGATAGGTTTCTCCGCCATTAACCGGCAACTCGAACAACGTCAGCCCGGTCTGAGCTGGGATAACCGCCAGCAGTCGGCAGACATTGTGGATGAAGTCATGGCGCAGGCCGGAAGGCTTTTAGGAAAAGCGCTGAGTCAGATTATCCATCTGGTGAATCCGAAAACGTTGCTGATTGATTGCCCTTATAACAGTCATCCGCTATTTGTGGAAAATACGCTGGCGGCGGCGCAGGAATTTACCCTGACGTTTGCATTTAGCCGCACGCACATTACGTTCGTCGCCGAGCGGTTCAATCCCGCCCGCGGCCTGGCGCTGGCGATGTTCCAGCATTTCGAACAAGTCTCCCTGACGTAAAATTCTTTTCAGAGCGGCTGGCAGAAACCCAATCTGCCGGTTGTCCCGCCTTGCTGATAAACGCTTACAATTCGTGGCAAAAAAACGGCTAAATTCATATCGCTGAAAATTCTGTAATGTTATACGGTTACGCTCGGTTGACTTCGCGATCGCTGGCGCCCTGTCCGCGTGCGGGTTATTTTTCTCTTCTGCCGGAGCGGACATGAGTATAAACAAGGCATCCGGGACTGATGACGCCAGTAAGTCTCTGCGTTTTCAGGCGGCTGCATCCCACACCCGCTGGCTGACCGGGCTCATCAACGGCATCATGGTGATCAGCAGCGTGCTGTATCTGATACTGCTGATGCTGTATATGGTCTCTGCAGATTCAGTCTGGCCGTGGCTGGCCGGCAATATCATGGCCGCACTGTGGGTGTGTGCCGCCTCCCTGCAATGTGCCCGGCGCATTACCCGCTGGCGTGACCATCAGTTTGCGCCCCGCGATGAGCCCGTTTCACCGGAAACTCCGCCTGCTTTTCTTCATCGGCTGACCGCTTCGCCCAGGGTGCGCCCGCTGTTGCGTTATGTAGATCCGCACGTTTTCTTTCAGGCATTTCCCTCGCTGGCCGCGTTACTGCTCATTGTGCTGTTGTGGCAACTGCCGTTACCCATTAACGAAGCAGGCGACGCGGGATATTTTGCCGGTTCATTTTTCATTCTATGCGCTTTTGCGGTGCTGGTACTGGAACGCCACTGGACGTTAAAAAGTTCGCAGGAATGGCCGGAAGCCGCAAGACTGGCACCGCTGTTACGCATGCTGATGGGCGTTTTATTACTGAGCGCCGCGGGTGTGATGTTTGCCCATGGTACGGCGGTCTGGCCAGCGCATCTGTTGGTGCTGACCGGCATAATACCGGCGCTGGTGGCACTGGAGCTTTTCCTGCGTGCGCTGATGGCGCTGTTTTCGCCGCCGCGTGAGGACAAAGAGCCGGAATTTATCGCGGGCAGTCTGCTGGCGGCACAAATTTGCTGGCCGCCGCGTCCGTTGCAGTTTGTGCAAAATGAACTGCATCAGCATTTTGGTATCGATCTGCGCCAGATCTGGGCATTCCATTTTATCCGCCGCGCACTGCTGCCGCTGGCCGCATTCTTACTGCTGACGGGCTGGCTGCTGACCGGTGTCAGTGAAGTCCCGCTGACGCAGCGCGGGATTTACGAATCCTTTGGAAAACCGGTCGCGGTCAGACCACCCGGTTTGCATCTTGGTCTGCCGTGGCCTTTCGGGCATACGCAAATGGTCGATAACGGTGAAGTGCACGAACTCACCACCGGCGCGGAAGAACCGGTGTCGGCTTCGCCGGTCGTGGTCGCCGATACTGCCGAAGGCTCCGCGCCGGAAAGCGCTAACCGGTTGTGGGATTCCAGCCACAGCAGCGACAAATCGCAAATTATCGCCAGTGCGGGCAATGACCGGCAAAGTTTTCAAATCATGGATATGGATGTGCGGTTTGTGTACCGCGTTGGCATGAACGATGACGCGGCGATGGCGAGCCTGTATCACACCGAAAATATGCCGGTGCTGATCCGCAGTATTGCCAATCAGGTTCTGGTGCACGATTTCTCCTCCCGCACGCTCGACAATCTTCTGGGCAGTGAACAGACTCGTCTTGCCGCAGACATCGGCCAGAAAGTGCAAAGTCAGCTGGATAATCTTCACAGCGGCGTGGAACTGCTGGCGACGGTGATTGAATCCATCCATCCGCCAGCGGGCGCGGCGGACGCTTATCATGGCGTACAGGCGGCACAGATTCTGGCGCAAAGCGCGATTGCCGGTGAGAAAGGACAGGCCGCGCAGCAGCTTAATGCCGCACAGCAATTTTCCCGTCTGGCGCTCGACGCCGCCAGCGCACAAAGTCATGAGAGTCTCGATCAGGCACAGGTCATGGCCTTGCGGTTTAACGCTGAAAATCAGGCGTATCAGGCAGGCGGACAGTCATTCCTGACCGAGCGTTATTTCAGTCAGCTGACGCTGGCGATGCAACAACATCCAAAAGTTTTGATTGTCGACAGCCGTATTGGTGGCGGAACGCCGCCGGTTCTGGATCTGAGAAATTTCACCCTGCCATTTACGCCCGGAGCGGATAAAACGGCGCATTCTGTTAAAGCGGAGACTACCCGGTGAGTGATTCCCAACATACTCAGGCCCACGATCACGACGACCGCCACGCACATGGCGGGCATCATCACGGTGGCGGACATCACCATCATCACCATCATTCCGGCCCGGCGGCACCCAAATTCTGGCGACGGGCTGCCATCGCTATCGCGATAGTGGCGCTGATTGCCGCGTCAGCCTGTCTGGTACAGGTGCGTTCCGGCGAAGCAATGGTGATCACCCGCTTTGGTAATCCGGTGCGCGTGCTATTGAATCCGGGGCTGGCGTGGCATTTGCCGGTTCCGTTGGAGACGGCAATTCCGGTGGATTTACGTATCCGCACCACGTCGAGCGGTTTACAGGATGTCGGCACGCGCGACGGTCTGCGGATCATCGTGCAGGCTTACACCGTCTGGCAGGTGAAAAACGATCCTCAGCATGTGCAGCGTTTTATCCGCGCGGTACAGAATCAGCCGGATATGGCGGCGGCGCAGATACGCACGTTTATCGGATCGGCGCTGGAAACCACTACCAGCGGTTTTGCGCTGGCTGATCTGGTCAATACCGACGCCAGCAAAATCCGGCTTTCCGGTTTTGAGCAGCATTTACATGACCAGATTGCCCGCCAGTTGCTCGACAGTTATGGCATCGAATTAGTGCAGGTTGGCGTCGAACGCCTGACGCTGCCGTCGGTAACACTGGATGCGACCGTAGATCGTATGCGTGCCGAACGCGAAACCATCGCCACCCAGCGCTCTGCTGAAGGTAAGCGTCAGGCGGCTGAAATCCGATCTTCTGCTGAACGCGATGCCCGTGTGATTAAAGCCGATGCGTCGGTTAACGCCGCCAATATTGAAGCGCAGGCGCAGGTGCAGAGCGCGGCGATTTACGCCAAAGCCTGGGCCGGTAATCCCCAGTTGTATGATTTGCTGCGTTCGCTCGATACGCTCAACAGCGTGATTTCGCCGGGCACTCAGCTGGTGTTACGCACCGATGCCGCACCGTTCAGGCAACTGGTCGAAGGTCCGCCGGCGTTACCCGCAAACAATAACGGATCGCATCCATGAATCCCTTAGCCCGTTTTCAGGGCAATGCCTGGTTTCAGGCGGGACGCATGGCATATCTGGCGCTGTTTGCCATGACGCTGATTGCCGCTGCCAGCTGGCTGTTCTCCAATGTCCGCCAGATTGAGCCGGACAAACGCGCGGTCGTGATGCGCTTTGGTGCCGTATCACGCACGGCGGGTGCTGGTCTGCTGCTGGCGTGGCCGGAACCCATTGAACAGGTGGAAATAGTGCCCGCTGCCGATCGGGTGATCGAACATCATGTTACGGCTTTGCTGAGAAAAGACATTGTGCCTGCGTGGACCAATACCGGCGGCGAGAACAGTGACGCCGTCGCCGGTGCCGGATATTTACTGACCGGCGACTCCGGCGTGGTTCAGCTGGATGTGCAGGTGTATTACGTGATAACCGATCCCGTGGCGTTTGTGCTGCAAGGGGAACACGTGCTGCCTGCGCTGGACAGATTAACCGAACACGCGGCGGTGGCGATTTGTGCCTCGCGGGATCTGGATACCATTCTGGTCGCTCGTCCGGAAATGGTCGGCAACGGCAGCCATATCGCTGAACGCCGCGAGCGGTTGCGCGGTGATTTGCGTCAGGGGATTAATCAGCAACTCGCCGCCCTGAATGCGGCAGGCAGCAGCCCCGGTATCGAAGTCCGGCGCGTTGACGTGCAGTCTTCTTTGCCTCCCGCGGCTGTCGATGCGTTTAACGCTGTGCTGACCGCCAGTCAGCAGGCGGAACAGTATATCGCCAGCGCCAGTAATGAGGCCGCCCGCGTGCATCAGGAAGCGGTTCAGTCGGCAGATCGCGCCTTGCAGGTTTCGCAGGCCAAAGCCAGCGAGCAGATTGCCCGGGCTTCCACCGATACCGCGACGATTGTGCAGCTGGCTGACGATCATTCTCCCGAATTGCTGTGGCGTTTGTGGCGGGAGCGGATGCCTGCCATTCTCGCCCACGCTGGCAGCGTGACGGCGGTTGATCCCCACGACGACGCACATCTGATCCTGCCCGGACCAGACCGTCCATCCTCTCAACCCTGAGGTATTTGCCCGTGACTTCTATTTCCTCGGAAGAACCGTCTGCGAAAAGCGTGCTGCTGACGCGCCACGAGCAGCGCAATATGGCGGTACAGCTGATTCTGGCGATGGCCGCCTTCGGATTACTGCTCTGCGGTTGGATCTGGCAGTGGCTGTTTCCACAGCAAAGCGACGTCGGACAGATCCTGTTTGGTGTGGCATCTTTGCTGGTGGCTGTTCCGGTATTACGTTCGGCGATACACAGCTTACGCAGCCCGAGTCTGCACGGCGTTACCGATCAGCTGATTGCGCTGGCGATGCTCGGCGCGTGGGCCACCGGCGACCTGATGACCGCCGCCTTGCTGCCGGGCATTATGATTTTTGGTCATATTCTGGAAGAGCGCAGTGTCATTGGTTCGCAGGAAGCTATCGATGCGCTCAGCCGTCTGACCCGCAGCCGTGCGCGGCGGATTATGCCGGACGGCGAAATTGAAGAAATCGATAACCACCAGTTGCAAACCGGCGACCGGGTGGAAGTGCGCGCAGGCGACCGGCTGCCCGCCGATGGCCGGGTTATTTCCGGCAGTGCCAGTCTGGATACGGCGCCGATCACCGGTGAATCCGTGCCGCAGGAAGCCCGCGCCGGTGACGATGTTTTCGGCGGGGCCATTAATCTGGACGGATTACTGTCTGTTGAAGTCACCCGTACCGGCGCCGATGCCACGCTGGGTAAAGTGATTGCGCTGATGCAAAAAGCCGAACATGCCAAACCGCCGATCACCCGTTTGCTCGAGCGCTATGCCGGGCAATATCTGGTACTGATTCTGCTGATTGCGGCGGCGACCTGGTTTATCACACGCGATGCCCACGCCATGCTGGCGGTGCTGGTGGCGGCCTGTCCGTGCGCGCTGGTGCTTTCCGCGCCCGCGACGGCAATCGCCGGTATCGCGGTGGCAGCACGCCACGGGATCCTGATCCGCAGCTCGGCTTTTCTGGAAGAACTGGCGGATCTTAATGCCATTGTGGTCGATAAAACCGGCACGCTGACCCACGGTGAATTGCAGCTGCAACGTACGGTGCTGGCAGAAGAGGGATCCTCAGATGCAGTGCTGATTCTGGCAGCCAGTCTGGGTGCTGCCAGCAGCCATCCGGTCAGCCGCGCACTGGCACGGTTAATGGCGCGTGAGCAATATTTACCGCTGGAAAATATCTCAGAACAGCAGGGGATGGGCGTGCGGGCGCAAACCGCGCAGGGCGAGGCATTGCTGGGACGTCCGGCGTTTTTCAGCCAGAAGCATATCGCAGTCACTGATATCCCGGAACATGACGGGCCGCTGGTCGGGCTTTCGCTCAACGGCCGTTTTCTTGGCTGGCTGCTGCTGGCGGATTCGTTAAGGCCAGAGGCGCAGACAGCGCTGGCCGAACTGCGTCAGCTGGGGCTGCAACGGCAGTTGCTGCTGACCGGCGACCGTGCCAGTGTGGCACACCGTATCGCCGGTGAACTGGGCATCAGTGATGTGGTCGCCCAGGCTTTACCGGAAGATAAGCTGCATCAGGTTTCTGCTGAAATTGCGCAGGGCTATCGTCCGATGGTGGTCGGTGACGGCATTAATGATTCGCTGGCGCTGAAAGCCGGTGTGGTGGGGATTGCGATGGGGGCGGGCGGCAGTGATATCGCGCTGGCTTCTGCGGATGTGGTGCTGATCGGCAGCGATTTGCGCCGTCTGGGCACCTGTGTCCGCCTGAGCCGTGCGTGCCGCCGGACGCTTAAAATCAACGTGTTCATCGGGCTGGGCTGGACGCTGGTGGTGATGGCTGCCGCCGCGATGGGATTACTTGGCGTGGCGGGCGTACTGATCGCCGCACTGCTGCATAATCTCAGCACGTTGCTGGTGCTGGGCAATGCCGGGCGTTTATTGCGTTTCGACGAGCCGCTCTGACCCGAAAACTGACTGAAAGAAAAAGGTGCCGTGTCAAAACGGCACCTTTTTTTATGTTTATCGCTGTCTCACACCAGCACGAACATGCCGTAAGGGTGAATTTGCAGGAAGAAATTGTCGCCTGCGGTCGGTTGCAACTGCGTGGCGTTGACCTGCAACAGCAGCGGCTGGCCGTGCCATTCCACTGTTACTTCATACTGCGGCCCCATATAGGCCACGTGGGTGATCACGCAGCGCTGGCTGTCGTCGCCCTGCAAGCCGAGGGTGATCGCTTCGGGCCGCACGCCCACCGTACATTGCTGCATACCCGGCGCAAACGCGGCGGGTTTCGGGATGTGATAGCCGAAAATCTCCACGGTATCGCGGTGTAAATCTGCCGGGAACACGTTGGCGTCGCCCATAAAACTCGCCATAAAGCGTGACGCGGGCTGGCGGTAAAGTTCCTGCGGCGCGCCAATCTGCATGATCTTTCCTTTATTCATCACCAGTACCGTGTCGGATACCGCAAAGGCTTCGCTCTGATCGTGCGTCACGTACAGCGAGGTTATGTTGAACTGCTGTTGCAGCTCGCGGATTTTTTCCCGCATGCTGCGTCGCAGGTTGGCGTCGAGGTTACTCAGCGGTTCGTCGAACAGCAGAACTTTCGGTTTGAGGATCAGCGCACGGGCCAGCGCGACACGCTGCTGCTGGCCGCCGGAAATCTGATCGACGTAGCGATCTTCAAATCCGTCGAGATCAACCAAAGACAACGCCTCGCGCACGCGGTCGCGGATTTCTGCTTTTGGCCGGCCGAGCATTTTCAGTCCGTAACCGATGTTTTCCCCCAGCGACATATGCGGAAACAGTGCGTAGGACTGAAACACCATGCAGATATCACGCTGCTGAATTGAACGGTCAGTGACGTCTTCGCCGTCGATAAAAATCCGGCCTTCAGTAGGTTTCTCCAGCCCGGCGACCATGCGCAATACGGTGGTTTTGCCGCAGCCGGAAGGGCCGAGCAGGGTCACCATTTTCCCTTTCGGGATCGCCAGATTGAGGCCTTCCAGTACGGTATTGCTGCCAAATCGTTTGGCGACACTTTTCAGTTCAACAAAACTCTTGGTGGTTTGTGCCGGTGCTGCCGCAACCGGGTGTTCTGTGGTCATTGTCATGTGAAAGCGCTCCAGAATTATTGGCCGGTTTTGGCTTTTGAGCGGGAAATTCGCGCTTCGCCAACCAGATAGTCAAAGATGAAAATGATCGCCAGCATCACGACGATAAGGATTGAGCCGTAAGCAATCGCCACGCCGTATTCACCGTCTTCCACGCGATTCAGAATGTAGGCGGTGGCGACGCGGGTGTCCGGCGTGACCAGGAAAACGATAGCGCTGACGGTGGTAATCGCGCGCACGAAGCTGTAAATCAGCGCCGACAGAATGGCCGGTCGCAGCAGCGGCAGCAGGATGTACATCACCGTGCGCATCGAACCTGCGCGCAGGCTGAGCGAGGCTTCATCCAGCGATTTATCCAGCTGACCGAGCCCGGCAATCCCGGCGCGGATGCCTACCGGCACATTACGCATCACCATGGAGATAATTACGATGGCAGCCGTACCCGTCAGATAAACCGGTGCGCTGTTAAAAGCCAGAATGTAGGAAATCCCCGCCACCGTGCCCGGTACGGCAAAGCACAACATGGTACTGAACTCGATGGTTTTTTTGCCACGGAACTGCTGACGCACCACGATATAAGCGATGAGCAAACCAAACAGTGCAGTGATAGGCGCGGCAATTCCGGCGTAGAGCAGAGTGTCGAGCAGCGAAGGCCATGCGCCGTCGGAAAAGCCCTGTCCGAACAGTTTGGTGAAGTTGTCGAAGGTCAGCGTGTAATCCACGCCCCAGTTGACGGTAAAACTGCCGTAGAAAATGCTGCCGTAAAGCAGGGCGTTGAAGGCTATCCATATCGCCAGCAGGGCAGTGACGCCCCAGACCAGCGTCACCGGTAGCGGCTGAACGTCGCCGCGTGAGGTTTTGCCTGAAATCGTGACGTACGAGCGTTTGCCGATCCACATGTATTGCACGCAGAATACCAGCAGGGAGAACACCAGCAGGATCACGCCCAGCGTACTGGCGGCCTGATAATCGAGCTGGGCGCCGGTGATATAGAAATAGATTTGCGTAGCGAGCACGTCGAAATTACCGCCGAGTACCAGCGGGTTACTGAAATCCGCGAGTGACTGGACGATGACAATCAGAAAGGCGTTTGCCAGCGCCGGTTTCAGCAGTGGCAAAAACACGCGGTGAAAGGTCTGCCAGCGGCTGGCGCGCAGTGTATAAGACGCTTCTTCCAGTGACGGATGAATGGTTTTAATGGCACCGTCGAGGATCATAAATGCCATCGGCGTGAACGCCAGAACCTGTGCCAGCCAGATGCCGGTGAAACCGTAAAGCCAGTTGGTGTTAGTCAGCCCGAACCCGTCGACCATCAGTTCAGTGACATAGCCCGAGCGGCCCATCATCAGCGTAACACCCAGCCCGACGATAAACGGCGGAGTGACGATCGGTAAAATCGAGAAAATACGTCCGATAATCGCCGAGCGTTTGGCGATGCGCGTGGTGTAAATCGCCAGCACCAGCCCGAAGAAGGTACTGCCGATCCCGACGGCGACGCAGAGCAGGAACGAGTTCCAGATCACCCGCAAAATATGCGACTGACCGAGAACCGCCATAAAAGCCAGCGGCGCGAAATCTCCGGCCTCATTGGTGAACATCGGGATGAAAATCGCAATGCTCGGATAAATGATAAACACGCCGATCAGCGCGATGATGCAAATCAGCGAACCGAGCACGAAACGATCGCCGCCCAACCACTCAAGCCGTGACAGCGCCAGAGAGCAGATCGCACCGAGGGCGATAAACATCAGAATGCTGCCATAGCCCAGCCCGCGGCCCATCAGGGTCGCACTCACGATCATGAACAGCGCACAAAACACCGACCAGGCGGCGTCGAACTGATGACGACGGCGGGCTTCGAGACGCTGTGCGTAGCGCGCACGAAACAGTAACGCCATCGGCATGATCAGCCACAGCAGGCTGAGATTCAGCCCCGACCAGCCGTACGCCGCGAGAATTTCATCCTGCGTAGACTCCAGCAGACCGTAATCCAGGCTCCACGACGGCAGCAGCACAAAGGCAGCCAGAATAAGCCCCAGCCAGCCGAAAACCGGGTCACGGCGTCGGGTGTCGGGCAGGGTTAATGAATGAGACATACAGTCTCCTTATTAAGAGAAAAAAGGTGTTGGCAAAATAATGCTGAGTGAGAAAGCCCGGCAACTCCCTCCCAACCTCCCCCTTCGCAGGGGGAGGAGCAAAGGTCATACCCAATGCGTCTGTCCCTGTGAAGGGGAGGAGCAGAGCTAAGTCACTCAATAAGTACGTGGGCTTTTATTGAGATTCTTTGCCCATCTTCACTTCGTTGACCCACTTGGTGATGAGCTCTTTACGCATATCGGATGCGCCGTATTTGTCCATGTCGTAATTGATGAGCTTCAGGTCGCTCATTTTCAGCGAGTTCGGGGAGGTTTCTGCGGTGGTGTTGGTCAGGATTTGATAGGACTGGCCTTTTTTCCATGCCAGTTCCTGCGCTTCTTTTGACAATGCCCAGTCAACGAACAGTTTGGCGTTATCCAGGTTGCGTGCGCCTTTCAGTATGCTGACGCCGCCGATTTCATAGCCGGAGCCTTCGCACGGGGAGATCAGTTTCAGCGGTGCGCCGCTCTCTTTTTCCTGAGTGTAATCATGCAGGAAGCCGATACCAATGGCGGTTTCACCGCGTGCGGCGTTACGCGCCGGCGCGATACCGGATTTGGTGTACTGGGAAATATTGCTGTTGAGCTTTTTCAGGTAATCGAAAGCCTGATCTTCGCCCCACAGTTGCGCGAAGGTCGCCAGTGCGGTGTACGCGGTGCCGGAACTTTGCGGATCGGCAATCTGGATTTCGCCTTTATAAATCGGGTTGGTCAGGTCTTTCCAGCATTTCGGTTCTGGCAGGTTTTTCTCTTTCAGGCGGTGGGTATTCACGCCGATGCCCAGAATACCGATGTACACGGCGGAGGAGTAGTTACCTTTGCGCTTCGCGGGATCCTGAAAGTTCGGCATGATTTGCGCGAGGTTAGGGGAAATGTATGCCTGCAACAGGTCCATTTCACCGGCCTGCGACTGTGGATCTAAGGTGCCGCCGTACCACACGTCCGCCTGCGGGTTCTTTTTCTCGGCTTCGACTTTCGCCAGCGTGCTGCCGGAACCGTTGCGGATGAAGGACGTTTTGACGTCGTATTTTTCCCCGAAGGCTTTGGTTTCTTCTTCACACATCGCGTTGGTGGCGCTGCAATAAACCACCAGACGGCCTTTGGCCTGAGCGGCACCGGTGAAAGCCGTCATGGCGACGGCTGCGGCGAGGAGGGAGTAAGTCAGAGTCGTTTTCATGGTGTTTACCTTTTTCTTGTTATGTTGCAGGACAGAGAACCTTGTCAGTTGTCCGGCGGAGCGGACTGTAAATCGCGTTTGCTGATCCCGGCCATCATCATGGGCATCAGCAGCAGCCCGACGAACGCCGAAGCCATCGTCAGCACTGCAAAAAATCCCGACCAGCCGTAGTGTTGCATCACCATCGCCAGCGGCCATCCGGCCAGCGCCGCGCCGAGGTAGGCAAACAGACCGAGAAAACCGGTCACCGTGCCCGCCGCGTCTTTGTGTGAATATTCTGTTGCCGCCAGACCAATCAGCATTTGCGGCCCGAATACAAAAAATCCGATGCTGAAGAAACTCAGCGCCAGCAGCCCGAAATGGTGTACCGGTGCCAGCCACAGGGCGGTGACGGTGAGAAACAGCCCCAGAGAAAACAGTAAAATCATCGGCGCGCGCTGCCCGCGAAACAGCAGGTCAGAACCCCAGCCGGCAAATAACGCACCGAGCAGACCGCCGAGTTCGAAAAGTGACAGTGTCGCGTTTGCACTCAACAAATTGACACCGTGATTCTCCGCCAGCCAGATGTTGCCCCAGTCGTTGAGCGCAATGCGGATGAGATACACCAGCACATACGAGACGCCCAGCAGCCAGATTGTCCGGTTCTGCAAAATCGTCCGGCGCAGGATCTGCGTCATGCTCATCGGCGGGCTTTGCTGCTCCTGCCGCAATTCCAGCGGGTCACGCCGCCAGTTACCCACCGTCGGTAATCCTTCCTGCTGCGGTGTGCCGCACAGCTGGCGGCAAAGCCACAATCCGAGAATGACCCCGACCGCGCCTGGTACCAGCAGCGCCGCCTGCCAGCCCCAGGTGGCGGTCAGTAGTCCCGAGAGCAGCGGAACCGCCGCGCCACCGATGTTGATCGACGTATTCCAGCAACCCCACCAGAAACCGCGTTCGTTGCGCGAATACCAGTGCGTCAGCAATCTGGCGCACGGCGGCCATCCCCAGCCCTGAAAGAATCCGTTGAGCGTCCACACAATCAGCAGCGCGGTCAGCGAATGGCAGAAGGCGAACAGAATATTCAGTACGCCCGTCATCAGTAATCCGACGCCCATAAACCAGCGGGCTCCGGTGCGGTCGCTGTAAATGCCCGAGATAAATTTTGAGCCGCCGTAGGCCAGATAAAACAGCGTGCCGAGCAGGCCGATATCGCCTTTGGTCAGGCCCAGTTCCAGCTGCATCACCGGCATCGCAAAGTTAACGCTGCGGCGGGTGAGGTAGAACGCGGCGTAGCCAATGACCATCGACAGCAATAAATGCACGCGCCAGTAGCGGTAATTTTTATCCACGTCGGTGGCGGATAGCGGCGTTGCTGTCATGGTGTTCTCCGGCGTAATAAGGCGAGTGTATGCGTGTGTTTTGTCGGGGGGATGAGACAAGGTTTTAGACGACTAGGAATTAGTCCTAGTCAGGGCGATGTTCTTTGCAAATCTGTGGGCAACTTAACAATTATGCGGGTGCCATCCTGCTGATGAACCAGCCATTCGCCGCCCAGAGCCCGGACGCGTTCTTCAATACCGCGCAGCCCGAAGCCTTCTTTTACCGGCAGGGTAAAGCCAATGCCATTGTCGCTGACCGTCAGCACCAGCATGTTCTGTTGCACGGTAAGGCTGACGCGCACCTCGGTCGCACCGGCATGTTTATTGATGTTGTTGAGCAATTCCTGTACCAGCCGGTACAGCGTGAAAACCAGGGTGTCATCGGAGGGCGCCCCGGTCAGGGAGTAATCGAGCTGAAAGTCGATCCCCTGTTGCGCGAAGGCAAATTCATCCGCCAGATGGTGCAGGGCAACGTCAAGCGACATTTCATCGAGAACAGGAGGTCGCAGCTGGCGTAGTAACTGCCGCGTAGTGTGGTGAATGCGTTGTGAAAGTTCGCCAATCTGTCTGGCGGCGGCGTGGGTGGCCGCGCCGGGCGGGCTGCGGTCGACCAGCATCGCCTGGATTTGTATGGCGGTGATGTTTTGGCCGATTTCATCGTGGAGTTCGCGGGCGATTTCCTTGCGCACTGCTTCCTCGGTATGCACCAGCCGCTCCGTGAGCTGGCGACGGGTGCGCAATTCCTGCTCCAGCTGCAAACGGTAGCGGTTGAGATGTGATGCCAGCTGCTGCTGACGGCTGATGGCGATCCCCAGCCCGATGCCGAGCAGCGCCTGCGTGGAAAGAAACAGTTCCAGTTCAAGCAAATCGTGAAAAGCGCCGCTCATCTGCCGCGTGACCGTGATCATCAGGCTGCCCAGCACTGCGGCCAGCACGCCTCCCTGCCAGCCGAAGGCGTAGGCCATCACCACGTTGGGCAGAAAAACCAGAATGATCAGCAGCCGTTCCACTTCTGGCGCCAGCGTCATTTGCAGACAGACGGCGAGAGCGAAGAACAGCGAGCACCAGATCAGCAGCGATGTGCGCAGTGGTGGATCGGGGATCTCCTGCGCCAGCAGGTTTTGCAGATGCTGTTGCTTGAGGTATTCATAAATCAGATAGATAAACGGCGTCAGGAGAATGCCGCCGGTGAAGGAGGCCAGCAGCGTCTGGCTCAGCGGTGAAGTCAGCCACAGGCCGGGCACTGCCATCTGCAACAGGCTGTTACCGGCCACCGCGCCAAGCAACAGTAAAAGCCGCTGCCAGTAAAGGGTAAACTGCCGCCAGAAATGCTGCACGAGTGCTGCGGGGATCAGGCTCAGCAACGGTGAAAGCAGGATGATCCAGTGCGTTTGTAACTGTTCGCTGTGCAGCCAGACGGCAATGCCAAATTCTGATGCCAGCATCGCCGGCCAGTAACGGCGCGAAAGCAGCGTCATCAGCGCCAGACGCAGGCCCTGCGGCAGAAGTAACATCGCCTGCTGGCCGTTCTGCGTCAGATAGAAACTGATCGACCAGAGTGCCAGCCAGCACAGGCTGTAGAAAATGGCGAGAAACAGCGTCAGGCCAACTTTACGCATCAGGCGAGAAGATGGTGCTGAATGGCGAAATGGACCAGTTCGATGGTGGTGCTGCACTGGAGTTTGCCGAGGATATTGGCGCGGTGAACGTGCACGGTTTTGTGGCTCAGTTCGAGTTGTTCGGCAATCGCCTTCACACTCAGTCCGTTGACCAGCAATTCGAAAATTTCGTGTTCACGCGGGGTCAGGGCCTGTAAGGCTTTCGGCGTTTGCTGACGCTGACGCAGTGCCAGCAGGGCATCGGAACACAGATAACGCCCACCGGCATGCACGGTGCGTACTGCCTGCACCAGCTCTTCCGGGCCACAGCGTTTGGTGAGATAGCCGCCCGCCCCGGCATCCAGCGCACTTTGAACAAACGCGGTAGTGTCGTAAATGCTCAGAATGATGGCGCGAAAATCGGACCGTTGCTGACGTAAGCGCGACAGCAAACTTAACCCGCTTTCATCGGGCATGGCGATATCCATCACCGCCACGTCGATATTCATTTTCAGCAGCGACGACCACGCATTCGCCGCCGACGCATACTGGCCGACAATCTGGATATCCGGCTCAAGGCCGAGCAGTTGGGCAAAACCGGAACGCACCACCACGTGGTCGTCAATCAAAGCAACGTTAATCATCAGGCGTAACTGAATGTAAATGAGATTCGCATAATGCTCATGAATAGTTGCAGTTGGCAACACCGGGCGGAGGAAATGCAGGGCAGGTAACGGAATTTGAGTTAGGGAGGCGGGAGGAAAAGAAAAGGGCGCGGTAATTCGCGCCACTTCACGATTTTTTAGAGCTCAGCTTTGAAGGTATGCAGACGGCGCATGGTTTTTTCCAGGCCTTCCTTCATCAGTAATTCGGTACAGCGCAGGGACTCGTCAATCGCATCATCAATCAGTTTCTGTTCACTGGCTGGCGGCTTACCGAGGACAAATCCCACCACTTTACTTTTATCGCCCGGATGGCCGATACCGATACGCAGGCGGTAGAAGTTCGGGTTATTACCAAATTTGCTCTGAATGTCTTTCAGACCGTTATGACCGCCGTTACCGCCGCCCAGTTTAATTTTCGCCATGCCCGGCGGAATATCCAGTTCGTCGTGCGCGACCAGAATTTCATCCGGCTCAATGCGGTAAAACTGCGCCATCGCCAGAACGGCTTTGCCGCTGAGGTTCATAAAGGTGGTCGGGACCAGCAAACGGACATCATGACCGGCCAGTGACAGGCGGGCGGTGTATCCAAAAAACTTACTTTCTTCTTTCAGCTGCTGGTTGTGCTGGCGGGCGAGAAGATCAACATACCAGGCGCCTGCGTTATGACGGGTCTGGGCGTATTCTGCGCCGGGATTGGCCAGGCCAACGATCAATTTAATGCTGCTCACGATTTTCGCTTCTTTATCCGGTGAGGTTTAGCGGGCTAGTTTACCTGTCGCGTTTCACTGTGCCAAACATCACAAAAAATAATTCCTGCCAGTTACGCAGAATATTGAATAGTTCATCAGGCTGACTATTAACCTTTCGAATCTATATGACTGGAAAACGTAAAGATTTGTCATTCAATGTTCTCTGTCTGTGATCGCTACCTCAAAGTGAACCGGATGGGACGTCTATAGTTAAAGGCAAGAAAAGACAAGACAGCAATGATGCTAAGACTATCGACAACCGGAGGTGACTTATGAAACGTAAAACCGCAAGAATGATCGGCAATGGCCTGATGGGACTCGGTTTACTCACAATGGTCGGTGGTGTAGGTTATTCGATTCTGAATCAGATGCCTGAACTGGGTTTACCGCAATTCCTGGCGCATGGCGCAATTGGCAGCATTTTCGTCGGTGCCATTTTATGGGTAGCCGGCGCGAGAGTCGGTGGCCGTGAACGTGTCGCAGACCGCTACTGGTGGGTACGCCACTTTGATTCCCGCTGCACCAACAGTAAATCGCATCGCCATTCCTGACTCTGACCGGGCGTCATAGCGTTCATGCCTAAAAACGTTCGCCCATAAAAAAAACCGTTGTCGCTCGCGCGATAACGGTTTTTTGCATTTCTGTTTCTGGCAAAACGCATTCAGGCAAAACAAAACGCCCCTGAAAACAGGGGCGTGATGATTAATGCTCGAACATCGCAGAAATGGATTCTTCGTTGCTGATGCGGCGGATAGCCTCAGCCAGCATGCCTGACAGGGTCAGGGTACGCACTTTTTTCAGTGCGCGGATTTCTGCGGACAGCGGGATGGTGTCACATACAATCACTTCGTCGATGACGGAGTTCTTAATGTTTTCCACTGCATTGCCGGAGAAAATCGGGTGGGTGGCGTAAGCGAATACGCGTTTAGCACCGCGTTCTTTCAGTGCTTCGGCGGCTTTACACAGAGTACCACCGGTGTCGATCATATCATCGACCAGTACGCAGTCACGGCCAGCAACGTCACCGATAATGTGCATCACCTGAGAAACGTTTGCGCGTGGACGACGTTTATCAATGATAGCCATGTCGGTATCGTTCAGCAGTTTTGCCACAGCACGGGCACGGACAACACCACCGATATCCGGAGATACCACAATCGGGTTTTCCAGGTTCTGTTGCAGCATGTCTTCGAGCAGAATAGGGCTGCCGAACACGTTATCTACCGGAACATCGAAGAAGCCCTGAATCTGTTCTGCATGCAGGTCTACAGTCAGAACACGGTCAACGCCGACGCTGGACAGGAAGTCAGCAACAACTTTAGCGGTGATTGGCACACGGGCAGAACGCACCCGGCGATCCTGACGTGCATAGCCGAAGTAAGGAATAACGGCTGTGATACGACCAGCGGAGGCGCGGCGTAAGGCATCAACCATTACGACCAGTTCCATCAGGTTATCGTTAGTAGGCGCGCAGGTGGACTGGATAATGAAAATATCTCCGCCACGTACATTTTCGTTAATTTGCACGCTTACTTCACCGTCGCTGAAACGACTGACGGCGGCGTCACCAAGGCTGGTGTATAAACGGTTGGCAATACGTTGTGCTAGTTCCGGGGTGGCGTTACCAGCAAAAAGCTTCATATCAGGCACGAGAAGAACCTCAGGCTTGCGTCCAGGGAAGACATTGGCTTTTGGCACCACCGGGCGGTGAGCGGTACCAAAGCATTATGCTCACGATACTTCTAAATCTTACTACTTAAATCTGTTGAATAATTGGCTGGCAAAGAACAGACACAAAACCACTGTGACTCTCTACGCTTTGCCCGCAGTTCTCAACCAGACTTCGCGAAAACGGTGCAACGGCGAGATATTAACACCTTGCGCGACAAAACCCCGACTCCACGATGGCATTTTGTCCAAAACCTGACGGGCGGCAGACTCGGTGTCGAATTCTGCAAACACACAAGCCCCTGTCCCGGTCAGTCGCGACGGCGCGTATTCTAACAGCCAAGAAAGTAGCTGTTCAACCTCGTAAAAACGTTTTCTCGCAATCGGTTCGCAATCATTTGCGTAAGGCGTGTCCAAAAGCACATTAACAGGGCGTTTTGGTGTATTTCTGGTCAGTTGCGGATCGCCGAAAATCACAGGCGTCGGAATGCTGACGCCTGGATGTGCGATCAGATACCATTTTTCCGCCGGTTCGACGGGTTGCAAAATCTCGCCAATGCCTTCGGCAAAAGCGGCATGACCCATTACAAACACCGGCACATCCGCGCCGAGAGTCACACCAAGTTGCGCCAGTTCGGTATCGGCAAGTCCGCAATTCCAGACGGCATTCAGCGCTACCAGCACGGTCGCCGCGTTAGAAGAACCGCCACCCAGACCGCCACCCATCGGAATCCGTTTTTGCAGCGCAATGTCTGCGCCCTGAGACGTTCCGGCATGCTGCTGCAACAGACGCGCGGCGCGCACCACCAAATTGTCTTCGTCAGCCACACCCTCAACCGGTGTGGTCAGTACGATGGCGCCGTCGTCACGGGCGCTAAAACTCAGACTGTCACCGTAATCAACAAACTGAAACAGCGTCTGCAAATCATGGTAGCCATTCGGACGCTGGCCGGTGATATAGAGAAACAAATTGAGTTTAGCCGGAGAAGGCCACAATTGCTGCGTCATCTCAGTTTAACGTCCAGTTATCCATTTTCAGTTTGATACGCTGTTCGCCCTGAGTCATTTCCAGACGCTGCGGCAGGGAAGGTTTGGCATCATCGTCATAGCTCTGATAGACCACGGTGCCCGGTTTACCGTTCTGCGTGAATTTAACCTCAGACAGACGGTACTGACTGTCGAGCGTGAAATCGGTGCCGTCACCCGGCAGGCCCAGCATCCACAGACGCAGATTCGCCAGCGGAATCGACATACCGGTCAGCTTCTGGATCATGTCATCCGGATTATCACTGGTGTAATGCTTGCCTTCATTATTGGTCAGCTGCGCAATACCGCTTTGCACTTTCAGCTCCATTTCGGTGCTGCCCAGCGGGTTAGTCAGCAGTAAACGGTAGCTGTCCGGGGAATATTGTTGCCAGAAGAAGCGGGCATAGACTTTCTGTTTATCGGAAATATAAGCGAAAGAACCGCGGGTCTGATAATGCTCGAGCTGTTTAACCTGAGCTTCATGTTCACGCCATTGCGGGGACGTCGGGCTGGTCGCCGGGCCTTTCGGCGCATTAATCGAACAGGCGGCAAGGACTAAGCTTGCAAGAGGAAGAAGGCGAACAAAGTGTGCTTTACGCATTGGCATAACAGATAAAATCCTTTGTGCTTTGGCGAAATGGGATGCCAGGGCAAATGTGGCGTGCGTCAGTTTAGCACAGCCGAAGCGCGGGATGATCTCAACCCTGCAGAGATGATCGGCGATCAATCCGTTTTGGGACAATGCTGATTTGTAATTGGATTTAACCGATGGTGCTGTTCGCCTTTTATTGATCTCGCGCATCTTGTAGAATGCGCAGCAGACGTAAACCCATACTATTATAAAGTATAAGCCGATAACCGCTCCCGATATGACCCTGCTTGCATTAGGTATCAACCACAAAACAGCCCCGGTGTCTCTGCGTGAACGGGTAACATTTTCACCCGAGACGCTGAATCAGGCGCTTTCCAGTCTTCTCCAGCAACCGCTGGTGCAGAGCGGAGTCGTGTTGTCTACCTGTAACCGGACTGAGCTCTATCTCAGCGTCGAGCAGCAGGAAAATCTGCAGGAACAGCTGGTTAAGTGGTTATGTGATTATCATCATCTTAGCGAAGATGAAGTGCGCAAAAGCCTTTACTGGCACCACGATAATGAAGCCGTCAGCCATCTGATGCGCGTTGCCAGCGGGCTGGATTCGCTGGTTCTCGGCGAGCCGCAAATTCTCGGGCAGGTCAAGAAAGCCTTCGCAGAATCGCAAAACGGACAGGCGGTTTCCGGTGAACTGGAGCGTCTGTTCCAGAAATCCTTCTCGGTTGCCAAGCGTGTCCGTACTGAAACAGATATTGGTGCCAGCGCGGTTTCTGTGGCGTTTGCTGCCTGTACGCTGGCGCGTCAGATTTTTGAATCCCTTTCTGATGTGAACGTGTTGCTGGTCGGTGCGGGTGAAACCATCGAACTGGTGGCGCGCCATCTTCATCAGCATAACGTGCGTCACATGATGATTGCCAACCGTACGCGTGAACGTGCGCAGGCGCTGGCGACGGAAGTGAACGCAGAAGTCATCAGCCTGCAGGATATCGATTCCCGCCTGGCTGAAGCCGACATTATTATCAGTTCCACCGCCAGTCCGCTGCCTATCATCGGTAAAGGCATGGTGGAGCGCGCGTTAAAAGCCCGCCGTAATCAGCCAATGCTGATGGTGGATATTGCCGTTCCGCGTGATATCGAACCGGAAGTCGGCAAACTGGCCAATGCCTATCTGTATAGCGTCGATGACCTGCACAGCATCATTCAAAGCAATCTTGCACAACGCAAAGCGGCGGCCATTCAGGCTGAAACTATCGTTGAGCAGGAGAGTTCAAACTTCATGGCCTGGCTGCGTTCGCAGGGAGCCGTTGAAATTATTCGTGATTATCGCTCGCGTGCTGATATTATTCGCGCCGACGCACAAGCAAAAGCTCTTGCCGCCATTGCGCAGGGCGCTGACGTCGAAGCGGTGATCCATGAATTAGCCCACAAATTGACAAACCGCCTTATTCACGCGCCAACCCGTTCTCTGCAACAGGCAGCCAGCGACGGTGATGTGGAGCGTTTGCAAATTTTACGCGACAGCCTCGGGCTGGGTCAGCAATAGTTCTCCTTTTCTCACAGGGTTAAACACCACGCATGAAGCCTTCTATTGTTGCCAAACTGGAAGCGTTACAAGAGCGCCACGAAGAAGTGCAGGCGATGCTCGGCGATGCCAGCGTTATTGCCGACCAGGATAAATTCCGCAGTCTTTCCCGCGAATACTCACAGTTAACGGCTGTTTCTGAATGTTTTCTGGCCTGGCGTCAGGCGCAGGAAGATTTACAAACCGCTGAGATGATGCTCGACGATCCTGCTCTTAATGACAAAGAAATGCGCGAAATGGCGCAGGATGAGATCAAAGACTGCAAAGCCACTATCGAAGAACTCGAAGAAAAATTACAGCTTCTGTTACTGCCAAAAGATCCGGATGACGAACGCGGCTGTTTCCTCGAAATTCGTGCCGGAACCGGTGGTGATGAAGCGGCTATTTTTGCCGGTGATTTATTCCGTATGTACAGCCGCTACGCTGAAATGCGCCGCTGGCGTGTGGAAATCGTGAGCGCCAGCGAAGGTGAACACGGCGGCTATAAAGAAGTGATCGCCAAAGTCAGCGGCGAGGGCGCGTACGGCCAGTTCAAATTTGAGTCAGGCGGTCACCGCGTTCAGCGTGTTCCGGAAACCGAATCTCAGGGACGTATTCACACCTCGGCCTGTACCGTCGCCGTAATGCCGGAAATTCCTGAAGCGGAACTGCCGGAAATTAACGCCGGTGATTTGCGCATCGATACATTCCGTTCTTCAGGCGCGGGCGGTCAGCACGTTAACACCACCGATTCCGCTATCCGTATCACCCACATTCCAACCGGTATTGTGGTGGAATGTCAGGACGAACGTTCTCAGCACAAAAACAAAGCCAAAGCGATGTCGGTGCTCGGCGCGCGTATCCGTGCTGCGGAAATGGCAAAACGTCATGCAGAAGAGGCCTCAACGCGCCGTAACCTGCTCGGCACGGGTGACCGTTCAGACCGTAACCGGACCTACAACTTCCCGCAGGGCCGTGTTACCGATCACCGTATCAACCTGACCATTTACCGTCTGGATGAAGTGATGGAAGGTAAACTGGATGCGCTTATCCAGCCTATCGTGCAGGAATATCAGGCCGATCAGCTCGCCGCGCTTTCTGAGCAGGACTGATGGATTTTCAGTCCTGGCTGCGTGACGCCACCCGTCGTCTTTCTTCGGGTGAAAGCCCGAAGCGTGATGCTGAAATTTTGCTCGGTTTTGTGACTGGCAGGGTAAGAACGTACATCATGGCTTTTGGCGAAACGTCGCTTACCGCTGAACAACTTCAACAGCTCGAAACCCTGCTGGCGCGACGTGAGCAGGGTGAGCCGGTGGCGTATCTGACCGGAGAACGCGAATTCTGGTCGCTGCCACTGTCTGTTTCTCCCGCCACATTAATCCCGCGTCCTGATACAGAATGTCTGGTCGAGCAGGCGCTGGAACGTCTGCCGTCTGAACCCGTCAGTATCCTCGATTTAGGCACCGGCACCGGTGCCATTGCGCTGGCTTTAGCCAGTGAGCGGCCTGACTGTCAGGTCACCGGGATTGACCTGCAACCCGACGCCGTCAGCCTCGCGAAACACAATGCACAAAAGCTGGCTATCCCGAATGCACAGTTTTTGCAGGGCAGCTGGTTTGCGCCGGTCGCCGGAAAACGCTTCGCGCTGATTGCCAGCAATCCTCCTTATATTGATGCCACGGACTCGCATCTTTTTGAAGGCGATGTGCGTTTTGAGCCCGCCAGCGCGCTGGTGGCAGATAATGCCGGTCTGGCTGATCTCGCGCATATTATTGACGCTGCACCTGCGTATCTTCATGAAGGCGGCTGGTTATTGCTTGAGCATGGCTGGCAGCAGGCTGCAGAGGTGCAAAAAATTTTCAATGATGCCGGTTATCAGCAGGTAGCGACGGTCAAAGATTACGGCGGTAACGATCGCGTCAGTCTCGGACAATGGCAGCCGTTGTGAAAGTTAACAGTTTCAACGAGCGTCAATTTCTAAAAACACCACTCTTTAAGAACCTCAGATAAAAGGGAAAACAGGCAATGGCGTATGTCTGGATTAAAAATCTGCATTTGCTGACAATCACGCTGAGCATTGCGCTGTTTGTCCTACGATTTTTTTGGAAATGGGCGGGTTCTGTTATGATGCAGAAACGCTGGGTGAAGGTGGTTCCACATATTGTGGATACTTTACTGCTATTAAGTGGTATTTCGCTTATCTTCATCACACACTTTTATCCGTTCAGCCCACAGGGAACCTGGCTGACCGAGAAGATTTTTGGCGTTATTATCTATATTGCGTTGGGTTTTGTAGCCCTGAGCAAGCGACCAGTGAGTCAGAAAACCCGCTGGCTGGCCTTTATTCTGGCGCTTGCTTGCCTGTATGTGATTCTTAAACTGGCGCTGACGAAAATACCGCTGCTAATGGGATAACTATGAGTACCCTTGCTGATTTTGAATTTAACACCGCCCGGCTCAGTGCCGGGGTGATCAAAGTAACAGAATCCGTGCGTTTAGATTTCAATGCGGACGACGTTCGCCGCCAGCTACAATTGCTGGTCGATGAGGCGCGCAGCGTCGTTCCTGTCGATCTTGATCAGGATCAGCAGCTCGAAGTGTTGATTGAACTGTTTTACCGTACCTGGGGTTTTGGTGGCGCTGGTGGCGTTTATCGCCTCTCCGACGCTATCTGGATAGACAAAGTGTTGTCATCCCGCCAGGGCACCCCGGTTTCGCTGGGCGTGATTTTCCTGCACATTGCGCATGAACTCGACCTGCCGCTGATGCCGGTGATTTTCCCGACACAACTTATCTTGCGCGCCGACTGGCTTGATGAAGAGATGTGGTTGCTCAATCCTATCAACGGCGACACGCTCAATGAGCACATGCTCAATGTGTGGCTGAAAGGCAATCTGGGCGTGATGGCAGTAATCGAAGATGACGATCTCGAGGAAGCGGAAAACACGCTGATCGTGCGTAAAATGCTCGATACCCTGAAAGCCGCGCTGATGGAAGAAAAACAGTTTGAACTGGCCCTGCGCGCCAGTGAAACGGTTTTGCAGTTCGACCCGGAAGACCCGTATGAAATCCGTGACCGCGGGCTGATTTACGCCCAGCTGGAATGTGATCATGTGGCGATCAACGATCTGAACTATTTTGTTGAGCAGTGCCCGGAAGACCCGATTTCAGAAGTGATTAAAATGCAGATCCACTCGATTGAGCACAAGCAAGTGACGCTCCATTAATTTATAATTACCTCTCGTTCCATCTGACTAATGTTGATAAAACAGCCGTTTGCGGCACCTTCAGATGAAGGATTTTTTACTAAAAGGCCAAAGTATGAAACATAAAGTGGTTAGCATTCAGGACATCAAAGTCGCCAACGATCTGCCGTTTGTGTTGTTCGGCGGGATGAACGTGCTGGAATCGCGTGAGATGGCGATGCGCGTTTGTGAACATTACGTCACCGTGACTCAGAAACTCGGTATCCCTTACGTGTTCAAAGCGTCTTTCGATAAAGCCAACCGCTCGTCTATTCATTCTTACCGCGGTCCGGGCCTGGATGAAGGTATGAAAATCTTCCAGGAACTGAAAAAATCTTTCGGTGTAAAAATCATCACCGACGTTCACGAATCCTGGCAGGCACAGCCTGTTTCTGAAGTGGTTGACGTGATCCAGCTGCCAGCATTCCTGGCGCGTCAGACGGATCTGGTTGAAGCCATGGCGAAAACCGGCGCTGTCATTAACGTGAAAAAACCACAATTCGTCAGCCCTGGCCAGATGGGCAACATCGTCGATAAATTCAAAGAAGGCGGCAACGATCAGGTTATTCTTTGCGATCGCGGCAGTAACTTCGGTTACGACAACCTGGTTGTCGACATGCTGGGCATGAACGTGATGATCAACGCCACTGGCGGTCATCCTGTCATTTTCGACGTGACTCACGCGCTGCAAACCCGTGACCCGTTCGGTGCTGCTTCCGGCGGTCGTCGCGCTCAGGTGGCTGAACTGGCTCGCGCCGGTATGGCGGTCGGTATTGCAGGCCTGTTCATCGAAGCGCACGAAGATCCGGCTCACGCGAAATGCGACGGTCCTTCAGCCTTGCCGCTGGACAAACTGGAACCATTCCTGATGCAGATGAAAGCCATCGACGATCTGGTGAAAAGCTTCCCGGCGCTCGATACCAGCAAATAATCTGTCTCAACCAGATAAAACAAAGGCGACCTTCGGGTCGCCTTTTTGGGTTAATGGTGATTGAGAAGCGCATCCTGCAAAGAACTGTAGAAACTCAGCTTTCCCTCGACCGGATGCATTCTGGCGCGGGCCATCGTTTTCAGGGGCTGGAAGGGGATTTCTGCAATCCGCAGTTCCGTTCCTTCCGGTAAGGCGTCGATATAATGCTGTAAGGCGTTAACGCCACCGGCATCGAGTACTGCCACGCGATCCCACAGCAGAACAATCACTTTCTTGCCGGAACTGCGCTCCTGTAATTCACTGAAAAGACGCTCAGCAGCCGCAAAGAACAGCGGGCCGTTAACGCGCAGAACCAGCGTGTCTTCCGCCGTTTCGCCGGAAACTTCCGTCAGCCGCGTCAGTTTCGCTATCCGGCGCATAAACAGTAATGACGCCATCACGATACCGGCGGTAATGGCGATCACCATATCAAACAACACCGTCAGGCTCATGCAGGTCAGCATCACCAGAATGTCGTCTTTCGGCGCGCGGCGCAGGATATCCACAACTTTATGCGCTTCGCTCATATTCCACGCCACCATCAGGAGCAGCGCCGCCATCGCCGCCAGCGGCAACCATGAAAGCCAGGGCGCAAGAATAAGCAGGGCGAGGATCACCAGCAGCGAGTGAATGACCGCAGACACCGGCGAGGTCGCGCCTGCACGGACGTTAGCAGCCGAACGGGCAATCGCCGCCGTGGCCGTAATGCCGCCAAAGAACGGACTGACCATATTGCCAATACCCTGACCGATCAGCTCATTGTCCGAATGGTGTTTCTTGCCGGTCATGCCATCGAGCACCACAGCGCACAATAATGATTCAATCGCGCCGAGCATCGCCATGGAAAATGCCGCAGGGAGCAGCGCCTGCACCAGTGACCAGCTCAGACCGCTGCCGTCGGGCTGAGTCCACGGCAGGGCGAACTGCGGCAAAATAGGCGGAATGCCATTGCCCTGCGAACCATCCGGTAACAGGAAATGAAAACGTGAACCGATGGTGGCGACCGGATGTCCGGCCTGCATGAAAATCGCCATAACCGCACAACCGGCCAGCAGTGCCGGAAGATGTCCGGGAATGCGCAGCCCCAGTTTTGGCCAGAGGATTAAGACACCGAGCGTCACAATGCCAATCGCCGCATCACCGATATCCAGCGTTGGCAATGCCATCGCCAGCGCAGCCACTTTACTCAGATAATGTTCGGGAACCGTTGCCATCGACAGACCAAAGAAGTCTTTAAACTGCATCGTTCCGATAGTAATCGCAATACCGGAGGTAAAACCGAGCGTGACCGGCAGCGGAATGTATTCAATCAGCCTGCCAAAACGCGCCAGTCCCATCAGCAGCAACATAAAGCCGGACATCAGTGTCGCCAGTAATAGGCCGGATAATCCAAATTGCTGCGAAACCGGATAGAGGATCACCACAAAGGCTGCGGTCGGCCCAGATACGCTGAAACGAGAACCGCCGAAAATGGCGATGATAATGCCGGCAACCGCAGAGGTATAAAGCCCGTACTGCGGCGGAACACCGCTGCCAATGGCCAGCGCCATGGCGAGAGGGATAGCGATAATTCCGACGGTTACGCCGGCAATGGCGTCTTTGAGTAAACGTTGAAAGGTATATTTTTCACGAAAACAGGCGTCGGTCAGAGCACTGAACAGTCTGATGCGGCGACTTCCTGATATATTCATAGAGCGTAAACCACCTGGTGAGAAGAATTGATAATAACCCGATGTTCCGTCACCGGAAAAGTCATAGCCTACGCCTGTCTGACTCAGTCCTTGTAGACATAAATCAAGACTCACTGACACTTTCCTGCGTAAACTCGGTTTATTGTAATCGGGAGCAATGTGATGTGCCGCCGGTTATTTCACATACGGATACGATGAAGGCATTCATCATCTATATTTAAGTTAATGCCCGTAAACTGACAGGGAATAGCGTGAGAGGACGCATTTAACTATGCCGGATATATTTTCGCTGACCAGCCCGTATGCGGATATTTGTGTTACATACGCCACGCTTTCTATCAGCTTTTTTGTCCTCAGCCGCAGTGAACCCTTCACCTTCAAAGGCTCGCACTGGAAACGGGTGGCATTCGGGCTGGTCGCGGGGATCACCGCACTGTATCTGCGTGGCAACCAGCTGGCGCTGACGGACAACCTGTCTTTCAGCTTTGAAATGTTGCCGATGATTTTAGTGACTTTTTTTGGCGGCTGGCTCAGCGGGTTATGCAGTTATGGGGTGGCATTTTTCTTCAGCGGCATGTTCACGCTCAATAACCTCTTTATGGCGATAATCCTCGGCACTCTGTTTTTATTCCGTGTCTGGCAGCGCCGTAAACACCGTGAACTTTACATCACTATTGTGCTGGTCGGTATTTTCCGTCTGGCGCTGATTTCAGGATTACATGGTATTCAGGTGCCGTGGACGGAACTGATTTTTTATCAGGTCATTGCTGCGTTATGTATGATCCTCTGTTATCACGCACTGAATTATAAAGAAATCTACATGAGCAAAGTGTTCACCATTCGCGTGAAAGCCGCGACCGATGAACTGACGCAAATTAATAACCGCGCCAGCATTGATTACTGGCTGGCGCAGCGGCAAATACAGCGTGAAGCCTGCGGCTTAATTCTGCTCGATATCGATAACTTCAAACGGGTGAATGATACCCTCGGGCATCTGGCCGGTGATCGGGTATTAATTGAAGTAGGACGTTTACTACGCCATCTGACGCGCAATGAAGACTTCGCCGGGCGCTACGGCGGCGAGGAGTTTCTGGTCATGACCTCCACGTATGATCCTTCGACGCTGCTGGCAATAGCGGAGCGCATCCGTCAGGAAGTCGAAAACTGCGTGATCATTCTGGAGGATGGCAGGGAACTTAAAGTGACGGTGTCACTGGGAGTTTCACTGTATTTGCCGGGAATGATTATCCGCAAGTCGCTTAAACTGGCCGATCTGTCTTTGTATGAGGCGAAACGGCAGGGGAAAAACCGCGTGGTGGCCAGCTCAATACTGACACTCTCGACGCTCGGTGCCAGACGGCATTCTCATAAGCTATAACGCTCATCAAATACGATTTCTATAAACGCCAAAAGGAGCCTCAGCGGCTCCTTTTGGCTGTTGTACGACAAAAAATTACTTCTGCGTGCCTTCTTCGATTTTAGGTGGAGATGTCAGGTCAGCCGCTTTACGCATTTTGGCGACGTCTTTGGCGGTGACGGTTGCCGCTGCCGGATTGCCGAACTGCCTGCTGACATAATTACTCAGCGTCGCAATTTGCTCGTCATTCAGCTGATTGGCAAACGACGGCATCATGATTTCGCCTTTCTCCATGTGACGCTGTACGCCGTTAAGGATAACCGAAACCTGATTACGGCTGTCGTAAGAACCGGTGCTGGTGTGGCTGAACAGCGACGGATACGCATGGAATCCTTCGCCGCTGCCTCCACCGCCTTTCCCGTGACAGGCTGCGCAGCTGGCATTAAACAGCGCGGCGGCTGACTGACTGATTGTCTGACCTGCGGCGCGAAGCGGATAAACGTCCTGATTCTTCTGACCCCAATCATCACGCGGCTTGGTTTGCTTGTCATCGCCGGTAGCCGGAACCGAGCGGATATACGTGGCAATCGCATTCAGGTCATTGTCTGACAAATGTTGCAGGCTGTGCTCAATGGCTTCAGACATCGCGCCGGAAGCCGACGCTTTGCCCGCCACGAAACCGGTTTTCAGGTAAGTCACCAGATCCTGCTGCGACCAGGTACCAATCCCGGCGTTTTTATCCGGCGTGATGTTAAACGCGACCCATGACCCTAAATCACCGCCGGAAAACGCTTTGTCGGTGTTCATGCCCATGGTCAGCGTGCGCGGCGTATGGCAGGTGCCGCAGTGTTCCAGCGCCTCCACCAGATACGCGCCACGGTTCCAGTCCGCTGATTTGGACGGATCGTTTTTCAGCTCGCCTTTGTCGAAGTTAAACATCTTCCACACGCGCATGCCCCAGCGCTGATTAAACGGGAAGGACAAATCCGTTTGCGGCCCGGCGGAATGTACCGCCGGCTGTGACATCAGATAGGCTTTGATCGCCAGAACGTCTTCGCGTTTCATTTTCGTGAAAGAGTCGTAAGGCATTGCCGGATACAGCTGTTGCCCGTCTTTACCGACGCCTTCACGCACCGCGCGGACGAATTCATCGTCACTCCAGCTGCCGATACCAAATTCCTTATCAGAGGAAATATTGGTGCCATAAATCACCCCGAAAGGGGATGCCAGCGGATAACCGCCGCCAAATTTTGCGGTTTTATCCGCGCCCGGTGCGGTGTGGCAGGCGGTGCAGTCACCGGCTATGGCCAGATATTCACCGCGCTTAATCATGTCCGCGTTGCCTGCTGCATCATCAGCCCAGGCGCTGGCCGCTGCCATTAATGGCAGTGCCGCCAGCACGAATTTCATTTTCATTGCTCAATCCTCAGAAAATCAATCAGGCCAGGCTTTTCAGCACCGCGTCAGCCATACGTAATGCCAGCGCGGTTCCGGACAACGTGGAGTTCACCGTCGAAGCGGAAGGCATAATGCCAGTACCGGCGATAAACAGGTTCGGGTGGTCATGCGTGCGGCAATTTCCGTCCACCACCGAATCTTTCGGGTCGCTGCCCATGATCATGGTGCCGGTGATGTGCTGATTGTTGTCGTAAACGCCACGCTTGCTGTACACCACTTCGGTGCCGCCCATTTCTTTGACGATTTTCTGGAAGTCGAGCATCGACTGGTCGTAACCGCGGTGAACGTAGTCCGGGAATTTGTAATGCACTTCGAGGCGCGGGATCCCCCATTCGTCCTTCTCGGTCTTGCTCAGTACCACGCGGTTTTCAGGTTCCGGCAGCATCTCCAGCAGGCATTTCAACTGAATGAAACGCTCTGACTGATAGGTCAGTTTGTCGTTCAGCGCTTTGCCGTAATAACCCTGACGCACCAGGCGCTCGGTTAGATAACGCACTGGCGAGGTGTTGGCGACGTCGATACGCAGTGCAGAACGGTCACGACGGAAATCGCCATCACGCAGGTTATTAATACTGCCCGGACGCATCGGGCCGCGGCCGAAATATACCGGCTCATCGGCGTAAAATTCCACGGAAGTGCCAGGGTGATCCATCAGGTTGCGACCCACCATGCCGGAGCTGTTGGCGATGCCGTCCGGGTATTTGTCGCTGGTGGACATCAGCAGCAGTTTCGGGCTTTCGATGCCGTTGGCGGTCAGCACGAAGCGTTTGCCAGTGACTTTGTGCGCCACTTTACCGGCATCAAGATAATGTACGGCCACGATTTCGCCGCTGTCATTGGCTTCGATTTTGTACACCACGGCATTGGCAATGACGCGCACACCGGCTTCAATCGCTTTTCGCGCGGAAATCCCGCCGTGATACTGCGCATCAATCGGGCAGACCGGCATACAGTTGTTGTTGCCACAGCAGGCAGGGCGGCCGTCGTAAGGAATACTGTTACGCGCCTGCGGGCCGATACCCAGTATGTAACCGAGTTTGGCGATGCGTTTGCTGATGCGGTCGAACCCGTAAGGCAGCGGGATACCCGGCAGCGGATAAGGCCGGGAGCGCGGCGAGTCAAGCGCATCGTCACCTGAAACACCCATCTGAATTTCCGCTTCGGTGTAATACGGCTCCAGCTCTTCATAACTGATTGGCCAGTCGCGACCGACGCCATACAGCGTTTTGATCTTCATGTCGTTTGGTAACAAACGGAACGCCTGTCCCGCCCAGTGCCAGGTCGTGCCGCCGACGCCACGCAGATATTGCGCAGCGTACAGATCCGGGCCTTTCTGGATCAGATAGTTGTTATCTTTTGGCTGAAATTTCGGTTGCGGCGCCCAGGGTTTTGCCGGATACGGCTCGGTGAAATCGCCCTTCAGCGGTGACTGACGGAACAGTTCGACCGCTTCATCACGTTTGATGACCGGCCCTGAATCGAGCATCAGAACGGAAACGCCAGCTTTCGCCATTTTCAGCGCAGCGAGCGATCCGGCGATGCCGGCACCAATAACAACGACATCTGCATTCAGTGCATCAGCCATGAGCAATCACCTCCGTGGAATTTTGTTGCGGCGCAGCAGGCTTGTTGACCCAGAAATTCGGTTCACCCGGCGCATAACTTGGCGGCAGCAGGTTATTTTTCAGCAACTGATAGCTGACGATATTTTCGAATCCGATACATTTCTGGCCGCCGGGCTGACCGACCACGCCGAGATACCAGCCGCTGACCAGCTGCTGATAAAGCTGCGCCATTTCTGCCGGTTGGGCGGCGAGCAACTGATGCAAATCATCACAGACAACATTGCTGTGCGTAGTGATGAGCGCCGAAAGGGCATTCAGCTGCGTGTCGAGTTGTGCATTTTGTACGTTATTTTGTGACTGATGCAGCCAGCTGTAGAGCGCCTGTCCGAGGTGCGGTTCGAGCGCATCCATACCGGTCAGCTGCTTAGAAAGCGCCATAAAATTGTCTGGCATTGTCACAGCAGAAGCCAGCGGAGGCGCGGCATGGGCGAGGGTGGCAAAAACGCCACCGCCGAGCATCTGGCTACCGATACCCGCAACCATGACGCCCGCAGTGCCGAGTATCCACCGGCGACGAGAGAGATTGATCATGCTGAAAGTCCGTAAATGTTCCGTATAAAACGGCCACGGGCGTGGCCGTCAACAAGAAGGAGTGATTAAAAGTGCCTGTTATTTCAGGACGCTGGCCGATTTTTCTGATGACTGATTATCGATGTCCTGCTTCGGTGTGCTGACACCGACGGCACCGACCACTTCACCCTCAAGGGTCAGCGGGAAGCCGCCACCCAATGCCACCGCGTGCGGGATTGCCAGCACGGTGGTTTCTCCGCCCTGCAGGCGTTGCATGAATTTCAGCGAAGGGGCGTGATAAAGCGCAGAAGTGCGCGCTTTGCCAATGGATGCATCGACGCATCCGGCAGGGGAACCATCCAGACGCTGGAATGCCAGTAACGAACCAGATGCATCAACAACGGCAACGCAACCGGTGCTGTGCTGTTCAGCCAGAGTGGTTTTAACACTGTCGATCACTTTTGCAGCCTGCGCGTTATCGAGCTGAGGATGGCCGGCCGCGAAAGCGGAGGTGGCGGAAAACAGTAAAGCAGAGACACAAATTGCAGCATGTGCCGTGTGTTTTTTAACAGACATAGACTCATCCCTTGTAGCAGTAGCAAAACATTGCATAAAAAAGACATATAAAATAATTGATTTAAATCAATGGATTTAAAACTCAACTGCGTTATCTGCTGAACACTTGATGTGTTTCTTAACGTCATGCAGATGAAGCGGGTATTGAATTTTGTTTCCCAGATGTTAATTCAATTAACAAGCGTGAAGAAGTGACGGTTGCCTATGGAAACTAATTTTCAGGAGAGTTTGTGAGGGTGTTTTGGGCAAAACGGGCTCGCAGCCCTTGTTAAATAAGGAGTGAACATTTCGTGCTGTTATGTACCAGTTGATCCGTTTGCATGAATTAAATGTGATGGAGTTAAAAAGAAGCCTCCGCAACGGGAGGCTTTTTCGCAGTATTTGGAAGGATTTAAATAATCCCTATCCGATAAGACCCGCTGCACTTTTGAGGTCGTTTTTGAGTGCCTGATACCGACGCTGAACGTCACTTTCGGCGGCTTTCTGATCCGCAATCGCCGTAATATTTGCTGAACAATGTTTGTATTCCGGAGTTTTTGATGTGGGATCCAGATGGTCCAGTGTCAGTTCATTGCAGGCACCAATCCACCACTGATAAGTCATATAAATCGCGCCTGCGTTGGTTCGCTCACTTACACTGGCCCGGCTGACGACACGCCCGCGTGGGGAGCTGATCCACACCAGCTGATTATCTTCAATTCCGGCATTTTCGGCATCCTGAGGATGAATTTGTACATAGCCCGGTTCGTCGGCCAGCGTTTGCAGCGCGGTACAATTTCCGGTCATTGAGCGGCAGCTGTAATGACCCACTTCGCGAACGGTGCAGAGCACCAGCGGGAATGCCGGACTGACGGCTTCACGTGGCGGGATCCACTCACTGGCGACCAGTAATCCCTTACCATTGGGACGGGAAAAATGATTTCCTTCGTAAAGATAAGGCGTGCCCGGATGGCTTTCTTCCGGGCATGGCCATTGCACATATCCCAGACCGGCAAGTTTTTCATAGGTCACACCGGCATAGAGCGGGCAGAGTGCGCGCAGTTCGTCCCAGATTTCCTGCGTATTTTCATACTTCATCGGATAACCCATTTCACTGGCAATCAGACTGATAATTTGCCAGTCAGTTTTGACGTCTCCTTTGGGTTCGATGGCTTTATTAAAGTGCTGAAAACCTCGGTCGGCGCAGGTGTAAATTCCCTCATGCTCACCCCAGGATGTTGACGGTAAAATGACGTCAGCCCGGGCGGCGGTTTTGGTCATGAAAATATCCTGTACGATCACCAGATCCAGAGCATCAAATGCCTGGCGCATTTGCGATAAATCAGGTTCCGTTTGCAACGGATCTTCACCCATCACGTAATAGGCTTTGATCTCCCCGCTCAGGGCTTTATGCGATATGTCTGTGATCCCATAGCCCACTTGATCGGACAGGGATTTCACGCCCCAGGCTTTGGCGAATTTTTTCAGCACGGCCTTGTCGGTGACAGACTGATAGCCGGGGTAGGTATTGGGCAGGGCACCCATATCACAGGCACCCTGAACATTATTCTGGCCGCGGACCGGGCCTACGCCCACGTCAGGACGGCCCAGATTACCGGTCAGTAATGCCAGCCCGGCCAGCCCTTTAACCACCTCCACACCCTGTCCCCATTGGGTGACGCCCATTCCCCACAGCAGCGATGCTTTTTTGCCGTTTGCATACATCCGGATGGCATCACGGATCAGTTGTGGCGCAAGCCCGGTAATATCAGCGACAAATTCAGGCGTATATTTTGCTACAACCTGTCTGAATTCTTCAAAGCCTTCGGTGTGCTGCGCAACAAAGGTTTTGTCATATAAATCCTCCTCAATCAGCACGTTAGCAAAGGCGTTGACCAGCGCCATGTTGCTGCCATTGCGCAGCGGTAACCAGAGGTCAGCCAGACGGGCAGACTCAATGTAACGCGGGTCGCAGACGATTACTTTCGCACCACGCTGTTTGGCTTTCAGGATCCGACGCGCCACGATGGGATGGGAATCCGCCGCGTTATAACCGATGATCAGCAGACAATCGCTGTTTTCTATCTCAGTGATCGAATTACTCATCGCGCCGTTGCCGAGTGTCGCCTGTAAACCGGCGACCGAAGGGCCGTGACACACCCGCGCGCAACAATCCACATTGTTGCTGCCCAGAACCGCCCGGGTGAATTTTTGCATCACATAGTTGGTTTCATTACCGGTTCCGCGTGAAGAGCCGGTAGTCATAATGGCGCTGGCACCGTATTTATCCTTAATGTCTGCCAGCCGTGATGCGGTGTAGGCGATGGCTTCCTGCCAGGTGACTTTTTCAAGGGGGCCGCCACGTTCCCGGCGGATCATCGGGTGAGTAAGCCGCGGTGTTAACAAGCCCGTATCATTGAGGAAATCCCAGCCGTAATATCCTTTCAGACACAACTGCCCCTGATTGGTGACGCCATCTGCGCCTTCAGCACCCGTCACTTTGCCGTCTTCCACCAGCAGATTCAGTTTGCAACCCGAGCCGCAGTAAGGGCAAACCGTTAAAATCTTTTCCATTTCAGTACTCCCTGAATGTTCGGGTCAAAAATGACGGATTGCCGCATCTTCACGCGCCGTACGCAGGCGCTTTTCATGGATTTGCTTTTCTAAATCAGCCCCGGTGACCAGCCGTAACGCCGCTGTCGGGCATACCGCAATACAGGCAGGTCCGCCGGAGAGATGGCTGCATAAATCGCACTTGTGGGTTTCGCAGTCCGGCATTGCCTGATGTCCGGTGTCAGCGGGTTCGTGCACTACCACGTTTATTGCCCCAAACGGACAAGCCACCACACAACTTTTGCAGCCGATACAGCGGGACTGAATCACATCGAGGCCGTGCTTGCCCTGAACAATCGCATCGTGCGGGCACACTCTGGCGCAGGGCGCATCGTCGCACTGGCGGCACATTACCGGTACGCTGACTTTCGGGGTTTTCACCACCTGCAAACGGGGTGAAAAATTACTGCCGTTCAGGGTGGGATGGGCGCCATCAATGTGCGCCAGTGCGCAGGCAATTTCGCAGGTGCGGCAACTGATACACTTTTCGGGGTCAGCGTGAATAAAATGATGGCTCATAATGCGGTCACTCCCTGTGGTTGCGACGTTGCGGCCGCTGGTGAGAGGCTGTCCAGATAGTGAATGATGCTGATCGCAGCCTGGCGTCCATCGTCAATTGCGGTGACCACCAGATCCGCACCGCGTACCGCATCACCTCCGGCGAAAATGTGCGGATGACTGGTCTGGTAAGGGAAACGGCTGCGGGCGGGCGCGTTAAGTAATCCCCAGTTATCGCGCTCAACGGCGAGTTTATCCAGCCATGGCATAGCGTGAGGCTGGAAGCCAAAGGCCATAATGATTGCGTCGGCTTCAAGCAGGAATTCAGAGCCGGTAATCGGTTTTGGCCGTCGTCTTCCGCTGGCATCCGGCTCGCCGAGCGCGGTACGGATCAACCGGATACCGCACACATGGCCTTCTTCTGTCAGTTCTATACTGACGGGCTGGACGTTGAACATAAATTCTGCGCCTTCTTCGCGCGAGTTCTTCACTTCCTTTTTCGAGCCCGGCATATTTTTCTCGTCGCGACGGTAAGCGCAAATAACGCTTTTGGCATTCTGACGCACTGATGTGCGCAGGCAATCCATGGCGGTATCGCCGCCGCCCAGTACCACCACACGTTTACCGGACATGCTGACGTAAGGTTCGAGAGATAATTCCGGCAGACCCATCAGATGTTTGGCGTTAGCGATCAAAAACGGCAGGGCGCTGTAAACACCAGGAGCGTCTTCGTTTTCCAGCCCGGCTTTCAATGACTGATAGGTCCCGACGCCAAGAAATACAGCGTCAAATTCTTCCAGTAATTGTTCAGCGCTCAGGTCAGCACCGATTTCAACGTTCAGGCGAAATTCGATGCCCATTTCAGTAAAGATTTCACGGCGCCTGGCCAGCACGCTTTTATCAAGTTTGAAGGCAGGAATACCGAAAGTCAGCAAGCCGCCAATCTCCGGATGACGGTCGTAAACCACTGCTTTTACACCCTGACGGGCCAGTACATCAGCACAGGCCAGCCCGGCGGGACCGGCTCCGACGATAGCGACACGATAGCCGCGTGGTATTACCGCAGAAAGATCGGGCTTCCAGCCCAGCGCCAAAGCGGCATCCGTAATATAGCGCTCAATGTTACCTACGCTCACTGAACCCTGTTTTTCCAGCGTGCAGGCACCTTCACACAATCTGTCCTGCGGGCACACGCGGCCGCACACCTCCGGCAGACTGCTGGTGCGGTGAGAAAGCTCAACCGCTTCTAGGATCCTTCCCTGTTTTGCCAGGGAAAGTAATTCAGGAATATCGTTATGCAGCGGGCATGTCCAGGCGCAGAAAGGTTTTTCGCTGCAACGTATGCAGCGGTCAGCCTGCTGTTCAACCTGAACGGGACTGAATCCCTGATAGATTTCGTTGAACGTGCTTTTGCGTTCATCCAGGGGTTTTTTGGTGGCATCGAGACGCGGAGGATTGAGCGCCCCGGTCAGTAATGCATGCTTAACCGGCGGACGTGGAGCAGGGCGATGTGTGCCATCCGCGAGTGCGCTGCGGCGTTGTTTTTCTGCGCGGTAGCGCTCGAGATGACCAGAGGTGATTAAATGAAGAGCCTGTGTCGGGCAGGCATTCACGCAAGCCTGACCCTTGGGGTCGCCGAGACATAAATCGCATTTATGTGCGGTCGCCGCGGGTGGCCACCCGGTTCCCGGCTGACTGTCAGCGTGACGAACGACCGTGATCGCACCAAATGGACAGGCGACCACACAGGTTTTACAGCCAATACACAATTCTTCGATGACCTGCACACTGTCATCACTGCGCACCAGCGCCGCCGTCGGGCAGACTCGCAGGCAGGGCGCATCTTCACAATGTCTGCACAGAACGGCGCTCTGAATTTCATCCTGCTTTATCACCTGAATACGGGGTAAAAAAGCTTCTCGTGATGGATACCGCTGTGCGTTATGGGAAAGCACACAGGCCACTTCGCAGGCCCGGCAGCCAATACAAGCCCCGGCATCTGCAATAACGAATCGGTTCATAAACTCTCCCTGTCGGGCAATCGGGTGGTGGTGCCACACAATGCAATTAGTGTGCACATGGCGTCCTTTTCAGAAGAATAAAGGGATCAGGTATCTGTTTTCGCGGGGAGGATCACATTTATGGACGTGTTGCGGGTTCACCGGTCATGTTATTCCTTTCTCTCTCTGTGGTTTTTATCATTCTGACGCGTGATGCTATCAACCTGATAATTTCCTTCACAAAGCGCGACCGGTAAAACAGGGCAAACCAGGCATTTTCTGCACCGGGATCACAAATTTTAAACGCCATTCAGGAGGGCAAAGACAAATGGTCGCGGATGGCATATCCCTTGCAATGGTGTGGGTATCGCGTTGAAACATTTTTCAATGCCGGATGCAATTTGTCTGCATTTCCACAATGGAGAGCACAATGGAAACAACCACGGTAGGTTCATCAGTTCCCCGCGTTGACGGTCACGGTAAAGTGACGGGTTCAGCGATTTACGGCGACGACATCAAAATGAAAAACATGCTCTATGGTGTTTGCCGTTATGCCGATATCCCCGCAGGAAAAATCACCCGTCTGGATCTTTCTCAGGCGGAGAAAGTCCCCGGTGTGGTCAAAATCGCCACGTACAAAGATATTCCGGGCACGCCTAAAATCGGTATTGTTATTCAGGACTATCTGCCCATCGTCAACGACGAGGTTTTCTTTCGCGGAGACGTCATTGCGGTGATCGCCGCCACCAGTTATGAAGCAGCCTGTCTGGCCTCAGAAAAAATCATTGTTGAATATCAGGCTTATGAACCCCTGACGGATATGGCGGAAGCCGCCATGCCCGGCGCGCGTTTGGTGCACAGCGACACCGACAGCAACGTGGTCTGTAAACACCACACGGTGAAAGGCGATATTGATACCGGTTTTGCCCACTCGACACACATTTTCGAACAGGAATATGAGGTCGGCTATCAGGAACATGCGTACATTGAACCCGAATCCGTCATTGTTTATCCCGACCCGAGTGAACCGGGCATTATCATTCAGGGTTCCATTCAGAACGCGCACCGCGTGCGGGGTTTCGTATCGACTTTCCTGAATCTTCCTCAGTCACGCGTCAATGTGAAACGCTGCGTGCTGGGGGGCTCGTTCGGCGGTAAGGATGATGTGATTGACCACCTGTCATGCCGCGCCGGATTGCTGGCGTTGCTGACCGGTCTGCCGGTGAAATTCACTTACAACCGCGAGCAGTCAATCCGTGAAAGCTGTAAACGCCATCCGTACCGGATGAAATACAAAATCGGTCTGGACGATAACGCTCGTATTCAGGCGATAAAGGTAGATATTTTGGCGGACAGCGGTGGCTATGGCGCATCCTCTCCGTTTGTGACCTGGCGCAGTGTGGTTCAGGCTGCCGGTCCTTATAACATTCCCAACGTGCGTATCGATATTGCCGCTATTGCCACCAACAACAGTTATACCTCTGCCTTCCGCGGATTTGGCGCGCCGCAGGTCATATTTGCCAATGAATCACTGATGGATGAAGTCGCCCGTCATTTCAAAATCTCTCCGGTGGAAATCCGTCAGCGTAATATTTTGCGCCAGGGTGATACCAGCATGGCCGGTCAGGTTTTCGACAAACATGTGGTGTCGGCTGAGGAAGTGCTGCTTAAAGCCACCGCGAAAGCGGAGTTTGATGCACGCCGGGCACATTTTCAGAAACTCAATGACGCCGGTGGCCCGGTGCGTTATGGCATCGGGCTGGCCGTCAGCCATCGTGGGTGTTCGCTGGGGGCTGAGGGAATGGACGCCTCATCGGCGCTGATCCAGGTTAATGGTGATGCCAGTATTAACCTTTCTACCTCCGTTTCAGAAAACGGTCAGGGGCTGCAAACCAGCATGTCACTGATTGTTGCCGAGGCTTTCGGCGCACCATTGTCCGCCATTACCTTCAACGAACCGGCCTCGTCGATGATTGCCGACGGGGGTTCAACGGTATCATCACGCGGAACGCTGATGGGAGGGCAAGCAGTTCTCAACGCCGCAACCAAAATTCGTCAGCGCATTCTGGACGCGACGGAACACCTGCTGCATACCCGCGATTTACAAGAAACAGTCTGGCGCGATGGCAACATTACCCACCTCCAGCATGCGCATTTTAGCGTCAGCCTGAAAGAGGCGGTGAGATTGACCCATAACGCAGGCGGTAATCTTTCCGATTACGGCTGGCATGTCGCACCGCCAATTCACTGGGATGAAGAAAAAGGCTGCGGAAGCCCGTATTTCACCTGGGTTTATGGTTGTCAGGTGGTCGAATTACAGGTAGATACCAACACCGGGAAAATCACCGTCAACCGGGTTACCGCCGCGCATGATGTCGGCAAAGTCATTAATAAAGTGGGATTCGAAGGGCAGGTCTACGGCGGCGTGATGCAGGGACTGGGCTACGCCTTGCTGGAGGATTTCAACATCGAACACGGACACGTCAAATCTGAAAACTTTGACACCTATCTGATCCCGACCATCCGCGACATGCCTGAAATCGACATTATAGCAGTGGAAAATCATGACGTTAACGGCCCTTATGGTGCGAAAGTTATCGGCGAACCGGTGCTCGAACTGGCGGCGGCCGCGTCGAACAACGCCCTGAATTTTGCGCTTGGTGGCCACAATAGTCGTATCCCGCTGACGCTGGAACAGGTCAAGCTGGGTTATAACCTCAAAAAGCCGTTGCGTCAGAGCGAAGTCATGTCCGGCGGGGAAAGCGGTAAACAAGTCCTGCGGCTCAACACCCTGAGCGTGAGGACGCCAAAAACGCTGGCGGACGCGCTGACTCTGCTGGCCAGTCCGGACACCATGGCTATTGCGGGCGGAACCGACGTTCTGGTGCAGGCAAGAATGACCACGTCGCCGCAAGCGTTGGTGGATATTTCCCGCCTCACCGCGCTCAAAGGCATCGACCTGTGTCAGGATGGAATGCATCTGGGCGCGGGTGTGTGTTTCACCGATCTGGTTGCCCATCCGCAGATTCAACATGCTTATCCGTTACTGGTGACGGCGTGTAAAACCATCGGATCCCTGCAACTGAGAAACCGCGCCACGCTCGGCGGTAATATCATTAATGCCGCACCTTGTGCGGATTCCGTACCGCCGTTGATCATCTACGATGCAGATGTTGTGCTGCAAAGCCTGCGCGGCGAGCGCCGTATCCCGTTAAGTGAATTCATCACGGCGGGTTACAAAACGCAGCTGGCCAACGACGAACTGATGGTGAAACTGATCCTGCCCGCACCACCTGTCCTCAAAGTACAAAACCACTATAGCCAGCTGGGCCGCCGTAATGCGCTGAACATCACCCGCCAAAGCCTGACCTGCCAGATTTCACTTAATAGCCGTGGTGAGGTGCAACATTGTCGTCTGGTCGATGGCGCATTATTTAGCAAACCTCAGCGCCTGACAGAAGTGGAGGAAGTCTTGCTGGGCCACGTTCTTGACGAGCCACGGTTGCGCTGCGCAGAAGACGTGCTGATGGCAAAAATGGAGCATGCGATTGGAGGACGCTGGTCCGCCGCCTATAAAATGCCGGTGTTCCTGAATATGTTCCGGCAAATGATGAATGATGTTCGCGATGCGAATCATGGAGGAGCGAATCAATGAGCAATATTACGCTGAAAGTGAATGGAATTACCGTGCAGTCAAATGTCGATGGTAATCGTCGTTTGCTGGATTTTCTTCGTGAAGACCTTAATCTGACCGGGACCAAAGAGGGTTGCGCGGTCGGTGAATGCGGCGCCTGTACCGTAATTATGGACGGTAAATCCGTCTGTTCCTGCCTGCTGCTGGCGGCGCAGTGTGAGGGTGCAGAAATTACCACCATTGAAGCACTGCACCGTGATCCCGTCGGTAAAAAACTGCAAAACGCCTTTATTCAGCATGGCGGTGTGCAGTGCGGATTTTGTACCCCTGGCGTATTACTCAGTACGAAAGCATTACTGGATGTCCGCCCGGATCCCAGTGATGACGAAATTAATGAAGCGCTGGAGGGGAATCTTTGCCGTTGCACGGGTTATCAGCCCATCATTAGATCCATTAAAGCCGTACTGAAAGCACGCTGAAAGGGTCTAAATATTTTGCGGAACCCTCCCTGAGCGGGTTCCGCAGATTTTATCAGCAACACAAAAAGGAGCAGACATGCAGAAGGTTGATTGTCTGATGCTGGCCGCGGGGCTTTCCTCGCGAATGGGAAGCTGGAAAATGATGTTACCCTTTGGCGGGAGTACGCTGCTGGATACGTCAATTGAAAATGCTCTGGGTTTCTGCCACCGCGTCGTACTGGTGACCGGTTTTCGCGGCGCAGAACTCAGAGCGAGATACCAGTATGATGAGCGCATTTTTCTGGTGGATAACCCGAATTATCGCGATGGCATGTTTTCTTCGATTCAGGCGGGTGCTCATCATGTTGAGGGTGAGCATACATTTATGGCGCTGGGAGACATGCCTTGTATTTCCTCGTGGATCTACTCCGCCCTATGGCAGGAACGTGGCGAATTTACCCTGATACCGCGTTGTTTTCAGGGGAAGGGGCACCCGATATTGTTACCGGCCAGCCTGATCAGTAAGGTCAAAAGTTCTTCCCCGCAGTTCTCCATGAAAAATATCATTCAGAACGAGGATCACCGTTTTCTCGAACTGAATGAGCAGGCGATTCACTGGGATATCGACACGCCGGATGACTATCAGCGATTAGCCCGCCCGGTACGCATCCCTCAGCACAGTTGAGGGTTCATCAGCAATCGTGTAATTCGTATTTTTTAATTTTGCGATACAGCGTCGCCACACCAATCCCCAGCTCTTCTGCGGCCAGTTTTTTGTTCCGGTGGCGTTGCATTGCTTCTTCAATTAACTGTTTCTCCATGACTTCCAGATTACTTTGTCCTGCGATTGCCTTGTTTAAATCGTCAGTCAGTTCTGTAACAGGATCCTGCCGGCGGGGTTTGATTGGTATTGAAAACAGGTGCGGAGGCAGTAAATCACGCTCGATGACTTCCCCGCTGGGCACAATATTCACCAGATATTCCATCAGGTTACTGAGTTCACGTACATTCCCCGGCCACTGATATGCGTTAAGTATTTCTATAACCTCCTGGGTCATGCCCGGATAACTGTAATCCATGCGGATGCTGTGCAGATTAAGGAAAAAGTGCATCAGTAATTCGATGTCATTTTTACGTTCACGCAGGGGGACCAGATTCACCGGGATGACGTTTAACCGGTAATACAAATCTTCGCGAAATTTACCCTGGGCAATGTAGTTTTGCAGGTTCTGATTGGTGGCAGAAACGATACGGATATCCAGCGGCATCGGCTTACTGGCGCCAATCGGCGTCACTTCGCGAGACTCAATAACGCGCAATAATTTAGCCTGTAGCATCATCGGCATATCACCAATTTCATCAAGGAACAACGTGCCGCCATTCGCTGCCTGCAACAGACCGACTTTGCCTTGTGCAGATGCGCCAGTAAACGCGCCTTTGACGTAACCGAACAACTCGCTTTCCAGTAACTGTTCGGGGATGGCTGCGCAGTTGATGGCGATAAAAGATTGCGCCCGGCGTTTGCTTAATCCGTGAATTGCGCGTGCGACCACTTCTTTACCGGTACCACTTTCTCCTGCAATCAGTACGCTTGATTGGCCAGGCGCAATCCGGCTAATCAGCTGTTTTAATGTGCGCATGGGTTTTGAGTTGCCAATTAATTGATGGATGTCCGGCGCATCGGCATTCAAGGGATCGATATCCTTTCCATGAGACTGATGAAATGCCATCAGAAAAAGACGGTGATCCTCAACAGGGTGTAACTGACCAGTGAGCAATATTTTTTGATCCTGAAAAATAACCAAATATTGATCAAAGCCGCGGTCAAAACCTTCTTTGGGTGTCAGGGGTGAAATTTTCAGAGAGAGACTGGAAATATTATGCTCTGTTACCCCAAGCATTTTTTGTGCAGCGTGATTACTTAGCATCACGACATCATCTTTGTTAAGCATGATTACCCCTTGATCCATATTTTCAATCAGGGTATTAAAAAATCGGTTGCTTACTATTTTACTGTCAGGGATTTCCACTATTTTTTCGACAAAAATAGCAGAAATATGACGAATGTAATCACACAGCATCTGAACATTTTTTTTAATTACCAGTTGTTGCTCAAAATTAACGGCCACAAGGCTGATAACACCAATGCAATTATCATTAATAATAATAGGTACACCCAAGAAAGCTTTTTCAGTGCAGTTGTTCCGTGAGTCACATTTAGAACATAACGGGTCGTTATGAAACTGAATCACCATTTTTTCTTTTTTATTATCGATAACATAGCGAAGAAGGTGTGAATTGGTATTGAGACATTCTCCCAGATTGTTATCAAAAGGACCTGTACCGGCGATACGTGTTAGCGTCGCATCAACAATTTCCACCTCAAGATGCAACACACTTGCCAGCATTTTGGTGAATTTTAAAATGGTGGGCTGGATTTCCATTAATACAGAAGCGGTCGCTGTTGTTTCCATTATGGGTTCCTTATGTAAACGATCCATTCAATTTAACACTGTGTGGTTGCAGATTTTACGGATGCGATGTCGCAGAACAGAGTGCGTATTCTCAGATTGATAAAATGAGAAGAGCCAGCTATCAAATTGGTGTCCGGGCTGCGGTTTTGTTTTACCGCTCATTTTCCCAACCTCATTTTTTCTTTATTCTCCGGTTATTTAACCACGGTAAAAAAATTTCAATCATTTTTCCTGTTGATACTTTTCTGATTTTGCGAAGCATCTCGCAAACCGTTGCGTTTTCCACGTCAAAATTACGCAGAAATTAAAGGGTTGGCACGGTTATTGTATTTAATTTATTAACTCGTGATTTGAACACGTAATGGCAAACCAGTAATCGACCTGTTTAACCCGAAGGATAGATAAATGAAGACCACAAATGAGTTGATCAAAACCATTAAAGGACTGAAGTCTGATTTGCACCGCAAAGATTTTCTGCTCACCTGGGAACAAAGCCGCGATGAATTACAGCAGGTGTTGGATATTGCTCAGGTGCTTAAATGTCTGCGCGGAGAAAATATCGTCACAAAAGTGTTTGGCAGCGGTCTGGGTATTTCGGTTTTCCGGGATAATTCGACCCGCACCCGTTTCTCCTATGCGTCTGCGCTGAACCTGCTCGGGCTGGCACAACAGGATCTGGACGAAGGGAAATCGCAAATTGCGCACGGTGAAACCGTGCGTGAAACCGCCAATATGATCTCTTTCTGCGCCGATGCCATCGGTATTCGTGACGATATGTTCCTCGGCTCAGGGAACGCGTACATGCGTGAAGTGGGCGCTGCGCTGGATGAAGGTTTTGAACAAGGCGTTCTGCCGCAACGTCCGGCGTTAATCAATCTGCAATGCGATATCGATCATCCTACTCAGGCGATGGCGGATCTTGCGTGGCTGGAAGAACACTTCGGTGGACTTGATAAGCTCAAGGGTAAAAAAATCGCCATGACCTGGGCCTATTCCCCGAGTTACGGCAAACCGCTCTCAGTCCCGCAGGGCATCATCGGCCTGATGACGCGCTTTGGTATGGACGTCACCCTGGCGCATCCCGAAGGTTACGACCTGATCCCCGAAGTGGTAGAGATTGCCCGCAAAAACGCGAAAAATTCCGGGGGTAGCTTTATACAAGTGAACTCAATGGCCGAAGCCTTTGAAGGCGCTGACATTGTTTATCCGAAATCCTGGGCACCTTACAAAGTCATGGAAAAACGCACTGAGTTGCTGCGTGCGGAAGATCATGAAGGACTAAAAGCACTGGAAAAAGAGTGTCTTGCACAAAATGCCCTGCACAAAGACTGGCACTGCGACGAAGCCATGATGAAGAAAACCAAAGGCGGCGAGGCGCTGTACATGCACTGTTTGCCTGCTGATATCTCTGGTGTTTCTTGCAAAGAGGGCGAAGTAGCAGAGGCCGTGTTCGAAAAATATCGCATTGCTACTTATAAAGAAGCCAGCTGGAAGCCTTACATCATCGCAGCCATGATCCTGGCCCGCAAATTCAGTAACCCCGGCGCAGTGCTGGAACAGCTGCAAAAAGAGGGCGAGAAACGCATTAAATAGCGTGTTCTCCACTGCCCGCAGGCAGTGCCTTCCAGGTGGGTAACTCACGGGCAGCCCAGAAGTTAACAGGGCTGCCACTCTTTACCGAGGGAAATTATGTCTCAGTTTTCACTAAAAATGGATATCGCTGATAACCGCTTTTATACCGGTAAAACATCGGCGGTGTTCTCGCTCAGCGAATCCCGAAAGGCGCGGGCTTTTCATTCGCAGCTTAAAGGGTACGAGCCTACGCCGCTGTACCAGTTATCGGCGCTGGCCAATCTTATCGGCGTGCGCAGCATTCTTATCAAAGACGAGTCGAAGCGGTTCGGGCTGAACGCTTTCAAAATGCTGGGTGGCGCTTACGCCATTGTCAGGCTGCTCTGCGAAAAATATGACCTTGATCTGGCGAACTGTTCCTTTGAAAAGCTCAAAGCCAGCATCGGCCAAAAAATGACATTTGCCACTACCACTGACGGCAATCATGGGCGTGGCGTGGCGTGGGCTGCACAGCAGCTGGGTCAGAATGCCGTAGTCTATATGCCTCGCGGTTCAGCGCAGGAACGTGTTGAACATATCCGGACGCTCGGCGCTGTCTGCGAAGTCACTGACATGAACTATGACGACACCGTGCGCATGACCATGCAAAAAGCACAGGAAAAAGGTTGGGTCATCGTTCAGGACACCGCGTGGGAAGGCTATACCAAAATTCCGACGTGGATTATGCAGGGTTACGGAACGATGGCGGATGAAGCTGTCTCGCAAATTGCTCAGGCCGGAAGCGGTGCACCCACGCATGTGTTTCTTCAGTGTGGCGTGGGTGCGATGGCGGCTGGCGTGCTCGGATGTCTGGTGGATGCCTACGGCGCAAACACACTGCATTCAGTTCTGGTTGAGCCTGAACTGGCAGATTGCCTTTATCGCTCCGGCATAAAAGGGGAAGCGGTAAACGTCGGCGGAACCATGGCGACCATCATGGCCGGTCTGGCCTGCGGTGAACCCAATCCGCTGGGCTGGCCGCTGCTGCGTGACTGCGTTCATCAGTTTATCTCCTGTCAGGACAAAGTCGCGGCGCTGGGAATGCGCGTTCTGGGCAATCCGCTGGGTAACGACCCGCGCATTATCTCGGGCGAGTCAGGCGCAGTGGGATTGGGCGTTCTGGCAGCGGTGCACTATCACCCGCAGCGTGAAGAACTGATGCAGAAATTAAAATTAAACGCCGATTCCGTGGTGCTTTTACTCAGCACGGAAGGGGACACGGACGTAAAACACTACCGCGAAGTAGTGTGGGAAGGCCGCTATCCCATGGCCGAATAACCGGGTTCCACGTCTGACAACATGAGGTTGCCAGGCGCAGAAAATCATCTATTTCAGGAGAAACCACAATGACCAAGCATGTCCCTTTTGAACAAATTGTTGAAAAAGCACAGCACTATAAAGCTGATATGACCCGGTTTTTACGCGACATGATCGCCATCCCAAGCGAAAGTTGTGATGAGCGAAAAGTCGTTCTGCGCATTAAAGAAGAGATGCTAAAAGTCGGGTTCGACAAAGTAGAAATTGATCCGATGGGCAATATCCTTGGCTATATCGGCCACGGTCCGCATCTGATTGGTATGGACGCACATATCGATACGGTTGGTATCGGCAACCTGAAAAACTGGACCTTTGATCCGTATGAAGGCATGGAAAACGATGAAATCATCGGCGGGCGCGGTTCGTCAGATCAGGAAGGCGGCATGGCATCCATGGTGTATGCCGGTAAAATAATCAAAGATTTAGGTCTGGAAGATCAATATACCTTGCTGGTCACCGGCACCGTTCAGGAAGAAGACTGCGACGGGTTGTGCTGGCAGTACATCATTGAACAGTCAAATATTCGCCCTGAATTTGTGGTCAGTACCGAACCGACAGATTGCCAGATTTATCGCGGTCAGCGCGGGCGCATGGAAATCCGCGTGGATGTACAAGGGGTCAGTTGTCATGGCTCTGCACCTGAGCGCGGAGATAACGCCATTTTCAAAATGGGCCCAATTCTTGGCGAGTTACAAACACTCGGGCAACATCTGGGTAATGATGAATTCCTTGGCAAAGGTACGCTCACTGTTTCTGAGATTTTCTTCACCTCACCAAGCCGCTGTGCCGTCGCCGACAGCTGCGCGGTGTCTATCGACCGCCGCCTGACGTGGGGCGAAACGTGGGAAGGGGCGCTGGAAGAAATTCGTGCACTCCCTGCGGTAAAAGCAGCGAAAGCAGAAGTGACCATGTATCACTACGACCGTCCGGCCTACACCGGTCTGGTATATCCGACAGAATGCTATTTCCCTACCTGGAAAGTGGAATCTGACCATATCACCGTCAATACGCTGACTCAGGCGTACGAAGGCTTATTCAATAAAATGCCGACGGTGGACAAATGGACGTTCTCCACCAACGGCGTATCCATTATGGGGCGCCACGGTATTCCTGTGATTGGGTTCGGGCCGGGTAAAGAGCCGGAAGCCCATGCGCCTAATGAGAAAACCTGGAAAGACCATCTTGTGACCTGTGCCGCGATGTATGCCGCTATTCCGTTAGTGTATCTGGGACAACTGGATAAATAGCAGCTTTGCCGGGAGGAGCTGAGTGCTAAAACTCCCCCCGGCCTTTTACGTTCCCTGTTAAAAGGAGTGATGATGAGGCGGCTTATCAGAGGTGGCATGCTGGTTGATGACGCAAAAATTGTCCGCAGTGATTTGCTCATTGAGGGTGAGTGCATCTCGCAGGTAGCAATCAACATAATCCCGGAACCGGATATGGAGGTTATCGATGCGTCGGGGCTGTATGTCATGCCTGGCGGAATTGATGTCCACACACATTTCAACATTGATGTCGGATTAGCGCGAAGCTGCGACGACTTCAGTTCAGGTACCCGCGCCGCAGCCTGCGGCGGAACCACCACTATTATCGACCATATGGGATTCGGTCCGACCGGATGTTCGTTGCACCATCAGCTTAAGGTGTATCACGAGTATGCAGCCCAAAAGGCCGTGATCGACTACAGCTTTCACGGCGTCATTCAGCATGTTGATGATGCGATTCTCGATGAAATGCGCGCGATGGTCGAAGAAGAAGGGATCAGTAGCTTCAAACTGTATCTGACCTATCAGTACAAACTTGATGATCCTGCTGTATTGCGCGCTCTGCGGCGGTTGAAAGAGGTGGGCGCGATGGCAACTGTGCATCCCGAAAATGATGCGGCGATAGCATTGCGTCGCTCGGAGTTTCTTGCTCAGGGGAAAATCGCGCCGTTGTACCATGCTTTGAGTCGGCCACTGGAATGCGAAGCCGAAGCCATTGCGCGCATGATCAATCTGGCGAAACTCGCGGGCGGAAGCCCGTTATACATTGTGCATCTTTCCAATGGCCTCGGACTGGATTACGTCAAACTGGCCAAGGCCGCAGGACAACCGGTTTGGGTCGAAACCTGTCCGCAATATTTACTGCTTGATGAACAATGTTACCAGCGTGACGATGCCCTGAAATTTATACTCAGCCCGCCGCTGAGACCAAAAAGTGAACAGGACAAATTATGGGTCGGCATTACTGAAGGTTCGCTGGATGTAGTCGCCACTGACCATTGCACTTTCCCTTATGCTCAACGTCAGATTTTGGGCAAGGAAGATTTCTCACGGTGCCCGAACGGACTGCCGGGTGTGGAAAACCGCATGTCGTTATTGTTTTCCGAAGGCGTCATGAGCGGGCGTATTTCAGCCAGTCGTTTTGTGGAGCTCACCAGTACCAAACCGGCGAAACTCTTCGGGTTATGGCCGCGCAAAGGCAGTTTACTGCCGGGTGCCGATGCTGATCTGGTACTTTTCGACCCACGCCAAAATGACGTTATTCGCCACCAAAATTTGCACGATAACGCAGACTATTCACCCTATGAAGGGTTTGTCTGTCGCGGCAAACCTGTTTTGACCCTATCGCGTGGTGACATTATCGCCAGGGATGGACATTTCACCGGTCAGGCCGCCCGCGGAAAATTCATTCACCGTCAGCCATTCCAACATCAAGAAAAGGAAGCACAGTATGGGCAATCATAAAAGGATCGTTCTGGCCCTTGGGGGCAACGCGCTGGGCAACAATTTGCCTGAACAAATGCAGGCGGTTAAAACCACCGCGCGGGCGGTTGTGGATCTTATTGCCGAAGGGCATGAAGTCATCATTACGCACGGTAATGGTCCTCAGGTGGGAATGATCCATCTGGCATTCGAAGCCGCATCAAAAATGGATCCGCAATTACCGCTGTTACCCATGTCGGTGTGTGTGGCACTCAGTCAGGGTTATATCGGCTACGACTTGCAAAATGCATTACGCGAAGAACTGCTATCTCGCGGCATCAACAAACCGGTGGCAACGATCATTACGCAGGTTACGGTCGATGAACATGATCCGGCCTTCGCTAATCCGACCAAACCGATAGGTTCGTTTTTTACTCCGCAGGAGGCGCAGGTTTTACAGGCGCAAGGCATAACGCTGAAAGAAGACGCTGGCAGGGGATATCGTCGTGTCGTTGCCTCGCCAAAACCGCAGGACATCGTGGAGAAAGCCAGTATTGTCAGCCTGATTAACGCCGGACAAGTCGTGATCACCGCCGGAGGGGGCGGTATACCGGTTATCTGCGAAGGCAATCATCTCAGGGGCGTCAGTGCGGTTATCGATAAGGACTGGGCCAGTGCACGACTGGCAGAACAAATTGATGCAGACTTGCTCATTATTCTGACCGCTGTTGAAAAAGTGGCAATCAATTTCGGCAAGCCAGAACAGCAGTGGCTGGACAAACTCAACGCTGCTGATGCACGCCAGCTGATCACTCAAAATCAGTTTGCCAAAGGTTCGATGCTGCCGAAAGTAGAAGCCGCTCTGGCTTTTGCCGAATCCAAACCTGGGCGAAAGTCTTTAATCACGCTGCTTGAGAAAGCGCGGGAAGGAATTGCGGGGGAAGCAGGTACCCTTATTTCCCTGTAAAGCTTGCATTCGTAAACCCGTCGCCGGAAATCAGCAAGATTTCCGGCGCTGACAGAGAATGAAACTGTCTGTCCACAAGGGCTGTCTGTCCACAAGGGCGGTCTGTCCTCAAGAGCTGTCAGGCCGTTTCCCCGGTAACTGATAAGCAGTCACTCGTACAGTCCAGCAACATGCCACTTGCTCCGTTTTTAACCTGAAGAATTTCAGCCAGCACGCTTATCGCGATTTCTTCCGGAGTTTCTGCCCCGATATCAAAACCTATCGGTGCACGAAGGGGGGCAAGCTGGCTGCTCGTCAGGCCGCTGGCCATAAAGTGTTGAGTAAACGTATGCACTTTTCGACGGCTGGCGAGTAACCCAAGATACCGGCAAGGGTATCCCATGAGTAAACTGACCACCTCCAGATCACTGCTGTTGGTCGCTATAACGACATACGTATTTTCGTCCGGTACGATTTCTTTTAACGCATCGGCAAAACTATGGCTCAGTAACAGCGAGGTCCCCGCGGGGAAATCGCCCGCCTGAAGATTTGGTGCATAAATGTCAGTGACCAGCAGGTTGAAATTGAGTGCTGAAGCCGCGTGGGCTATTGCGCGGTTTACATGCCCGCCGCCAACCAGTAACAGTCTCGGCCGCACCCCATGTACGCTGATAAATACTGACATTGCCCCTCCGCAGTCCGAGCCTACGGCGTCCTGTCCGTTGCGCGTCATACGGCCATGAAACAGGCGTGACTTTCCATCCTGTAAAGCCACTAAGGCTTCATCAATGACCTTTCTTTCCATCATGCCTCCGCCTACTGTGCCCAGAATATTACCTTCGGGCATGACCAGCATCTGGCCGTCATGCCGCGGCGCTGAGCCTCTGCTTTCTGTAATAATGACCATTGCAAAGGGAATGTTTTGTTTTTCCATCCGGGCAGCATCTGCAAATAAGCTCATCGTTATTCCTTAACCGTTATACATTGCAAACATCCATGCAATTTTTATGCCCCGTAATTTTACCCTGTATCCGACCTGCTGTTGTCATTATCCGCCGGATCCCCGTGAAAATTCTCAATCTGATAAATATCAATCCGGAATTGATAATCAGAATGAAAACCGCTACGAATAACTTCCTGCACGTCAGGGCATGAAAATGAATATTATTTTTTCCCACCAAAAATGTCCGTGTTGATTTTATATTTACGATGCGTGTCACGAATTAAATCATATTCCTGAAGTGATCCTGAAATTGGCCTGGATGTTGCTCCATGCTTGTGACGAAATTATTCCGCATACAACCCTTGCGGGATTTAACACTCATCTGTAAGTAAGGAGACATCCATGGGAGACATTATGCGTCCCATTCCTTTCGGCGAATTGCTGTCGAGGATCTTTGAGGAATATAAAGAAAATAAGTCCATCTTCGGGATCCCGGAAAAACAGTTTTATCGTCAAGAAAAACATCACCTTATCAAAGTGTTCAACGAAACCTGTGAAACACCCGTTGGGCCCGCCGCCGGCCCGCATACCCAGCTGGCGCAAAACATCGTTGCGGCCTGGTTAACGGGGGGGCGCTTTATTGAATTAAAAACGGTACAGATACTGGACCGGCTGGAGCTGGAAAAACCGTGTATTGATGCACAGGATGAATGCTTCAATACTGAATGGTCCACGGAATTTACCCTGAAGAAAGCCCATGATGAATATCTGAAAGCCTGGTTCATCCTGTTTTTACTGGAGGAGATTTTTAATCCCCGCCATAAAGATCAGGATAAATCATTTATTTTTAATATGAGTGTGGGTTATGACCTGAAGGGAATTCAGCAACCACCCATGCAGGAATTCATTCATAACATGATGGATTCTGCACATCATCCTAAATTCTCTGCATATCGAAATATTCTGCATACTTTTATTCAGGGGTACAGTTTCGAACCCGCATTAGGCCTTGAACCGCTAACGCCTCGCTTTTATACGTTAACTGAGCGTATTCCTGCAAATATGGTCAGCGGGCTCACGTTGTCGACAATGCATGGCTGTCCTCCAAATGAAATTGAAGCGATTTGCCAGTACATGCTGGAAGAAAAAGGATTACATACGTTTGTGAAACTTAACCCAACACTTCTGGGTTATGAGCGTGTCCGCGAGATCCTCGATGGGTGCGGTTTCAGCTATATCAAAATAGATCCGGCCTCATTTGAACATGACCTCAAGCTTGAGCAGGCCAGAGCCATGTTGCAGCGCTTGCTGCAGGTGGCAGAGAAGAAAAATCTCAGTTTTGGCGTCAAACTGACCAACACGCTGGGCACACTTAACGGCAAAGGTCGTCTGCCTGGCGGCGAAATGTATATGTCCGGGCGCGCCTTATTCCCGCTCTCCATCAACGTGGCGTGGATCCTCTCCCGTGCCTTTGATGGCAAATTGCCGATTTCATATTCCGGTGGAGCAAGCCAGGCGAATATCCGCCAGATTTTTGATACCGGTATCCGGCCGATCACCATGGCGACGGATTTGCTCAAGCCTGGCGGCTATATGCGCCAGACGCAGTGTATTCAAATGCTGGACCAGTCGGAATGCTGGGAAATGCAGGGGATTGATTTACCGAAACTTGAAGCGTTAGCCCGCGAGTCACTGACGATGGCCTATACGCAAAAAGACTGGAAATCATCCGAAGAAATTGATGCCGGTGGTCCGCTGCCTTTAACCGACTGCTATGTGGCGCCTTGTATCAGTGCCTGCGCCATCAGACAGGACATTCCCGGATATATTCATCTGATGGGGGAACAACGTTACGAGGAAGCACTGGATCTGATCTATCGGCGCAATGCGTTGCCTTCTATCACCGGTCATATCTGTGACCACCAGTGCCAGAATAACTGTACCCGGCTTGATTACGACAGTGCGCTGAACATTCGTGAAATGAAAAAAATAGCGCTGGAGAAAGGGTGGGAAGCCTATAGCAAACGCTGGCATAAACCGGCCGGGAGTGGCGAAAAACATCCTGTCGCGGTTATTGGTGCAGGTCCGGCCGGGCTGTCTGCGGGTTATTTCCTGGCGCGGGCAGGCCATGCAGTGACGTTGTTCGAACGTGAGGCTGACGCCGGGGGCGTTGTCAGCAATATCATTCCCCGGTTCAGAATTCCGCGGGAGGCAATACAGCATGACATTGATTTTATTGCCGCTCACGGTGTGAAATTTGAATACGGGTGCCGCAAGGATCTGACTATCGACCTGCTGCACCAACAAGGCTTTAAATATGTTTGCATCGGTATTGGTGCGGATAAAAACAACGGACTTTCTCTCGCCGGAGATAACCGCAATATATTGAAATCATTTGATTTCCTTCGTCGCTTTAATCAGGGCGAAACCCTCGAAATGGGGCAGGAAGTCGTGGTGATCGGTGCGGGTAATACAGCGATGGACTGTGCCCGTGCGGCGAAACGAATTCCCGGTGTTAGTCAGGTCACGATTGTTTACCGCCGCAGTATGAAGGAAATGCCAGCCTGGCATGAAGAGTATCTCGAAGCGGTAGAAGACAATGTGCAGTTCCGCTGGCTTATGGATCCTGAACGTTTCGACGCTGATGGTTCACTGAAAGCACAGGTCATGGAGCTTGGAGAACCCGATTCAAAAGGGCGCCGCCGTCCGGTGCCAACAGGCCACACTGTCACCTTGCATGCCGACAGTGTCATTACGGCGATTGGAGAACAGCCTGATCTGGGGGCTTTACAGGCACTGGGGATCCCTATGGGGGCGGATGGCTGGCCGCTGGTCAGCAAAATCACGGCAGAAACCGGACGCCAAAACGTCTTTCTGATTGGTGATGTTCAAAGTGGTCCGTCATCTATTGTCGCTGCCATCAGTGATGCACGCCGTGCGACTGACTGCATATTGCACCGGGAACAGAAAGCCCTGACTCCCGATACCAACGGGCCATTACAAATCAGTATCAATGATGTTTACGCCCGAAAGGGACTGATCCAGCTTAATCCTGTGGCTATGGAACAGCAGGATGCGTTCGTGATGCAGGAAGCCGCCCGTTGTCTGGAATGTAACTATGTATGCAGTAAGTGCGTCGATGTTTGTCCTAACCGCGCCAATATTTCCATCGCAGTGCCTGGCTTGCACGATCCTTATCAGACTCTCCATCTGGATGCTTACTGCAACGAATGCGGTAACTGCGCTCAGTTTTGCCCGTGGCAGGGCAAACCTTATAAAGACAAAATTACCGTTTTCAGCCTGAAAGCTGATTTCGATAACAGCACCAATCCGGGCTTTTATCTCGAGGGGCAAAAGATCCATGCCCGGCTTGGGACTCAGGTTTATCCCCTGATCCTCGATCCGCAAGGCAATGTGAAAGCCGTGCCTGAAGGGCTGGAAACGTTGTGCCGCGTCATCACGCAGGTCGCAACTCATCACCGTTATCTTCTCGGACAGGTGGAGGAATAAATCATGCAAATTTTAAAAAATGCCACGGTCGTGCAGTTCGATCCCGCTTGTGTGATTGAGCATCTGGATATTGTCATTGATGGCAGTGTTATCAAAGAAGTCGGTTCAGGAATTGCCGATCACTATCCGCAGGCAAAAGTTCGCGATCTGAAAGGTAAGGTGGTAATGCCGGGAATGGTCTGTGCGCATAATCACTTCTATTCGGGATTATCGCGCGGGATCACCGCCAATATAGCCCCCAGCCCGGACTTTATTTCGACGCTGAAAAATCTGTGGTGGCGGTTGGATCGGGCGCTTGACGAAGAATCACTGTATTACAGCGGCCTTATCTGTTCGCTGGACGCTATCCGCAATGGCTGCACCGCTGTTATTGATCATCATGCTTCGCCCAATTACATCAAAGGTTCATTGAGTACTTTGCGAAAAGCCTTTATCAAAACGGGCTTACGCGGCATGACCTGCTTTGAAACCACAGACAGAAATAATGGCAGCCAGGAACTGTGGGCGGGCGTGGAGGAAAATATTGCCTTCGCGCATCTGATCGACAGGGAAAAAAGAGCGGGAAATGAGCCTTATCTGGTCGAGGCGCATATCGGCGCACATGCGCCTTTCACCGTGCCGCATGAAGGGATGGAAATGCTGCGCGAAGCGATGAAATCCACCGGTCGCGGGCTGCATATTCATGCTGCCGAAGACAGTTACGATGTGTCGCACAGCCACGATAAATATGGTCTGGATCTTATTGCCCGGCTGGATCATTACGGCCTGATCACTAACCGCACGCTTATCGCTCACGGGTTGTACCTCTCAGATAATGATATTGCCATTCTCAATGAGCATGACGCTTTTCTGGTCCATAACGCCCGGTCGAACATGAACAACCACGTCGGTTACAACCATAAGCTTGCTCAGTATCGCAATCTTGCGTTAGGCACAGATGGCATCGGCAGCGACATGTGGGAAGAAATGAAATTTGCGTTCTTTAAACACCGGGATGCGGGTGGCCCGCTTTGGCCAGACAATTTCACTCGCTTTTTATGGAACGGGAACACGCTGCTGGCGCGTAATTTCAACGCCCGGTTTGGCCGTATTGATGTGGGGAATAAAGCCGATTTGACCATCTGTGACTATGACTCACCGACGCCGTTACTGGCAGAAAATATCGGTGGTCATCTGGCATTCGGACTGAGCAGCCAGAGTGTTCACAGTGTGATGGTCGACGGTCGAATGGTCTATGAAAACAGGGAGTTTCCGTTTGATGTGGCTGAGCTTTATGCAGAAGCCCGCAAAGTTGCGCTGCGTTTATGGCAACGAATGGATCGCCTGAGCTAATCCCGGCCGACTGAGACCGGGCCTCAAGAGTCTTCAGATAAGGATTTATCGTGAAAACTGATAACGCAAACTCTGTCATTACACCTCATCAATCACAAAATACGCCGGAACCGGTGCATCCGGTTGACCAGATTTTACCGCTGGGAAAAATGCTGATTTATGGTTTACAGCATGTTCTGGTCATGTACGCCGGGGCCATCGCGGTTCCGCTGGTCATCGGTAAAACGGTCGGATTCACCAACGAGCAAATCATAATGCTTATCAGTACCGACTTATTCATTTGCGGCTGCGGCACTATCTTGCAGTCCATCGGTATCGGTAACTGGATCGGCAGTCGTTTGCCCATCGTTCAGGGTTGTACTTTTGCCGCGCTGATCCCGATGGGGCTGATTGGTCAGCAATACGGAATAGGGGGGATCTCCGGGGCCGTTATTATCGCCGGTCTGTTTACGGTTATCTGCGCGCCGCTGGTCTGCAAGCTGGTGCGGTTCTTCCCCAAAGTGGTGATGGGCACCATAGTGACGTTAATCGGTCTGTCGATTTTGCCTGTAGCGGGGGGGTGGATTGGCGGCGGGAATATTGCATCGCCTGATTTCGGCAATTATTCCTCGTTGCTGATGGCCTTATTCACGCTGGCCGTCATTATGCTGATTTACATTTTCGGCAAGGGGATGTGGAAAAACATTGCAGTACTGATCGGCATAGCGGTCGGCACGGTGGTCTATAGCCTGTTTCATGGCTTTGATTGGCAGCAGGTCAGCAATACCGGCTGGATGACGTTTCCCTCGCCGATGTATTTTGCGCGTCCTCAGTTTCACCTGATGCCGGCGGTACTGATGTCAATGGTGATGATTGTGGTCATGGTTGAAACCATGTCTTCAATGATGGCAATGGGGGAAATTGTCGAACGTCCGGCGGATAAAGATACCCTCCGGCGCGGCTTGCTGGCTTGCGGCAGCGCCACGTTTGTCGGTGGACTGTTTAATATGTTCCCTTACGCCGCGTTTGCCCAAAATGTCGGGTTGGTCAGTATGACCGGCGTTCGCAGCCGTTTTATTGTCGGCACGGCAGGGTGCATTTTAATCGTCATGGGATTGTTTCCTAAACTGGCTGCACTGGTGGTGGCTGTGCCTAAACCGGTTCTCGGCGGTGCGGGGATTGTAATGTTCGGTATGGTGGCGGTATCAGGAATACGTACGCTGGGGAAAGTGGATTTTCAAAACAATAATAATCCGATGGTCGTCGCTTTGACGCTGGGCCTCGGCATGTTACCGGTGCTGGTACCGCAAATATTCCAGCACGTACCTTCTACAGCAGGGATGTTTTTGCACAGCGGGATCACTATCGGAACGGCGGTGGCTATTATTGCGAATCTGTTGTTAAACGCTGAGAAGAAGCCGAATAAGCCGGCAGTGATCCCCGGCTGTGATGAATGCGAGGTGGAAAAATAACTCATGCAGTACCGCCCCTCGCTGTGACTGAGGGGCGGCTCCGTTTGAGGTTATCAGTCAATTTACCAGCTGCTGCGACATTCCTCCCGATAGAAATTCAATACGCGGCTGCGGTTGGAAATTAGCTTTACGTTGTAACCCTGGAAATAAAGACAAAAGGTTTTCTTCCACGGCCCGTCGGGTAATTCCACCAGCAGGCGTCCTGCACCCAGCGAGGTTAACTGTCCGCTGGCGCGCTGTGTTCCCACACCAATGCGTAACTTGTCACCGTCGATATCAAAGGCGGCTTTTGATTCCGGATGATACCAGCGGCCCTGAACCATTTTCAGGCAGTCGTTGGGTTCAATTGGCCGGAAGTAACGTGGCGCATGGCCGATTTCACCTTCAATGGCTTGACCGTTCCAGCGCAAGCGCATGGGCATATGCGCCGAAAGCGTAATGGCTTCACCGACGTCTTCGCCCTGATACAAATTATCGGCGGAACCCAGATAGCTGGCGGTGCCATTGCTGACTTTCAGCCAGTAAGGATCGGCGATGCTTGAATAAAGTCCGTCCGGCAATGCATTACTGCGGGCGGGAAGCGGTGATGCCAGCAATGCGGACATGACTTCCAGCGCGTGCATATAGGCGGTCGTGTCTTCACGATTGGAGACCAGCGCGATACCTGCGTCAAGTTCAGGATGCAGGAGAAAATAGGTTTTGTAACCGGCATGAGAACCGCCGTGGCCGTAAACAGTATGTTCCCCGATTTGCGACGAGGTCGTGCCTAGCCCGTAGGCGGAAGGGATATTGCCTTGCAGATGGCGCTGCGCGGTCAGCGTTTTCAGCACGCCTGCGCCCGGTCCGTTGTTTGCCAGCAGACTTTGCAGCCAGACGGAAAGCGAACGTACGCTGCCGGTCAGACTGCCGGAAGCGGAAAGATGCAAACCGGCGGCGGCCGTTTTCCAGCCGGTGGTGTCCTGCCAGTAACCGGGTACCAGATTGGGTACAATATCAAACCAGGTTTCTGGTGCGCGGAATGTAATATCCAGCGGATGCGCGATGTGTTCTGTCAGCAGATCTTCAAATAATATGCCTTTTCGCCGGAGGATTTCCTCCACCAGCCGGTAACCGGTATTACTGTATGAAATCTCCGTGCCAGCGGGGAAATTGAGAGCGCCGTCCTGCGCCAGAAATGCCATAATCGCATCCGCGTCGCTGACGTTATAAACCGAAATTCCCAGCAGGGAGAGGGTCTCGCGAACATCAGGTAAACCGCCGGTCATGTCCAGCGCCTGACCGATAGTCACCTGCGACATCGGCGGTTTCAGCTCAGGTAAATACTGACCGAGGGTATCATCCGGCGAAAGTCCGGCATGACTTTTCAGTAAGGCCAGCGCCGCAAAAATATGCTTGGTTACGGACGCATAACGCACCACCGAATCCATGCTGAACGGCTCGGACGTGGTCAGATTGGCCAGGCCGCCGGTGGCGAAACCGCGCAGTGTTTTGCTGTCAAAAAGAGTGATTGCCCCGCCGGGCTCACCGGGTTTGTCCCAGTGTTGAGTAATGCGTTTTGCTGTCGCCTCAGCGGTTTGCCACTGTAAATCAGAGGTCATTAGAATCTCCACAGACTGTTTATCAGTGAATAAGAGGGCAGTCTGACTGCCCGTGAGACCGGAATGATGTCGGTTTGTGCAACGATTATTCGGGCTCCTCTAAACTGAGACTTAACGATCGTAATTCTACTGTATGCGGATGGGTGACGTTGCCCGTCCGTAAATCGTCTGCGCTCAGAAGCTCGACCATTTCACCACCAATCATCACACCAATGCTGGTGCAAAGATGCGTTACTACGGCCAGATTGTGGCTGACGAGAATAAAAGTCAGTTTCCGCCGTTCACGCAGGTCGCTTAACAGGTTGAGGATCTCCGCCTGTACCGAGACATCCAGCGCTGAGGTGGGCTCATCGAGCAGTAAAATTTCTGGCTCCGAAATCATTGCCCGCGCAATGGCGACACGCTGACGCTGTCCACCGGAAAGCTGATGCGGAAAGCGAAAACGTACCGCCTGTGGCAGACCCACTTCGCTCAGGGCGTCGGTTATCCGCTTCTCAATATTGAGAAAACCATGAACGATCAGTGGTTCGCTGAGAATGCGGTCGATGGTCTGGCGGGGATGCAGCGAGCCATACGGATCCTGAAACACCATCTGCACGCGGCGGAAAAAGCGCTTCTGCCTAACCGGCAGCTGATCTTCACCGCCAATCACCATTTCGCCCGACCAGGACTGATTTAGTCCGGCCAGCGCACGTAAAATGGTGGATTTTCCCGAGCCGCTTTCGCCAACAATTCCGAAGCATTCACCCGGTGCGACGCTGAAACTCACGCCTTTCACCACTTCGGTATCGCCAAAAGCAATCCGCAGATTATTCAGAATAATTTTGCTGTTATCTAAATTCTGATAGAAAAGAGGAGATTGGTCAGTCATGAGATTTTCCACGCTTCGTCACGCACCAGAACCGGCAGTCTGTCGCGCGGATGTTTCAGCGACGGCAGACATTCCAGCAGCCCGCGCGTGTAAGGATGTTGTGCCTTGAGCAAATCACCGGCCTGTAACGTTTCGACAATACGGCCGGCATACATCACGGCCACGCGGTCGCAGAATTTGGACACCAGCGGCAAATCGTGACTGATCAGAATCAGTCCCATGCCGCGACTGGACACCAGGTCGTCGAGCAGACGCAAAATCTCCGCCTGCACGGTGGCATCCAGCGCGCTGGTCGGTTCATCGGCAATCATCAGTTCCGGATCCGGGGCCAGCATCATGGCGATCATCACGCGCTGTCCCATACCGCCGGAAACTTCATGAGCGTAACGTTCGGCGACTTTATGCGGATCGCGGATACGCACCTGATCCAGTAGTTCTATGGCGGCGTTCATCGCCTGCTTTTTCGAACCGCCTTTATGCGTCTGCCAGGCTTCCGCCACCTGTTTGCCAACCGGCATTACCGGATTCAGCGAATATTTCGGATCCTGCAAAATGAAGCCGACGCGTTTGCCGCGTATCTGGCGCATCTGTTTTTCACTGGCATTACGCAGGTCGATACCGTCGAAGGACAGGGTTTCGGCGCGGCATTTTGCGCTTGAGGGCAGCAGGTTCATCAGACAGCGTGCGGTCAGGGATTTCCCCGATCCGCTTTCGCCGACAATACCGAACTTTTCTTTGCCCAGAGACAGCGATACGCCGCGAACTGCGTCGAAACTGCCGCTGTTGGTCTGGAAGGTAATATGCAGATCTTTGATATCAACCAGCATCATTTCTCCTTAGGATCGAGGACGTCGCGCAGGCCGTCGCCCAGGAAGTTGAACGCCAGTGAAGTGACGAAAATCGCAATGGCCGGGATCAGCGGCACCCACCATTCGCTGAACAGGAAACGGCGTGCGGTGGCTATCATCGCGCCCCATTCCGGTGACGGGGGTTGTGCGCCCATCCCGAGAAAGCCGAGGCTGGCGGCGGTGATTATGATCGAACTCATATCCAGCGTGATACGCACCACCAGACTTGGCACGCACAGCGGCATGATATGGCGCAGCACAATACGCGTCGGTGTCGCGCCGGTCAGACGGCAGGCGGCAATATAATCTGTGCCGCGCACCTGCATGGTTTCGGCGCGGGCGAGACGGGCATACGGCGGCCAGGCAGTGAGAGCGATCGCCAGAATGGCGCTTTCGATACCGGGTTTGAGCGCAGCGACAAAGGCCAGAGCCAGGATCAGACGCGGGAATGCCAGAAAGATGTCAGTTATGCGCATCAGAATACGGTCAAGTAATCCGCCGGCATAACCGGCCACGCAGCCAATCAGCAGGCCGAGCGGGGCGACAATTGCCACCACAATAATCACCATTCCGAGCGTGATGCGTCCGCCATAAAGAATACGGCTCAGGGTGTCGCGCCCCAGCTCATCGGTGCCCAGCCAGTGCAGGGAAGAGGGTTTCGCCAACCGATGTGCTAAGTCCTGCGCGCCCGGATCGTAGCTGGTCAGCCACGGTGCACAAATTGAAATCAGCAACACGATAAGTACAGTGAACAGGCCGGTGACGGCCAGCGGATTTTTGCGCAGGCCAAGCCAGATGCGGTAACGGCGTCCCCAGACGGCTTGCGTCCGGGTATGCGGCGTATCTGCCAGCAGCCAGGCGCGGCTGCCCGCGCGGGGTTGAGGTGTGACCGGAAGAGTGCTCATTTTACGCGGGGATCCAATAGTCGGTAGAGAAGGTCGGCCAGCAGGTTGAGCAGCACATAAATTGCGCCAATCAGCAGCGTGGAGCCGATCACCGGGTTCATATCCGCATTCATCAGCGAGACGGTGAGATATTGTCCGAGGCCGGGCCAGGAGAACACGTTTTCAGTGACCACCGCGCCTTCCAGCAAACCGGCATACGTCAGTGCAAGAACGGTAATTAGCTGCACGCCGACGGTCGGGAAAGCATGTTTCCAGATGACGCGCTGTGCAGAAAGCCCTTTGGCGCGGGCGGTTACCACATATTCGCCGCCGAGCGCGTTAAGCATAAAGGTACGGGTCATGCGGGTGATGTAGGCCATGCTGAAATACGCCAGTATCAGCACTGGCTGAGCCATGTGCGCGAGGGCATCCCGGAATGCGCCCAGGTCACCGGCTAGCAGAGAATCGACGGTCAGCAAACCGGTGACCTGCGGGATCATGTCCTGATAAATGATGTCCTGACGTCCCGGCCCCGGCGCGATACCCAGCGCAGAGTAGAAAATCAGCAGGCTGAGCAGCGCCAGCACGAACACCGGCAGGGAGTGACCGGCCAGACACACCACGCGGATGGTCTGGTCAATCCAGCTGCCCTGACGCGTTGCCGCCCAGACACCCAGGGGAATGCCAATAATGGCCGCAATAATGATCGCTGCTGTCGCCAGTTCCAGCGTGGCCGGGAAAAAGCGGGCGATATCGGTGGTGACCAGATTGGAAGTCAGGGCGGAACGGCCTAAATCACCGTGAAACACCTGACTGAGATAATGGAAAAACTGCATCCAGAGGGGCTGATCCAGCCCCATTTCATGACGAACCCGTTCGACGACTGCCTGCGGGGCGTTATCGCCAACCGCAGCCAGAACCGGGTCCGTCGGCATCACGCGACCGATGAAAAAAGTCACTACCGACAGACCAAACAAAGTAAGACAAACGCTGATGCAGGTACTCAGAAATCCTTTGAGTCTCTTGCTCATCACGCTTTAACAACCTTCTCGTAAGGGCTGGTGCTCATTACTGTTAATACCACGCCGGAAATCACGTTACGGCAGGCGGCGGTCATGGTGGGTTGCAGCATGATGGCAAACGGGCTGTTTTCCATATGTTTGGTCTGCAACTCTTCATAAAGCTTGATGCGGGTGGCCGGATCTGACTCTTTCAGTGCTTTGGTGCTGAGGTCTGAGATCTCTTTATCCTGCCAGCTGCAACGCCATGCCAGCGTGCGGCTCTTGGCTTTGTCGGTGTTATCCGGATTGCTGCAGAAGGCTTCGGCGTTCGAGTTCGGGTCAAAGTAATCTGCGCCCCACTGAGTCATCGCCAGTTGCTGCTGGCGGGCACGCATTTTGGTCAGCACCTGACGGCTTTCTGCGGCCAGCAGCGTGACCTTAATCCCGACTTCAGCGAGGTTTGACTGTAATGCCTGCACGATGTCGGAAGAAGGTGAAGCGGAATAGTGATCCAGCGTGATTTCAAAACCGTTCGGGAAACCGGCTTCGGCCAGCAGCGCTTTGGATTTTGCCACATCACGTTTGTACATGATGGTATTCACCGCTGCCGGGAAGCCTTCCGGCAGGAAGCTCTGATGGATTTTGTGCGTCAGCGGCACGATATGCTGCTGAATGTTTTCGTAATCGATTGCCCATTTGATCGCCTGCCAGACCTGCGGTTTGGCAAGATTCGGGTGCGCGGTATTAGCGGACAACATAAAGGTGCCGGCAATCCCTTTCTGTACCAGCGTGAAGTTTTTGTCCTTCATCAGCGGGCGAAGCTGTTCAGTGGTCAGGTTACGTGCGATATCGATATCGCCCTTTTGCAGCATTAACAGCTGGGCAGACGGGTCGATGATGTGACGCATGATGATGCGCTGGATTTTGCCCGCGTGCGGGTTGTTTTTATTGCTCTCCAGAATCACGGACTCGCTGACTTTCCAGTCGCGCAGTTTGAACGCACCGGAACCGGCGCTGTTTTTCTTCAGCCAGGCATTACCTAAATCGTCACCCGCCTGATTGGCCAGGCAGGCCGATTTCTGCACGATGCTGCCGACGTTTGCGGTCAGGCAATACAGCAGGAAGGATTCGGATGCCGGTTCAGTGGTCCTAATCACCAGCGTTTCGGCGTCAGGGGCTGTTATCAGGCTGTCGACGTTATCTTTGGTATAGCCAAACTGATTGATGATGTAGGCCGGGCTCTTGTCGAGTTTCACCACGCGTTGCAGGGAAAACGCCGCGTCTTCGGCGGTGACCGGTTTGCCGTCGGCCCATTTGGCTTTCGGATCCAGTTTGAAGGTGAAGGTTTTTTTATCGTCGGAAGCGGTCCACGAAACCGCTAAATCGCCTTCGATTTCATCAGGGGAGGCCAGTTTGGGTTTCACCAGTTGCTGATACATATTGCCGGTAATTTCACTGCCCACGGACTCGAAACTTTCATGCGGATCAAGGCTGGTAATGATATCGAGCTGGATAGCCATCACCAGAATTGACGCTGGCGTGGCGGCAAAGACTGCATCGAATTTCAGGTAGGACAGAACAGGTATTGCGGAAAAACCGGTAACAAATTGACGCCTGGTAACCATAACTACTCCCATCGTGTTGATATATAAAAGTAAAATTAAAAATCACGTTGGCCAACCCTTGACTAAACTCCGGACAACTGGCTTAAATGAAAAACCGTTGCTTTACACAACCCGACGCTTCATATCGAAAAAACTAATGTGAAGCGTACTGTGCTTGTTCTCTCCTGGTGCAATTTCACAGTGTGAGTGCACCCTGGCTGAACAAATCTCCGTTGTCTTAGTCATGCTCAATCAAAGGTAGACCTTTTTTATGAATAACGTAGCGCACGGAACTGAAGAATTAATGCCGGTTTTTGATGGACATAACGATGTTTTGCTACAACTTTGGAACGAACATCGTCAGGATCCTGCACATACATTCCTTCAGGGACCCGCCAGCGGACAATTAGACCTGCCGCGCTGTCGTGACGCAGGCTTTGCCGGCGGGCTTTTCGCCGCCTGGGTGCCTACTCCTGAAGTAGATCTAGCAAAAGGCGTGCCTGATCGTACTGTGGACACCCGTTTTCTGCCGGAAGGTACTCAAAAGCATCCTGATTTTTCCCCGACACCTTCTTTCAATTTTGCACGTGACGTCACATTTGGCATGATGGCGTTCCTGCTCAGAATCGAAGAACAGTCGCAGGGAAAGGTGAAAATTTGTCGTACCGCGCAGGAAATCACAGAGTCAATGGATAACCATGCATTAGCTGTGGTTATGCATATCGAAGGGGCGGAAGCGATAGATGAGGATTTATATAATCTGGATGTGCTTTACAGCATGGGGTTGCGCTCGCTCGGGCCGGTCTGGAGTCGCCCGAACATTTTCGGCGAAGGCGTGCCGTTCAAGTATCAGACGTCGCCGGACACCGGTCCGGGGCTGACCGACGCGGGTATCCGGCTGATCAAAGCGTGTAATCAGAAACGCATCATGATTGATTTGTCGCATCTGAACGAAAAAGGCTTCTGGCAGGTGGCCGAACTGAGCGATTCGCCGCTGGTGGCCAGTCATTCCAATGCTTACAGCATTTGTCCGCAGTCGCGTAACCTCACAGACAAACAGCTTGGTGCAATCAAAGAGAGTAACGGTTTCGTCGGACTGAACTTTGCGGTGCCATTCCTGCGCGAAGACGGCAAACGCAGCGACGATACCGGCACAGATATCATGGTGCGTCACGTGGACTATCTGGTTGAACATCTGGGCGAAGACGGCGTAGGGTTCGGGTCGGATTTTGACGGGGCGTCTATGGCACCGTTTTTGAAGGACGTACGCGGATTACCGGTGCTGGTAGAGGCACTGCGTAAAGCGGGATATGGTCAGGCTTTGCTGGAGAAAATCTGCTATAAAAACTGGATTAACGTTCTGGAAAGAACCTGGGGCAAATGAGCGTCTGAAAGGGCGGTTTTCCCAAAAGAAAAGGCAGCCCCAGGGGCTAATGCTGGTCACTTAAGGTGACCAGCATTGTTTTTTAAAGGATATTTCGACCTTTTTTCTCTCACTTCCCTTGCAT
>NZ_RAHH01000019.1 GCF_003602095.1 Rahnella woolbedingensis | reverse complement strand
CCGAGCGACTTGTCAGTCGTTGTTCCCGGTCAGTGGAGGCGCATTATAGGGAGTTCTCAGAAGGCCGCAACCCCTAATTTCAAATAATTTACTGACCGTTCATTAATTAGACAATCCTGCCCGAAATGGGGAAATAACGACCTATTTCAGCGAAAAACACGCCAGTTTAAAGCCAAAGGCTGGAGTAAACTCTCCTTTATAATAAGAGAAAAACATTCAGGAATGCCTTACATGCTACTTAATGCCCACCAACAAGCGGCTCAGCGTAACCTTTCTTATCTGCTGGCAGAGAAAATTGCACAACGCGTTTTGTCTGGCGAGTATCCGGAAGGCGCGATACTTCCTGGAGAGAATGAGTTAGGGGAGATTTTTGGCGTCAGCCGCACAGCCGTACGTGAAGCCGTAAAAACGCTGGCAGCTAAAGGAATGCTTTTACCCCGTCCGCGGATTGGTACCCGGGTGATGCCACAATCGAGCTGGAATTTTCTCGATCAGGAATTACTGACCTGGTGGATGACACGTGAGAACTTTGATCAGGTGATGGCACATTTCATTGTTTTGCGCAGAGCACTTGAACCTCAGGCTTGTGCCCTGGCAGCTCTCAGTGCCAGTCAGGAACAAAAGCATCAGCTCTCTCTATATATGTATGAAATGCACCAGCTGCATAACAGCTTTGATCGGGAACGCTGGATAACGGTCGATACCCAGTTTCATCAGCTTATCTATGAGGCGGGGAAGAATCCTTTCCTGACGTCTTTTTCTAATTTGTTCAGTTCGGTGTATCAGAGCTATTTCCGGGCGATTACCGGTAATGAAGTGATTAAGCTGGGACATCACCAGCGGCTGACAGATGCCATTCTGGCGGGTGATGCCAATGCCGCTCTTCTGGAATGCCAAAGTCTGTTACTTGCCGATGAATAATCCGACGGACTGACGCACGACCAGTTCCGGTGTGAGCACTAAAACCTGTGGCTCGGAATCCGGGTTCTGCAACCGATGTAATAAAGCATCGATGGCAAGTTCACCCAGCGAGTCTTTGGGCTGATGAATGGTGGTCAGCGGTGGCATCATATATTGCGCCAGCTGGATGTCATCGTAGCCCATCACGGCGACATCATCAGGTACACGTAATCCACGCTGATAGAGCGCCTGATATACACCCACAGCCATCGCGTCGTTACCGGCAAAAACAGCATGCGGAGGTTCCGGCAGCGCCAGCAATTCCTGCATCGCGGCCAGTCCGCCTTCGAATTCAAAATCACCACTCACTTCATAACCGGGCAAAATATCCAGACTGGCTTTATTCATGGCCTGACGATAACCACTCAGACGCTCCTGCGCGGTAGTTTTATCTAAGGGGCCGGTAATGCAGGCAATACGTTGATAGCCCTGACGGATTAAATATTCCGTCGCCATTTCCCCGCCCAGCAGCGCGTTATCCTGAATGATGTCGATGGCGCCATCGAAAGGTGACCAGTCCATCATCACAATCGGCAATGACGGATAGCGACTGATAGCCTCCTTCGAAGGCCGGTGGTTTTCCGTACACATGATAAGCAGCCCGTCGACCCGCTTTTGCAGCAACGTTTCCAGACTACGGTTCATACGCTCCGCATCATTATCGGTATTACACAAAATCAGACTATAACCACGCTCATAGCAACTGCGCTCGACGCCACGCACCACTTCTGAATAGAAAGGGTTACTGCTGGCGGTCAGCAACATGCCGAGGGTGCGTGTCTGGTTCAGTTTAAGACTGCGGGCTAACGCGGAGGGTGCGTAGTTGAGTTGTTCCACGGCGGCATTCACTTTGTCAGCGATGGATTCACTAACAAAACGATTCTTGTTGATCACATGGGAGACAGTCGAGGTTGAAACGCCCGCAAGGCGGGCGACATCTTTCATGGTGGCCAATCAGGCCTCCTGTTGAGCAAGAAAATCGTCGATTTCTTTACGCCACGGTACGGAAGGTTGAGCACCAGGACGCGTCACGGCAATGGCCGCAGCGGCATGAGCAAAACGCACCGCACTGTCCATTGGTTTACCTTCCAGCAACGCCGTCACCAGCGCGCCGTTAAAGGTATCGCCGGCCGCAATGGTATCGACGGCTTTCACGCGAAAACCTGGGACTAATTTGCCTTCACCGTTCTGGCTTAACCAGACACCTTTACTGCCTAAGGTAATGATGACAGTCGTGATGCCTTTATCATGCAGCGCTTTCGCAGCGCGTGCGGCATCTTCATTGCTGTCGACTTTAATTCCTGTCAGCTTTTCAGCTTCGGTTTCGTTCGGGGTGATCATATCCACCCGCGCCAGCAATTCATCAGGCAATTCACAGGCCGGAGCCGGATTGAGGATAACCTGCGTGTCGTGGTCTTTGGCAATCTTCGCCGCCGCAATCACCGTCTCAAGCGGCGATTCCAGCTGCATTAATAAAGCACAAGCGCCGGTGACCTGCTGTTTATAGCGATCAAGATATTCCGGCGTGACGGCTTTATTCGCCCCCGCATCGATACCAATAACGTTCTCACCTTCCGCATTCACGAAAATCAGCGCTACGCCGGTGGTTGTGTCTTTGATAGCTTCAATGGGTTGCGTATCAATATGGTCACTGGCCAGCTGTTTGCGAACACGCTCGCCAATATCGTCATCTCCCACACAGGCAATAAAAGAAATATCAGCGCCACTTCGACCGGCTGCAACAGCCTGATTCGCCCCTTTACCGCCAAAGGCAACGGTGTATTGCTTACCGATAACCGTTTCGCCCGGTTGCGGGAAGTGGTTGATATTCAGAATGTGGTCAGCGTTGATGCTGCCGAGTACCACCAGTTTGCCTGTCTTCATTTGGAGATCCCTGAGTTAAATAGCGCCCCCGCAGGGAGGCGCTGTGACAGCGTAGATAAAGAGGGTATTACGGCTGAGCAACAAGTTTCAAATCAACAGGGATAACAGCCGGCACTTTCTCGCCTTTCAGTATCTTGTCAGCGGTCTGCACACCAATCACGCCGATTTGTTCAGGACGTTGTGCCACGGTCGCGCCCATTTTACCGCTGTTAACCGCTTTGATACCGTCTTCGGTGCCGTCGAAACCGACCACCAGCACATCTGTTTTACCGGCAGTCTGCAGGGCACGCAATGCACCCAGCGCCATTTCATCGTTCTGAGCGAAAACAGCCTGCACATCCTGATGCGCGGTCAGCAGGTTCTGCATGACGTTCAGACCTTTAGTACGGTCAAAATCAGCAGGCTGGCTGGCGAGGATCTGGAAATGATGCTTTTGAGCAGCTTCAGCGAAACCTTTACCACGTTCACGGGCAACGGATGTCCCGGCAATACCTTCCAGTTCGATAACTTTAGCGTTTTCGCCCAGTTTCTTGGCGATGTAATCACCAGCCATTTTACCGCCGAAGGCGTTATCAGAAGCCACGTGGCTGGCGACAACGCCTTTGGTCGCCTGACGGTCAAGGGTGATCACCGGGATTTTCGCCTGGTTGGCCATCGCCACTGCGTTGCCTACCGCGTCAGAATCCGTCGGGTTAATCAACATCAGCTTGGTGCCGCGAACGGTGAGATCCTGCACGTTAGCCAGCTCTTTCGCCGGGTTGTTCTGAGAATCAAGAACCACCAGGTTATAGCCCAGTTTGTCCGCTTCTTTTTGCGCGCCGTCTTTCATAGAAACGAAGAACGGGTTATTGAGCGTAGAAACGACCAGCGCAATGGTGTCTTTCGCCAGAACGTTTGCACTGAAAGAAGCGGTGATCGCTGCGGCGGAAACCCAGACAGCCAGTTTTTTCATATTCATGGTCATAAGTCCTGTAGGAGAGGTTATTTGTTGCTTTTGTTATCCACCAGAACCGCCAGCAGGATGACAACTGCTTTTACGATCATCTGGTAGTAGGAAGAAACACCTAATAAGTTCAAACCGTTATTCAGGAAGCCAAGGATCAGTGCCCCGATCAGCGTTCCGACAATGCGTCCTTTACCCCCGGACAGGCTGGTTCCCCCTAATACCACCGCGGCAATCGCATCCAGCTCATAACCTGTACCTGCATTAGGCTGCGCAGAAGACAAGCGCGCCACTTCGATGATACTGGCCAGAGCCGCTAACAAACCACACAGGGAGTAGACGATAATTTTGACTTTATCGACGCTGATACCTGACAGACGCGTCGCGGATTCGTTACCGCCCAGCGCATAGATATAACGTCCTAAGCGGGTGTGATGCAGCATGTACCACGCCGCAATAAACACCACAGCCATCAGCCAGACCGGCGTCGGGATGCCCAGCGGGCGGCCGATACCAAACCAGCCAAAGACATCAGCGACATCATTAAAACCGGTGCTGATCGGGCTGCCGTTGGTGTACACCATGGTGATACCGCGCAGCAGCAACATCATGACCAGCGTGGCGATGAACGCCTGGACTTTACCTTTGGCGACTATCATCCCGGTCACCGCGCCGACAGCGGCACCGAGCGCCAGCGCGCCTGCAACTGCGACTAATGCATTGACTTCCAGCCCGACAATCGAGGCGGCTACCGCGCCGGTCAGCGCCAGCAGGGAGCCGACGGATAAATCAATGCCCGACGTGAGGATCACCAGCGTCATGCCCACGGCCATAATGGCGTTGACCGACGTCTGCTGAAGGATGTTAAACAGGTTGTTGACCGTAAAGAAATTCGGGCTCATCGAAGAAACCACGGCAATCAACACCAGCAGCGCAATCAGAGACTTTTGCTCCAACAACCACTCTTTACTGATCCAGCGCTTCTTGGCTGGCAATGTCTGAGAACTCATATCTGATTACTCCTGCGTCACGCCGTATTGCTTGCCGACAGCGGCTGCCATCAACACTTCTTGCGTAGCCTGTTCTATCGGGAATTCACCGCTTAAATGACCTTCGTGCATCACCAAAATCCGGTCACTCATGCCGATCACTTCCGGCATTTCTGAGGAAACCAAAATGATGCTCAGCCCTTCGCGCTTGAACTGGTTTATAAGCTGGTAAATCTCTTTTTTGGCACCGACGTCAACACCACGCGTCGGTTCGTCGAGGATCAGGACTTTTGGCCGCGTCATTAATCCGCGGGCAATCGCCACTTTTTGCTGATTACCACCGGAAAGCAGCCCAATGGTCTGCATCATCGACGGCGTTTTAATATTGAAGAGGCGGATAAAGTCGCCAACGGCCTGCTGTTCTTCCGCATGCTTGAGACGTCCGCCACCGTGACTGAAATACCGCAGCGCGGTCAGCGACATGTTCTCTTTCACGGACATGCCGAGTACCAAACCATCGCGCTTACGGTCTTCAGAGATGTAAACGATGCCGTTTGCCAGTCCGTCCTGAGGCGAGCGCGTCACGACTTCACGGCCATCGAGCGCCACATAGCCACTTTTACGCGGCAACGCACCGTAGAGAATTTTCATCAGTTCGGAACGGCCAGCGCCCATCAAACCGGAAATCCCCAGAATTTCACCGCTGTGCAAATCAAAGCTGACGTTATCCACGCCAGGCCCGCTGACGTCACGCACCTGCAGACGCAGCGCACCACGCTGATGATTAATACGCGGATATTGTTCTTCAAGGCGACGGCCGACCATCATTTCAATCAGCGTGTCTTCTTCCAGCGAACTGACCGGACGCTCCGCGATAAACTGCCCGTCACGAAATACCGTTACGTCATCGCAGATTTCAAAGATTTCTTTCATGCGGTGGGAGATATAGACCACGCCGCAGCCTGCGGCTTTCAGCTCGCGGATCACGCTAAATAAAGAAGCGGTTTCGGTGTCAGTCAGGGCATCCGTCGGTTCATCCATGATGATGACCTTGGACTCAAAGCTCAGCACCTTGGCAATTTCGACCATCTGCTGGTCGCCAATCGATAACTCACCGACCAGACGATCACTTTTGTAACGCAGATTGAGGCGTGCCAGCAGTTTATCGGCTTCGGCATACATCTTTTTCCAGTTGATGCGGCCAAAACCGTTCACAAACTCACGGCCCAGGAAGATGTTTTCAGCGATGGTCAGTTGGGGGATCAGGTTCAGTTCCTGATGGATGATGCCAATACCGGCTTCCTGAGAAGCCTTAGGACCATTGAACGCCGCTTCCTTACCCAGAAAATGGACTGAACCGGCATCTTTTTGATAGATGCCGGTCAACACTTTCATCATGGTGGACTTACCCGCGCCGTTTTCTCCCACCAGCGCCATCACACGTCCCGGATAGACGCTGAGCGCCGCGCCGGAAAGTGCTTTTACGCCGGGAAAGGCTTTATCAATGCCTGTCAGTTGCAGCAAAGGTTGCATAAAGGCCTCAGAAGGTTACGCCGGCACACAGAATAACGTTCGCGTATGGCGAACATTCCCCGCTGCGGATCACAGCCCGACTTTTTTCGCTTTGCGCTTTGAATGCCTCATGACTGACGTAATCCAAAGCAATGGTGTTTCCCTGGTGTTGTTCGAGTTGTGTCAATTGGACGAGTAACGCTTCATGGAGTTGAGGATTTTTGGTGAGGATTTCCTCGGCGAGGATAGCCCGCTCAACCTGCATCTCATGTGTCACTACCTCTAAGACTTGTAAAAAGGTGGGGACTCCCTGGGTTAGCGCCAGATCGATGCGTTGGCAAGCTGCTGGCACCGGAAGTCCGGCATCGCCAATAACCAGCTGATCGGTGTGACCTAACCGGGCAATAACATTTGAGATTTCGGCATTTAACAGCGGTGACTTCTTCATTGTGAACTCCTACAGCGAAACGTTTCGCTCACTGATGAGTTTATAAAGTTAACCGGACATGGCAACGGAGTTGTGATGGAATTGTGATCAGCGTCGAAACGTTTCGCTGAATGATTAGCAAACAGCCGGAAAATTTGGGTTTAGCGATTTAATGAGGGGAGGATGAAATAAAACAGGGCACCCGAAGGTGCCCTGTGGCTGGCAGAAACAAACGTTAAATCTCTACCTGCGTACCGAGTTCGATCACGCGATTCGGCGGAATTTCAAACTGATCCGGTGCGCGCAAGGCGTTACGACTGAGCGCCATAAAGAGTTTACCGCGGAAGTAGAGATACCACGGTCGCTTGGTCAGGATCAGCGATTCATGCGACATAAAGAACGACGTTTCCATCATCCGGCATGGCAATCCTTCCAGACCACAACGGTGGAAGACTTCTTCCACATTTGGTGTCTCTTTAAATCCGTAACTCGCCACCACACGCCAGAACGTCGGCGAAAGCTGTTCGATGGTGACGCGCCGGACGTTATGCACATAAGGCGCATCTTCAGTACGTAACGTCAGCAAAACCACGCGCTCATGCAACACTTTGTTGTGCTTGAGGTTATGCAGTAACGCAAAGGGAATGACGTTAATAGCGCGCGACATATAGACCGCTGTACCCGGAACACGAACCGGCGGGGATTTCTCCAGGGAGGCGATCATTGCTTCAAGAGAATTGCCGTGCTCGTTCATGCGGCGCATAAGGCGGAAGCGCTCGCTTTTCCAGGTAGTCATGACGATAAACATGCACAGACCCAGCGTCAGCGGCAACCAGCCACCGGAGAACAGTTTCGTGGCATTCGCCGCGAAAAGCGGGATATCGATAAACAGCAGACCGATCAGCAAAAGTCCGACCAGGAACGGTTTCCAGTGCCAGTTTTTAAGTGCCACCGTGCAGGAAAGAATGCTGGTCAGCACCATTGTGCCGGTCACGGCGATACCGTAAGCCGCCGCCAGATTGCTGGAATGCTCGAAGCTGGCGATAACAATAACCACCGCAAAATACAGCAGCCAGTTAATGGCAGGGATATAGATCTGGCCCGCTTCCATTTCTGAGGTGTGAATAATGCGCATTGGCGGCAGATAGCCCAGACGCACAGCCTGACGGGTCAGGGAGAACACGCCGGAGATAACAGCCTGAGACGCGATAATGGTCGCCAGCGTTGCCAGCACCAGTAAAGGAATTAATGCCCAGTCAGGCGCCAGCAGGAAGAACGGGTTCTTAATCGACTCGGGGTTTTTCAGCAGCAATGCGCCCTGACCGAAATAGTTCAGCACCAGAGAAGGCAGCACCACGGTGAACCAGGCCAGACGGATCGGGAATTTCCCGAAGTGGCCCATATCCGCATACAGCGCTTCCACGCCGGTAATCGACAGAACTACCGCACCGAGCGCCAGGAAAGAAAACGACTTATGCTCAATAAAGAAGTTAACCGCCCACATCGGGTTCATGGCGCGAAGCACTTCAGGGTTCTGCATGATGCTGTTGACGCCAAGCACCGCCAGCGTCAGGAACCACAGCAACATCACTGGCGCAAACAATTTGCCCACGATGCCAGTACCGTGCTTTTGAATAATGAAAAGCAGCGTCAGGACAGTAATAGAAAGAGGAACTATATAGGGATCAAGTGAAGGTGCTGCGATCTCCAGACCTTCCATCGCGGAAAGAACAGAAATAGCCGGGGTGATCACCACTTCACCATAGAAGAAGCTGCCCCCGATGAGGCCAAGAATGACCAGAACGGCGGTGGTACGTGCCGAGGTGTTTCTTCCAGCCAGAGACATCAGCGTCAGAATACCGCCCTCGCCTGCGTTGTCCGCCCGCATCACGTAAGTGAGGTACTTGAGCGAAACAATGAGGATTAACATCCAGAAAATCAGAGAAAGAAAACCAAAAACGACGCTGGGTTCAACGTTGAAACCATAATGACCGGAAAAACACTCTCTTAAGGTATAGAGAGGACTGGTACCAATGTCGCCATAGACCACACCAATGGCGGCCAGGGTTACTGCTGGGAGTGACCGTTTATGTTCAGTGCTCATATTTCGTTTCTTTTCTTTTTTGCTCGAACATCTGTAAGCGATGCGTGCGCTCAGTCTTATGATGCCCACTAAAAGGCGCACAGTATGCACGAATAAATCAGATTGCCTACCCTTAAATGTGAGGCTAAACCGACGTTCTGATGAACGAGGTCACATTTTTGATAATAGAAAATTTTTAGTAATCAACAAGCTATAACGATAAAAATAATCGTCGCTTCTCATAAGAACCCAGTACACTATTCAACATCTAAATGGAAACCGGAAGAGACAGTATGGCGCAATCTCCCCTTCTGGCAGAACGGATCGCCCGTCTTGCTAATGCACTTGAACATGGCCTGTACGAGCGGCAGGATGCCATACGACTTTGCCTGCTGGCCGCCCTGTGCGGTGAAAGCGTTTTCCTGCTAGGCCCGCCGGGTATTGCAAAGAGTCTGATTGCCCGCCGTCTGAAATTTGCCTTTCGCCACGCCCGCGCCTTCGAATATCTTATGACGCGCTTTTCCACACCGGAAGAAGTCTTTGGTCCGCTGTCGATTCAGGCCCTGAAAGATGAAGGCCGCTATCTGCGTCTGACCGAAGGTTATCTGCCGGAAGCCGAAATTGTTTTCCTTGATGAAATCTGGAAAGCCGGGCCAGCCATCCTGAATACGCTCCTGACGGCCATCAACGAACGTCGTTTCCGTAATGGCGAACGCGAAGACCCTATTCCGATGCGTCTGCTGGTCAGTGCTTCCAACGAATTACCCGAAGCCGACGGCGGTCTGGAAGCTTTGTATGACCGTATGCTGATCCGTCTGTGGCTGGATAAAGTACAGGATAAGCAAAATTTCCGCTCGCTGCTTACCAGCCGTAATAATGAAAGCAGCAATCCGGTAGCAGAGTCCCTGAGTATCAGCGATGAAGAGTATCAACAATGGCAGCCCGAAATCGACAAAGTTACGCTTTCAGACAGCTGCTTTGAACTGATTTTCCAGTTGCGCCAGCGTCTTGATGCCCTCGATACCGCGCCTTATGTCTCTGACCGTCGCTGGAAAAAGGCCCTGCGCCTGTTACAGGCCTGCGCCTTCTTCAGTGGCCGGAATGCGATCACACCGGTGGATCTTGTCCTGCTCAAAGACTGTTTATGGCATGACCTGAACACCTATAACCTGCTGCAAACACAAATCGAACAGCTGATCACTGAGCAGGCTTTCCAGCAGCAAACCTTGCTGATGAAAATCCAGCAACTGAATCAGCAGTGGATGCAACATCAGCAGCAACAAAGTTCCCGTCAGTCCGTCAAGCTCGGCAAGAAAGCCGGAATATTCAGCCGCAAACCGCAATATTCTTTGCCCGATACCATGACCACCTCCAGCCTGACATTATTGCTGCAAACGCCTTTGCATCTGCATGACATTAAAGTCACACATCTTTTATTTGAACGTATTGTTCTGGAAGAGTGGCTCAATAAAGGCGGCGTCCTGAAAGCCAAAATGAATGGCATAGGCTTTGCCCAAACCATTGATCTAGAAATCGACGATAAACAGCAATTGCTGGTGCTGGACGTCAGTCGCCAGAACACGCCGCTGACCCTGCCGGGCAATGAACATATCGCCGTTCCCGATGAGATGAAAAATACGCTCAGCGATCTCAGCGCAAAACTGGCTCAGCAAAGGCATGAATTCGGCCAGCAGCAAAACTGTCTGTTTGTACCGCCAGCATGGATGGCAAAAATAGAAGCCAGTCTGTTGCAGGTCTCCGAACAGTTGCGCCTTCAACAACAGACGTTCAGTGGTCACTGATCATGTTCAGCCTGGAATCTCTGGATCTACTGCTGGCCATCAGCGAGGCTGAACTGATTGAAGAATCGATCATCGGCCTGCTGGCTGCACCCGCAATGGCGGTTTTCTTCAAGAAGTTCCCGCGTCTCAAGCGGGCGCTGACCCAAGATCTCCCCGAATGGAAGATGCGCTTTCGCCAGAGGATCCACGAAACCCCTGTGCCGGAAGAGCTGGCGAAAGAGTTCTATCTTTATCAGCATGCCCAGCAGACGAATGCCGTGACATTCCAGACTGAACTGCCGTCACTTCTGGCCGAACTCGGGCGGCTGAATTCTCCCTTTCTCACTGAAGCCCGCACGTTACAGGAAAACCACGAAGCCTCCCGCACAGCCAATACAGGCAGCAGCTTTCAGACCCTGTTCCTGCAACGCTGGCGCCTGAATCTGACCTTCCAGACGGTGAACGTTCATCAGCAATTGCTCGAGCAGGAACAGGAGCAGTTGCAGGAAGAATTGTTGCAACGCCTGGAGCTCAGCAGCGAGTTCTCTCCTTTATTAGCAGAGAACGATACGGCAGCCGGTCGTTTATGGGATATGAGTAAAGGAAAGCGCATGCGGGGCGATATTCAGTCGCTGGCGCGTTTCGGGGCATTTCTCCAGCAGCAGCCTGAACTGATGCATCTGGCCGAGCAACTGGGGCGCAGCCAGACCGTCAAAACCAGCCCGCATGAAGATGCGAAAATGGAAACGCACCGGCTGATGGTGCGTGAGCCAGCAACGGTACCGGAAGAAGTGAACGGTATTCATCAGAGCGATGATATTTTGCGTCTGATGCCGACTGAGCTGGTGATGCTGGGGCTGCCCGAACTCGAATACGAATTTTACCGACGCCTGCTGGAAAAGCGTCTGATGACCTATCGCCTGCAAGGCGATGTCTGGCGCGAGAAAGTGGTCAAACGCCCGGTAGTCTATCAGCAGCAGGAACCGCAACCGCGCGGGCCTTTTGTGGTCTGCGTCGACACCTCGGGTTCTATGGGCGGCTTTAACGAGCAATGCGCCAAAGCGTTCTGCCTGGCATTGCTGAAAATCGCCCTGGCGGATAACCGACGCTGTTACATCATGCTGTTTGCCAGCGAAGTGATCCATTATGAACTGACGTCCAACGGCGGCCTGGATCAGGCATTGCGTTTTCTGGGCCAGCATTTTCGCGGCGGAACCGATCTGGCAGCCTGCCTGAATGCCACTCTGGATAAACTGGCTTCGCCACAATGGCACGATGCCGATGCCGTCGTCATTTCCGATTTTATCGCCCAGCGTCTGCCTGATGAGGTGCAAAGAAAAGTCAGAGCGCTGCAAAAAGAAAAGCAGCATCGCTTTCATGCTCTGGCAATGTCACATTACGGCAAGCCAGGAATTCTGCGCATCTTCGATCATATCTGGCGCTTTGATACCGGTGTTAAAAGCCGCGTACAACGTCGCTGGCAGCGAAATTAAGCCTACAGAGAAAGATAACCATGACTGAAATCTATCCGCTCGATGAGCTGGATCGCGGGATCCTGAATGCGTTGATGGATAACGCCCGTACCCCTTATGCAGAACTGGCAAAAGTATTCACGGTCAGCCCGGGAACCATCCACGTCCGCGTCGAGAAAATGAAGCAGGCCGGCATCATTACCGGCGCGCACATCACCGTTAATCCCAAGCAGCTGGGCTATGACGTGTGCTGCTTTATCGGCATCATTTTAAAAAGCGCCAAGGATTATCCTTCGGCTTTGAAAAAGCTCGAGAGTATAGAAGAAGTGGTCGAAGCCTATTACACCACCGGGCATTACAGTATTTTCATTAAGATCATGTGCCGCTCGATTGATTCCCTTCAGCACGTACTTATCAACAAGATCCAGACAATTGATGAGATCCAGTCAACCGAGACCCTGATCTCCCTGCAGAACCCCATCACACGCACCATCCAGCCCTGAGTACTGATTTCTATACCCCTATTATCCACAGGTAGATCCCAGCTCATTCACAGCGTACAATAGCCTCCTTTTCCCGGGTGAGAGCATCATGCCTGACATTACCCTGATCAGTGGCAGTACGCTTGGCAGTGCCGAATATGTAGCAGAACACGTGGCTGAGAAACTGGAAGAAGCCGGTTTTACAACCCAGACGTTCCATGGCCCGGAGCTATATGAAGTTCCGCAGGAAGGGATCTGGCTGGTTGTGTGCTCGACACACGGTGCTGGCGAGTTGCCTGATAACCTGCAACCTTTTATGGAGCAGCTGGAAGACGGGCAGCCTGATCTGTCAAAAGTGCGCTTTGGTGCATTAGGTCTGGGCAGCAGTGAATATGACACCTTCTGTGGCGCGATCAGTTCTCTGGATCAAAAACTGACGTCATTAGGGGCAAAACGGATCGGTGATCGTCTTGAGATCGACGTGACTCAACACGAAATCCCTGAGGATCCGGCTGAGGTTTGGGTGATCAACTGGATTAATTTGATCAAATAAGTGTAAATTTCAGGCATTCAGATGTGGATAACTATGCTTAAAAGCAGGGTAAAACCCGTAGTTATCCCTCTAACAACTCCTGTACGCTTTTCATGCTGTGCATAACTCTCAATTCTGATCCCAGCTTATACTGTCCAGGATCACCGATCATTCACAGCATTCGATCCTTCTTAGCATACTGATCTTCATAAACAAAAAAGACTTATGCACAGAGGATCGCGATCTTAATAGAAGTATTAATAAGAGATCTTTAAATAAAAAAGATCTTCTTTTAATTAGTGAAGATCCCCGGGGACTTGTGGAAGCTCAAAACTTGAGTAGAATCCCTCCTCCCAACGCCATACAAAGAAAGTTCGCTTGAACGCTGAGGTGCAGTCGCATGTTTTATCCGGATCAATTTGACGTCATCATCATAGGTGGTGGTCATGCAGGTACTGAAGCCGCCATGGCTTCTGCCCGTATGGGACGTCAGACCTTATTATTAACCCACAATATCGACACGCTGGGACAGATGTCGTGTAACCCGGCAATTGGCGGGATCGGGAAAGGACATCTGGTAAAAGAAGTGGACGCACTGGGCGGACTGATGGCTACGGCTATCGATCATGCGGGCATTCAGTTTAGGATACTAAACGCGAGTAAAGGCCCCGCTGTCAGGGCAACACGAGCCCAGGCTGACCGCGTTCTGTATCGTCAGGCAGTACGTACTGCACTGGAGAACCAGCCAAACCTGACTCTCTTCCAGCAACCTGTTGAAGACCTGATCGTCGAAAACGATCGTGTCGTGGGTGCTGTGACCAAAATGGGTCTGAAATTCCGCGCTAAATCCGTAGTACTGACCGTCGGTACCTTCCTGGATGGGAAGATCCACATCGGTCTGGAGAACTACAGTGGCGGCCGTGCAGGGGATCCTCCTGCGATCTCCTTGTCTCAGCGCCTGCGTGAATTGCCTTTACGCGTTAACCGTCTTAAAACCGGTACACCTCCGCGTATCGATGCCCGCACCATTGATTTCAGCGTGCTGGCACAACAACACGGAGATAATCCGGCTCCGGTATTCTCATTCATGGGCAACGTGTCGCAACATCCGCGCCAGATCCCGTGTTACATGACCTATACCAACGAAAAAACCCATGACGTGATCCGCAATAACCTGGATCGCAGCCCGATGTATGCCGGGATCATCGAAGGGATCGGCCCGCGTTACTGCCCGTCGATCGAAGATAAGGTCATGCGTTTTGCCGATCGCAATTCTCATCAGATCTTCCTTGAACCGGAAGGCCTGACCAGCAATGAAGTTTATCCAAACGGAATTTCCACCAGCCTGCCATTCGATGTGCAGATGCAGATCGTCCGGTCTATGCAGGGGATGGAAAATGCCGTCATCGTTCGTCCGGGTTATGCGATTGAATACGATTTCTTCGATCCGCGTGACTTGAAACCCACGCTGGAAAGCAAATTTATCGCCGGCCTGTTCTTTGCAGGACAGATCAACGGCACCACCGGTTACGAAGAAGCTGCAGCGCAGGGCTTACTGGCCGGTATGAACGCTGCCCGTTGTGCTACCGAGCTGGAAGGCTGGGCACCGCGCCGTGACCAGGCGTATCTCGGTGTACTGGTTGATGACCTGTGTACCCTGGGCACTAAAGAACCGTACCGCATGTTTACTTCCCGTGCCGAGTACCGTCTGATGCTGCGCGAAGACAATGCCGATTTACGCCTGACAGAAAAGGGTCGCGAGTTGGGTCTGGTTGATGATGCACGCTGGGCGCGCTTCAATGAAAAACTGGAAATGATCGAGCAGGAACGTCAGCGCCTGCGTGGTATCTGGGTGAACCCGCACCATGCACAGGTTGAAGAAATTAACGCGCATCTGTCTGCTCCACTTTCTAAGGAAGCCAGTGCGGAAGAGTTACTGCGTCGTCCTGAAATGACCTATGGGTTGATCACAAGCCTTTCCCCGTTCGCACCTTCTGTTCCGGATATGCAGGCGGCAGAACAGGTTGAAATTCAGATCAAATATGAAGGCTATATTGCCCGTCAGCAGGAAGAGATCGAGAAACAGCAGCGTAACGAAAATACCCTGCTGCCGCTTGATCTTGATTACCGCCAGGTGAATGGTCTTTCAAATGAAGTGATTGCCAAACTTAATGATCACAAGCCGACCTCGATTGGTCAGGCAACGAGGATCTCGGGTATTACACCGGCTGCTATCTCGATCTTACTGATCTGGCTTAAAAAACAAGGCTTACTGCGCCGCAGCGCATAAATCACATCTCTTATGACCGCCCTTTGAATCAAATCGGCGGTCAGTTCTTACTTTTTCCATCTTTCTGAGTGTTTTATCATTTCTCAACCGGGCTGTTCCCGGAATATCGACTCTGTCTGAGGATTCACTGTGCAAAAGAAACTGGACTCGCTGCTTGCTGCGGCAGGAATAGCGTTACCCGATCAGCAAAAACAGCAACTGATTGGCTATGTTGAACTGCTGCATAAGTGGAACAAAGCCTACAACCTGACGTCAGTTCGTGACCCGATGCAGATGCTGGTTCGTCATATCATGGACAGCATTGTTGTGAATGAACACCTGCAAGGCAGCCGATTCATTGACGTCGGTACAGGTCCCGGTTTGCCAGGTGTTCCTCTCGCCATTGTCCGCCCGGACTCACACTTCACATTGCTGGACAGCCTCGGTAAGCGCGTACGCTTCCTGCGTCAGGTTCAGCATGAGCTGGGACTGAAGAATATTGACCCGGTACAAAGCCGTGTGGAAGAGTTTGAGCCAGAGCCGCCGTTTGATGGGGTGATCAGCCGTGCTTTTGCCTCGCTGCAGGACATGCTTTCCTGGTGCCATCATCTGCCGCAAAAAGGGCAGGGGCGTTTTTATGCTCTGAAAGGGGTCAGTCCTGATGATGAGCTGGCTGTCTTACCGGAAGGTATTACTCTGGAATCCGTCATAAAACTGCAGGTACCAGAACTTGACGGTGAACGTCATCTCGTCATTCTTCGCTCAAACTAAAGTTGCGTTTTATCAAATAATATTTAAAAAATGCCTGTGTTAACACAGTTAAAATGAGCAGGCTAATTATATAGGGGTGAAGAAGTCTTGATCACCACTTTTTTACAGACTGATAGCATTTCAGGGATGTTTTTTTTAATCAGGACTGTAATAGTCACTTTTGAAACTGAACGGTCATCAATCCTCTGATATTCAATTTGTAATGAAAATGTTGTTATTTGTTGGGTTGTTGTGTCAATAAATCGTAGTTATTTTTAAATAAGTTTGTTTAACGAACGGTGTTTTATTAACAAATTGATTTATAAAGGTTTTGAAAGGCCTGATTAGCTAAAGACATTGAAACTGTGCAGGGTATATAAAGTGGTCTGAGTTAATTATGTGATCCAGTGCACGCTTCTTTATCGGGTGATGAAATAACCGTATCAAACCAAAAAGGGCAAATTCAGCTATAGTTTGGTTGTCAAAATAGTCGTGAAGGGAAAAATTTAAATAATTGTTCACCTTTTCGCTACTTATCCATTGAATTCGTCCCTGTGCACCGTATAATTTGCTCGGTTTTTGCTGCTTGACTCAAAACAGTAAAGGCAGTGATATACGGCATTCAGTCTACCTCCAGCTAGGTACTTGATACGGAGAGAACAAACGTCATGTCTGTATCCGGTATTTTACACAGTACAAATAGTGTGAAGGTTGCCAGAAAGCTGTTGATACTGCAGTTATTGACCTTTGTTCTGCTCAGTGCAGTATTTGGTTTTAAAAGCCTGGAATGGACCACATCGGCTCTTATGGGTGGTTTGGCTGCCTGGGTGCCAAATGTACTGTTTATGCTGTTTGCATGGCGCCACCAGGCGCAAACAACGGTCTCTGGACGGGTTGCCTGGTCCTTTGCTATCGGAGAAGCGCTGAAGGTGCTGGTTACCGTGATCTTAATGGTTATCGCACTTGGCCTGTTTAAGGCGGCATTTACTCCGTTGGGGTTGGCCTATTTATCGGTGTTGATGACACAGATTGTGGCACCGGCCGTCATTAACAGTTACCGAACTTAACTACTAAAGGGTAAGAGGCATCATGTCTGCATCAGGAGAAATCTCTACTCCACAAGAGTATATCGGTCACCATCTGACTCAGCTTCAGATCGGGACGGGATTCTGGTCGATTAACATCGATTCGATGTTTTTCTCCGTGTTCCTCGGAGTACTCTTTCTGGTTATTTTCCATCGCGTAGCCAAAAACGCTACCAGCGGTGTCCCGGGTAAACTGCAAACCGCAGTTGAACTGGTCGTTGGTTTCGTCGACAGCAGCGTGCGTGACATGTATCACGGCAAAAGCAAAGTGATTGCACCTCTCGCGCTGACCGTCTTCGTCTGGGTGTTTATGATGAACCTGATGGATTTGCTGCCAATCGATTTGCTGCCGACTATCGGTGAGAAATGGCTTGGTCTGCCAGCGTTGCGTGTGGTTCCTACGGCTGACGTGAACATCACGTTGTCCATGGCACTTGGCGTATTCATTCTGATTCTTTTCTATAGCATTAAGATGAAAGGCTTTGGCGGTTTCATTAAAGAACTGACAATGCAGCCATTCAATCATCCGGTTTTCATTCCGGTAAACCTGATTCTTGAAGGTGTCAGCCTGCTGTCCAAACCAGTTTCACTGGGTCTGCGACTGTTTGGCAATATGTATGCGGGTGAGTTGATCTTCATCCTTATTGCTGGCCTGTTGCCGTGGTGGTCACAGTGGATCCTGAATGTGCCTTGGGCCATTTTCCACATCCTGATTATTACGCTACAAGCCTTTATTTTCATGGTTCTGACGATTGTCTATCTCTCGATGGCATCTGAAAAACACTGATTTTCTTTCAACACTACTGCGTTTTAACTGAAACAAACTGGAGACTGTCATGGAAAACCTGAGTATGGATCTGCTGTACATGGCTGCCGCTGTGATGATGGGCCTGGCGGCAATCGGTGCTGCGATCGGTATCGGCATCTTGGGTGGTAAATTCTTGGAAGGTGCTGCACGTCAGCCTGACCTGATCCCTCTGTTGCGTACACAGTTCTTTATCGTTATGGGTCTGGTCGATGCAATCCCAATGATTGCGGTTGGTCTGGGTCTGTATGTGATGTTTGCTGTCGCCTAACACTGAGTTCGCTCAGCGTTAATCGAACTACATCAAATAATTCACTTTGAAAGAGGCATTGTGCTGTGAATCTTAACGCAACAATCCTCGGCCAGGCTATCGCGTTCGTCCTGTTTGTCGTGTTCTGCATGAAGTACGTATGGCCGCCAATTATGGCTGCCATCGAAAAACGTCAGAAAGAAATTTCTGAAGGTTTATCTTCTGCTGAACGCGCCAAGAAAGAGCTGGACTTAGCGCAAGCCGATGCGACCGACCAACTGAAGAAAGCCAAAGCTGAAGCTCAGGTAATCATCGATCAGGCGAATAAGCGTAAAGCCCAAATCGTCGACGAAGCAAAAGCTGAAGCCGAGCAGGAACGTAACAAGATCGTGACGCAAGCTAAGGCAGAGATCGACGCCGAACGCCAACGTGCCCGTGAAGAGTTGCGTAAGCAAGTCGGGATTTTGGCTATTGCTGGCGCCGAGAAGATCATCGAACGTTCCGTGGATGAAGCTGCTAACAGCGACATCGTTGATAAACTGGTCGCTGAACTGTAAGGAGGGAGGGGCTGATGTCTGAATTTGTAACTGTAGCTCGCCCCTACGCCAAAGCAGCTTTTGACTTTGCCGTTGAGCACCAAAGCTTAGACCGCTGGCAGTCCATGTTAGCGTTCACGGCTGAAGTCACGCGCAATGAACAAATTGAAGAACTGCTTTCCGGTGCTAGCGCGCCTGAAGCTTTGTCTAAAACGTTTATTGCCGTATGTGGTGACGAACTCGACGACGCAGGCCAAAACCTGATTAAGGTAATGGCTGAAAATGGACGTTTACGCGTTCTTCCGCAAGTGCTGGAGCAGTTCATCGAACTGCGCGCCTCTCTGGAGGCTGTTGCTGAAGTAGAAGTGACCTCAGCAAATCCGCTTTCGGAAGAACAGCAGGCAAAAATTGCTGCTGCGATGGAAAAACGTCTGTCTCGCAAAGTTAAGCTGAATTGCAAAATTGACAAGTCTGTTCTTGCCGGTGTCATAATCCGTGCAGGTGATATGGTGATTGATGGCAGCGTTCGCAGTCGTCTGGAACGCCTGGCAGACGTCTTGCAGTCTTAAGGGGACTGGAGCATGCAACTGAATTCCACCGAAATCAGCGAACTGATCAAGCAGCGCATTGCTCAGTTCAATGTGGTGAGCGAAGCTCACAATGAAGGTACTATCGTTTCCGTCAGTGACGGGATCATCCGCGTGCACGGCTTAGCCGATGTCATGCAAGGCGAAATGATTGCGTTGCCGGGTAACCGCTACGCTATCGCCCTGAACCTGGAGCGCGACTCTGTAGGTGCCGTTGTAATGGGCCCTTACGCTGACCTCGCCGAAGGTATGAAAGTAAAATGTACGGGTCGTATCCTGGAAGTTCCAGTTGGCCGTGGCCTGTTAGGTCGCGTTGTTAACACCCTGGGTGCACCAATTGACGGTAAAGGTCCGGTAGAGCACGACGGCTTCTCAGCTGTTGAAGCGATCGCACCTGGCGTTATCGAACGTCAGTCCGTAGATGAACCTGTGCAAACAGGTTATAAGTCCGTTGATGCCATGATCCCAATCGGTCGTGGTCAGCGTGAACTGGTCATCGGCGACCGTCAAACCGGTAAAACAGCTCTGGCGATCGATGCGATCATCAACCAGCGCGATTCCGGCATCAAATGTATCTATGTGGCTATCGGCCAGAAAGCGTCCACCATTTCTAACGTGGTTCGTAAACTGGAAGAGCACGGCGCACTGGCAAACACCATCGTTGTTGTTGCAACTGCATCAGAATCTGCTGCACTGCAATACCTGGCACCGTACTCCGGTTGCGCAATGGGTGAATACTTCCGTGACCGCGGCGAAGACGCACTGATCGTTTATGATGACCTGTCTAAACAGGCTGTTGCTTACCGTCAGATTTCCCTGCTGCTTCGTCGTCCACCAGGTCGTGAAGCTTACCCAGGCGACGTTTTCTATCTCCACTCCCGTCTGTTGGAACGTGCTGCGCGTGTTAACGCTGAGTATGTTGAAGCATTCACTAAGGGTGAAGTGAAAGGCAAAACCGGTTCCCTGACTGCGCTTCCAATTATCGAAACGCAAGCGGGTGACGTTTCCGCGTTCGTTCCGACCAACGTAATCTCGATTACTGATGGTCAGATCTTCCTGGAATCCAACCTGTTCAACGCCGGTATTCGTCCTGCGGTTAACCCGGGTATTTCGGTATCCCGTGTTGGTGGTGCTGCTCAGACTAAGATCATGAAGAAACTGTCCGGTGGTATTCGTACCGCTCTGGCACAGTATCGTGAGCTGGCTGCGTTCTCGCAGTTCGCATCAGATCTGGACGAAGCAACGCGTAAACAGCTGAACCATGGTCAGAAAGTGACCGAACTGCTGAAGCAGAAACAATACGCTCCGATGTCAATCGTTGCGCAGTCTCTGATTATCTTTGCAGCAGAACGTGGTTATCTGGAAGACGTTGAATTGTCTAAAGTCGGTAGCTTCGAAGCGGCACTGTTGGCTTACGCCGACCGTGAGCACGGCGAGCTTCTGCAGCAAATCAACCAAACTGGTGCGTATAACGATGAGATCGAGGGTAAATTCAAAAATATCCTCGATACCTTCAAAGCAACCCAGTCCTGGTAACACTAGACGGTCCTGCTGGTATTAAAAGCCGGCAGGCCGTTTGGTCTTGAGGAGAAGCAGAGATGGCCGGCGGAAAAGAGATACGTAGTAAGATCAGCAGCGTGCAAAACACGCAAAAGATCACTAAAGCGATGGAAATGGTCGCCGCCTCCAAAATGCGTAAAACGCAGGATCGCATGGCGGCCAGCCGTCCTTATGCAGAAACCATTCGTGAAGTGATTGGTCACCTCGCACTTGGTAATCTGGAATACAAGCACCCGTACCTGGATGAGCGTGAAATTAAGCGCGTCGGGTATCTGGTGGTGTCTACCGACCGTGGTCTTTGTGGTGGTCTGAACATTAACCTGTTCAAAAAGCTGCTGTCAGAGATGAAAGGCTGGTCCGAAAAAGGTGTTGAAGTTGATCTCGCACTGATCGGTTCCAAAGCAGCCTCTTTCTTCGGCTCCGTGGGGGGCAACGTTGTTGCTCAGGTGACTGGCATGGGGGATAACCCTTCTCTGTCAGAACTGATCGGACCGGTGAAAGTGATGTTGCAGGCTTTCGACGAAGGTCGCTTAGACAAGTTATGCGTTGTCAGCAATAAATTTATCAATACCATGTCTCAGGAACCCCGCATCGTTCAGCTGTTGCCACTGCCACCGGCAGAAGACGGCGAACTGGCGAAGAAATCCTGGGATTACCTGTATGAGCCGGACCCTAAAGCACTGCTGGACACCCTCCTGCGTCGCTACGTGGAATCCCAGGTTTATCAGGGCGTCGTAGAAAACCTGGCCAGCGAACAGGCCGCGCGAATGGTAGCGATGAAAGCCGCAACCGATAACGGCGGCAGCCTGATCAAAGAGCTGCAGTTGGTATACAACAAAGCTCGTCAGGCCAGCATCACTCAGGAACTCACCGAGATCGTCGGGGGAGCCTCCGCGGTTTAAGCTAGGTTTACGAATTACGTAGAGGATTCAAGATGGCTACTGGAAAGATTATCCAGGTAATCGGCGCCGTGGTGGACGTCGAGTTCCCTCAGGATGCAGTACCGAACGTGTACAATGCTCTTGAGGTAGAAAACGGTACCTCCAAACTGGTGCTGGAAGTACAGCAACAGTTAGGCGGCGGCGTTGTTCGTTGTATCGCAATGGGTACCTCAGACGGCCTGCGTCGCGGTCTGAAAGTGAACAACCTGGAACACCCAATTGAAGTCCCGGTGGGTGTGGCAACTCTGGGTCGTATCATGAACGTATTGGGTGAACCAATCGACATGAAAGGTGCAATCGGCGAAGAAGAACGTCGTGCGATTCACCGTGCTGCGCCTTCTTATGAAGAGCTGGCAAACTCCCAGGAACTGCTGGAAACCGGTATCAAAGTTATGGACCTGATGTGTCCGTTCGCTAAGGGCGGTAAAGTCGGTCTGTTCGGTGGTGCGGGTGTAGGTAAAACTGTAAACATGATGGAGCTGATCCGTAACATCGCGATCGAGCACTCCGGTTATTCTGTGTTTGCAGGCGTGGGTGAACGTACTCGTGAGGGTAACGACTTCTACCACGAAATGACCGAATCGAACGTTATCGACAAAGTTTCCCTGGTCTATGGTCAGATGAATGAGCCACCAGGTAACCGTCTGCGCGTTGCACTGACCGGCCTGACCATGGCGGAGAAATTCCGTGATGAAGGTCGTGACGTACTGTTGTTCGTTGATAACATTTACCGTTATACCCTGGCCGGTACCGAAGTGTCCGCACTTCTGGGCCGTATGCCTTCTGCGGTAGGTTATCAGCCAACACTGGCGGAAGAGATGGGCGCTCTGCAAGAACGTATCACCTCGACCAAAAGTGGTTCAATCACTTCCGTACAGGCCGTTTACGTTCCTGCGGATGACTTGACTGACCCATCCCCAGCCACCACCTTCGCTCACTTAGATGCGACCGTGGTACTGAGCCGTCAGATCGCGTCACTGGGTATCTACCCGGCGGTTGACCCACTGGATTCTACCAGCCGTCAGCTGGATCCACTGGTTGTTGGTCAGGAACACTATGATGTGGCTCGTGGCGTGCAGTCTATTCTGCAACGTTACAAGGAACTGAAAGACATCATCGCGATTTTGGGTATGGATGAGTTGTCAGAAGATGACAAACTGGCTGTATCCCGTGCGCGTAAGATCGAACGTTTCCTTTCCCAGCCATTCTTCGTGGCCGAAGTCTTCACCGGTTCTCCGGGCAAGTTCGTATCGCTGAAAGACACCATTCGTGGTTTCAAAGGTATTATGGACGGCGACTACGATCACCTGCCGGAACAAGCGTTCTACATGGTTGGCACCATTGATGAAGCAGTGGAAAAAGCCAAGAAACTGTAACGCTAGCTTGTTGTGAGAGAGGATGACATGGCTGAAAAAGCTTACCATCTGGATGTTGTAAGTGCTGAAAAACGTATGTTTGCCGGCATGGTACAAAAAATCCAGGTGACGGGTAGCGAAGGCGAACTGGGTATTTTTCCGGGGCATGCTCCGCTGCTCACCGCCATCAAGCCTGGCATGGTGCGCATTGTTAAAGAACACGGTGAAGAAGAGTATATCTATCTTTCCGGTGGCATCCTTGAGGTGCAGCCGAATGCAACGACCGTGTTGGCTGATACTGCAATCCGTGGGCAAGACCTCGACGAAGCGCGCGCGCTTGAAGCTAAGCGCAAAGCGGAAGAACACATTAGTGGTTCTCACGGCGACGTTGATTACGCTCAGGCGTCAGCGGAACTGGCTAAGGCGATCGCGAAACTTCGCGTTATCGAACTGACCAGAAAAGCGATGTAACGACATCAGTTAGAAAAGCGACCTTCGGGTCGCTTTTTTTTTGCTTTTAATAAAGTGCACTTTCAGTATTTTTCCCAACGCAAATTCTCGCTTTTAGTGGAATACTTGCGTGATTAATCGACACTTTACCCTCAGTTTTTTTGGTGTAGTCTATGTAGCGTACAACCCTTGCAGGCTGCGGTCTGCGGGCGGTTTTTGAAGCGAAATATGTAGTAATCCGTGCAATGAACGGGTTACTTTTGTCACTCAAATTGGATTTGTCAGGTTACCTATGTCGAACAGCGCACTGAGTGTGGTGATCCTTGCCGCGGGCAAGGGGACACGCATGTACTCCAACCTTCCGAAAGTTCTTCATCCATTGGCTGGCAAGCCAATGGTTCAGCACGTCATTGATGCGGCCACGCAAGTGGGTGCACGGAACGTGCATCTGGTCTATGGCCACGGCGGCGATTTACTGAAGAAAAATCTGGCAGGCAGTGATCTGAACTGGGTATTGCAGGCTGAGCAACTGGGCACCGGCCATGCGATGCAGCAGGCAGCGCCGTTCTTTGCCGATGATGAAGATGTGCTGATGCTGTACGGCGACGTTCCGCTGATTTCTGTCGACACTCTGAACAAGTTACTCAAAGCCAAACCTGAAGGTGGCATTGGTTTACTGACCGTTGTGCTGGATGACCCGACCGGTTATGGACGTATCGTTCGTGAGAACGGCATTGTCACCGGCATCATTGAGCAAAAAGATGCCAGTGAAGAACAGCTGAAAATTCAGGAAATTAACACAGGTATCTTGGTGGCAAACGGGGCGTCGTTCAAACGCTGGCTCGGTCAGCTGAATAACAATAATGCGCAGGGTGAATACTACATCACCGATATTATTGCGATGGCGCACGCGGAAGGGCATCTGATCGCCACCGTTCATCCGGCACGAAACAGCGAAGTGGACGGCGTGAATAATCGTCTGCAACTTTCCCGTCTCGAGCGCGTATATCAGAGCGAACAGGCTGAGCGTCTGTTGCTGGAAGGCGTAATGCTGATGGATCCGGCGCGGTTTGATCTGCGCGGCGAACTGGCACACGGCATTGATGTGGTGATCGACACGAACGTGATTATCGAAGGCCTGGTAAAACTGGGCGATCGCGTCAAAATCGGTTCAGGCTGCGTGCTGAAGAACTGTGTGATTGGCGATGACTGTGAAGTCAGCCCGTACAGTGTCTTCGAAGATGCCGTTCTGGAAAGCGGTTGTACCGTCGGACCGTTCGCCCGCCTGCGCCCTGGCGCTGAACTGGCTGAAGGCGCGCATGTCGGTAATTTCGTCGAAATTAAAAAAGCGCGTCTGGGTAAAGGTTCTAAAGCCGGTCACCTCTCTTATCTTGGCGATGCCGAGATTGGCGACAACGTGAATATCGGCGCGGGCACTATCACCTGTAACTACGACGGCGTGAACAAATACAAAACGGTCATCGGGAATGATGTCTTCGTCGGTTCTGACACGCAGCTAGTCGCGCCCGTCACCGTGGGTAACAACGTGACTATCGCAGCGGGTACCACCGTTACGCGCGATGTGCCGGACAATGGCCTTCTGTTGAGCCGTGTGCCGCAGGTGCATAAACCTGACTGGCAGAAACCGGTGAATAAAAAATAAGCTATTCTGAGATTTAAGCATTCAGGCGCAGTTTTCTGCGCCTGATGTGTGTTTATCTCGTTGTGTTTTGGTCTGCGTTTTTTCGTCGAAATGCAGACCAAAACATAATAATCCCCAACTCTCTACAAGGCTCGGGGAACCGCAAGTACACCGGAAAACGGGGCTTGTGGATAAATCAGGTCAGGCATCAAAAAAGGTCCCGAAAGACCTTCTATAGGAATAAAACTGATGTGTGGAATTGTAGGCGCTGTAGCGCAACGCGATATTGCTGAAATTTTGTTGGAAGGTTTACGCCGTCTCGAATACCGCGGTTATGACTCAGCCGGTCTGGCTGTGATTGATGCCGACGGAAAAATGGGACGTCTGCGTCGTCTGGGCAAAGTCCAGATGCTGGCCGATGCACTGGATGAACATCCTTTACACGGTGGCACCGGTATTGCCCACACGCGCTGGGCAACCCACGGCGAGCCTTCTGAAGCCAATGCTCACCCGCATGTGTCTGATTACATTGCGGTGGTGCATAACGGTATTATCGAAAACCACGAACCTTTGCGTGAATTACTGACTGAACGCGGCTACCGTTTTGATTCTGAAACGGATACCGAAGTCATCGCGCATCTGGTGCATTGGGAACAACTTCAGGGCGGCACGCTGCTGGAAGTCGTTCAGCGCGTAATTCCGCAACTGCGCGGCGCATACGGCACCGTCGTGATGGACCGGCGTGACCCGTCCATTCTTGTCGCCGCCCGTTCCGGCAGTCCGCTGGTGATTGGTCGTGGCGTGGGTGAAAACTTTATCGCTTCCGACCAGCTGGCGCTGTTACCCGTGACCCGCCGCTTCCTGTTCCTGGAAGAAGGGGATGTTGCTGAGGTTAAGCGCCGTTCTGTCAGTGTTTATGACAAAAATGGTCATGCTGTAGAACGTACCGAAATCGAATCTAAAGTGCAGTACGACGCCGGTGATAAAGGCGCTTACCGTCACTACATGCAAAAAGAGATTTACGAACAACCGCTGGCCATTAAAAACACCCTTGAAGGGCGCTTCAGTCACGGCGAAGTGAATCTGAGCGAGCTGGGCGAAAAAGCTGACGAAATCTTATCGCGTGTTCAGCACGTGCAGATTATCGCCTGCGGGACTTCTTATAACTCCGGCATGGTGGCGCGTTACTGGTTCGAATCGCTGGCCGGTATGCCATGCGACGTCGAAATCGCCTCTGAATTCCGCTATCGCAAATCCGCAGTTCGTCCGAACAGCCTGATCATCACGTTGTCTCAGTCGGGTGAAACCGCCGATACGCTGGCAGCGCTGCGTCTGTCCAAGGAGCTGGGTTATCTCGGTTCCCTGGCGGTGTGTAACGTGGCGGGTTCTTCTCTGGTTCGTGAGTCCGATCTGGCGCTGATGACCAAGGCGGGCACAGAAATTGGCGTGGCCTCCACCAAAGCGTTCACGACGCAACTGACCGTTCTGCTGATGCTGGTGGCACGCATGGGCCGCCTGAAAGGGATGAGTCCGCAAGTCGAGCACGATATCGTTCACGCGCTTCAGGCATTGCCTGCACGTATCGAACAAATGCTGTCGCTGGATAAAACCATCGAATCTCTGGCTGAAGGCTTCTCTGATAAGCATCACGCGCTGTTCCTCGGTCGCGGTGATCAGTATCCGATCGCGATGGAAGGTGCGCTGAAGCTCAAAGAAATTTCGTATATTCACGCAGAAGCTTATGCGGCGGGCGAGCTGAAACATGGCCCGCTGGCGCTGATTGACGCGGATATGCCGGTGATTGTCGTTGCACCTAATAACGAATTGCTGGAAAAACTGAAATCGAATATCGAAGAAGTGCGCGCCCGTGGCGGTCTGCTGTATGTCTTCGCCGATCAGGATGCCGGTTTCACCGACAGCGAAGGGATGAAGATTATCCAGCTGCCACACGTTGAAGAAATTGTCGCACCGATTTTCTACACCGTGCCGTTACAGTTGCTGTCCTACTACGTTGCCCTGATTAAAGGGACTGACGTCGACCAGCCACGTAACCTGGCGAAATCTGTGACCGTGGAATAAGTCCGCCCGGTTCTGCGACAGATTGTAGACATTGTATAAGCGCCTTCCGGGGCGCTTTTTTACTGTTTCCGGTTTTTCTCTTTCCCGGTAACCGGTCACGATTTTCTTCTCTCAGACTTCGTAACCCGCGCCGGATAAGGTATAGTTCGCGTTTTTCTGAAGGTGCTTTGCTCAATGCTGACCGACTCCTCCATTCGTCTTAACAAATACATTAGCGAGAGCGGGATCTGCTCGCGCCGCGATGCCGATCGTTACATCGAACAGGGAAATGTTTTTATTAACGGCAGGCGTGCCGCGGTAGGGGCTCAGGTATTTTCCGGCGATGTGGTGAAAGTGAATGGTCAGATTATCGAGCCGCGTGATGAAGAAGATCTGGTGCTTATCGCGCTGAACAAGCCTGTCGGCATCATCACCACGATGGAAGAAGGTGAGCGGGACAACATCCGCGATTTCGTTAACCACAGCAAACGCGTCTTCCCGATTGGCCGCCTGGACAAAGATTCACAGGGCCTGATTTTACTGACCAACCACGGTGATCTGGTCAATAAAATCCTGCGCGCCGGTAACGACCACGAAAAAGAATACATCGTGACCGTCAACAAGCCGATCACTGACGAGTTTATTGCCGGTATGGGCGCAGGTGTGCCGATGCTCGGTACCGTGACCAAAAAGTGCAAAGTGAAAAAAGAAGCGCCGATGGTGTTTCGCATTACGCTGGTGCAGGGGCTTAACCGTCAGATCCGCCGTATGACTAAGCACTTTGGTTTTGAAGTCACTAAGCTTGAACGTGTGCGCATCATGAACATCAATCTGAAAGGATTGCCGCTGGGCGAATGGCGCGACCTGACCGATGATGAGCTGATCGAGTTATTTAAGCTGATTGAAAACTCGTCCTCGGAAGATAAACCGACGAAAAAAACGCAGTCAAAACCGGCTCAGGCTAAAAAACCGGCGGCTAAACCGGCTGTCACCAAAACGAAAAACTCCGATAAACCGGAAGGTAACGCCGCGTCGCGTAAGCGCTTTGCGCAGCCAGGACGTAAGAAGAAAGGGCGTTAATGTCGTCCTTCCATGCGTCTGCGAAAAGCCTGTCTATTCAGGCTTTTTTTTTCGCCTGGAGTAAAGAAGCAGGTATTCCTCCGGTACCGAGCAAAAAAATAGCGGTCATGATGGTCATGGAAAATAGTCCTGCACGCGTCACGCGCGCGCGTACATGTTGGTAAACCGGCATAAGCTGGGGAAGGTCTTGCGGGCTGGCGCCCGATTTTACAATCATCAATTCAAATGCGCGGTCGTTAAGATAAGGGATGACTCTCAGGTTTTTCACGGTCAGATAGGTTTGCGGACTCACAGTCGAGATTTCTGCCGTAAATTTTTTCATGCTAAAAGTGATTGCCGTCAGCATGACCATACTGACCAGTGCGATCCCCAAAGCCTGTCCGATATCTCTGGCTGCCGCCTGGATCCCGCCCGATTGTTGTGCGTCCCGCTCCGGTAAAGCATGAGTAATGAGAAACGGGGCATTTGCGGCAACCGTACCCATGCTGGCACCAATAAGGCACAAGCCCAGCGTGACAATCGTAATATTAAAATGCATATCTGAAATGCCGGTTGCTGCCAGCGCCGAACCTGCTATGCCCAACAGTAATCCTATCCGGCACTGGCGCCGGGGATTTCGTTGCTGGAAAATTAACGGTAATCCTATCGACGAAGCCGCCAGGCATGCGGCGAAAGGGATAATAAGCAGACCCGTGTGAACGGCATTCAGTCCCCCCACGACCTGAACAAAACTGACCACCACAAAAATCCCTGAACTGTATGCGAAGAAAATGTACATCGTCAGATATAAACCTGCACGCACCTGCACGGTTCGTAAAAACGATTGTGGGATCAGGGCACTGCCTGAGGTTATTTCCCGGTGTTTTTCCCAGCGCAGCATCAGCCCAAGGATAATTAATCCAGTCCCCACCAGCGCAAGCGCCGGGCTCTGGCCGAAAAGTGTAAACGGGGGATTGAAGGGGGTAAGTAATCCCCATGTAGATATTTGCAGGATGCCAAATACCACAAAGAACAGCCCCAGAGTTGATAGAACAAAACCGGGCAGGTCAAAACGGACCCGACAATCGGGTTTCCCGGGCATAGGAATAAAAACTGAACAAAACAGTATGATTATCGCCAGCGCGCCCATTGTACCGAATGCCCAGCGCCAGCCGAGGTAATCGAGCAACAATCCGCAAATTACCGGTCCCATTGCAAAAGAAAAACCGCTCGCTGCGCCCAAAGCGCCAAAGGCAATGGCCTGCTGCCGGCCCTGAAAACTACTGGTAATAATGCCAAATACTGCAGGGATCATCAGGCTTCCGCCCATCCCGGCCAGTATTCTTGCCAGATAAGTGAATACGGTCATTGAGGGAGAAAAAACAGCCGTCACTTCAGCGATAAAATAGATGAGACATCCCGCGCGGAAGGTTCTTCGCCAGCCGATAATCAAACCCAGCATTCCTCCGGCAATCATAAAAGTGCCTGCCACCAGTGGATACAAAGTATTTGCGGTACTTATTTGTGACATGGACGCCCCAAAATCGCGGATCAACGCGCTGGTGGCGATACTCAATGTCACATTATCTGCGGACGCCAGAAATTGAGCGAGGCAGAGAATCAGTAATGGCAAACCAATAGCCTGCCGGTTAGGGATTTTGCTTTCTGCCATAGTGTTTCCTTGTTGATTTCAATTATGCAAAAACGCACAACCTGATATCAGGTTGTGCGTAAACATACTCAGGTTTGCCGTAACGGGGTTATTGTCCGCGACGTCCTGTTAGTTTCTCTTTTTGCGGTTTGCAGTGAACTCGTCTGGCTGAGAACCCTTGGTTTTTGTCGGCAAATTGCGGGTACCGAACAAGAACAGAACCGTCATCAGCGCGGTGGCAATCATACCGGCACGCGTCGCATTAAGTCGTGAGGTCTGATAGACCTGTGTCAGAACAGGGACATCTTTCTGAGTGATCCCTTTTTCAAGCATCAGCGACGAGAAACCTTGGTCACTCAGGTAAGGGATCACGGTAATTTGTGACACCTTGGTTTGGGTGTCCATGCTGAGTGCCGCATTACCACGCGCCGCCCCTTGTACACCCATGGTAACTGCGGTCAGCATGACCATGCCGCACACGGCGACGCCGATAGCCTGGCCGACGTTACGTGAAGTAGCCTGTACGCCACCTGATTGTTGAGCATCCCGTGGCGGTAAGCCACTGGTTACAATATAGCTTGAATAGGCTGAAACGATCCCCATACTCACGCCAATCAGACACATGCCAACCGGGACAATGGCGGAGAAGCTGGAAGGCCCGAATCCGAAAATACAGAGTACGGAACCGAGAGTGCCGATCAGCAATGCTGACTGACACATGCGTTTTGGATTCGCGTTTTTCCAGACAACGGGCAGGCCCAGAGAAAAAATCACCACGCCTAATGCGAAGGGTAAAATCATCAGCCCGGTCTGAATGCCGTTCAGGCCAGCGACAACCTGCACAAAACTGACGGTCACAAAAATGCCGGAGCCATAGGCCAGGAAGATAAAGGCTGTCAGATACAGGCCGTTGCGTACCTGTGGTGTTGAGAGGAATGACATCGGGATCAGAGCACTGCCGACAGAGGCTTCACGATGACGTTCCCATTTCAGCATCAGTGCCAGAACGACTATGCCAAACAGCACCAGGAACGGCGCCGGGCTTAAACCAAACACGGTAAATGGCGCAGCGAACGGTGTGAGTAAACCCCAGCTGGATACTTTCAGGAAGCCAAGAATGACGCTGAACAGTCCGATCACGGTCAGTACCACGCCAGGCAGATCGAATTTCACCTTACGTTCTGGTTTTGCCGGTGTCGGGATGATGAAAGAACCGACGAAAATCACTATGCAAAGGCAGGCAATCGCCGCGAAGGCATAACGCCAGCCAAACTGATCGACCAGTGTTCCGCAGATCAGCGGACCGGCGGCGAAAGATACCCCGCTGGCTGCGCCAATGGCACCGAACGCTACTGCCTGATCGCGGCCTTTGAAGTTACTGGCAATTAAGCCCAGTACCGAAGGGATCATAAAACTGCCGCCGATGCCGGAAAGCAGACGAGCGCCGTAGGTGAAAATTTGCATGTTCGGTGAGAAGAAAGCGGTCAGTTCGGCGCAAAAAAGTAACGCACAACCGATGCGGAACGTCTTCTTCCAGCCAATGATCAACCCGACCATCCCGGCCGCCACCATCAGGGAGCCCGCCGCCAGTGAATACATAGCATTGGCGATGCTGATTAAATCCATCGATGCGTGCAGATCTTTGACCAGCGCGCCGGTGGCGATACTCAGCGTGGCGTTATCACCTGAAGTGGACAGCTGTGCCAGACAAAGCACCAGTAAAGGAAGCCATTTGGCCCATCCCGACACCGACGAGGTGGAGGAGGGAATAGCCCGTGGCTCAGTGGCATGTGTAGCCATAAAAATTACCTCGTGAAAGTTTGCAAAAAAATTTTGTTCAAAATGAGCAGCAGGAAGCCGTCCGGCTGTTGCCAGCGGACAGGTTTCTTGTCTAAAGGGGGTATCCCTGATCGGCCGATCAGGGACGGAGACTCAGACTATCGTGAAATAGGTTGTACTTTACCGCCCAGTACAGTGCCCCAGACCTTAATGTCTTTCAGGTGCATCGGTTCGACGTTCAGCGGGTTTTCTTCCAGGATGGTAAAATCGGCCAGTTTGCCGCACTCAATGCTGCCAATCAGATGATCGAGTTTCATGGTGTACGCCGCGCCGACGGTCATGGCGTGCAGAGCTTCTGCTACGCTGATCTTTTCACGCTCACCCAGTACACGCCCTGAAGCTGTCACGCGGTTCACCGCACACCACCCGGTAAACAGCGGGTTAATTGGCGTTATGCCGCAATCGCTGTGGAAAGCGAAAGGAATTTCGTGACGAACGGCGCTGCCACAGGCATTCATACGGTTGGCGCGTTCCGGTCCCATGGTTTTGCTGTAATGCTGGTCTCCCCAGTAGTAAATGTGATTACTGAAGAAGTTAACGCACATCCCGAGCGTTTTAATGCGCTTGAACTGATCTTCGCGCAACATCTGTGCATGCTGCATACCGGCACGATGATTCACTGCCGGAATACGGTTGAGCGTTTTCTCTACCGCCTGAATAAAGGCCTCTGAAGCTTCATCGCCGTTGCAGTGGCAATGGACCTGATAACCGCGCTTCATGATTTCATACACCTGCATATCAATTTCTGCCGGTGTAGCATTCCAGGCACCGTTATGGCCTGTTTTGAAATAACCCGGCGCCAGCATTCTGCCGGAACCGCCCTGAATCGAACCGTCCAGGAAGATTTTCATTGGGCCAAACATCATTTTGTCGTGACCGTGCTTCATCACATCTGCGGCAAATTCTACGGCTTCAATAAAAGGCTTTTTCACAAACGGAGGGCCATAGGCTACCAGCAGGCGAATCGGGAACTCTTCGGCGCGGGTCATGCGGATATAGTTGGCAGCCAGCTCCGGATTATCAAAATCGGTCAGCCCCATATCGGCAGCGGAGGTACATCCTGCGCGGAAAGCTTCCTGACCAAAATTGCGGATTGCCTGCTCGGTCGTTAACGCATCCCAGAAGCCGTATTTTTGCAATACCGGTCCCATCGCGGCGAATTCCACCAGTTCACCATGCAGCGAACCATCTTCATTCTTAACGATGCCTTCAATCTGGCTGTCAGCAAAGATGCCGCAATCGTTAAGCGCGGCCGTATTCGCGCCCATCAGGTGGATGCTCATATGAATCACCGCTACCGGACGGGTAGTCGACACGCGATCCAGATGTTCACGACCCAGTTTTTCACTGCCGAAATAAATCGGGTCGACGCCCCAGGCAATCAGTGGCGCATGCGGATCTGTCATGGTTTTTTCGACTTTCTGCAATGCTTCAACCACTTCTTCGAATGAGCGGCAGCCTTTCCATACTTTACCGGTATAGTCCGGGCGGTCATAAAAACCGACATACGGGAACTGCCACATACCGCCGCCGGTGGCGTGAGAGTGCGCTTCAATCAGGCCAGGGATGATGACTTTGTCGGCGAACCGGTCGTCGAGCTCATATTCTCCCCACCCCTGAAGTTCTTCTAAGGTACCTGTACCGAGGATGCGTCCGTCCCTGACTGCCACATGGCTGGCTTCTGGCTGAGAAGGGCACATGGTGATGATTTTCCTGGCAGAATAAATCACAGTATTTGAAGTAGACATAAATAATCCTCGCAGAAATTGAGTAAGCCGGGCATCGCAAAAGGCGAGCCCATCGGATATCGCTAAATTGGACGTATCCTATTCCTGGCATTGGATGTATAAAAGAGCCAAAACACCCCTATATAAAGGTGCCAATATGTCCACTCCGCTGCCTTTTGAACTTACCGGACTTACGCTTATACCGGGGCGTAAACTCTCCGCCCAGTTGTATGACGCCTTACGTGAATTGATTATAGGAAACCCTCTTAGCAGCGGGATGAAACTTCCGGCCAGCAGGGAACTGGCTGAGATGCTGGATATTTCACGCAATACCGTAATGAACGTTTACGAGCGCCTTTTTGCGGAAGGGTTTATTGAAACACGGGTAGGAGATGGCACTTATGTCGCCCGGTTGCATTCACCCTCCAATATGACTCCGCTGCCCGGGCTGCTTAACATTGAACCGCAAATGCATACTGGCTATCGCTTGCCAGCAGCTTCACTCTTCAATCAGCATCGAATCCACGAGGGTGCACCCAAAGCCTTTCGCATAGGTATGCCGGCAATCGATCTGTTCCCTTTTGAAACCTGGTCTCGCTTGCAAACTCGCTTCTGGCGGCGTGAGCCGGTGGAGCACATGGGATACGGGCATCCTGCCGGTGAACCCCAGTTGCGGGAACTGATTGCACATTATTTGCGACATGCCCGCGGGCTAAAATGTGAACCTTCCCAAATCGTGATTACCCTCGGCGCACAACAGGCGATCATGATTTGTTCTGCACTCTTATTGCGAGCGGAAGATGAGGTTATCTTAGAAAACCCCTGCTATTGGGCGGCGGCAGGGGCGTTCTCCTGTCTTGGCGCAAAAGTAAATGGCATCGATGTGGATGAGGAAGGATTGCAAACCTCGCAGCTCCGCCATTTCCCCCACGCCCGACTGGCCTACGTGAGCCCTTCCTGCCAGTATCCGACCGGCGTAACGCTTTCGATGGCGCGCCGGCTGGAATTATTACAATGGGCGCAGGAGAGAAAGTCCTGGATTATCGAAGATGACTACGACGGTGAATACCGTTACAGCGGAACTCCGCTCACTCCGCTTGCCGCAATCGACCAGAGCAATCGTGTGTTGTACATAGGTTCGTTTTCCAAGGTGATGTACCCGGGTTTACGACTGGGATATCTCGTGGCACCTAAACAGCTGGTGGAACAATTTCTGCTGGTGCGCACCATGGCAAGTCGTCAGCCGCCGATGAATGATCAGATGGCCATGACGCTGTTTCTCAGCGAAGGGCATTTTCAGCAACATAGCCGGCGTATGCGCCGTGCCGCGCTGGCCCGTCGTGATGCATTATTAGAAGCCTGGGGTCAGCATCTGCAACATATCGGTCATATGACCAGGGTTTCTTCCGGCCTGCATGTCACAATTCGTTTAGGGTCTTATGAAAAAGAACAGCGGCTGATTGCACTTGCCAGTATGGCCGGAATTGAAATAACCCCGCTGAGTGCTTCATGGCTTCCCGGCAGTTCTGATGCGAATTCAGGCCGTTATGGCCTTGTGCTGGGCTTTGCCAGCGTTAAAGTGCCAGATATTTTACTGGCTGTAGAATCCCTAAAAAGAGTGTGGGCCAATGAATGAGTCCCCGCATTTTGCCCGTATGGTTTGAATTGTGACCAGTGTCATAAAACTGTCACATAACGTACATTTTACTGTCACTAAACTGTCCTATTTTCCTCCTGTGCCAAACACTTTAATTAACGTCGACATCAGTCGGGAAGTTTAAAACCACCAGGAGTGGAACATGAAATTGATGCGTAACACCGTCGCCGGTCTTGTAGCAGCGACTTTCTCCCTCACAGCAATGTCTGCTTTCGCTGCCACTAACCTGACTGGCGCTGGCGGTACCTTCCCAGCCCCTGTCTACGCTAAGTGGGCTGATGCATACCAGAAAGCAACCGGGACTCAGGTTAACTACCAGGGCATTGGTTCTTCCGGCGGCGTGAAACAAATCATCGCCAAGACCGTAGATTTCGGCGCCTCTGATGCCCCGATGAAAGACGAAAATCTGGCTAAAAACGGCCTGTTCCAGTTCCCTACTGTGATCGGTGGCGTGGTACTGGCGGTTAACATCCCGGGTATCAAATCCGGTCAGCTGACACTGGATGGCGCCACGCTGGGTGATATTTACCTCGGCAAAATCAAAAAGTGGAACGACGCGGCGATCACCAAGCTGAACCCGGGCGTGAAACTGCCAGATACCAACATCGCGGTTGTGCGCCGTGCTGACGGTTCCGGTACCTCTTATGTCTTCACCAGCTACCTGGCGAAAGTGAACAGCGAGTGGAAAGACAAAATCGGTGCAGGTTCTACCGTTAACTGGCCAACCGGTCTCGGCGGCAAAGGTAACGACGGCGTTGCAGCCTTCGTACAGCGTCTGCCAGGCTCAATCGGTTACGTAGAATATGCTTACGCCAAGCAAAACAACCTGGCTTACACCAAGCTGGTTGATGCTGACGGCAAAGCGATCAGCCCGACGGAAGAATCCTTCAGTGCAGCGGCTAAAGGCGCTGACTGGAGCAAAACCTTCGCTCAGGACCTGACCAATCAGAAAGGTGACAACGCGTGGCCAATCAGCTCCACCACCTTCATTCTGGTTTACAAAGATCAGCAAGACGCAGCGAAAGGCACTGAAGTGCTGAAGTTCTTCGACTGGGCTTATAAAAACGGCAACAAACTGACCACTGATTTGGATTACGCAGCCCTGCCAGATTCTGTTGTAGAACAAATCCGCGCAGCCTGGAAAACCAACGTTAAAGACAGCAGCGGCAAAGCACTTTACTAGCAATAAATACCCGTCATACCTGAAGCTGCACCGGTGTTAGCTGCGCTCGTTCTACTGAATCACTGACGTGAGTAAGCTCATCGGGATTCACTTGCTTGCTGCCTTGGTGCAACTCCAATTATTTTGGGTATAGTAACTCTGCTTCATTCCCTCTCCGGCCGGGGAGGGAATTAAATCTGAATTAAAAGAGAGTGGTATGGCTGAATACAAGCCGGCTATCAAGGCACCTAGCAAAAACGGTGACATCATCTTCGGCGCTCTGGTCAAACTGGCTGCGCTGATTGTGCTATTAATGCTGGGCGGGATTATCGTCTCGCTGTTTATTGCTTCCCTGCCGAGCATTGAAAAGTTCGGATTATCCTTCCTGTGGAATAAAACATGGGATGCCCCGAACGAACAATTCGGCGCACTGGTGCCTATTTACGGCACGGTCGTGACTTCGATTATTGCCTTGCTGATTGCGGTTCCTGTCAGCTTTGGTATCGCATTATTCCTCACTGAGCTGGCGCCGAACTGGATGAAACGTCCGCTCGGTATAGCTATCGAACTGCTGGCGGCGATCCCCAGCATTGTTTATGGCATGTGGGGCCTGTTCGTTTTCGCCCCGCTGTTTGCGCAGTACTTCCAGACGCCAGTGGGTGACGTGCTTTCCGGTATCCCGATTGTTGGCGCACTGTTCGCCGGTCCGGGTTTTGGTATCGGCATTCTGGCCGCGGGCGTCATTCTCGCCATCATGATCATCCCGTACATTGCTTCCGTCATGCGTGACGTGTTCGAGCAAACGCCGGTCATGATGAAAGAATCCGCTTACGGTATCGGCTGCACCACGTGGGAAGTTATCTGGCGCATCGTGCTGCCGTTCACCAAAAACGGTGTGATTGGCGGCGTGATGTTAGGCCTTGGCCGCGCGCTGGGCGAAACCATGGCGGTGACCTTTATTATCGGTAACACCTACCAGCTCGACAGCGCATCACTTTATGCGCCGGGCAACAGTATTACCTCCGCGCTGGCGAACGAATTCGCAGAAGCGGAAGCCGGTCTGCACACTTCCGCATTGATGGAACTGGGCCTGATTCTGTTTGTTATCACCTTTATTGTTCTGGCGCTGTCGAAAGTGATGATCCTGCGTCTGGCTAAGAAAGAGGGCCGTTAAGATGACGACACTCGACATGCAAAGTAACGCCGCATTACTGGAATCTCGCCGTAAACGTCAGGCATGGCGCCGTCAGAAAAACCGTCTGGCGCTGATGGTCTCGATGATGACCATGGCGTTTGGCCTGTTCTGGCTGGTGTGGATCCTGTTTACCACCATCGTCAAAGGTGTGGACGGGATGTCGCTGGCGCTGTTCACGCAAAACACTCCGCCACCGAATACCGCGGGCGGCGGTCTGGCGAACGCCATTGCGGGCAGCGGATTACTGATTTTATGGGCAACGGTCATCGGTACGCCACTGGGCGTGATGGCGGGGATTTATCTGGCCGAATATGGTCGCAAATCCTGGCTCGCGGAATTCATTCGCTTCATTAACGACATTTTGCTTTCTGCACCGTCCATCGTTGTGGGCCTGTTTGTGTACACCATCATGGTGGCAAAAATGGGGCACTTCTCCGGATGGGCAGGCGTACTGGCGCTGGCGTTGTTACAAATTCCGATTGTTATCCGTACCACGGAAAACATGCTGAAACTGGTACCGGACAGCCTGCGTGAAGCGGCTTATGCGCTGGGTACGCCGAAGTGGAAAATGATTTCGGCCATCACCCTGAAAGCTTCTGTTTCCGGCATCATCACCGGGATCTTGCTGGCGATTGCCCGTATTGCCGGTGAAACCGCGCCGCTGCTGTTCACGTCACTCTCCAACCAGTTCTGGAGCACCGACATGATGCAGCCGATTGCCAACCTGCCGGTGACCATCTTTAAGTTTGCGATGAGTCCGTTTGGCGAGTGGCAACAACTGGCCTGGGCGGGCGTGCTGCTGATTACCTTGTGCGTACTGCTGCTGAACATTCTGGCGCGTGTGATTTTTGCGCCGAAAAAGCAATAACGTAATTCATTACTGAGGGCAGACGATAACGGCTGTCCTCACTGTTTACCCGGCGTCGCCACGCGGCGCGCGAATAAGAGAGATGTCTGAGAATGACTGACGCATCCAACAGCAAGATTCAGGTTCGCGATCTGAACTTTTATTACGGCAAATTCCACGCGCTGAAAAATATTTCCCTGGATATCGCTAAGAACGAAGTCACGGCATTCATCGGTCCGTCAGGCTGTGGTAAATCCACGCTGCTGCGTACTTTCAACAAAATGTATCAGTTGTATCCGGAACAGCACGCAGAGGGTGAAATCCTGCTCGACGGCGAAAATATTCTGGTTGATAAGCAGGATATCGCGCTGCTGCGCGCCAAAGTCGGCATGGTCTTCCAGAAACCGACGCCGTTCCCGATGTCGATTTACGACAACATCGCGTTTGGTGTACGTCTGTTTGAAAAGCTGTCCCGTACCGATATGGACGAGCGTGTGCAGTGGGCGCTGACCAAAGCCGCACTGTGGAATGAATCCAAAGACAAGCTGCACCAGAGCGGTTACAGCCTGTCCGGTGGTCAGCAACAGCGTCTGTGTATCGCGCGCGGTATTGCGATCCGCCCTGACGTTCTGCTGCTCGACGAACCTTGTTCTGCGCTGGATCCGATTTCTACCGGCCGTATCGAAGAACTGATCACCGAGCTAAAATCTGATTACACCGTGGTGATCGTGACCCACAACATGCAGCAGGCTGCGCGTTGTTCAGATCGCACTGCGTTTATGTATCTGGGCGAACTGATCGAATACAGCGATACCGACTCGCTGTTCACGTCACCAGCACGCAAACAGACTGAAGATTACATTACTGGCCGCTACGGTTGAGGTAAGAACAATGGACAACCTGAACTTAAACAAACACATTTCCGGCCAGTTCAACGCTGAGCTTGAACACATCCGTACTCAGGTTCTGGCAATGGGCGGGCTGGTAGAGCAGCAACTGACCGACGCTATTACGGCGATGCACAATCAGGACGCTGAGCTTGCGCAGCGCGTCATCAAAGGTGATGACAAAGTTAACCTGATGGAAGTGGCGATCGACGAAGCCTGCGTGCGCATTATTGCCAAGCGCCAGCCAACCGCCAGCGACTTGCGTCTGGTAATGGCGATCATCAAAACCATTTCCGAACTCGAACGTATCGGTGACGTGGCAGATAAAATCTGTCGTACGGCGCTGGAGAAGTTCTCGCACCTGCATCAGCCGTTGCTGGTCAGCCTGGAATCTCTGGGCCGCCATACGGTAGAAATGCTGCATGACGTGCTGGATGCCTTTGCGCGTATGGATCTTGATGAAGCGGTGCGAATTTACCGTGAAGACAAGAAAGTGGATCAGGAATATGAAGGCATTGTGCGCCAGCTGATGACTTACATGATGGAAGATCCGCGTACTATTCCAAGCGTGCTGACGGCATTGTTCTGTGCCCGTTCTATCGAACGTATCGGTGACCGCTGCCAGAACATCTGCGAATTCATCTTCTACTTCGTGAAAGGTCAGGATTTCCGTCACGTCGGCGGCGATGCGCTGGACAAGTTACTGACAGACGGCAAAGACGCACCGAAAGAATAACGGTTCATCGATTTTGCCCCACAAAAAAGGCCTCTTACGAGGCCTTTTTGCTGTCCGCTGTATATCAGCGTCCGATCAGCGCAATTACTTCATCACATAACGCAGGGCAACCATCACCGCCAGCTGGCGATAATGGGCGGTCTGCAAATCCACTTCATCGGGATTTTCAAACAACGCACCGAACGTGTACTGGTTAGCGACCTGATGCACGCACAGGCTGCTGATCAGACGGTGAACGTCGCGGGCCTGGGCATCTTCTTTGAAAAGATGGCTTTGCTTGCCGCGCGCGAGAATATCTTCCAGCAGCGTTAATGCTGTTTTGTTGATTTCACGGATGCTGGTGGACTGACGAATAAACCGGCCACGCAGCATGTTTTCCGTTGAAACAATACGAATGAATTCCGGATGTGAAACGTGGAAATCAAAGCTGGCTTCGACCAGTTTGACGATAGCCTCAGCGGGCGGAAATGACGAGAGATCCAGATCCAGCTCGTGCTGACGGATGCCACGGTAAACGTGCTCCAGCACCAGCATGTACAAGGCTTCTTTGGTCTTGTAGTGATAGACCACCATACGTTTCGTGGTGTTAGCGTTGGAAGCGATATTTTCCATGCGCGCGCCCATCAGACCGGATTCTGCGAATTCAGCCAGAGCGCTGTCGAAAATGCGCTGCTTCAGTCCTATCGGATCATTTTTACGTCCCGGCGCCGGGGAACTTTGGCTGCTCAGCGTCTTATCCTCATCATTAACCCCATTCTCGCCACAGAGATTAACCATTGCTTCGCTCAGTTACAATCTGTGCGTTCATACTACTTCGCTGCACTTGACGAACGTGGCGTGAGGGTCCACTACTGTAAGTATCGAAGCCTGACTAAAAGGACGCTATTTTGCCTGCAACCCCCCGTTTACGTTCGATTGCGACAGTTTCAGTCCCGGGAACCTTGCCTGAAAAACTCACGGCGATTGCTGCTGCGGGATTTGATGGCGTGGAAATATTCGAAGACGATTTGCTTAAAAGCCCGATCAAACCAGCGGCTATCCGTAACCTTGCCGATTCCCTTGGCCTGCGTATTTTCCTGCTGCAACCTTTCCGTGATTTCGAAGGCGTTCCGGCAGAAAAACGCATCGAAAAACTGGCCAGCGCGCGCCGTCAGTTTGACCTGATGCGTGAACTGGGCTGCAATCATTTACTGGTATGCAGCAACACTGACCCCGAAAGCTCGTCTGAACGTGATGTGCAGATTGCAGATCTCGCGGCGCTGGCCGAAATGGCGGAGCCGTATGATGTCCGCATCGGCTTTGAAGCGCTGGCGTGGGGTAAACACATCAACCGTTACCGGCACGCGTGGGATCGCGTACGCGAAGTCAATCATCCGGCGCTGGGCATTGTGCTCGACAGTTTCCATATTCTCGCCACGGGCGACAATCTTGACCGGCTGGACGAAGTGCCGCTGGATAAAATCAGCTTCCTGCAACTGGCTGATGCGCCGTACAAAGACATGAACGTGCAGCAATGGAGCCGCAGTTACCGCTGTTATCCGGGGCAGGGTGATTTACCGCTGGTGGATTTCGTCAGTACGCTGAACCGAAAAGGCTTTACCGGCCCGTGGTCGCTGGAAATCTTCAATGATAAAACCCTGCCGCTGGCGGATGGCCTGCGATCCTTAAGCGAACTCGAGAAGCGGATGCAGGCTTACGAAAAATCTCTCAGCGAGTAATCTGATACCCCATCTGGCGCCAGATCTCCGGCAGCTCACGCATGTCGTGGAACGTCGTGACCAGCGGATGATCGAGCGGCGGGTTATGCGGGTCTGCGCAGTAATAAAATACAGGGATCCCGGCGGTGATCCCGGCCTGCGCGCCAGCGACCGAATCTTCCACCAGAATGCAATTTTCTACCGGCACGTTCATGACATCGGCGGCTTTATACAGGACAGCCGGATCGGGCTTCCAGCGCTGTAAATCATAGCCGCTGAATAATTTGTCACCCATGAAAGACAGTAAACCGGTCAGGCCGAGAGAGTGCTGCATTTTGGTGACCGGGCCGTTGGAGACGACGCACATCGGCACGGTGATTTGCTCCAGCAGCTCGCGTGCACCGTCAATCGGCTCAAGTTTACTGTCGAAAAGACGCGCGACGTGCTGGCGGAATACCACTTCCATTTCTTCTTTCGGCACGTCGATACCGTGCTCTTTATTGACGATCGCGACGATTTCATAAAGCTTCACGCCTTTATATTTCTTGTACATTTCGTCGAAAGAAACCGTCACACCAAAATGCGCAAACATCTCGACATAGGCTTCGCAGCACAACAATTCACTGTCCACCAGCGTACCGTCGCAATCAAAAAAGACACATTTAACTTGTGACATACTTTCTCCCTGTGAGTGTTTCATCTATTGACGTGCATTATGGCACTGTACCCGAACGATAGATTTAATCCCATACATCCAGTGCTGGCGCTTTTGAGCTAAAATCCTTAGGATACCCCCCGATTGTTTTCCCCCCATTTTGGAACTCACCAATGAGCACACCACAGAGCAATGCGACTGCGGGTAAAGGTCTGGCTGAACGTCTGTTTAAACTGACTCAGCACGGCACCACCGTACGCACCGAAACTATCGCCGGTTTAACCACCTTCCTGACCATGGTCTACATCGTTTTCGTGAACCCGCAAATTCTGGGTGTCGCGGGCATGGATAAACAGGCCGTCTTTGTGACCACCTGTCTGATTGCCGCGTTCGGCAGCATCCTGATGGGCGTTATCGCCAACCTTCCGGTCGCTCTGGCACCGGCGATGGGTCTGAATGCGTTCTTTGCTTTTGTCGTCGTGGGCGCGATGGGCGTTTCCTGGCAGGTCGGGATGGGCGCGATTTTCTGGGGCGCAGTCGGTTTGCTGCTGCTGACCATTTTCCGCATCCGTTACTGGATGATTGCCAACATTCCGGTCAGCCTGCGCGTGGGGATCACCGCCGGTATCGGGCTGTTTATTGGCATGATGGGGCTGAAAAACGCCGGCATCATCGTGCCGAACCCGGACACTATCGTGACCATCGGCAATCTGACCTCGCACAACGTGCTGCTGGGCGTGCTCGGTTTCTTCATTATCGCCGTTCTGGCGTCGCGTAACTTCCATGCCTCAGTGCTGGTGTCGATTGTTGTCACCACCGGGATTGGCATGATGATTGGTGACGTGCATTACACCGGCTTCTGGTCGATGCCGCCGAGCATCACCACGGTTGTCGGTCAGGTGGATCTGAAAGGCGCGCTGAATATTAGTCTGGCGGGAGTCATTTTCTCCTTCATGCTGGTAAACCTGTTTGACTCCTCCGGTACGTTGATCGGCGTGACCGACAAAGCGGGTCTGGCGGATGAAAAAGGTAAATTCCCGCAGATGAAACAGGCGCTGTACGTAGACAGTATTTCATCTGTCGCGGGCGCATTTATCGGAACCTCTTCCGTCGGCGCTTATATTGAAAGCACCTCCGGCGTTTCCGTTGGTGGCCGTACCGGTCTGACAGCAGTCGTTACCGGTTTACTGTTCCTGCTGGTTATCTTCATTTCCCCGCTGGCGGGCATGGTGCCGGAATACGCAGCAGCCGGTGCGCTGATTTATGTCGGCGTACTGATGACTTCCAGTTTGGCACGCGTTTCATGGGATGATCTGACCGAAGCAGTTCCGGCGTTCGTGACCGCGGTGATGATGCCGTTCAGCTTCTCGATCACTGAAGGTATCGCGCTGGGCTTCATCTCTTACGTGGTGATGAAACTGGGCACCGGCCGCTGGAGAGAAATCAGCCCGTGCGTGGTGGTAGTCGCGCTGCTGTTCGTGCTGAAAATCGCGTTTGTAGACGGGCATTAATACGCTGACGTCTGCTTAACGCCGATAAAAAGACAGCCCGTATTTGCGGGCTGTTTGCATTTCTGATGACCGGAATTATTTGCTGACGCGACGGGTATAGTCGGCAAACGCGGTCAGTTGGCCGCGCAGGAAGTCCAGCGTGCCCTGATCCACCACTTCGCCCGTCTGCTCATCTACTTTGCTCTGAATGACGCCACCCATGAATTCAGGTTTGTTCATGACCATAGCATCGAGGAAAACCAGAATCTGGCGCAGGTGATACTGGCACCGTGCGCCACCGACCGGTCCCATTGAACTGGTCTGGATGAGCACAGGCTTACCGGCCAGCGGTTGGTTTGGCAGGCGGGAAATCCAGTCGATGGCATTTTTCAGGCCACCCGGCACGGAATAGTTATATTCCGGCGTGACGATAATGACGCCATCAGCCTGACGAATTTGTTCCGCAATGGCTTCTATATCCGCCGGAAAGCCCTCTTCTTGCTGAATATCCGCATCATAGAGCGGGACAGTACCCATGGACGGCAACGCTTCAATCGTGATGCCTTCAGGGGCGACATTCGGCAAGGTACGCGCCACCATGGCGTTGTAAGACGCTTTACGAAGACTACCTAACAGTGTGACAAACTTCAGTGGTGTAACTGACATGGCTAACTCCTGTTATGGATGATTTTCCGAAAGGGCTGCCTGTAACCATAAACGAAAATCGACACGGCGGAGGAAAACAAACGTGAAGTTTTATTTAGCGGGCGGCAGGCTGATGAATTTCATAAAGTGCGGTGATTCGGATTGCTGGTCTGTGGAGAGGGTTTGCGTGCGGGTAAAGCCGTTTTCGGGTTCATAGCGCCAGCACTGCAACCGGATGATCGAGGGCGATTGCGCGCAGGACCAGGTAATCGACCCTTCAATGTCACTCATCACCTGCGCCTCCGGAGTCACGGTAGATCGCAAACGGCCAGAAGCCGGATTCAGGCTGAGCGTCAGCGGGCTCTGATCGTTAAGGCCGGACATCTTCAGCATGCTCTGGCGGATACACCACAGTTGCAGCGAGGATTCCACCGGATCCGATTGCATGGCAATCCAGGTTTTTTCCACTGCGGAAAGTTGTAACTGCTGTTGCGGATTCACCAGCGCACTGCGGGCATGAATAATTTCGAGGTCGAGACCGACTTTTCCTTCGCTGCTGATTAACACGCCGACGGTGCTCCCGGCATACGCCAGGCTGAAATCAGGGAGATCGGAGGATTCAAAACTCGGGCGACCGCTGGCCAGTGTGATGATGTGAGGAAGTTCAGCAATTCCGTACAGGTAGAAAATCATTTCTGCCAGCAGAACGCGGCCATTCAGGAAACGCCTGCGCTGTTTTTCGGAAAGGTGTCTTGCGGATAATACGATCTCTCTGGGCAACCGGTGTGTATCCGGTTCTGCATCCGTCATTGCCCATCTTGCAAAATGGCACGCCATTGTTCACTCCATGATTAATGGTTCGACCGTATTTTCTCTGTTCTCGTAAAGAATAACATTAAGAGAAATCATTAAAAACCGCTTAAAACCCGCATTGGCGCACACTTCCTTCTCTTTTCAGACAGTTTTCCATCACCGAAAAGTGAAATTAATCACGTATTTAAACGCTTATTGAGAGGAGAACGCGCTGGAATGATGTTCTGGATTTTCACCCATACGATCCTGACACCAGATATATCTACTATAGCAACATAAAGAAACGTCAGATAATGCCGTTACTAGTTAAGCAGCGATCTCGCTGCTTTGCCTGTGAGTACCCTAAAATGTTAAAAACAACGCAATCCCGCTTTATCGCATTGATCAGCTTGTTTTTTATTGTGCTGGTCATCGTTACGCTCATCGTGATCCAGGTCTTTATTGCTCCTCAGCTGAAACAAACAGAAAGTAATCTGGTGGCTAATCAGGTAGATGATGTGGCGGTCGCTATTAACGATCGTCTGAACAAAGTTGAGTCTCAGGTACGCACAATCACCCAGACTGTCGCACAAATGGACAGTGACAGTATCGACCGGTTGCTGCCTGCGCTGGTCGATCAGTACGGGGACGCCGCCGTGTTTGGTGGTGGCATCTGGCCGCTGCCAAACCAGCGCGACCCGGCAAAAATCAAATTCAGCACCTTCTTTGCCCGTAATAGTAATAATCAGCTGACGGTGAATACTTTCTGGAACAGCGCAGACTCGCCAAACTATTTCGATCAGTCCTGGTATCTCGCAGCTTCCAAAGGTGAAAAAGGTCAGTGCGTCTGGGCTCCTGCCTATTTCGATGACGCCAGCACCCAACCGCGCACCAACTGCGCCATGCCGATTTATAAAGGCGACAAACAGTGGGGTGTGGCCACCATCGACGTGACGCTAGGTTTCTTTAACCAGCTGGTGACGGAAATGGAGAAAAAGGTTCACGCGACGATTTATATCGTCGAGAAAGACGGCACCATCGTGGGTACCAGCCATTCCACGGATGAAAAATTGCCGAAGCTGGCGTCTCTGGGCGAAGGCTCACCGCTGGCGATGCAAATCCGCAAAAGTCTGGATCAGATCAACGACCAGTCAAGCCTGGTCGCTGATTACGACAGCGACGGCACCTCGCATACGATGTTCATGAGTAACATTCAGGGGCCGTGGTATATCGCCACCGACATGCCAACTCGTCAGCTGCTGGCGCGCAGCCACAGTATTCTGGCAAGCCTTGGCCTGGTGCAAATCCCGATGGTCTTACTGCTGCTGATTGTGCTGATTGCGGCGATTAAAGTGTTTATGCGCCAGCTCGGCGCGCTGAACAAAAATATCGCTCAGCTTTCTGCGGGTGGTGCAGATTTAACCCAGCGTTTACCGGAAAGCCGCAGCCCGGAGTTCAATCAGATCAACCAGAGTTTCAACAGCTTCCTGTCTTTCCTGCAATCGATTCTGCGTCAGGTCGGTGACAGCAGTCTGGCGATCACCTCGGCGTCGCGCCAGATTGCCAGCGGTAATCTCGACTTATCCGCGCGAACTGAAGAACAGGCCAGCTCGATTGTTGAAACGGCAGCCTCAATGGAACAGCTGACCAGCACCGTGAAACAGAACGCCGCCAATGCGGAGGGCGCTAATCAGCTGGCGCGTGATGCATCGGCAGTAGCGGAAAGAGGCTCCGAAGTGGTGAAACAGGTGGTCGAGACGATGGGGTCGATCACCCGTTCCTCACACAAAATCGTCGATATCATCAGTGTGATCGATGGCATCGCCTTCCAGACCAACATTCTGGCGCTGAATGCGGCGGTTGAAGCAGCACGTGCCGGTGAACAGGGGCGCGGCTTTGCGGTGGTAGCTTCCGAGGTGCGCAGTCTGGCGCAACGTTCGGCGACCTCTGCGCGTGAAATCAAAAAGCTGATTGAAGATTCGGTGGCGGATATTTCCACCGGCAGCAATCTGGTGGCGACGGCGGGGACGACCATGGATGAAGTCATGGGCGGCGTGAATAACGTGGCGACGCTGATGAACGAAATTATGTCTTCCAGTCAGGAGCAAAGTCTGGGCATCGAGCAGGTTAACGTCGCCATTACGCAGCTCGATAACGCCACGCAGCAGAACGCCGCGCTGGTCGAACAGGTTTCTGCCGCCGCGCAGGCGATGCAGGATCAGACCGTGCAGCTGGAAACTGTGGTCGCTGGCTTTAAGCTCTGAGAAGTGGTTATAGCGTACTGAAACCTAATGCCCGAAGCACAACACTTCGGGCATTTTCTTAATAAATAGGGTTTTTTTGCTGCCTTTTGAAAAAATAGCACAATTTATCCGCAAGTCTGATTCCCTCTTTTTTCGCCTCTCCCTTTCCTTTTATTCTGCCGCTTGCTTTTTAAACCCTCCTTGGCCTGTGGTTATTCTTGTATGGCAGTAGAATATTTTTTCGGCAAATAAAGACCGGGCATTTTGTAATCATTTGCAACCTAACCCTGGTTAACAATCTATATACAAAACCCTATTATTTTAAGCGAAATTGTTTATTGATTGTTAATGATTAGTGTGAGGATCACCTATGTCGGAAAAAAATAATATCCCGTCCTCGAGACGTGGATTTCTCAAAAAGACACTCGCCTTAGTCCCTTTGGTGGCGACAGCCTCAACCGGCGCGCTGGCGCTTTCCCCAAAAAACAGTAAAGCGGCCGAGGGTGTTTCCCAGCACTACGTGCCGATTTTTTTCAATAATGAAGAGTGGCGTTTTCTGCTGGCCGCTTGCGAACGTCTGATCCCAACCGATGCCAACGGGCCGGGCGCGGTCAGTCAGGGCGTGCCGGAATATATCGACAAACAGATGGAGCTGCCCTACGGCCACGGCGGCCTGTGGTACATGCATCCCCCCTTCGTCGAAGCTGATCCCACCCTGGGTTATCAGTCTAAACTGACGCCGCGTGACACCTATCGGCTGGGGATCAAAGCCGTGGATGCTCACTGCCAGCAGCAGTTTCAGAAGAAATTCGCCGATTTAACCGTACCTCAGCAAAACGACCTTTTGACCTCCCTCGAAGCTAACCATCTCAAATTCGATGAGCTGACCGGCAATGCATTTTTCAGCCTGCTGCTGCTGAATACCAAAGAGGGCTATCTGTCAGACCCGATCCACAGTGGCAACCAGAGTCTTGCATCGTGGAAGCTGATTGGTTTCCCTGGCGCCCGCGCCGACTACAAAGACTGGGCAGGGAAACATAACCAGGCGTATCCGCTTGGCCCGGTCAGTATTTCCAGCAAGAGGAATGCGTAATGAGTACTCAAAAGAATAAGCATGTTGATGTGGTGGTGGTAGGACTGGGCTGGACGGGCGCCATTATGGCGATGGAACTGGCGGAGGCAGGTCTGGAAGTTCTGGCGCTGGAACGTGGCGAGCAGCGTGATACTTACCCTGACTTTGCTTACCCGCGTATTGCTGATGAGCTGACTTACGGTATCCGCCTGAAGTTATTCCAGGAAACAGCGAAAGAGACGGTTACCGTACGCCATACCTCGGCAGATTTCGCCGTGCCTTATCGCCAGTTCGGTGCATTCCTGCCAGGGAACGGCGTCGGTGGTGCCGGGGTTCACTGGAATGGTATGCAGTGGCGTGCGCTGCCTGCGGATCTGACCATGCGTTCAACCGTGGTGGATCGCTACGGCGAGAAATTTATCCCTGCCGATATGACCGTGCAGGATCATGGGGTGACCTATGATGAGCTGGAACCCTTCTTCGATAAATTCGAGCGGTTGTGCGGGACTTCCGGTACGGCGGGGAATATTCAGGGCAAGATCATCGAAGGCGGCAATCCGTTTGAAGCACCGCGCCAGCAGGGATATCCGACGCCCGCGCTGACGCAGCTCTATTCGGGCTCACTGTTTGGTGACGCCGCGAAGTCACTCGGCTTCCATCCGTTCCCTATCCCGGCGGCTAACGCTTCAGAATCTTACACTAACTTTTATGGCGTGCAGTTAGGTGCCTGTAACTTCTGCGGTTTCTGCGAACGTTTTGGTTGTTACAACTACTCTAAAGCTTCCCCGCAAAGCACGATTTTGCCTGCGCTCTATCAGAAGAAGAACTTCTCACTCAGAACGCGCGCACAAGTGGTGAGTATCAACACGGATTCCACCGGCAAAAAAGCCACCGGCGTGACTTACATTGATGCTTATGGTGAGAAAGTCGAACAGACGGCGGATCTGGTGATCTTAAGCGCTTTCCAGCTGCATAACGTCCGCCTGCTGCTGATGTCGAAAATCGGTACACCTTATGATCCGAAGACCGGCGAAGGCGTGGTGGGTAAAAACTTTGCCTACCAGATGAACAGTGGTATCTCGCTTTTCTATGATGAGAGTAAAACGTTCAATCCGTTTATCGGCGCCGGAGCCGCCGGCACGGTGATCGATGACTTCAATGCTGAAAACTTTGATCACGCCAAACTCGGTTTCATCGGTGGTGCATACATCTCGGCAGTCCGCACCGGTGGTCGTCCGATCCAGCAAATGTCGTTACCTAAAGGCACCCCGACCTGGGGCAGTGGCTGGAAGCAGGGCATTAAAGATAATTATCTGCATTCGATGTCCATTGGTTCCGAAGGATCGGTTATGCCCTATAAGCAGTGTTACCTCGATCTCGATCCTACTTATAAAGACAGCTATGGCTATCCCTTACTGCGCATGACCTTTGACTGGCAGGATAACGAATACAAAATGACCGATTTCGTCACTCAGGAAATGAAGAAAATCGCCAAAGTGATGAATCCAAAAAGTATGTCGGTCAGTCAGCTAAAACCCGGCGACCATTTTGACGTGAAACCTTACCAGTCTACGCATATCACCGGCGGCGCGATCATGGGTGACTCACCGAAAAACAGCGTTGTGAACAAATATCTGCAGAGCTGGGATGTGCCCAATCTGTTTGTGCTGGGTGCTTCTGCGTTTCCGCAGAATCTGGCCTACAACCCGACGGGCGTGGTGGGGGCGCTGGCCTATTTTGCCGCCAATGCCATTCGTACTCAGTACTTAGCCCATCCGGGACCTTTGGTTCAGGCATAATCAGGACGATATCATGATCAAAGAAAACAAGAGTTCATTATGGCGCTGCGGATTATGGCTGGGCCTGGGAATGACCGGTATGACGCTGACTGCTCAGGTTATGGCGGCAGAAAACAACGACATCAGTGCGCAGATTAAACAGGGTGAATACCTTTCCCGTGCCGGTGACTGTGTGGCCTGCCACACTACGCCCGGAGGCAAAAGTTTCGCAGGTGGCCTGAAAATGAGCACACCGGTAGGGGCCATCTACTCGAGTAATATCACACCGGATAAAAACACCGGTATCGGTAATTACACTGAGGAGGATTTCAGCAAAGCCCTGCGTGAGGGGATTGCCAAAGATGGCCATCATCTTTATCCGGCGATGCCTTATCCGTCATTTAGCAAAATGTCCGACGCCGATGTACATGACCTGTATCTCTATTTCATCCATCAGGTTCCGGCGGTTGATCAGAAGAACCGGGACAGTGATATTTCGTTCCCGCTGAATATGCGCTGGCCGTTAGCAGTATGGAACAGCGTCTTCCTGGAGAAAAAGCCCTATCGATCTGATCCGCAGCAGACCGCTGACTGGAACCGGGGTGCCTATCTGGTTCAGGGCTTAGGCCATTGTGGCAGTTGCCACACCCCGCGTGGCATTGGCTATCAGGAGAAGGCGCTCGACCAGAATGACAGCGATTATCTTACCGGAGGTACGCTCGAAGGCTGGCATGCACCTAACCTGCGCGGTGATGCTACCACCGGCCTGGGACAGTGGAACGAAGAGGAGATCAGTCAGTTCCTCGGGCGCGGGCACACGGAGCGCTCAGCGGCCTTCGGGTCGATGGTGGATGTGATTCAGGACAGCACCCAGTATCTGAACGATAGCGATCGTCATGCTATTGCGGTGTACCTGAAGTCCCTGCCAGCGAATGGCAAAGGCGGTGTGCAGGTCAATAACAACAGTACCACTGAGGCTCTGCAGAAAGGGGATGTCTCGAAGACCGGTGCACAGGTCTATCTGGAAAACTGCTCGGGCTGCCATCTCTCCAGCGGACAGGGAGAGAAAAATGCCTTCCCGCAACTGGCGCAGAACCCGGCAGTGCTGAGTGATGACCCCTCTTCGGTGATCAATATTGTGTTAAACGGCTCTCACGCGCCGAAAACACAGGCCGCGCCGACGGGTCTGGCGATGCCAGGCTTTGCATGGCGGCTTGATGATCAGCAGGTCGCGGATGTGGTGAACTTTATCCGCAATGGATGGGGGAATCAGGCGTCTGCGGTCAGTGTCTCGCAGGTGAAAGAACTACGTAAACTCACGAAACCTGCCGAGCCTAAAAATCCGTAAGTAACAGATAAGTAGCTAAAAAATGAGAGTAAGTGATTGCTCGCTTACTCTCATTCATCACGGATCGAACCTGAATTATTTGCCGATACAGAAGCTTGAGAAAATACGGCCCAGCAAATCATCTGACGTAAATTCGCCGGTGATTTCACTCAGTGACAGCTGTGCCAGACGCAGTTCTTCTGCCAGTAATTCACCGGCCCATGCACCGAGCAGCTGGTCTTTACCCTGAACCAGATGCTGCGCGGCGTCTTCCAGCGCGTGCAGATGACGGCGGCGGGCGAGGAATCCCCCTTCCATATTGTGATTAAAGCCCATCACCTGTTTGAGATGATCACGCAGCAAATCCACGCCATCACCGGTACGTGCGGAAAGGCGGATAAGTGAGTGACCATTCACTTGGGTTTGTCCCAGCGCTTCGCCGGTGATATCCGCTTTATTTCGCACAACGACAATGGGTAACGTCGCTGGCAGACGGGCCATAAACTCCGGCCAGATCTCTGCAGGTTCCGTTGCCGCTGTTGTCGTGCCATCGACCATAAACAGCACTAAGTCGGCCTGTTCAATCTCATTCCACGCACGTTCGATACCAATGCGCTCCACTTCGTCACTGGCTTCTCGTAGACCGGCTGTGTCGATGATGTGCAACGGCATCCCGTCGAGGTGGATATGTTCGCGCAAGACGTCACGCGTGGTACCGGCAATGTCGGTGACAATCGCGGCTTCGCGGCCGGCGAGAGCATTCAGCAGGCTGGATTTACCGGCGTTCGGACGGCCGGCAATCACCACTTTCATCCCTTCACGCAGCAGACTGCCCTGACGCGCTTCAGCACGTACGGCATCGAGATCACCCATCACCGTATTGAGTTTTGCCTCGATTTTACCGTCAGACAGGAAGTCGATTTCTTCATCAGGGAAGTCGATAGCTGCTTCGACAAAGATCCGCAGGTGAGTGAGTGCTTCCACCAGATGATGAATTCGGTTCGAGAATGCGCCCTGTAATGAGTTAACCGCCGAACGCGCGGCCTGCTCAGAACTGGCGTCGATAAGATCGGCAATCGCCTCGGCCTGCGCCAGATCGAGCTTATCGTTGAGGAAAGCACGCTCAGAGAATTCGCCCGGACGCGCAATACGTACGTTTTCCAGCGCGATGATGCGTTTTAGCAGCAGATCCAGGATCACCGGGCCGCCGTGGCCTTGCAGTTCAAGCACGTCTTCACCGGTAAAGGAGTTCGGGCCGGGGAACCACAGCGCGATACCCTGATCCAGTGTGCTGCCGTCTGCATCCTGAAACGGCAGATAATCGGCATAACGTGGCTTGGGCAGTTTACCTAAGACAGCCTGTGCCACATCACGCGCCGCACGGCCGGAAATGCGCAAAATGCCTACACCACCGCGTCCTGGGGGCGTTGCCTGGGCAATGATGGTATCTGAGGTGCTCATAACGTTTGATCTCTTCGGGTCTTTTTACGGATATGCAAAAGGCGGTCAAAATGACCGCCTTTGTCTTTAATCATCAAGTTTAGCTGTCAGGACGAAAGCCGCCCCGACATTCACTTATGACTTTTTCTTGTCGCGGCTATGCAGGCCACGTTTTTCCAGCCCGCGATAAATCAGCTGCTGCTGGAGGATGGTTACTGTATTACTGACAATGTAGTACACCACCAGACCAGACGGGAACCACAGGAAGAACACGGTGAAGATGACCGGCATGAAGGTCATGATCTTCTGCTGCATCGGGTCAGTGACGGTCGTCGGCGACATCTTCTGAATGAAGAACATCGTAAGACCCATGATGACCGGCAGAATGTAGTACGGGTCTTGCGCTGACAGGTCATGGATCCACAGGATGAATGGCGCGTGGCGCAATTCAATGGAACCAGACAGCATGTAATACAGTGCCAGGAAGATTGGCATCTGAATAACCAGCGGCAGACAACCACCCAGCGGGTTCACTTTCTCAGACTTATACAGCGCCATCATTTCCTGACTCATGCGCTGTTTGTCATCACCGATACGTTCACGCATGGCGGCCAGTTTCGGCTGCAACATACGCATTTTCGCCATCGACGTGTACTGAGCGCGGGTCAGTGGGTACATGATACCGCGGACAATAAAGGTGATAACGATGATCGAGAAGCCCCAGTTACCGACAAACCCTTGAATGAATTTCAACAGTTTGAACAGTGGCTGAGAGATGAACCATAACCAACCGTAGTCAACAGTCAGGTCAAGGTGAGGCGCGATGGCTGCCATCTTGTCCTGAATCTCAGGGCCGACCCACAGGGTGGAAGCCACTTGTTGTTGTGCACCTGGTGCAACGGTAAACGGCGTGCCTTTGAAACCAATCGAAGAAATGCCGTTATTGGTACTGGTAAAGAAGTTGTTGGTGTCTTTCGCTGACGGGATCCACGCAGTCGCAAAGTACTGCTGCAGCATCGCAACCCAACCGCCCTGAGTGGTGACATTCAGCACTTCGCTCTTATCGAACGCGTATTTCTGATATTTGTCATCGCTTGAGGAGTATGCCGCGCCGCGGAACGTGTGCAGAGCAAAGTTATTGCTACCGGTATCACGGTGCTTAGGCAATTCGGTGGTTTGTTTCAGTTGACCGAACAGGGTCAGTTCAAGCGGAGCTGCTGTGGTGTTGTTGATGTTGTATTCAACGCTCACCGCATAAGAGCCACGTTTGATCACGAAGGTTTTGGTGTAAATCACACCGTTTGCCGCCGTGTAAGTCATCGGAATGCGCAGTTCAGACTGGCCTTCAGACATCGTGAAGGTATCCGAGCTGGTCTGGAACAGAGGACGTTCGCCGTTAGCCGGATTATCTGGACCGTTTTTACCTGTCAGACCGCTTTGTGCCTGATAGAGGAAATTAGGTGTGGTTTCCAGTAACTGGAAAGGCTGGTCAGAGCCCAAAGAAGTAGGGTAAGCAGTCAGCAGAGCCTGCTCAATGTCGCCGCCACGGGTGTTGATTGTTAATGACAGCACATCACTGTTAACTGTAATTAATTTGCCCTGACCGCTACCAGGAACAGCCTGGTTAGCAGCATCACCGTTTGCAGTGTTCGCAGTCTGTTGCGTGGTCTGGTTGGCCGGTTGCGGAGCGTGGTCCGTTTGCCATGCCTGCCAGATCATGAAAGACACGAACAGCAGAGCGATGAGGAAAAGATTGCGTTGCGAATCCATCGTTAGAGTTCTCTGTTATTGTCGGTTTTCGGCGGTACGGGGTCATCACCACCTGGGTTCAAAGGATGGCATTTTAATACGCGTTTCAAAGTCAACCAACTGCCTTTTAACATGCCAAAACGACCAATTGCTTCAATACTGTATTGAGAGCAGGTTGGTCGAAAGCGGCAATGTGGCCCGAGCAACGGACTGATGAATAACTGATAACCACGTATCAGACTTATCAGGATGCGGGAGCCTGTCGGCAATGTCGACGCCATAATTTCTCCAACGCTTCCGTCAGCGCGCGATTATCTAAATCGGCGACACCCTTCTTGGCGACCACCACAAAATCCATCGACGGCAGCGTATGTTGATTCAACCGGAAACTTTCGCGGGTTAGGCGTTTAATCCGATTGCGTTCATGTGCGCGTTTGACGTGTTTTTTTGCGACGGTGAGACCGATGCGGGGATGCCCCAGCTCGTTCAGGCGGCCGAGTATAGTGATTTGCGGCGTGCCAGCCCGTTGTGGCTGCTGGAAGACGAAAGTGAAATGACGGGGAGTTAACAAACGTAACTCCCTGGGAAAAGCGAGCTTAACCACTAAATAGGTTAGCTTTTATTACTTAGAAGCTGACAGACGGGTACGGCCTTTCGCACGACGGCGAGCCAGAACCTGACGACCATTTTTGGTGGCCATACGAGCACGGAAGCCGTGGCTACGGTTGCGCTTCAATACGGACGGTTGGAAAGTGCGTTTCATGGCGATTTCTACCTAAACTTAAATTATTACTGATCAGTAAACGCGAAGACATTTCGGCGAAAAAACGACCGGTGCCTTTGTCGCAACATATAAAGAAGCGGGATTGTAATAACTGTACAGTCCTGAGTCAATTTACATTGCCAGAAATGGTTCAAGTGTTTACCAGAATTGCCCGTGGTCACACCGCAATATCCATCTGGTTATGACCATCAGGAGCACAGGCTTCACACGTAGGGCTGAGGATTATACGGACTCTGCCGTAAATCGCAAGGATCCTCGTGTGATCCTTATCCACAGGGCTGAGATCTTTCTCTCAGTCTGACGATATTTAGCTCAGCGGACTCCTATTTTTTCACCAGAGTGATGATTACATCGCCTAATTTTAAAAGGATCGGCTAAGCTTACCCACTTGCCGATCGCTGCCTGTGGATAAAAAGGATCTAAACTGTCAGGAAGGGGAGGATCTCTGTGTCGGATTGCGTTATGATCCGCCATTCCGATCGCGATCCCGTCTGGGGCGCTGTCGACCAAAACCGCAAAAAGCGGTTCGCACGTGACTTTACGCCACTGACAGGGTGGTGAGAGAAATTTCCCCCTTCCCCTTATACAGGCAGGCGGGACGTGTGCCAAAAATCATGATTTAAAAAATATCCTGATCCTTTTCTTTTTTGATACTTGTTCGAGTGGAGTCCGCCGTGTCACTTTCGCTTTGGCAGCAATGTCTTGCCCGTTTGCAGGATGAACTACCTGCCACAGAATTCAGTATGTGGATACGCCCCCTACAGGCGGAACTCAACGACAATACGCTGGCGCTTTACGCCCCGAATCGTTTTGTCCTGGATTGGGTTCGTGACAAATACTTAAACAATATTAACGGCTTGCTCAACGATTTCTGTGGGACGGATGCTCCGTTGCTGCGTTTTGAAGTTGGCAGCAAACCGGTAATTCAGCGCGTCAGTCAACCTGTTGCGGCCAACGTCAGTTCTCAGTCTGCGCCCGCTATTCCGCGTCTGGCGCCATCACGTCCAAGCTGGGACAGTTCGCCTGTTCAGCCCGAGCTTTCATATCGCTCAAACGTCAATCCCAAACACACTTTTGATAACTTCGTAGAAGGTAAGTCTAACCAACTGGCCCGCGCGGCGGCGCGTCAGGTGGCGGACAATCCGGGCGGCGCGTACAACCCGCTCTTCCTTTATGGCGGCACCGGTCTGGGTAAAACCCACTTATTGCATGCGGTCGGCAACGGCATCATGGCGCGTAAAGCCAATGCAAAAGTGGTGTACATGCACTCCGAGCGTTTTGTTCAGGACATGGTCAAAGCCTTGCAAAACAACGCCATTGAAGAGTTCAAACGCTACTACCGTTCTGTCGATGCGTTGCTCATCGATGACATTCAGTTCTTTGCTAATAAAGAACGTTCTCAGGAAGAGTTTTTCCACACCTTTAATGCCCTGCTGGAAGGTAATCAGCAGATCATCCTGACCTCAGATCGTTATCCGAAAGAGATCAACGGTGTTGAAGATCGTTTGAAATCGCGTTTTGGCTGGGGTCTGACGGTGGCGATCGAGCCGCCTGAATTAGAAACCCGCGTGGCGATCCTGATGAAAAAGGCCGACGAGAACGATATCCGTCTGCCGGGCGAAGTTGCCTTCTTTATTGCTAAACGTCTGCGTTCTAATGTGCGTGAGCTTGAAGGTGCACTGAACCGCGTGATCGCCAATGCCAACTTTACCGGCCGTGCGATCACCATCGACTTCGTTCGTGAAGCGCTGCGTGATTTGTTAGCGCTTCAGGAGAAGCTGGTCACTATCGATAATATTCAGAAAACAGTGGCCGAATATTATAAAATCAAGGTCGCTGACCTGCTTTCCAAACGGCGCTCCCGTTCGGTAGCCCGCCCACGCCAGATGGCGATGGCGCTGGCGAAAGAGCTGACCAACCACAGCCTGCCAGAAATCGGCGATGCGTTCGGTGGTCGGGACCATACCACGGTGTTGCACGCCTGCCGTAAAATCGAGCAGTTGCGTGAAGAAAGTCACGACATCAAAGAAGATTTCTCCAACTTAATCAGAACATTATCTTCCTAGCGCTATGAAATTTATTGTTGAACGTGAGCATTTACTGAAACCACTGCAACAGGTCAGTAGCCCGCTGGGTGGACGACCGACGTTGCCTATTCTGGGTAACCTGTTATTACAGGTGACGGATGGCGCGTTGTCGCTGACCGGGACGGATTTGGAAATGGAGATGGTGGCGAAAGTCGCGCTGTCTCAGCCACATGAAGCGGGTGCTACTACGGTACCGGCGCGTAAATTCTTTGATATCTGCCGTGGACTGCCGGAAGGCGCGGAAATTTCCGTCGCTCTTGATGGCGACCGCATGCTGGTAAAATCAGGCCGCAGCCGTTTCTCGCTGTCGACCCTGCCGGCAACAGATTTCCCTAATCTCGACGACTGGCAAAGCGAGGTGGAATTCACCTTGGCGCAGGCCACGTTGAAACGTCTGATTGAAGCCACGCAGTTTTCCATGGCGCATCAGGACGTTCGTTACTATTTAAACGGCATGCTGTTCGAAACCGAAGGTGAAGAACTGCGTACTGTTGCGACCGACGGTCACCGTCTGGCCGTGTGCTCTATGCCAATCGGCCAGTCCCTGCCTTCACATTCGGTGATCGTACCGCGTAAAGGCGTGATGGAACTGGTGCGTCTGCTTGACGGCGGTGACACCACATTGCAGCTGCAAATCGGCAGCAACAATATCCGTGCTCACGTCGGCGACTTTATCTTTACCTCCAAACTGGTTGACGGTCGTTTCCCTGACTATCGCCGCGTATTGCCGAAAAATCCGGACAAAACGCTGCAGGCTGGGTGCGATTTGCTCAAACAGGCGTTTGCCCGTGCAGCGATCCTGTCCAATGAAAAATTCCGCGGCGTGCGGTTGTATGTCAGCCATAACCAGCTGAAAATTACCGCGAACAACCCGGAACAGGAAGAAGCAGAAGAAATTCTGGATGTCGGCTACGAAGGCACCGAAATGGAAATCGGCTTTAACGTCAGTTACGTGCTCGATGTGCTTAATGCGCTCAAGTGTGAAGACGTTAATCTGCTGCTGACGGACTCGGTCTCCAGCGTGCAGATCGAAGACGCAGCCAGCCAGTCGGCGGCGTACGTTGTCATGCCGATGAGGCTTTGATCTGAATTAATGGCCTTAACGCGCTTACTGATAAAAGATTTCCGCAACATCGAGGCGGCGGATTTAGATCCGTCGTCCGGTTTTAACTTTCTGGTCGGACCCAACGGCAGCGGTAAAACCAGCGTGCTCGAGGCGGTTTATACGCTCGGGCATGGCCGCGCTTTTCGCAGTTTGCAGGCGGGCCGCGTTATCCGTCACGATCAGCCGGAGTTTGTTCTTCATGCCCGTGTGGATGATGGCGGCGATCGCGAATTGTCGATTGGCCTGAGCAAAAGCCGTCAGGGCGACAGTAAAGTGCGCATTGATGGCAGTGACGGCCACAAAGTGTCTGAACTGGCGCAGATGCTGCCGATGCAACTTATCACACCCGAAGGTTTCACTCTGCTCAATGGCGGGCCGAAGTACCGTCGGGCGTTTATTGACTGGGGTTGTTTTCATCACGACCCCGGTTTTTTTATCGCCTGGAGCAACCTGCGACGGTTACTCAAGCAGCGCAACGCCGCGCTGCGACAGGTGAGTCGTTATGCGCAAATTCGTGCCTGGGATCAGGAATTGATCCCGTTAGCCGAGCGCATTAGCGAATGGCGGGCAGCATACAGCGACGCGATCGCGGCTGATATCAGCGCGACCTGTGCGCAATTCCTGCCTGAATTCGCCCTCAGTTTTTCTTTCCAGCGTGGATGGGACAAGGAAACGGAGTACGGCGAGTTGCTGGAGCGTAATTTTGAACGCGACAGAGCCTTAACTTATACCGCATCAGGCCCGCATAAAGCGGATTTCCGCATTCGTGCCGACGGCACGCCGGTGGAAGATTTACTGTCCCGTGGACAGCTGAAGTTACTGATGTGCGCGCTGAGACTGGCGCAGGGTGAGTTCCTCACCCGACAGAGCGGGCGGCGTTGCCTGTATCTTCTTGACGATTTTGCCTCTGAGCTGGACGCCGACCGACGTCGGTTGCTGGCCGATCGCCTGAAAGCCACCCAGGCACAGGTTTTTGTTAGTGCGATAAGCGCTGAGCAAGTGACCGATATGATGGGTGAAAAGGGCAAGATGTTCCGCGTGGAACAAGGTAAAATAGCCGTTCTATCACAGGACTAAAAATGAGCGAGAAACGTTGATGTCGAATTCTTATGACTCCTCAAGTATCAAGGTATTAAAAGGGCTGGACGCGGTGCGTAAGCGCCCCGGCATGTATATCGGCGATACCGATGACGGCACTGGTCTGCACCACATGGTATTCGAGGTTGTGGACAACGCTATCGACGAAGCCCTCGCGGGCCACTGTAAAGAGATTCAGGTCACGATCCATGCGGATAACTCTGTTTCCGTACAGGATGATGGTCGTGGCATTCCGACCGGTATTCACGAAGAAGAGGGCGTTTCTGCTGCCCAGGTCATCATGACCGTTCTTCATGCCGGCGGTAAATTTGACGATAACTCGTATAAAGTCTCCGGCGGTCTGCATGGCGTGGGTGTTTCCGTCGTTAACGCCTTGTCGGAAAAACTGGAACTGGTTATCCGCCGCGAAGGCAAAGTGCATAGCCAGACTTACGTGCACGGCGAGCCTCAGGATCCGTTGAAAGTGATTGGCGATACTGACGTGACCGGTACCACGGTTCGTTTCTGGCCGAGCTTCAATACCTTCACCAATCACACTGAATTCGAGTATGACATTCTGGCGAAACGCCTGCGTGAACTGTCATTCCTGAACTCCGGCGTGGCTATCCGCCTGCTGGACAAGCGTGATGGTAAAAACGATCACTTCCATTATGAAGGCGGTATCAAAGCTTTCGTGGAATATCTGAACAAAAACAAGACCCCAATCCATCCGACCGTGTTCTATTTCTCCACGGTAAAAGATGACATTGGCGTTGAAGTGGCGTTGCAGTGGAACGATGGTTTCCAGGAAAACATCTACTGTTTCACCAACAACATTCCTCAGCGCGATGGGGGGACTCACTTAGCCGGTTTCCGTTCGGCGATGACCCGTACCCTGAATGCGTACATGGATAAAGAAGGCTACAGCAAAAAATCTAAAATCAGCGCCACCGGTGACGATGCCCGTGAAGGCCTGATTGCTGTGGTGTCTGTGAAGGTTCCGGATCCTAAGTTCTCTTCCCAGACCAAAGACAAACTGGTTTCTTCGGAAGTGAAAACGGCCGTTGAAACGCTGATGAACGAAAAACTGGTGGATTACCTGATGGAAAACCCGTCAGACGCCAAAATCGTTGTCGGTAAAATCATCGACGCGGCGCGTGCCCGTGAAGCGGCGCGTAAAGCCCGTGAAATGACCCGTCGTAAAGGCGCGCTGGATCTGGCTGGCTTGCCAGGCAAACTGGCGGACTGTCAGGAACGCGACCCGGCACGTTCTGAACTGTATTTAGTGGAAGGGGACTCAGCGGGCGGCTCTGCAAAACAAGGCCGTAACCGTAAGAACCAGGCGATTCTGCCGTTGAAAGGTAAAATCCTCAACGTTGAGAAAGCGCGCTTCGACAAAATGCTCTCTTCTCAGGAAGTGGCAACGCTGATTACTGCACTCGGTTGCGGCATTGGCCGTGACGAATACAACCCGGACAAACTGCGCTATCACAGCATCATCATCATGACCGATGCCGACGTCGATGGTTCACACATCCGTACTCTGCTGCTGACCTTCTTCTACCGTCAGATGCCTGAAATTGTTGAGCGTGGCCACGTGTTTATCGCACAGCCACCGTTGTACAAAGTCAAAAAAGGCAAGCAGGAACAGTACATTAAAGACGACGAAGCGATGGATCAGTACCAGATTTCCATTGCGATGGACGGGGCAACGTTACACGCCAACGCCCATGCGCCAGCCCTGGCGGGTGCACCTCTGGAAAAACTGGTGGCTGAACATCACAGCGTGCAGAAAATGATTGGCCGTATGGAACGTCGTTATCCGCGTGCGCTGCTCAATAACCTGATCTATCAGCCGACCCTGCCGGGTGCTGACCTGACTGATCAGACAAAAGTTCAGGCCTGGATCGAATCGCTGGTGGCTCGCCTCAATGAGAAAGAGCAGCACGGCAGTTCTTACAGCGCGATCGTGCGTGAAAACCGCGAGCATCAGCTGTTCGAACCGGTTCTGCGTATCCGTACGCACGGCGTCGATACTGATTACGATCTGGATGCAGACTTCATTCAGGGCGGCGAATACCGCAAAATCTGTGCGCTGGGTGAACAGCTGCGCGGCCTGATCGAAGAAGATGCCTTCATCGAACGTGGCGAGCGCCGTCAGCCAGTGACCAGCTTCGAGCAGGCGCTGGAATGGCTGGTGAAAGAGTCCCGTCGTGGTCTGTCGATTCAGCGATACAAAGGTCTGGGCGAAATGAACCCTGATCAGCTGTGGGAAACCACGATGGATCCTGAGCAACGTCGCATGTTACGTGTGACCGTGAAAGACGCCATTGCCGCTGACCAGTTGTTCACAACGCTGATGGGCGATGCGGTTGAACCGCGCCGCGCCTTCATCGAAGAGAACGCCCTGAAAGCCGCCAATATCGATATCTGATAACGGCATAGGCTGATAAAGAGTCCGAAACGGGAAACCGCTTCGGACTTTTTTTTCGTCTGTACGAACCCGCATTCTGACTGGCTTTAAAGCAGGTAATCGCGATAGCATTGAGGAAGATTTCTTAAACTCTGAGGATGCTATGGCTATTGAATTAATTGCAATTGATATGGACGGGACGTTGCTCAATCCGCAGCATGAAGTGACACCTGCCGTTAAAAAAGCGCTGTCAGAAGCACGGGCGAAAGGTGTGCAAATCGTTCTGGCGACCGGGCGTCCGTTCGTCGGTGTGCAGCGTTATCTGATGGAACTGGATTTACAGCAGGACGGATGTTACTGCATCACCAACAATGGTGCGCTGGTGCATAACGCGAAAGATGGCAGCGTGATTGCCGAAGTATCCCTCAGAATTGAAGATTATCACTACTTTGAGAAACTGGCGCGTGACCTTGGTGTGCATTTCCATGCACTGACCAAAACTGACCTGTTTACTGCCAACCGCTTTATCAGCAAATACAGCGTCCATGAATCCTTCACCACCGGCATTCCATTGCAATTCTGTCCGGCAGAAGAAATGGATCCGGCGCTGACCTTCCCGAAAGTCATGATGATTGATGATCCCGAACTGCTCGAGCGGGCCATCAGCAAGCTTCCGGATGAAGCCAGAGAACGTTATACCATTATGAAAAGCTCGCCGTATTTCCTGGAAATCCTCGATAAACGCGTTAATAAAGGCGAAGGCGTAAAAGTGCTGGCAGAAAAACTGGGCATCGCACGCGAAAGCGTAATGACACTGGGCGACCAGGAAAACGACATTGCTATGCTGGAATACGCCGGAATTGGCGTTGCAATGGGTAACGCGCTGGACAGCGTCAAAGCCGTCAGCCAGTTCGTGACGAAAACTAACACCGAAGACGGTGTGGCGTTTGCGGTTGAGAAGTTTGTTCTGAACGTCTGAGTTGGCAGAAAAGGAACCTCACCGCCATGGAAAAACAATTAACCTCTGATGCCCGCGGGCATCAGCTTACCAACATCAACGTCTGGACGCCGGACAGCCAGTGGCTGGTGTATGACGTGCGTCCGCATGGCGGCTCTTTTACCGGCTCAACCATTGAGCGAGTCAATGCGGTGACCGGTGAGACACAAGTGATTTATCAGGCAAAAGACGGCGCACACGTGGGTGTGGTGACTGTCAGCCCGGATGAGCCCGCCCGTTATGCGTTTATTCATGGACCGGAAAATCCGGATGTCAGCTGGCAGTATGATTTCCACCATCGTCGCGGCGTTATCGTGTCAGAGCCCGCGTGTGAAAAGGCGGTGACGCTGGATGCGATGGATATCACCGCGCCTTTTACCGCCGGTGCTTTACGCGGCGGCACGCACGTTCACGTTTTCAGTCCGGACGGTTCGCGTCTGAGCTTTACCTATAACGACCATGTTTTGCATGAGCGTGACCCGGTGCTTGACCTGCGCAATGTGGGTGTCGCCCTTTCCGGCCATCCCGTGATACCACCGAAGCAGCATCCGCGCGAATATGATGGCAGCCATTTCAGCGTACTGGTCAGCGAAACAACGCCAAATCCTCAGCCCGGCAGCGATGACATTAACCGGGCTTACGAGGAAGGCTGGATCGGGCAGGAAGGTTACGCAAAATCCGACGGCACACGTCAGCACCGAGCGCTGGCCTTTATTGGCGACACACTTTCAGGGGGCGGCGAAAAGCATCCCGAAATCTTTGTGGTGGATTTGCCACACAACGATGCGGATTATCAGCGTGCCGGTGATAAACCCTTGCAGGGCACGCCTGATACGTTGCCTGCGCCACCGGCAGGTGTAAAACAGCGCCGTATTACCTTCACCGAAAAGGGCATAGCCCTGCAACCGCGTCACTGGCTGCGGGCGTCACCGGATGGCGCACAGATTGCGTTTCTGATGAAAGATAAAAACGATGTGGTTCAGGTCTGGACGGTCTCACCCAACGGCGGCAAACCGGTGCAAATCAGCCATTCTGAAAGCGGAATTCAGTCGGCATTCAGCTGGAGTCCTGACGGAAAATCGCTGGCACTGGTCTGCGATCACAGCGTAATGCGTCTTGACGTTGAAAGCGGAGAAATGCAGCGGTTAACGCAGCGAACGGAGATTGCACCTTGCGCAGATGCTGTGGTGTATTCACCGGATGGCAGCAAAGTGGCGTTTATGCGTCAGTGCGGGGGGGTCGCTCAGATTTTCGTTACCGGGGTTCTGTAACGGTATTATCAAACCGGCCTGTTGCGGCCGGTTTTTTACGCTTATTTTTTATGCGTCGACGATTTGTGGCCGCGATCGGAGGTGGTCATTGGCGGCACGTGGTCGATGTCCACGCCATTGCTCAGCGCAATGTTGTGTTCTTCACTGGCTTTGACGCGATCGCGCGTCGTCACTTTTCCGCTGCGGAAATAATCGTACGGCAGCAATACCGTATCCAGCAGGGCGCTGAACGGTAAATCGATGAGCAGCAGAGGCGTCATCGCCCAGCTGGTATCATCGCTTTTCATCATATTCACATCAGCACGTGCGCCTGAATAATATCCGGTGTCTCCGCCGGTGTGGCTCATCACGCTGGAACAACCGCTCGTCGCTAAAAAAACACATCCTGTCATCAGCGGCGTCAGTGCAAATTTCATCATGTTAGAACTCATCTTATGCTGTCAGTCTGAGTTTTTAAGTCAAAAATGACTTATACCACTCAGCAAAAAAAATTAACAAAGCAAGCTGTAGCTCTGTGGCTGCGATCCCATTAAGTGTAATTACTATTTGAAATCTTGCAGAAAACCGCCTGCATTCCCTGTTATTTCACTTCTGCCTGTCGTGTGTTTTTGCCATCAGGCTGTCAAAAATTTCCTGATTTTTTTGTTTTTACTGGCTTGAAAAAATTCCTTTCGTCTCCATTTTTACTGTACGACGCAGGAAGAGATACGCCGGAAGGGATCTCGATCCGCGATTTATGACAAACCGCTGGATCCGTCGCTGGCCTGTCCAAATGGAAGGCTATGACTATTAAAAAAGCACTCGCTGAATATCAGGAGAAGCAGTAATGCGCAATTTTGATTTATCCCCGTTATACCGTTCTGCCATTGGTTTCGACCGTTTATTTAATCTTATCGAATCGGGTCAGAATCAGGGCGGCGGCTATCCCCCATATAATGTCGAGCTGGTTGACGAAAACCATTACCGGATTGCTATCGCGGTAGCCGGTTTTGCCGAGTCGGAGCTGGACATCACGGCCCATGACAACATGCTGGTGGTCAAAGGCGCGCATGCACCGACTGAAACCGACCGCACGTATTTATATCAGGGCATCGCTGAGCGTAATTTCGAACGTAAATTCCAGCTGGCGGAACATATCCAAATAAAAGCCGCCAATCTGTCGAACGGTTTGTTGTATATCGATCTGGAACGCATTGTTCCTGAAACATCCAAACCGCGTCGTATCGAAATTCGTTAATCCAGCGGATGCTTTTCCCTTAACCCAGGGTATTGACCGCCAGAAAATGAAAAAGTTTAGGCTCGCCGTCAGGGAGCTGCGCCGTCACGCCGAAAACGGATGACGGAATCATAAATCTCGCTTCAAAGAAGGAGTTATACCATGCGTAATTACGATATTTCCCCATTACTGCGTCAGTGGATTGGTTTCGATAAATTAGCCAGTTCAATGCAGGGCGCCGATCAGGCTTTTCCTCCCTACAATATTGAAAAGTCTGATGACAATCATTATCGCATTTCACTGGCGCTGGCCGGTTTCCAGCAGAGCGAGCTGAATATTGAAGTTGAAGGGCCGCGCTTAACTGTCAGCGGTACGCCTGCTCAGCCGGAAGCTAAAGTGGAATATCTGCATCAGGGGTTAGTGATCAAGCCTTTCACCCTGAGCTTCACACTGGCGGAACATATGCATGTTTCTGCGGCAGAGTTCGTCAACGGATTGCTGCACATCAGTCTGGTGCGCGATGTGCCGGAAGCGTTGCAACCGCAGAAAATTGCGATTGGTACTGAAAAACCGGCGCTGGAAAACCAGTCCGCATAAAACAGTCAGTGTAAATAAGAAGGGGAGGACAGATGTCCTCCCCTTTTTTTATCTTTTGAACGTAGCGGTATTACTGATTTTCCGCGTGTGCTTTTTCCACTTCTTCCGCCAGAATTTTCACACCGCGCTCGATCTGTTCAGCATCAGGCACGTAGTTCATGCGCATACACTGATGCGTGTGCGGCCACGGATGTTCCAGCCCCGGGAAGAAATAATCGCCCGGCACCATCAGAACACCGCGCTGCTTAAGGCGCTGATACAGCACTTCGGTGGTGATCGGCAAATCTTTAAACCACAGCCACAGGAAAATCGCGCCTTCCGGTTTGTGGATAAGACAACGTTCTTCCGGCAGATAACGACGCAGTGTGGCGATGGTTTCCTGTACGCGCTGGAAATAGAACGGTTTGATTACTTCTGCGGAAAGGCGCAGTAAATCGCCGCGCGCAATCATCTCATGGGCAATCGCCGGCCCGACGCTGCCCGGAGACAGACTGATGATGCCATTCATATTACTGATCGCCTTGATGATTTTCTCATCGGCAATCACGATACCGCAGCGTGAGCCTGGCAGGCCGAGTTTCGACAGGCTCATACACAGGATGATATTCGGGTTCCACAGCGGCGTTGCGTCAGTGAACACGATGCCGGGGAACGGCACGCCATAGGCATTGTCGATGAGTAACGGAATATCTTTCTGCTGTGCCAGTACATCGAGGCGGATCAGCTCTTCGTCGGTAATCACGTTACCCGTCGGGTTGGTCGGACGGGAAACGCAGATCAGGCCGATATCATCGGTAATGTTCAGATGATCGAAATCGACGTGATATTTGAACTGGCCTTCCGGCAGTAATTCGATGTTCGGCTTGGCCGAAACAAACAGATTTTCGTCCAGCCCGGCGTCGGCATAACCGAGATACTCCGGTGCCAGCGGGAACAAAACTTTGGACATACTGCCGTCGGCGCGACGCCCGGCGAACAGATTGAATAAATAAAAGAAGGCACTCTGGCTGCCGTTGGTCAGCGCGATATTTTGCGCATCCAGCTGCCAGCCGAGCTCTTTCTGTAACATCTCTGCCAGCGCATGACGCAGAACGTCTTTGCCCTGCGGGCCGTCATAATTGCACAGCGCTTCGGTCAGCTTGCCGGCGGCCAGCATTTCCGACAGCAGGGTCTGGAAATAATCCTGCATCTCAGGAATTTGAGCCGGATTGCCCCCGCCCAGCATGACAGCGCCAGGTGTGCGTAAACCGTCATTCATATCGCCCATCAGGCGTGTGATGCCTGAAAAACGGGTAAATTTGTCACCGAAAGCAGAAAACGTCATAGAAAGCTTTGTATGTTATCGAAATGTGTCGTCCACCATAACGCCTGCGGGAAAACAGTGCAATCGGACCACCTGGATTTGAATTTCTCATTCCCTTTCTGTTGACGATGAAAGGGAACGAGAAGGGAGGATTATTTCTTCAGAACTTCAGGGTTCACGCAGAATTCTTTCACGTCGCCTTTCAGGGCGGCGATCAGGTTATCCACCGCGCAGGCCGCCATGTCGTAGCGGGTTTCGTGCGTGGCAGAACCGATATGCGGAAGCGCTACCACGTTCGGCAGTGTCAGCAGAGCAGAATCTTTTGGCAGCGGCTCAGTCTCGAACACGTCCATCCCTGCGCCATAAATCGTACCGGCTTTCAGCGCTTCAATCAGCGCCGGTTCATCAATAACCGGACCACGGCCTGCGCTGATCAGAATGGCACTGGATTTCATTTTTGCCAGCTGTTCTTTGCCAATCAGATGGAACGTTTGTTCGGTCATTGGCAGCAAAATACAGACGAAATCAGACTCCTTCAGTAGCTCGTTCAGCTCGCATTTACGGGCACCAAACTTCTCTTCTGCTTCTTTGTGCTGGCTGCGTGCGTTATACAGAATCGGCATGTCGAAACCGAAATGCGCGCGTTGTGCCAGCGCCAGACCGATACGTCCCATGCCGACGATGCCCATGGTTTTATGGTGTACATCAATGCCGAACCAGTCAGCGCCAATGTTATCGTTCCACTCACCGGCTTTCACACGCTCGGCGACATTCACCACGCGGCGTGCGGTAGAAAGCACCAGCGCCATCACGGTATCCGCTACCGTATCAGTCAGCGCCGTCGGCGTATGCATCATCGGGATTTCGCGGCGGGTCAGTTCAGCCACATCAAAATTATCGTAGCCGACGGAAATGGTAGAAACCGCACGCAGGCGCGGCGCATGGTCAAACAGCTCTTTATCGATTTTTCCGCCAGAACCCAGCAGGCCTTCTGCGTTTTGCAAAGCATCAAAAACCTCAGCACGGTTTTTGTCGGTGATGCCATCGAATTCGGTAATAGCAAAATGCTCTTCAAGACGTTGATGCAAATCGGCAGGCAGTTTTTTGTACAGAACAATTGACGGCTTATTCATTACAAACTCCAACTCTTCAAATGAGTATTTTCAGATTTCAGGTTAAGGAAACATTTCCTTTCGGTTTAATTTCAGCTTTGCGCGGTCGGACTAACAGCGTTAATCCGGCAGACAGCAGCAGCGAGACGGCCATAAAAATAAACGAGGCAGCAGGACTGCCGGTGTTGCCATTGAGGTAACCGACAAACCACGAACCAAAGAACGAACCGAGTGCGCCGAGGCTGTTGATTAACGCCATGGCTCCGCCGGAAACATTCTTCGGCAGCATTTCAGGAATGATGGCAAAGAACGGACCATACGGGGCATACATTGCCGCAGCTGCGACCACCAGTAAACTGTACGAAAGCCAGAAATTGTTTGTGCCAGCTGCCCAGGAGCCAAAGAACGCCAGGGCGCCGACCAGCAACAGTGGCCAGACAAACAGTTTACGGTTTTGCATTTTGTCCGATGCCCATGAGACCAGAATCATCGCAATGGTGGCCGCCAGATAAGGCCCTGAGGACAACCAGCCCGCTTCGACCATGCCCATGGATTTACCATCACGCAAAATCGACGGCAGCCAGAGCACAAAGCCATACACGCCGATGCTCCAGAAGAAATATTGCAGACAGAGGAGGATCACATTTCTCGAGCGGAAGGCTTCGCGGTAACCGCCCACGGCCTGAATATCTTTCTGTTCTTTTTCCAACTGCGCGGCCAGGTCTTTTTTCTCCTGCTCACTCAGCCAGCTGACTTCTTCGGGTTTATCTTTGACGCTGAACCACCAGATAATCGCCCAGATCACCGCCGGAATACCTTCAAAGATAAACATCTCACGCCAGCCAAACGATTTGATCAGATAGCCGGAAAGCACCGACATCCAGAGCACCGTCACCGGATTACCCAAAATCAAAAACGTATTGGCGCGCGAGCGTTCGGATTTCGTAAACCAGTTGCTGATGTAAACCAGCATGGCGGGCATCACCGCGGCTTCCACCACACCCAGCGCAAAGCGGATCACCGCCAGCATCGGGATATTCGTCACCACGCCGGTCAGTGAAGCAAAGCCTCCCCACAGCAATAAGCACCAGAAAATCAGCTTCTTAACGCTGCGTCGCTCGGCATAAATCGTGCCGGGGATCTGGAAGAAAAAGTAGCCGAGGAAAAACAGGGCACCCAGCAGGGATGACATGCCTTTGGTAATGTGAAGATCATCATTGATACCGGCCGCCGACGCGAAACTGAAGTTTGAGCGGTCGACATAGGCCAGACTGTAAGTGATGAACACGATTGGCATGATGTACCACCAGCGGCGCGAGGCCAGTCTGGACTTGTTCATAACGGTATCTCCTGATAATGCCTCAGCTTTCCCCGCATTGGTGCGGATCAGCCGCGTAAAACGTCAACGTAATGGCGCGTCACGGCGGTCAAATCATCCCCTTCAAGCGGGAATTCAATGCCGCGCGGGACATCCTGAGGCAACATTTTCAATAAAGGTTCCCAGCTGCCATCGCTGTTATCGAGCGCCACGGCGTGCCATTTCCCGGCACGTTTTTCCGCTGCTTTCACATGCACATAACCGACATGACGGGCCAGACGTTCAGCGGCAATCGCCGGATCCTGTCCGACCCACAGCCAGTTGGCCATGTCGAAAGTCATACTCAATGGCAAATGCAGGGATTCTGCGGCAAACATGAAGGCATTAATGCGCGACAGAATTCCACATTCCGGGGTCTGATCGTTCTCCACTACCAGTTTCACCGGGCTTGATGCCAGCACCACCTTCAGCGGTGTCAGATCCTGGCCCGGCTCAAATTCACCGAGAGAAAACTTAATCGTGCGGGCATTCAGAATGCGCGCCTCTTCAAAATATTGTGGTGCATCAGGATTAAGCTCGCCACCTGCCACAAACAGCGGGAAGGGCACCGAGTACACCGCAAACAAGCCGTGATGCTGAATTTTCTCCGCCAGCGCCGGTAACGAATCCAGCTCCTGCGGGGAGAACAATTCACGCCGGATTTCCACGCCATCGGCCTGTGCAGCGGCAATGACGGGGAGCAGTTCTGCCTGACCACCGAGGTCTTTCACCACGCTGTTGCCGTAGGCGGCGGTGACAATGACGATTTCTTTTTTCATGAACGTTTTTCCTGTGAGGGCGGGTTGCCAGGAAGGTGAGGCAATCTTTTCGCCACCTCATTTTAGTCAAGCAAATGAGATATCGTGCTGTTGTTAACGTTTTGTTTCGTTTTATACAACCTAGTTGGAACCGGTTCCAGACGACAGAACAAAAGCCCGAAAATATGATCCCGCTCACGAAGAACGGGCAGGAAATCGGAGAAGTAAAAGGGATCAGCGTGCTGCGGTGGAACCGCGCGCAACGAGTTCGCCGGAAAACTCCAGGTCTTTGACCGGCTCAGTATTGCCCTGAATGCGAGTCACCAGTTGGCGGAGTGCCGCCACGCCCATGTCGTAAGTCGGTTGTTTGAGCGTCGTAATACCTACACCCGCCAGATCGGCCCACACCAGTTCATCGAAACCGGATAAACCGATGTCCGGCCCCCAGCGCAGATTCAGCCGCTGCATGGCGCGCGCCACCTGTAACGTCAGTGCGCCGTTCACGCACATCACGGCTTGGGGTTTATCCGCATGCCGCGCCACAAAATCACGCAGCAGATTATCCAGCCCTTCGGTGTCATACAGCTCAATTTCCCCCTGTTCGCCGGTCAGTTGCGGGGATTGCTGCATACGTTGCAGGAACGTGCGCAGGCGGTCGAAACGGGTATTGACGGTGGCGGGTTCGCTGACGAAAAGCAGTGCCTCGAAACCCTGCTGCACGAGGTGATCGGTCATCATCTGCGTGGCTTCAACGTTTTTCAGGCCGATGACGTCACAGGCGAAGTTTGCGACTTTACGGTCGATCAGCACCATCGGTAAATTGGCCTGTTGCAGCGTGGAAATCGCCGCTTCGCGCATGCCCACGGCGTTCACCACAATGCCGTCAACGCGGTAACTGCTGAGCAATTGCAGGTAATGCTTTTCCTGATCCAGTTCGTTGTTGGTGTTACACACCAGCAGCGTCAGCCCTTCCTGACGGCAGGCGGCTTCAACGCCACGCATCACATCGACAGAATAGGGATTGGTGATATCGGCGAGGATCAGCCCGATAAGACGTGTCTGACCGCTCTTCAGACTGCGCGCCATCTGGCTTGGCTGATAATCGAGCAGGGAGATCGCCCGTCCGATGCGCTCTTTCAGCGCATCGGACAGCAGGTGTTGTTCACCGTTGAGATAACGTGAAACGCTGGTCTTACCCGTTTTGGCGGCGCTGGCGACGTCACGTATCGTGGCGCGAACCGTCACGCCCGGTTCCTGTTTTTTACTCACAGCCTTTCTCTCCTCATGCTTGTCCCACGCAGACTAGCACAGAGTGCCGAAAGGCTGCATCCCGTAAGTCAGCGCAAACCTTCTGCCGTTTGTACGCCAGAAACTGCTTCGGTCTTCGGTCGGCTGCTCAGGGTAAAGGCCGAAATGACCGTCACGCTAAAGGCAATACCGCCGAGGATCAGATAGGTATCGCTGAAACCGATGCGGTCATACAAATTACCGGCGAAAGCCGAAAGGAAAATCGCCGCCAGTTGTTTGGCGAAGTTAAACCCGATCAGATAAATGGTCGCGGAGAACCGGACATCAAAAATCTGCGTGATGTATTTGAACACGCCCACCAGCAGGAACGGGACTTCCAGCGCGTGCAGCATTTTCAACAAAATCACTTCAATGGCCGTAGTCGCGAAGGACGAACCGACAATACGGATCGACATAATCGTGCCCGCCAGCAGCAGCGTATTTTTCGCGCCGATGCGGTTAATAATCCACGGCGAACAGAACATAATCAGTGCGTTACACAGTTCACCGGCAGTCGTGACGTAGCCAAACATTTCCGTGCCCTGCTGCGGGGAAGCAAAGAAGGTTTTGAAGAACGTCGCGAACTGCTGATCGAATACGTCATACACACAGGCCACGCCGATGACATACAAAATCAGCATCCACAGTTTGCGTTCTTTCAGCAATAAAGCCGCCGTTTTCAGCGAAAATTGCGGCTGATTGGCACCGAGTTTATCCAGCACCTGCGCATTTTTGTTTTCCTGCGGACGAGAAAACAGCAGCAAAATCATCAAAATGATCGCCGCGCCGGAGCCCATCCAGAACACGATGTCCGGATTGATGTTAAACAGCACGCCTGCCGTTGAGGCGCATATCCCCCAGCCGAAACAACCGAACATCCGCGCTTTGCCGTACTCAAATGAACTGTTGCGGCTGACCCTTTCAATGTAAGCCTCAGTCGCGCCTGAACCGCCCGCAAACACGAAGCCGATATACGCGCCACCGAGAATGGCGCCGAGCACGATATTGAGTTTTAACAATGGCGCGAAAACGTAGATGAAGAAGGGGGCGAACAGAAACAGCAGCACGGCGATGATCCACAACAGGTGTTTCTTCAGGCCAAGCTTGTCAGAAATGATGCCGAAAATCGGCTGAAACAGAATGGCAAACAGCGACATGCTGGAAAACACGATGCCGGTTTCCGTTTTGCTCAGGCCGATCACATCAGAAAGCCAGATCGGTAAAAACGGATAACAGGTGGCCATAATGAAGAAATAGAGGAAGAAATAGCTGCCAAATATCCAGAAGTTAGTATTTTTTTTATAGAAGCAACGATCGGAAGTTTGTGTAGGATTCATAGTGATTTCCTTGCCGAAACCATGAAAACCGGCACTGTCGTACCGGCGTTTTTTGGTGTTATCTGATTTCTTCGAAGCCCAGAAGCAGGGCACTTTCCGGATCCAGCACCGGCAACGCCAGCCCGGCATTCGCCAGCCATTCACCGCTCAGCACCGGCGATTCATGCAACCACGCCGGTTGCACGCGCATGGTGTGACCGCTGCCACCACCTTTGAGTAATACCGGTTCGTCGAGCACCGTCACACGATAACGTGCATCCGCTTTCAGCCCCGGCACGCGTAGCGCCCCAGGCAATGACCAGGTGGGCATCGCCAGTTGACTGACCAGAAATACAGCCTGATCCCCGTTTTCACTGACCACGCCGTTAATCAGCACCGTCTCGTCATGCGTATCCACGCGGTATACGTCGCCGCTGTGCAGTAACGGGCGCAGCTGCTGATGAAGACGGGTATATTTCGCAAAACCGGCACGCTCGGCTTCGCCCTCTTTCACCGGATCGAGCTCAATGCCCATATGTCCGAAAAGCGCCGTGAGGCCGCGAAATTCAATACTGTGCTGGCGTGAGGTGGCGTGGCACAGCTTATTGCCGATGTGCGAACCCATCACTTCCGGCGGGAAGAAGTAGCTCATACCGCGCTGAATTTTCTGTCGCTCCAGCGCGTCATTGTTGTCCGACGTCCAGAAGCGGTGGCTGCGTTTCAGTACTTCATAATCGATGCGGCCACCGCCGGACGCGCAGGATTCAAACTCAATCTGCGGGAAGCGTTCGCCCAGCACATCCAGCAGACGGTAGAACTGCTGCGTTTGTGCCGTCGGTGCTGCGCGGCCATCGTGCCCCGGCTGGACGATTTCACGGTTCATGTCCCATTTCACGTAATCCACATCGTGTTCGCCCAGCAGCCAGCTCATGCGTTCTGCCAGATAATCAAAGACCTGCGGATTGCTCAGATCGAGCACGAACTGATGACGCCCGCTCGGTTGCTGATAACCGGGCAGCGCCAGCAGCCAGTCCGGGTGAGCACGATACAAATCCGAATGCGGGTTAATCATTTCCGGTTCGACCCAGATACCAAATTCCATACCCAGTTTTTTGACGTGGCTGATGACCGGAGTGAGGCCGTTGGGATACTTTTTCTCATCGAGATACCAGTCGCCCAGCGCGGCGCGGTCATGACAGCGTCCGCGGAACCAGCCGTCGTCGATAATGAAGCGTTCAACGCCTAACGCGGCAGATTCTGTCGCCATCTGCATGATGTAGTCAGGATCGTGATTGAAATAGATGCCTTCCCAGGTATTGAGATGTACCGGACGCGGTTTTTCAGCCGGGAACCGTAAAATCTGCTCACGGACAAAGCGGTGGAATTGCTGGCTCATGCGGTTCAGCCCTTGCGCGGAATAGCTGGCGTACAACCACGGGGTTTCCAGGGTTTCGCCCTGTTCGAGGCGCTGTTCGCCCGGAAAATACAGTGCTTCGGCCTGTATCAGACGGCGGCCGTCGGTTTTGATGTCAGCGCGCAGGCGGTGGTTGCCGCTCCAGCCCAGATGCATGCCCCAGACTTCGCCCTGTTCTTCGCTGAAACCGGGATGACCGATCATCATTGCCGGGAAATATTCGGAAGACGTTTTGCCGCGGCGGTTTTCCTGAATGATGCCGCCGTGATCCAGCAGCCTGCGGTGTGGCTGAAACTCTTTGATCCAGCGGCCATGAAACGCCATCACTTCGGCGGCGCGCTCCGGCAGCGGCAGCGTCACGGCCAGTCGTGTCACCTGATAGGTGCCGGGTTTAAGATTGGTCAGCGCATTTCGTGCCTGCAAAACCCCGTTATCATCCAGGCGCAATTCGCTGCGAAATTGCAGACCCGCAATCGCGTCTTCGGTTGTGATGAGGAGCTGATTTTCGTCGTGCCTGACCTGCGTGGTATTGAATACCGGCGACCAGTCCTGCCCGTTACGATGGCCTTCCATGCCCGGCGTGCCGAAAGAACCACGCCCGGAATCGACGCTGAAATTCACCGGTGCCTCCACATCAATCCGGCCATTGGGCACGGCGCGGTTCAGCGAAATGACGTCATCCTCTGAAAACTGACTGAGGCGGTTTCCCCAGTAAAGAATTTCGGCGTAAGGCGTACAACGGACGATCAGGCTGGTCTGCCCGCCGGTTAAATGAACAATCTTGTTTTCCATATAGTCACTGCTCCAGACAAATATTTGCGCTGATAACACGCGATCAGGTGGAGTAACTATTGATCCGAAACGTTTCGGATTGGAAATGCGAAGATGCAAATTTGTGATATAGGGTGAAAAAATAGTCTGAGGGGAATTTATAACTTCGGTGGATGTGCGGTAACGCCCGCCTGCAATTCGGGTTGCCAGAGAACCTGCAAATTTTTCAGCGGTTCGTTGCGGATCAGTGCCATCGTCATCGTGGCGATTTGCAGTCCGACCGCTTCACGCGTGCCCTGTCGGACGGCGGTGACGGCCACATCGGGCACGCTGTCACACGGCAAACCGTCAAAGATAATCAGGGAAACGCCGCCGTTGAGCAGCAGTCCGGCTTCATGCAACGCCAGCGCCGCGCCTTCGCCATGCATATTACAGTCGCAGACAATCGCCGTCGGGGGCACCGGCAAAGCCAGCAGCGCCTGCGTGGTCTGATAACCGGCGCGACGACTCGGGCTGATTTTATGCACGTATTCAGGATGATGTGGCAGCGCATTTTCACGTAATCCGTCGAGATACCCCTGAAAGCGCTGACCGATAAACGATTGCTGATTGTTTTCACCCAGAAACGCGATGCGCTGATGCCCGAGAGCCGCGAGGTGATCGACCGCCATTTGCATACCGGCGCGGTTATCGAAATCAAACCAGGCGTAATCCTGCGTCAGACAGCCGCTGCGCCCGAGCGCCAGAAACGGAAAATTACGCTGCTGTAAATCCAGCAGCCGCGGATCGTTATCCAGCGTATGCGCCACCAGCATGGCATCGACGCGTTTGCTTTCGATGAGTCTGCGCCACGAAAACGTGCCCAGTTCATCCGGCACCAGCAGTAAATCGATTTCATATTTTGCCAGTTCGCGGGTGATACAGCCGACCATTTCGATAAATGCGGAATTGCTTAACGGATGAGAAGTGAAGGGGAAAATGAGGCCAACGGCGTCGATCTTACCCATCTTTAACCGGCGGGCGAGAGTATTAGGCCGGTAGCCGCGCAAATCTGCCGCCGCCTGAACCCGGGCTTTGGTGTCCGCTGAAACGTCATCGTACCCGTTCAGCGCACGGCTGACGGTGGTGACAGAGAGACCGAGATCTTTCGCAATGGCTTTCAGAGACATACTGGCATCCGTTACACAGGGGAGAAGGCACGTGGCGGCAGAATATCACAAACGCGAAAACGGAGCCGAATGGCTCCGCTTTTATCAGGGGCAGGACGAAATTTATTGCAACGGGCTGAGAGTGATCTCGACGCGACGGTTCTGCGCTTTGCCTGCTTCGGTGCTGTTGGTGGCAATCGGATTGTCGGGGCCTGCGCCGGTGGTGTGTACGCGGCTGCCTTCAACGCCCTGAGTGATCAGTGCGCTGCCCACGCCGTCAGCACGTTGCTGCGACAGCTTCATGTTGAGCGCGCGGGTACCGGTGCTGTCAGTGTAACCGACAACGTTCACGGCAGTTTTCGGATACTCTTTCAGTACCATCGCCACGCCGGTCAGCGTGTTAGCGCCCGCCGGTTTCAGCGTGCTGCTGTTGGTGTCAAACGTCACGTTGTTCGGCATGTTCAGCACGATGTTATCGCCCTGACGGGTAACGCTGACGCCGGTGCCTTTCATTTTGTCGCGTAGTTTAGATTCCTGCACATCCATGTAATAACCTGCACCGCCACCCAGTGCGGCACCGGCTGCAGCGCCGATCAGCGCGCCTTTGCCGCGATCGTGTTTGGAGGAAGACAGCATCCCGACGCCTGCGCCGAGCGCGGCCCCAATACCTGCGCCAATGCCGGATTTCCCTGCTTCTGATTCGCCGGTGTAAGGGTTAGTGGTACAGGCTGACAGGCCCATGGTGACGCAAAGCGCGCCCGCAACCACAAGTAATCTTTTGCTCATCTTATTTCCTTCAGGATGTTTTTATTAAGAACTTTACCGCTGCATTATGACTGCCTGCTTTCCAACAAGTTGCACAGAAAAAGGTGTCAAAACATAAACAAATGCAACGGGAGGACATCAGTCCTGTGGCGTTCTGGCGCTCTTTATGCGCAATTTTGCGGTGTTAAGCAGTAGGAGAATTCCGGATATCCCTTTTTGTATTTTTACGCATTTCAGGAACTTATTCAGAAAGTGGCTGGAACCAGCGCAGGATATAGGTCGGTAAGTCAGTGCCGGGATGGCGGGTGCGGGCGGAGAATACAAACTTTTCTTTATGATAGAACGCAACAGCGCGATGGTTTTGCTGATAGACCTCAAGCAGCAGCACCGGATATTCGTCTTTAGCCGCCGCCATCAGACGCTGCGCGGTACCGTCGCCGTAGTGAGATTCTTCGACAAACAGCGCACCGATAAACTGCTGATTCAGCACGCCGATAAATCCACAAATTTCATCATTTGCATCGCAATCCACCCAGACGCGGGCTTTGGGCAGAAAATCTTCTCTGACCATTTGCAGGCTTTCAATCCAGTAAGAATCGGCAATAAAAGGATGGGAAAGTAATGAGCTGCGCAGCCAGAGCATCAAAATGGCTTCGGTATCGCCCGGTTGCGCAGCGCGGATCATGACGGCTGATTCGCAGGATGGCAGAAGCAATATGACTGATGATCGTTCACCAGTCCGGCGGCCTGCATGAAAGCATAACAAATCGTGGAGCCGATGAATTTAAAGCCTTTCTTTTTCAGCGCTTTGGACATCGCATCAGACACCACTGTTTTTGCCGGTACGCCTTCCGGGCCGAGGGGATTATTGATGACCGGCTGGCCGTCAACAAAACTCCAGATGAATTCAGAGAAGCTTTCACCGCTGGCTTCCATGGCCAGATACGCCTGTGCATTGCCGATAATGGCTTTGATTTTACCGCGATGGCGAATGATACCGGCGTCGAGCACCAGACGTTCCACATCGTCATCGGTCATTTTCGCGATACGTTTGGGGTCAAAATTGTGGAAGTTCTGACGATAATTCTCACGCTTTCTCAGCACGGTTATCCATGACAGGCCGGCCTGCTGGCCTTCGAGGCACAGCATTTCAAACAGTTCGCGGCCATTCTGAACCGGGACGCCCCATTCTTTATCGTGGTATTCGAGGTAAACCGGCTCTTTCGAAACCCAGCTGCATCGGGTAGTCGCCATTATGTTGTCCTTATAAGAGGCTTAAATGCGTGGCGTCAGTGTGTGGCTTCTCGGATAACTCTGCAACGTCGCAATTTCTCAACCTCTGCCTTGACGCTGGTCGGATCTGAACAATATTTAAAGCCACTCATTACGTAATCCTTACGTTAAATCCTAGCGTGACCACGCCGATTTTTTAGGGAAATCACACTTATGACCGGCAAAAAAATTTCTGTCCTGCGGCTGACCAGAGGGGCTTTCGCGGTGGTGCTGTGTCTTGGCATACAGACAACGGCACAGGCTTACGATCAGCTTTATGTTTTCGGCGACAGTCTCAGTGATACCGGCAATATTGGCCGCTGGACTTATGACAGCAATATCCATCCGCTGTATGACGAAATTCTGGCGAAAAACATCGGTACGACATTAACGCCTTCTTCACAAGGCGGGCTGAACTATGCCGAAGGCGGCGGCGTTGCGGTGCCGGGTCTGGATTCTGACTATACCACGCAGGATCAGGTCAAAAATTATCTGGCATCTACAGGCGGAAAAGCCGATCCGAACGGGCTGTATATTCACTGGATTGGCGGCAATGATTTAGCGGCGGCAGCGCTAAGCCTGAACCCGGTCACTGCGTTGCAGATTACGACGACCAGCGCCGCGCAAGCCGCGTCACAGGTGAATGATTTACTCAAAGCCGGAGCGGGAACGGTTGTCGTGCCGACGGTGCCCAATATCGGACTGACGCCGGTGCTGATGGAAAGTGTGATTCAAATTGGGATGCAGTCGGCGCAACAACAGGCTCTGGAAGCGGCGTATACCTATCTGAACGCACAAAATACGCCCAATACCGATGCGCGCACTGTAGCGATTCATAACGCACTGGCCGCTGCTGCGGTGGAAGGTTCACGAATTCCGCTGGTGCAGGACACCATCGCCAAAGGTCTTATTGCGGCCTATGACGTGCTGAAAGTGGCGGCGGGCGGCCTGACCGATACGTACAACACCACCGAGGATATCGCGCTGGCGAAAACCGGCGGTAATATTGCGCGCGTGGATATCAACGGGCTGTTCAATGAAGTGGTGGCGGATCCGATGATGTACGGATTTGCCAATACGGCGGGCACTGCCTGTCCGGTCGGCACATCGGCTTCGGAATGCACATCAAACCTGCCGGGTTTTGACGCCAGTAAATCCTTCCTGTTTGCCGACCATTTCCACCCGACGCCGCAGGCACATGCACTGATTGCGCAATATATGCAGTCAGTACTCAATGGTCCGCTGGAAGTCACCGCGCTGAATCAGGGCTCGCTGGCGCTGGCGCGTAATACGCAGGGTTTGCTCGACAGTCATTATCAGCAACTGCGCACGCAGGATAACGACGCCGGAACCTTCGGCATGTTTGGCGGTTACGCCGGGCAAAGCGCCGACAGTAAATTCAGTCCATCACTTGGATTAGGCGATGGGGAACTGACGTCTAACTCACTGAATATCGGCATGGATTATCAGTTGACTGAGCGCTGGCTGATGGGGTTGATGGTTTCCGGTTCGGACGATAAGCAAGATCCAACCGATAACTACAGTTACCGCACCCGTGGCAAAATGGCGACGTTCTTTACCGACATCAAAATCGCCGAAAACGGCTGGATTAACGGCGATATGCACTATGGATCGCTTAACTATGACGACATCAAACGCCGCATCACCCTCGGCCCGACGACCCGCACCGAGCGTGGTGAAACTGACGGTAAACAGATGGGCTGGCGGGTCACGGCGGGCTGGGATTTTCCAATCCTGCCGGTACTTAAAACCGGGCCAGTGGTGCAATACAGCTGGGATTACAGCACCGTAAATGGTTATCGCGAAGACGGCGACGCCAGTACCTCGATGCGTTTTGGCGACCAGAGTTCCCATTCGCAAATAGGTGCACTGGGCTGGCGTCTGGACTCGCAGCTCGGCATCGTCAATCCCTATGCGCAGGTCACCTACGACCGCCAGTTCGGTGACGATACTTACACCGCCACCGGCGCAATCAAATCTACCCGCACGCAGTTCAGCCGCACCACCGGCGAGCAGGACAACGACTGGGTAGATATGACCGCAGGCCTCAACGTGCAGATTACCCACAGCGTCTCGGCCTTTGCTGCCGTTTCGCAAACCACCGGTCTGGATTCCGGCGAACAAACTTCTTATAACGCCGGGATCAGTGCCCGGTTCTGACGGCAAAAGGGGTTATCTGCCCCTTTAACTTTCCGAAAATTTGCGCCGAAACTTAAACACTGCCTCTCCGTATGCCTTAGTTGCTTGATACTGGCTGATTATCTTCCGTTCAGCGGGTATACTGTCGGACTCTCTTTAAACCCACTTTCTCGCGTGCGAATCCAACATGCAAAAGTTTGATACCAAGACATTTCAGGGCCTGATCCTGACACTGCAAGATTATTGGGCGCAGCAGGGCTGCACCATTGTTCAACCGCTGGATATGGAAGTCGGCGCGGGCACCTCGCACCCGATGACCAGTCTGCGCGCACTCGGCCCTGAGCCTTTCGCGGCAGCCTATGTTCAGCCATCACGCCGTCCGACTGACGGCCGTTACGGCGAAAACCCGAACCGCCTGCAGCACTATTATCAGTTCCAGGTGATGATCAAACCTTCACCGGAAAACATTCAGGAGCTGTACCTCGGCTCGCTGAGAGAGCTGGGCCTCGACCCGCTGATCCACGATATCCGCTTCGTTGAAGATAACTGGGAAAACCCGACGCTCGGCGCCTGGGGTCTCGGCTGGGAAGTGTGGCTGAACGGCATGGAAGTGACACAGTTCACTTACTTCCAGCAGGTCGGCGGCCTGGAATGTAAACCTGTGACCGGTGAAATCACTTACGGTCTGGAACGTCTGGCGATGTACATCCAGGGCGTGGACAGCGTTTATGATCTGGTCTGGAGCGACGGTCCGCTGGGTAAAACGACGTACGGCGACGTATTCCATCAGAACGAAGTTGAGCAATCGACGTATAACTTTGAATACGCCGATGTCGATTTCCTGTTCAGCTGTTTTGAACAGCACGAGAAAGAAGCGCAGACCCTGCTGGCTCTCGAAAAGCCACTGGCACTGCCGGCGTACGAGCGCATCCTGAAAGCGGCCCACTGCTTCAACCTGCTCGACGCGCGTAAAGCGATTTCTGTGACTGAACGCCAGCGCTACATTCTGCGCATCCGTACCCTGACTAAAGCGGTAGCTGAGGCGTATTACGCTTCCCGCGAAGTGCTGGGCTTCCCGATGTGCAAAAAGAACGAGAAGTGAGATAAGTCAATGACTGAAAAAACATTTCTGGTGGAAATCGGCACGGAAGAACTGCCACCGAAGGCTCTGCGCAGCCTTGCTGAATCTTTTGCAGCTAACCTGACTGCGGAGCTGGATGCGGCGAATCTGCCACACGGCGGCGTAAAATGGTTTGCAGCACCGCGCCGTCTGGCGCTGAAAGTCTCCGGTCTGCATGAATCTCAGGCTGACCGCGAAGTTGAAAAACGCGGCCCGGCTGTGGCACAAGCTTTCGATGCTGAAGGCAAACCAAGCAAAGCCGCTGAAGGCTGGGCTCGCGGTTGCGGTATCACGGTGGAACAGGCCGATCGTCTGGTCACCGACAAAGGCGAATGGCTGGTTTACCGTGCGCACGTCAAAGGCGAAAGCGCGCAACAGCTGCTGCCTGCGATGATCGCGACGTCACTGTCCAAACTGCCTATCCCTAAACTGATGCGCTGGGGCGATTCCGACGTGCAGTTTGTACGTCCGGTTCACACAGTCACTCTGCTGTTAGGCGAAGAGCTAATCCCGGCGAAAATCCTCGGTATCGATTCTGCCCGTACCATTCGCGGTCACCGCTTCATGGGCGAGCCGGAATTCACGATTGATAATGCCGATCAGTATCCGCAAATTTTGCTGGAACGCGGCAAAGTCATTGCTGATTACGAACAGCGTAAGGCGCTGATCAAACAGGATGCAGAGAAAGCAGCGAAAGAGATTGGCGGTATCGCGGATCTGAGCGAAAGCCTGCTCGAAGAAGTCGCGTCTCTGGTTGAATGGCCGGTGGTTCTGACCGCGAAATTCGAAGAGAAATTCCTGGCGGTTCCGGCTGAAGCGTTGGTTTACACCATGAAAGGCGACCAGAAGTATTTCCCGGTGTACGACGCCGCGGGCAAACTTTTGCCGAACTTCATCTTTGTGGCCAACATCGAATCGAAAGATCCGCAGCAAATCATTTCCGGTAACGAGAAAGTGGTGCGTCCGCGTCTGGCCGATGCCGAATTCTTCTTCAATACCGACCGCAAGAAACGTCTCGAAGACAACCTGCCGCGTCTGGAAACCGTGTTGTTCCAGAAACAGCTGGGTACGCTGCGCGACAAAACTGACCGTATTCAGGCGCTGTCTGGCTGGATCGCTGAGAAAATCGGTGCCAACGTTGAAAACGCAAAACGTGCCGGTTTGCTGTCAAAATGCGACCTGATGACCAACATGGTCTTCGAGTTTACCGACACGCAGGGCGTGATGGGCATGCACTATGCGCGTCATGACGGTGAGCAGGAAGAAGTCGCGGTTGCACTGAACGAGCAGTATCAGCCACGTTTCGCGGGCGACGAATTACCGGCTTCGCTGGTAGCATGTGCGCTGGCAATCGCTGACAAGATGGATACCCTGGCCGGTATTTTCGGCATCGGTCAACATCCGAAAGGCGATAAAGACCCGTTCGCACTGCGCCGTGCAGCGCTGGGTGTTCTGCGTATCATCGTTGAGAAAAACCTGTCACTCGACCTGCAAACCCTGACCGAAGAAGCGGTGCGCCTGTATGGCGACAAGCTGACTAACACCAAGGTTGTCGATGAAGTGGTTGATTTCATGCTCGGTCGTTTCCGCGCGTGGTATCAGGAAGAAGGTCACGCGGTCGATACCATTCAGGCCGTGCTGGCACGTCGTCCGACCAAACCGGCAGATTTTGATGCGCGTGTGAAAGCGGTGAGTTACTTCCGTACTCTCGACGAAGCGGCAACGCTGGCTGCGGCTAACAAACGCGTATCCAACATTCTGGCGAAATCGACAGACGTTCTGCTCGATCACGTGCACGCTTCCGTGCTGAAAGAACCTGCTGAGCTGAAACTGGCAACGCATCTGGTGGTTCTGCGCGACAAACTGGAGCCTCTGTTTGCGGCCGGTGAGTACAAAGAAGCGCTGGTTGAGCTGGCTGCGCTGCGCGAAACCGTCGATACGTTCTTCGATACCGTCATGGTAATGGATGAGAACGAAGCGATCCGCATTAACCGTCTGACACTGCTTTCCAAGCTGCGTGAGCTGTTCCTGCAGGTCGCGGATATTTCGCTGCTTCAGTAAGCAGTTGACTTTTTAAAGTCAAAATCAAAATCAAGGTCGTGGGCGTCGGCCCACACCGACCAGAGGGAGAATAAACCTTCTCCCTCTGGACTCCCGTGTTTTTTCACTGCGCGCTATCGCAATTACGACGGACATGTTTCGGTACATTAGTGGGTGGCGCAAAATGTCATCGCTCCGCGAACTCCTCATTTCAGGCTTCGAGACCTGTGGCTCGAAGACCGAGAGAAGATACCGCGCAGCGGCAAGATTTTCAGCCTGTCACAGTGATACCTGAAACATAGCCAGCGAGCGATAGTACACAGTAAAAGAGCCGGGGGTTCTTAGGGGTGGCGGCGATAAGCCACCCCTGAGGCCAGTTTGGGTGGCAACCCAAGGTCCTGAACTTGAATTTAAAACTTTTCTACGCTTTTTTAAAAAGCGTTCTCCCCCCAATTGTTCTATCCTATAACCCGCATGGAATGCACTGCATCGGCAGGGAACTGGCCGGTAGAAGAACATTGAAATCAGGAGTCAGGACTCATGGCTGTAGGGATCAGAAGCGGTGTATTTTCTCGCTGGCTGGCGCCGTTTATCGCATTGCTGGTTGTTTTCCAACTCACTGCATGTGGCGATAAAGAACCGGAACAACGCAAAGCCTTTATCGATTATTTGCAAAATACCGTCATGCGCAGCGGGCAAAACCTGCCTTCGCTGAGTGAAGATCAGAAGCAACGTTTTGGTAATTACGCGAATGACTACGGCATCATCCTGTCGTTCTCCCGCCAGATGAAAGGAGCCGTTGAAGGCAGCCTTGTCCCGGTGGTCAGCGCGATTGGTCAGGTGCGTACTCCGCAAGATTACATGACCCAGCGCAGCGCGTTGCAGCAGGCAGCCAGCACGCTGAGCATGCTGAATGCACAGTTGCGTGACTCAAAAGTGAAAGCTGATACGGGGATGGCGGCACTGAAACAACCGGACGACCTGAAAGCGGTTTATGGTCAGGTGTACAACACCGTGGTAACTCAGCCGGCGAACGTGCTGACTCCGCTGGTGCCCGCGCTGCAAAGCTTCACGCAGGATATCGTCTCTGTCGGTGATTACCTGCAACAGCAGGGTACTCAGGTCGCCTTTGCCAATGGCGGCGTACAGTTCCCGACGCAGCAACAGGCAACACAGTACAACACCATGATGTCCAGTCTGGTGGGTAAACAGCAGACATTGCTTCAGGCGCAGAAAGTCGCCCAGGGCGATTTCAGCAACTAAGCCTGTTAAAGATGTAATAAACAGAAGCCACGCTCAAATGCGTGGTTTTTTATTGCTGAAAACCAAACGCAATAAGTCAAATCAGATGCAGATCACAAAATATGATAATAATAAAAAATCATATTTTGTGGTGTAATTCACAAACAGGCTGTTGCGTTATATTGCAATTCATGAAAATCACGTCATTCTTGTGATCTCTGTCGGATTTTATTCTTGCTGTTACGCTTTTTATAATGCAGATCACAAATCCCTGTCGGTTTGATTAAATCCATTTCAAAGAATATGCTCCTGAATATAAATTCTCATCGATAAAAATAAGGATAAATAATGTCGTCATTAATGGATTTTTTCGAAAATGAAAGTATTGCGATATATTCATCCGCTGAAAACTGGTCTCAGGCGATAGACTTATCAATGAGAAATCTGCTGGAAAGAAAATATATTACACCAGATTACATTCAGGCGATTAAAGACACCACCCTTGAAATCGGGCCTTATTATTTACTCGCTCCCGGTATTGCTATGCCCCATGCAAGGCCGGAGTGCGGTGCGTTAGGTACGGCGCTGAGCTTTACGCAACTGCGCCAAGGTGTCAGCTTTGAGGCTGAAAGCCCGCCGGTTCGTTTGCTTATCGGATTAGCCGCGAAAGATTCTGATTCACATATAGAGGCGATTCAGGCGTTAAGTGAAATGCTTTGCGAAGATGAAGTTATTGATGAATTACTCAATGCAAAAAATACTGAGGAATTAATTAATATCATTCAGCGTTATTAGTTTTATCCTAACATCACACAGGATTTAAATATGGCTAATAAATCTATGCGCGCCAGAGTGCAGGCTTTTGGCGGCTTTCTCACTGCTATGGTCATTCCCAATATAGGTGCGTTTATCGCCTGGGGTTTTATTACGGCATTATTTATTCCGACCGGATGGACACCTAATCCGCACTTCGGCCAGCTTGTCGGGCCGATGATCACCTACTTATTGCCACTGATGATAGGTTCTACCGGCGGACATTTAATTGGCGGAAAACGCGGTGCCGTGATGGGCGGTATCGGTACGATGGGCGTGATTGTCGGAGCCGATATTCCGATGTTTATCGGCGCGATGGTGATGGGGCCGCTGGGCGGATATGTCATCAAAAAGGTCGACAAATTGCTGGAGAAGCGCATTCCGGCGGGCTTTGAGATGGTCATCAATAATTTCTCCCTCGGCATCCTCGGCATGCTGCTTTGTCTGCTGGCGTATGAAGTGATCGGCCCGGCAGTGATGGCAGCGAATAACATGGTGAAAGAGGGGATTGAAGCGCTGGTGGCGACCGGTTATCTGCCGCTGCTGTCAGTGATTAATGAACCGGCCAAAGTGCTGTTCCTCAATAACGCGATCGACCAGGGCGTTTATTATCCGCTGGGGATGCAGGACACTGCCGTTGCCGGAAAATCGATTTATTTCATGGTGGCCTCCAATCCCGGCCCCGGTCTGGGCATCCTGCTGGCGTTTTCGCTGTTCGGCAAAGGGCTGAGCAAAAAGTCCGCGCCCGGCGCGATGATCATCCATTTTCTCGGCGGCATCCACGAACTGTATTTTCCTTATGTGCTGATGAAACCGCTGATGATTATTGCCATGATTGCGGGCGGAATGACCGGCATTTATGTCTTCGAGCTGTTTGGCGCAGGGCTGGTAGCCGGGCCAAGTCCGGGTTCTATCTTTGCTTATCTGGCGCTGACGCCGCGCGGGGGCTTTATGGGAACCTGTGCGGGCGTTCTGGCCGGAACCGTGGTTTCTTTCGTCGTTGCCTCTGCCATTCTGAAATTCGATAAATCCCCTGTGGAAGACAGTTTTGCGGATTCTCAGGCCGCCAGCAAAAAACGCAAAGCCGAAGGCAAAAACGGGATGCATCCCGTTGCCGCCAGCATCCGGTTAATCGCCTTTGTGTGCGATGCGGGAATGGGCTCGAGCGCGATGGGTGCGACAACGTTTCGCAAGAAGCTGCAAAAAGCCGGTTATGAAATCGAAGTGAAGCACTACTCCATCGAAAACATTCCGGCTGATGCCGACATCATTGTGACCCACGCCAGCCTTGAAGGCCGCGCTCAGCGCGTGACTGACCAGCCGCTGATTCTGATTAAAAATTACCTCGGTGATCCGGCACTTGATGTGCTGTTTGCCGACATCACCTCTCAGGCACCGCAAGGAGCAACAGCATGAAAACTAAAGTCGCCGCCATCTACGGTAAAAAAGATGTGAGGATCCGTGAGTTTGAGCTGCCCGAAATCACCGATGACGAACTGCTGGTGAGCGTGGTGTCAGACAGTGTTTGCCTGTCGACCTACAAAGCGGCGTTGCTGGGCGGGGAACATAAACGCGTGCCGGAAGATATCGCCGGGCATCCGGCGGTGACGGGGCACGAATGCGCGGGTGTGATTGTGCAGGTGGGCAAAAATCTCAGAGACCGTTTTGAAGCGGGGAAACGTTTCGTACTGCAACCGGCGATGGGGCTGCCGAGCGGCTATTCCGCCGGATACAGCTACGAAACCTTTGGCGGCAATGCAACGTACATGATCATTCCGAAACTGGCTATCGATCTGGGCTGTGTTCTGCCGTACGAAGGCCGCTATTTCGCTGCGGCCTCGCTGGCGGAGCCGATGTGCTGCATTATCGGCGCGTATCACGCCAGTTATCACACCACGCAATATGTGTATGAGCATCAGATGGGCATCAGAGCGGGTGGAAATCTGGCGCTGCTGGCCTGTGCAGGGCCGATGGGCATTGGTGCGATTGATTATGCGATTAACGGTGATGTGCGTCCGGCGCGGGTGGTGGTGGTGGATATTGATGAACAGCGGCTGGCGCGCGCAGAACAGCTTCTGCCGGTGGCGATGGCGGCAGAAAAGGGCATCGAGCTGGTGTATATCAACAGTAAAACATTGTCCGATCCGGCGGCGGATTTGCGCGAAATGACCGGCGGCGCAGGCTTTGATGATGTCTTTGTTTTCGCGGCTGTGGCAGAGGTTATCGAACTTGGCGATGCGCTGCTGGGTGAAGACGGTTGCCTGAATTTCTTTGCCGGGCCGACCGACAAAAAATTCAGCGTTCCTTTCAATTTCTATAACGTTCACTACGGTTCGACGCATATTGTCGGCACATCCGGCGGTTCGACCGGCGATATGGAAGAGGCGCTGGCATTAACGGCGGCTGGGCGAATTCAGCCTTCTTATATGATCACACACATCGGCGGCCTGGACGCCGTACCGGATACCGTGCTGAATCTGCCGCATATTCCCGGTGGTAAGAAGCTAATCTATAACGGAATTTCTCTGCCGCTGACTGCCATTGAGGATTTTGCAGAATTAGGCAAAACCGATCCGCTGTTTGCCCTGCTGGCTGAGCGGGTGGCACCGACGTACGGCGTGTGGAATGAGCAGGCCGAACAGGCGCTGCTGAACCACTTTGGTGTTTCTACCGGGCTGTAATATCATCGGTTCTCCTCATTACTGACGGCGTTTAAGGGAAGGATGACTGTATTCACTGAAGATCAGGTGCTGGAGACGTTATCCGGCCAGACGAATCTCAATGATTTTCTGCATGCCGCTAATGTCATTTTGCTCAGCGGTATAAAACAGTTCCTTCCCCACCTGTTTATCAATAATGACGAGGATATCCGTGAATTTGCCGTCAAGCCTTTACTCGCTAAATCAGGCCCGCTGGACAGTATAGATGTGTCCCTGAGACTGATTTATGCGCTGGGAAAAATCAAAAAGCCGGTCTATGCAGATATTTTGCTGTTTTCTCAGCTGGACGAACACCTGAAAGCAGGGGCAGAAATTGTGGAATTTCATGAGGAAACCGCTTATGAATTTATCCAGAATTTGAGCTGTGTGACGGATAACACGCTGATGTTCCAGTCTGTCGAGAAAATGAAGTTTGCCGGTTTTGAGACCTTCAGTAAGGCGCGTTACGGCAATCTGGTGAGGACGGCGCTGTCGCTGGCAGTGACGGATTTACTCAAGGAACTGACTTATGAACGTGACGCTGACCATTAACGGACTGACCACGCAGGCTTTTTTTCCCGACGAAGACATCGAACAGTTACACCTTCCCCTTCTGCAACGTTTTTCCTCACATCAACGCCAGCTTAACCGGCCTTTGGTGGTGTTTCTGGTTGCACCTCCCGGCACCGGCAAATCGACGCTTTCCGCATTCTGGCAAAAGCTTTCCACTGAATCGCCGGATTTAGTTCCTCTGCAGACCTTGCCGATGGACGGTTTTCATCAACGCAATGACTGGCTAAAGACGCATAACTTACGTCAGAAAAAGGGCGCACCGGAAACGTTTGACGTTACGAAACTGCGCGACGCCCTGATGGCTTTACGCGAACCGGGCAGTCGCTGGCCGGAGTACAGCCGCACACTACATGAACCGGTCGAAGGAGCAATCCACGTTACCGCGCCAATTCTGATCGTCGAGGGGAACTGGCTGCTGCTGGGGGATGAGGGCTGGAGGCAACTGGCAGAATATTGCGACCTGAGCATCTTTATTCGTGCCAGCCAGGATGTTCTGCGCGGCCGGTTAATAGACCGTAAAATTCGCGGCGGCCTGACGCCTGCACAGGCCAGTGATTTTTACGCTGCCACGGACGGACCCAACGTGACGCGGGTTCTGGCCGGGAGTCGCCAGGCCGATATCACCCTGCGTATGTCGGGCGATGGCGCCTATCATTTTGAGTAATGGTTACGGCGGGATTTATAAAAAATGACAATTTTCTGCCTGCAAATCTGGCTGAATTCCTCTACTTTTGAAGGCAACTGTCCGTTTTTCTCCGTATTTCACTTTAAGGATTTTTGATGAAACGTCAGACGATGACTCTGTTGGCTTCTCTGGTGCTGGCTCCGACGCTGGCTTTTGCTGCTGACGGCGCAACCGCAGATTTCACCCCGGCGCAGCAGGAAGCCATTGGTAAAATTGCGGCGGATTACATGTTGCAGCATCCGGAAATTCTGGTGCAGGTCAGCCAGAAATTACAGGCGCAGCAGGCGGATCAGCAACAACAGCAAACCCTGAGCGCAGTGCTGGCCAATTCCAAAGCGCTGGTGAATGATCCTGCGACCCCAAGCTACGGGCCGAAAGATGCCAAAGTGGCATTCGTGGAATTCTTCGATTACCAGTGCCTGTATTGCAGCCACATGGCTCCTGTGGTCGAGCAGACCGTGAAAGCCAATCCGAACGTACGTTTTGTATTCAAAGAATGGCCAATCTTCGGTGACCGCTGGAAAGCGTCCATCACTGCGGCTGAAACCGGTATGGCTATCTGGAAAGAAAAAGGTGCTCAGGCCTATTTCGATTACCACAACAGCATTTACCGCACCGGCCATGACGAAGGGAAACTGACGGATGCCGATATCGCTGGCGCAGTGAAAGCCGCCAAAGCCACCGCGCCAACTGACGCGCAGCGTAAAGCGACGCATGAAGCTATCGCTGCTAACGATGAGCTGGCCCGTACGCTGGGCTTCAGCGGCACGCCAGGTTTCGTGGTGATGCCAACCAGCGGCGCAACCGCTGAAAACACCTCCGTGCTGCCTGGGGCTGTATCTGCCGAAGAATTGCAGGCCGCGATCGTGAAAGCGCAGAGCGGGAAGTAATTCCCTCTTTAATCCGGTGGCAAATCGCTGCCGGATTTTCTTCAGAGATTTCTTCAGTGCAATAATTTGGAAAGCAGTTCTCAGTAATGAATGTAATGGCTGAAAGTGAATAAATTTTTACTCACGTCATGCTTTTTGCCGTTGTAACCTTCTTTTCTTCATGGATATTCATCCCTGTGAAGCAACCTCTGATTCTTTGGGTCTGGCATCAGAGCCCCTCAAATTCTTACTTATTACATGGATAGTTATGATTGTTCATTTCGCTGATTATGCTGCGTTGAAAAAAAACGAGCGTCGTGAAAACCAAGACGTAAAAGAAGCGACGGGTTTCCATAAAGTGATTGATGTTTCAGCCTGGCAAGAGTTTGCTGCGTATGAGAAAGCAAGGTAGAAGAAACATTGCAGTGCTCGGATTATTTTATAAAAAACCTCAGCGACATCTCATGTCGATTCTCAGCAGCTTTACAGCTATACCGATTTTGAACTGAAAATAGTTAAAGATGTCACTACTAAAATTGGTAAAGAGATCACATTACCTCCAGCCTGATTTTTACGCTGCTTTTTGGGCTACAGTTTTTTGTAGCCTGCTTTTCCCTTTGTAATTTAATTTCAACATCTCCCCCGTAAACTCAGTTTTCCATTCATGAGACACGTCTGAATGCTTTTTAAGCGAAATACACAAGTTCGTCTAAAAATACTTTGTGATGAATATCACGTTTTAATGATAAAGACTCGTTAACAAAAAGTGACTTAAGTCACATTTTTGTCGGCGTCGTGCTTAAATATTCGCCTGTGTAGCCGGGTTACAGCGTCTTTTTGTGACGGTGATCACCAAAAGTGAGGGGGTAATGGTCGTATACGTGTGATCTGCGTCACGGGCTGTCGGGTGGCTACGCGGGGCCTATAATCACGTGGTAGAGTCCGCCTCGCAGACAGCAATTCGACGGACGGATTTTTAAAGCAGTGGCAAAAAACCGAAATAACCGTCACCGATAATTAACTGATATCACGCGCTCTATTGTCAGCGCGTATCAATAGGGGTGCGTTTTATGTTTTCACCAGACGTTAAGATCAAAGTTCAAAACTTTGGTCGCTTCCTGAGTAACATGGTAATGCCCAACATCGGCGCGTTTATCGCCTGGGGTATCATTACCGCTCTGTTCATTCCTACCGGCTGGATCCCTAATGAAACATTAGCGAAGCTGGTTGGCCCGATGATCACCTACCTTCTGCCATTGCTCATCGGTTATACCGGTGGTCGTCTGGTCGGTGGTGACCGCGGTGGTGTGGTCGGCGCAATCACCGTCATGGGTGTTATCGTTGGTGCGGATATGCCAATGTTCCTCGGCGCAATGATTGCAGGTCCGCTGGGCGGCTGGTGCATCAAGCGTTTCGACCGCTGGGTTGACGGTAAAATCAAAAGCGGCTTCGAGATGCTGGTTAACAACTTCTCGGCCGGTATTATCGGTATGCTGCTGGCAATCCTGGCCTTCCTGGCGATTGGTCCGCTGGTAGAAGCGCTGTCTAAATTGCTGGCTGCAGGCGTGCACATCATGGTTATTCATAACCTGTTGCCGCTGGCCTCTATCTTTGTTGAACCGGCGAAAATCCTGTTCCTCAACAACGCCATCAACCACGGTATCTTCTCTCCGCTGGGTATCCAGCAGGCGACTGAAACCGGTAAATCTATCTTCTTCCTGATCGAAGCGAACCCGGGTCCGGGTATGGGCGTCCTGATGGCGTACATGTTCTTCGGTCGTGGCAGCGCTAAGCAATCTGCTGGTGGCGCGGCAATCATCCACTTCCTGGGTGGTATCCACGAAATTTATTTCCCATACGTTCTGATGAATCCGCGTCTGTTACTGGCGGTAATTCTGGGCGGTATGACTGGCGTGTTCACCCTGACTATGCTGAACGGCGGTCTGGTTTCTCCGGCATCTCCGGGTTCTATCCTGGCAGTACTGGCGATGACGCCAAAAGGCGCGTACTTCGCTAATATCGCGGCTATCGTGGCAGCATTTGCAGTGTCCTTCGTTATCTCTGCTTTCCTGCTGAAAACCACCAAAGCGAAAGATGGCGACGACCTGGACGAAGCAACCCGCCGTATGCAGGATATGAAAGCTGAATCCAAAGGTGGCCGTCCTTCAGCGACTGGCGTAGCAGGCGACCTGTCTACCGTTCGTAAAATCATCGTAGCCTGTGACGCCGGTATGGGTTCCAGCGCAATGGGTGCCGGTGTTCTGCGCAAAAAAGTGCAAGATGCAGGGCTGACCAATATCAGCGTGACTAACAGCGCCATCAATAATCTGCCTGATGATGTGGATCTGGTGATTACGCACCGTGACCTGACTGAACGCGCCATGCGTCAGGTACCGCATGCGCAGCACATTTCGCTGACCAACTTCCTCGACAGCGGCCTGTACACTGACCTGACCTCCCGTCTGGTTGAAGTGAACAAAGCCAGTCAGTACAAAGAGAAAGTGACGACGACGCTGGGCGACAGCATCGTGGCTGACAATGAAAACGAAAACCTGTTCCGTCTCAGCGAAAGCAACATCTTCCTCGGCCTGAGCGCGGGCACGAAAGAAGAAGCGATTCGTTTTGCGGGTGAGCAACTGGTGAAAGGCGGGTATGTTCAGGCAGAATATGTTGAAGCGATGCTGGCACGTGAGCAACTGACCTCGACGTATCTGGGTGAATCTATCGCTGTGCCACACGGCACCATCGAAGCGAAAGACCGCGTACTGAAAACCGGTATCGTGTTCTGCCAGTATCCGGCGGGCATCCGCTGGGGCGATGACGAAGATGACCGCGCACGTCTGGTCGTGGGTATCGCAGCACGCAATAACGAGCACATCAATGTCATCACCAAGCTGACCACAGCGCTGGATGAAGACGGTGTTATCGAGCGTCTGGCGAATACCACCAGCGTTGAAGAAGTTCTGTCCATTCTTCGCGGCTGATTGAGCAGTTAATCGAAAAGTAATTACTAAGCGGGTCTTGCGAGACCCGCTTGTTGATTCGGAGCCCGTTGCTCCTCACGATTTGAAGGAATAAATATGAAAGCATTACATTTTGGTGCAGGTAACATTGGTCGCGGTTTTATCGGTAAATTACTTGCTGATGCCGGGATTGAACTGACGTTTGCCGATGTCAGCCCTGCTTTACTGGATGCGCTGAACAGCCGTAAAGGTTACGACGTGCACGTTGTCGGTGAACAGGCCACCGTTGAGCCTGTCAGTAATGTGAATGCCGTAAACAGCGCCGGTCAGGATGCCATTAACCTGATCGCTGAAGTTGATTTAGTCACCACCGCCGTCGGTCCGACCGTGCTGGAAAAAATCGCGCCAAACGTCGCCAAAGGTCTGGTGCTGCGTCACCAGCAAGGCAACGAAAAGCCGCTCAATATCATCGCCTGCGAAAACATGGTGCGCGGTACCAGCCAGTTCAAACAGCACGTATTCAACGCGCTGCCGGAAGATGAAAAAGCCTGGGTTGAAGCGCATATCGGCTTTGTCGATTCCGCCGTGGACCGTATCGTTCCACCAGCGGCAGCAGGCACTACCGATCCGCTGGAAGTGACCGTTGAAACGTTCAGCGAATGGATTGTGGATAAAACTCAGTTCAAAGGTGAATTGCCGCACATCGCCGGTATGGAACTGACCGACAATCTGATGGCGTTCGTTGAGCGTAAACTGTTCACCCTGAACACCGGTCATGCGATCACCGCGTATCTTGGTCAGCAGGCAGGCCACGCGACAATCCGTGATGCGATCCTCGATGAGAAAGTGCGTCTGGTGGTTCGCGGTGCGATGGAAGAAAGTGGTGAAGTGCTGATCCGTCGTTACGGTTTTGACCCGGAAAAACATTTCGCCTACATCGAAAAGATTCTGACCCGTTTCGAAAACCCGTACCTGCATGACGACGTTGAGCGCGTTGGCCGTCAGCCACTGCGTAAACTGAGCGCAGGCGATCGACTGATTAAACCGTTACTGGGTACGCAGGAATACCGTCTGCCGAACGATAATCTGGTCAGAGGGATTGCTGCCGCGATGCATTATCGCAGCGAGCAAGACCCGCAAGCTAAAGAACTGGTAGAATTGCTGGAGAAAGTAGGGCCAAAAGCTGCCCTCGCCCAGATTTCAGGTCTGCCAGAAGATGGCGAAGTTGTGGCGAAAGCCGTCGCTCTCTACGAATCGATGCACTAATACTGCGTTTATTTTGATTTCGCCAACACCAGGCAAAGAAAGCCCTGTCGGGCAGGATGTTTCTGCCCGACATGCGCGCATCATGGATGACGCCAGGGGCGCTGTCAGCATCGGCACTTTACTGCAAATAAACCCTATGGAAAAAGCTCAGGCGTTTGAAAACCGTGTACTTGAAAAGCTGAATGCGGGTAAAACCGTGCGTAGCTTTTTGATGACTGCCGTGGAATTACTGGCCGAAGCGCTGGATATTCTGGTGGTGCAGGTTTTTCGCAAAGACGATTACGCGGTGAAATATGCAGTCGAACCGTTACTGACCGGTACCGGTCCGCTGGGTGATCTCTCGGTGCGTCTCAAACTGATTTATGCACTGGGCGTGATCAGCCGTCATGAATATGAAGATGCCGAATTACTGATGGCGTTGCGTGAAGAGCTCAATTACGACGGCGAAGAGTACCGGTTTACTGATGATGAAATTCTCGGTCCCTTCGGAGAACTGCATTGCGTGACGGAGTTACCTCCTGCGCCTACTTTCCTTAAACCGGGTGAAGCTGACGAATCACTGATCGCCATGCAACGCCAGCGTTACCAGCAAATCGTCCGCTCCACTATGGTCCTTTCCGTGACCGGGCTGATTGCCCATATCAGTAATCAGCAGCCTTCCCGTTTATCCCCCGTACAAAAATAACACTACGCCAGCGCATGGCGCACTTCGCCGATCAGCAACCACAGCGCGGTTAATGCCATCATGCCGCCCATGATTGTATTGAACATTTTCAGCTTCCATTCCACACGTAATGCCTGACGTAACCTGTCACCCATCACCACCCAGACTAAAATGCACGGCAGATTGATCAGCGCGAAACCGATGCAAATCAGCAGCGTGTGATGCAGCATATTGCCATCCGGCGGCGTGAACAGGATTGCCACGTTGGTCGCCATCAGCCAGGCTTTCGGGTTCACCGCCTGAAATAACGCGCCGTTAATCAGATTCATCGGCTGCTGCTTCTCGCCTTCTTTTGGCGAGCCGGAACGGTAAATTTTCCATGACAGCCAGAACAGATAGGCGCAACCCACGGCGGCCATCGGCAGCCGCACGACCGTCATCCAGCTGAGTAAAATCGCCAGCATGGAGGTCATCAGGGCGCATTGCACCACGCAGCCGAGGGTTATCCCCAGCATCATCGGCACGCTGCGGCGCAGCCCGAAATTAACGCCGGAAGCCGCCAGCAAAAGATTGTTCGGGCCGGGTGTAATTGACATCACAGTGACGTAACTGACGAAAGCGGTATCTATCATTTTTGTTTTCCTGCATCCCCTGTTTTCCAGAGAACCAGAATAATCAGAGACCGGGAAAGGTAACAGAACCAAAAATACGCTATTGTCATGGTTACAGATTGCATTACGAAAAACTGTACCCATCAATTTTCACGGAACTGACACCATGACTGACACGGCGGATCTCAGCGACACCCGGTATAACCAGCTGGCGGAACAACTGGCGGACGCCATCCGTCGCGGCACACTCGCGCCGGGTAGCCGTTTGCCATCGGTGCGGCGCAGCGCACAAACCTGGTCAGTCAGTATTAATACCGTAGTGGCGGCTTACCGGCGGCTGGAAGATCGCGGTTTTATCGAGGCGCGTCCGCAGTCCGGATTTTACGTCCGTGCCGCGTTGCCAGCGCTGAACCATCAGCCCCATGAACAGCCGCAGACACCCGCCGCAGAACCGGCAGATGAAGTGCTGGACTTGATCGATAAAGTATTCGCCTCGCAGATTGATCCGACTTACACCAATCTCTCGCTGGCCTGTCCGCAGTCGAACGATTTTTATCCGACCGGTAAGCTCGGGCGGATCATGTCGTCTCTGTTACGACGCCAGCCGAACCTCATCGGACAATATGCGCTGCCACCGGGCAGTCCGGTGTTACGTCAGCAAATCGCCCGCCGCGCGCTGACGCTCGGCATGATTTTAGAACCCGCCGACATCACCATTACTCACGGTTGTATGGAGGCATTGCAGCTGGCGTTGCGTGTCACCACCAAACCGGGTGACAGCGTCGGGCTGGAAACGCCGACCTATTTTTATCTGCTGCCAATGCTGGCGAGCCTCGGGCTGAAAGCGGTAGAAATTCCGACCGATCCGCAAACCGGTTTATCGCTGGATGTGCTGGAAATGCTGCTCGCCGAAAAGCGCCTGAATGCAGTAATCGCCATGCCGACGGCGCAAAATCCGCTGGGCTTTACCATGCCTCTGGCCGCAAAAAAACGTCTGGCGCGCCTGATGAACGATCACCAGGTGCCGTTAATTGAAGACGGTCTGTACGCGGAAATTCAGTTTGGCGCCACGCTGTCTCCGGCCGTGAAATCTTTCGACCGTTACGGCTGGATCCTGTTTTGCACCAGCTTTACCAAAACGCTGGCGCCTGATTTTCGTATCGGCTGGGTGGAAGGCGGGCGCTTTGCCGATAAGCTGCATAAACTGAAAGCCGTGTCGTCGATGGCGGAATCCGCGTTACTTTCGCAAACGCTGGCGGTGTTTCTGGAATCGGGCGGTTATGACCATCATCTGCGGGCTTTGCGTAAGCGCTACGCGTCGCAGGTTGAGCAGGCACGTGCGCTGATCGCCCGCCATTTTCCGCAGGGAACGCGTGCCACACAACCGGCCGGTGGCTTTGTGATTTGGGTCGATTTCCCGCCGGGCGTGGATTGCGTCACGCTGTTTCATCAGTTGCTGAAAGATAAAATTTGTATGACGCCGGGGCAGTTATATTCACCGAGCGGGCGCTACAGCAACGGTCTGCGGTTGTCTTGTTGTTATGTTTTTGATACCCGCTATATTTCAGCAATGATCCGCATCGGTCAGCGAGCCTGTGAGATGTGCGGATTGCCGCCGGGGTTGGCAGAAACGCAGGAGCAAGCTGAAGAATCGCGCACTTCCTGATACACTGAGGTTTATTATTCCCAATTTACAGTCGTGCCGGTTTTGGCATGAACGGATCTGAAATCATGAAAGAAGTCGAAAAAGTCGAGATTAAACGCCTCAGCGATATGCTTGATGCACTGAATCACAAAGACGCCACTGTTATTCAGGCAGGTAATTCTGAGCTGATTGCCAAGCATGAAGAAGAAAAAGAGAAACTGGCTGCTGAAATTGCGCGTCTGAAAGATGTACGTGTGAAAAAACTCAGCACCGAAGCGCAGAAGCTGGAAAAGCTGTTCAGCCGTGAAATCACCAAGAAAGAACAGGCTGATATGGGCACGCTGAAGAAAACCGTGCGCGGCATCGTGGTGGTTCACCCGATGACTGCACTGGGCCGCGAAATGGGCCTGAAAGTCGTGACTGGCTTCGCGAAAAAAGAATTCTGATGTGACTCACGGGCAGACCAGTAGGCTCTGCCCGTGAGTAAAACTCACTTCCCAAATAATCTCCGTCCAAAATCCTCAATCTTCCTGTTAACCAGCCGCATCTGCATGGTTTTGCTCCAGCTCGCCGAAATCCCCGCCGCAGACATCAGACGCCGGTACTGTTCTTCATCAAACGGCATATGAAATGCGATTGAAATCGCTTCGGCAACGGAGACATCGCTGTTGCGGGTCAGTAATTCCAGCGGACGATCGCCACTGGTTTTACCGGTGCCAACTACGCGATATAACCAGCCGCAACGGCCGCTTTGCTGTAACAGCGGCGATAAATTCTGGCAGTCGAGAAAATGGTTTAGCTTGTAGCAGGGCGCACGCGGTTGCGTGACCTGAATCAGTGTTTCACCCCAGCGGAAAATATCGCCGATAAACACGTTATCTTCGGTCATGCCGAGCGTTGAAAGGTTTTCGCCAAAAGCGGGCGGATGGAAGCGTTCTTCTTCTTCAGGAAACTGCTGACGCAGCCAGGCGTAATGCTCGCGCGGGAAATGACACAGGGCGCGGTCAGCACCACCGTGATATGACTTTTCGGCCTGCTGATCGCCTTCCAGCCCTGAAGGGGTGAGCAACACGCCGCCATCCACCTGGCGTTTAGCAATCGCGCTGGGTGAAAAATCGGGGAATTGCTCGATAGCACCGATGTACACGTCGGGATAATGCATAAGCTCTCCGCTGCTGTAATATCACTCGCTCAAGCATAACCTGCATTGGGCAGCGTGAGGATCTGAAATTACTGGGTGATGACGTTTATTAGCTCAAGCTTAAGCGACTCGGGATAATCATCTTCCATCACAATCGAGATGATGAGCCGTTGTAAAAGCTCTTTTGATATTTTATTTTCCGCAAGCCAAACCACAATATTTTCCATCTCTTTAACGAATTTTTTGACGCAATAATCATAGCCATTGAGTTCCAGGAAATAGGCCCCGAGAACAAGACTTGATCGTTTATTACCATCATTGAATGCGTGAAATTTATTGATTGCAAATACCAGATGTGTGAGTTTTTCTCCAAAACAAGAGTAATAATCGTCGTTTTGAATATGTTCAAGAACACTTGATAAACACCCCACATCTTTAGTGCCTGGCATCCCCCCCTGATTGCTCGATAATCCAGTCATGAACCTGAATGGCATGAGGTTCGTCAAAGTAGAGCAAAGTGAATGCCATCTCAGCGATCCTTCAGACGTTTAAGAACATTTAGCACCTGAATATCTGACAATTGTTCTTCAAGTGAACGGCTGCGTTCACCTAAAAAGCGCTCATAATCTCCAGCAGGGACTGACTGAAGGTAATGCTCTAGTTTTTCATGCAAAGCATCACGAAACCCTAAATCCCTGCTCGCCATGCGCACACGCGCATCTTCTATTGAGGGTTGTAGAAATGGATTTTTCTCAGCCTCGTTAATTAACGTATCAAGCTCGGCAGGTGCTAATTTTCTTCCAAGCGCTTCCGCTTTGGTTTTAAGCTGCACGGCTAAGCCATGTTCAAAACTGGCAATGGCCTTCAACACTTCTGTGTACATCGTCTCGCGAGTTTTGTCTTTATCCGCAAGCCTGAGAATTTGTTTATACTCCATGGCATTCTCACAAAATACGGCCTGATAGACCCTGTCGGTATAAACGGCGTACTTGTGGTTACCCATTTGTAAATGGTCACGGAGAGCGTCAGTGAATTGTTTGCGGTAACTCTCTTCTAAAAATGCAGCAGGCAAATAGTCCGGATCTCGCTGATTGACGTATTTTGTGTGACCGCCTGATTTTTCAGCAATGACATCAATAACGATATCTAGCATCCGGCTGCGGATAGCTTTAGCACGATCGCTTTCTGTTATTAACATTGCAAGGTTTAGCAGGGCTCTGAAGCTAAAGATCCCCAAGGACGGTGTTTTAGGGCTGATGTCGACGACATTCATGTCGTCGACATAGGCTAACCGTAACTTCCGTAACGCTTTTCCTTTGAGGATACGGTAGCCGCTATTTTCTAATTCATCATTATGGCCGCTTAGATATCGATCAATGGTTCGTTCATCGACTGCCAAGATTTCAGCAACTTGCATCTTGGTAAATACTGTTTCACCGGCAAAATTCTTGCCCCCGACAGCAAGATTGGTCTCCAGCTCACTTAAAGCATAAGGATTGTTGAGAATATTTTTGCGGGCAACCTGTGAGGTGGTTAAATCTTTATTCATCTTCTCCGTCCTTCTCCCGCAGTTCTGTCAAATCCTCAGAGAACTCAGGACATAAATCATCATGTTTGTACAGAAGCCAAGATACCACGTCATGACGATTTTTGAGTGCAGAGGGAATAGAAGGAATACCTGCGCGCAATCAGGCGACTGCGCGCAGTAAAGATTGATCAGAACGTTTCCCAGTTTTCCTGGCTGGTTTTGTTCTGTGCCGGTGCCAGCATTGGGCGGCGCAGCTGTGCGGACGCCGGTGCATTCATCCTATTGCCGTTTTCAGCCAGACGGAATACTGAGACCGCCTGCGTCAGCGTTGCCGCCTGATCTTCAAGGGAATCTGCGGCGGCAGAAGACTGCTCAACCAGCGCGGCGTTCTGCTGTGTGGTGCTGTCCATCTCGACAATCGCCTGTGAAATCTGCGCGATACCCCGGCTTTGCTCGTCAGATGCCGAGGCGATTTCACCCATGATATCGCGCACGTGTGAGACGGATTTCACGATGTCCTGCATGGTGCGACCGGTATTTTCCACCAGTTTCGCGCCGGTACTGACGCGTTCCACCGACTCAGCAATCAGCCCTTCAATCTCTTTGGCCGCCTGCGCACTGCGCTGTGCCAGTGTGCGGACTTCTGAGGCCACCACGGAGAATCCGCGACCCTGTTCACCGGCACGTGCGGCTTCAACGGCAGCATTGAGTGCCAGAATGTTGGTCTGGAAAGCGATGCCGTTAATGACCGACGTGATTTCGGCAATGCGTTTTGAGCTGCCGGAAATCTGCTGCATGGTGTCGACCACTTCGCCGACCTGTTTGCCGCCGAGCGTCGCCGTGCCCGAGGCTTCGCTGGCCAGTTTGCTGGCGTGATGGGCGTTATCAGCGTTCTGTTTCACCGTCGCGCTCAGTTCTTCCATGCTGGCGGCGGTTTCTTCTACTGCCGCGGCCTGCTGTTCGGTGCGTGAGGAGAGATCGGTATTCCCGGCAGCGATTTCAGCCGCGGCGTGCGATACCTGAGAAACGCCTGAGCGGATTTCATAAATCATGGTACTGAGATTTTGGCTCATCGCTGAGACCGCGTTCATCAGCATACCCAGTTCGTCGCGTCTTGTTGTCGGATGCGCGGCGCTCAGGTCACCCTGAGCAATGGCTTCGGCGGTTTTCAGTGTATTGCGCAGTGGCTGGGCAATCTGGCGGGTAATGCGCCAGGCAATGATGATGCCGGCCAGCATGACGGCCAGCGTAATCACCAGCATGATCGTCTGCGCATGGCTGATATCCTGATGCGTATTGTCCAGCTCGTTTTTGAAGATTTTCGCCACCAGAGCATTCATTTCTGCTGCTTTTACCGACAACAGCTGGGAATTTTTCTGCTCTTCTTCATAGGCGGGCATATACGCCACAACATGGCTTTTATAGTTCGCCAGCGCGCTCATCAGCGGCGCGAGAGTCGCCTGCTGATTTGGCAGCAGCAGTGCATTCAGCTTTTTGGCGTTCGTTTGCGTGTCATCAATGGACTGCAACAGCTTGGCTTCGGATTCTTTGTTAATGCTCAGCAACAGGCCGCGCACGTCATAGCGCACGCTAATCAGTTTCTGAATCACTTCGGCGAGAGAAAGACGAATGGACGGATCGGCATCTTCTACGCGCAACTGATCCTGCAAACGCTTCACCACGGCTTCGGTTTCGGAAAGGTTCCAGCTCGCGCGGACGGCATCTTTCTTATCGACAGCCAGTTTGAAGGCGTTCTGAGCCTGCTGATATTCGTGGATTTTGACCGGCACCTGATTCAGATTCGCCAGGCTGGTGGCATCCCACTCCAGCTTGCCTTTCGACTGAGCAATGAGCTGCGAAAGCGCATTGATTTTGTCCTGATTCTGCCTGAGATAGGCGGGATCGTAATTGAGCTGATACAATGTGCGGCTGAGCCGGGCGTCGTTAAGCAACGCATTCATCTGGTTGCTGAAATCGACTTTTTCGGCACGCTGGCTGATGTCATTAAATTTGATCATCCCCGCTGCGGTGATGGTGACTGCGATCAGCAGGACCAGCCCGAAGCCCAGGCCCAGTTTGGTGCCGACTTTGAGATTTTCAATGCGTTGTGACAGACCTGTACCCTTTCCCATTACTGTTCTCCGCCGACGTGCTTGCCGATGATGTGTTTTTTGTAAGTAATTTATTAATTAAACATCGGAAGGACCTAAGACAAACCTTAGGGTTGAAAGCAGGTTTATTTGAAAAATGTGAGTGGGGTCTAATTTTGTATAAGTGACTGTCAAAAGGATTTAGTTAAAAAATTATTGATATAGCAGCATTCAATAAAAACCTCTGGATTATTATTTTACTCCTGTTCCTGTTCGAGTATAGTCAATTTAGTTTGATTGATTTTATATTCACCAAAATGCTGTTCACTCACAACATATACAGTTTAGAAATGGATTTTTATTTATATGCCTATAAATGACAGTAAATATCAAGATGCGCTCGATTATTTTTACGAGAGTGAGTCTGATTCTGAAAATGAATATTTTAGAACGCTGGAATCCGAGCACGACAGTCCAAGAAATCAATATTTAAAAAAAGTTGATATAAGAGTGAGAAGAGAAAGATCACAAAGAGAAGCTCAAATTAAATTAGCTCGAATTCAAGCTCAAGCTCAAGCGGACGCTTGGGATTGGGTTGAGCCTTGGGGCGGGACTGCGGTTGAGCCTGGAGCCTGGTCTTGGGTTGAGCCTGAAGGTGGGGCTTGTGGGGGCGCTGAAGCTCAAGACTTCCATCCATTTGATATGTTGGCAAGACTCCCTAGTTATATCCCTCCTTTTAATGATCGCACAGTATCAGCTGAGACAGTATTTGAAGGGGCCACATCGAAAGCAGAAAAAAGGTGGCGCGGTTCAACGGGCAATATTGAGCAATCAAAGTCAAAAAAAGGTGCCAGTGGCAAATCTAAAACCGTTATACAAGCCCCGCCTCCTGCTATAGAAGAAAAGAAATGGAAGGTCGATCAGAAAAAACTGGCAACAATTGAAGAGGAGGGAGCAACAAAAGCAAAGTACCAAGAGTTCATAAGTACTATTGTGAAGGGAAATTACAGTCCGCTGGACCCTAGATTCGAAAAGAGTAGGTGGGACTTAAAAAAAACGAAGCAAAAAGAAAAGTACATTCTTTATAGTATTAGACTGTCAGGGTCTCACAGAGCAACATTTATGGTGGATGAAAAAGAAAAGGTAGTGATAATACTTTCAGCAGGTAAACATGCTTAAAAGAAAAGTAACCACAATAAGAGGATTGCAGTGACGTAAAAAATGCATAGTCACTTATTGCACTTTTATTTTCAGGGTTTCCCTCAGAGAGAAACCCTGACGTTAATCGCTTACTGTAACCCTGTTAAGGGTTGCGCGAAATTACTTCGCTTCAGCCAGACGTTTTGCTGCTTCGTCCCAGTTTACAACATCCCAGAAGGCTTTGATGTAATCAGGGCGTTTGTTCTGATATTTCAGGTAGTAAGCGTGTTCCCACACGTCCAGACCCAGCAGCGGATAACCGGATGCGCCGGAAACAGCTTCGCCCATCAGCGGGCTGTCCTGGTTAGCCGTAGAAACAACGGCCAGTTTGCCGTCTTTCAGAACCAGCCACGCCCAGCCTGAGCCGAAACGAGTGGTTGCTGCTTTCTCAAATGTTTCTTTGAAAGCGTCAACGCTGCCGAAATCGCGTTCGATCGCAGATTTCAGTTCGCCCTGCAGGGTGGTGCCGGTTTTCAGGCCTTTCCAGAACAGACTGTGGTTAGCGTGGCCGCCTGCGTTGTTACGCAGTGCAACTTTCTTATCCGCAGGCACTTTATCCAGGTTTGCGATCAGCTCTTCAACAGAAAGTTTTGCCAGTTCTGGCAGGCTTTCCAGTGCAGCGTTCGCGTTGTTCACGTAAGCCTGGTGGTGTTTAGAGTGATGGATTTCCATCGTTTCTTTGTCGAAATGCGGTTCGAGTGCGTCGTATGCGTAAGGCAGTGATGGCAGTGAATAACTCATGTTCATCGTCTCCATAGTGTAGGGCGGCACCGTCATTGTGAGCACCGCGTAATCAGTCGGATCATTATAGTTAATTAAATGATATTGAAAATGATTATCTCTGCCCTACACTTTGTGCGGGTGTCCGTAAGCCCCTGTAAAACAGCGCTTAGAACCAGATAACCACAAACAATCCTAAATTGTCTAAAGGCACGTGATGCTTAAACCGTTACCGCAGTCTTTGCGGATGCGTATACACCGTTGCCCGTCCTGGTTTGCTGAAACCGACCAGTGTCAGATTACATTTTTCGGCGACATCTACCGCCAGCTTCGTGGCTGCGGAGACGGCAAACAGAACCTCGACGCCGCACATTGCGGCTTTCTGCACCATTTCATAGCTGGCGCGGCTTGATACCAGCGCGGCACCGGATTTCCATTCATTTTGCTTTTCACGCAGGCCGAGCATTTTATCGAGTGCCACGTGACGTCCCACGTCTTCGCAGCCACCCAGTAATTCACCCTGCGATGTTATCCACGCTGCGGCGTGTGTACAGCCGGTCAGCTGGCCAATTTCCTGTACGGATTTCAGCTGATTCAGCGCGTTGTCCAGGTTCGCCAGATCAAACGTTTGGGTAAACGGCAGCGGCGCGAGCGGACGGAACAAATCGCCCAGTTGCTCAATGCCACAAACGCCACAGCCGGTACGGCCCGCCATGGCGCGACGGCGCTCTTTCAGCCCGGCAAAACGGCGACTCGATAACTCAATGTTAACTTCGATACCGTTACAGTTTGGTGTCACATCCAGTCCGAAAATATCCGCGGCAGATTTGATAATTCCTTCCGACAGGGAAAACCCGAGCGCAAAAGCTTCGAGATCTTTTGGTGACGCCATCATCACCACATGCGAGATGCCGTTATAGACCAGCGCGACGGGGACTTCTTCTGCAATCCAGTCGTCTTCCAGTTCGCCAGAATGTGTGCGCTGCATCACCCGTTTTTGGCTGGCTCCGATGATCTGAGTCACTTTTTTATCATCTTTTTCGTCCGGTTCTTTTACTTGATGGACATCCATTGGCAATAACCTTATAAACATTCCGGCTACATAAGCCGCACAAACTGTCAGGACTTTAAGCCCTAATTTTACCGCTTCCGCGTCTGTCGGGGAAAGCGCCAATTTGAAAGCAATGTGTTAACAAATGATGGAAAGGAGTCTTTCATGCAAGTCAGCAGAAGACAGTTATTCAAAATATGTGCGGGTGGTATGGCCGGCACTACAGCAGCATTATTGGGGTTTGTCCCGGCAATAGCGCTGGCGGAAACCCGCCAATATAAGCTGCTTCGCTCACGTGAAACCCGCAACAATTGCACTTACTGCTCAGTCGGTTGCGGAATGTTGATTTACAGTCAGGGCGATGGCGCGAAAAACGTCACTGAAAATATCTTTCACGTAGAGGGTGACGCCGATCATCCGGTCAGTCGTGGCTCGCTGTGCCCGAAAGGCGCAGGCGTGCTGGATTACATTCACAGCGAAGGGCGTCTGAGATATCCGCAGTACCGCGCTCCGGGTTCCGATAAATGGCAGCGTATCAGCTGGGATGAGGCGATTTCCCGTATCGCCCGTCTGATGAAAGATGACCGCGACGCCAACTTCGTTGAGAAAAATGAAAATAACGTCACCGTTAACCGCTGGCTGACCACCGGGATGCTCTGTTCGTCTGCGGCCAGTAACGAAACCGGCCTGCTGGATCAGAAATTCACCCGCGCGCTGGGCATGGTGGCGATCGACTGTCAGGCCCGTCTTTGTCATGGCCCGACCGTCGCGGCATTAGCGCCAAGCTTTGGTCGCGGTGCGATGACCAATAACTGGGTGGACATCAAAAACGCCAACGTCGTTTTGATTATGGGCGGGAATGCGGCGGAAGCGCATCCGGTCGGATTCAAATGGGTGATTGAGGCGAAAACTAAAAATAACGCCAAAGTCATCGTCGTCGATCCGCGTTTCAACCGCAGCGCCGCCGTGGCCGATATCTACGCGCCAATCCGCGCCGGTTCGGACACCGCCTTCCTGCTCGGTATGATCAACTATCTGATTACGAATAATAAAATTCAGACCGAATACGTCAGGGAATATACCAACGCCAGCCTGCTGGTGCGGGAAGATTATGCCTTCAACGATGGCCTGTTCAGCGGCTTTGACGCGACGAAAAAATCCTACAACAAAGACAGCTGGCACTATCAGCTGGATGAAAAAGGTCTGGCGAAGCAGGACAAAACCTTGCAGGACCCGCGCTGTGTCTGGAATCTGCTGAAAGAGCACGTTTCCCGCTACACGCCGGAACTGGTGGAGCGCCTGTGCGGGACATCGAAAGAAGATTTTCTGCTGATAAGCTCCATTCTGGCGCAAACCTGCGCGCCCGATAAAACCTCGACCATTCTGTACGCACTGGGCTGGACGCATCACACCGGCGGCGCGCAAACCATTCGCTGTGCGGCGATGATACAGTTGCTGCTCGGCAACATCGGTATGGCGGGCGGCGGCGTGAATGCCCTGCGGGGGCACTCCAATATTCAGGGGTATACCGACCTGGGTTTGCTGTCGCTGAACCTGCCGGGCTATATGCCTTTGCCTTCAGAAAAACAGACCAATTTCACCGATTATCTGCAACAGATTACGCCGACGCCGCTGGTGGACGGGCAGGTGAACTTCTGGAAAAACACGCCGAACTTCTTCGTCAGTATGATGAAAAGTTTCTGGGGTGATCATGCCACGGCAGAGAACGACTGGGGCTTTGACTGGTTGCCGAAATGGGACAAAAGCTACGACGTCATGCAACAGGCCGAGCTGATGACCGAAGGCAAAATGAACGGTTACATCGTGCAGGGCTTCAACCCGCTGGCGGCGTTCCCGGACAAAAACAAGTCTTCGCGCGCGCTCTCGAAACTGAAATATATGGTGGTGATTGACCCGCTGGTGACCGAGTCCTCGAACTTCTGGCAGAACCACGGCGCGATGAACGACGTGCAGACTGCCGATATTCAGACCGAAGTTTTCCGCCTGCCTTCTTCCTGTTTTGCTGAAGAAAACGGTTCGATTGTGAACTCCGGCCGCTGGCTGCAATGGCATTTTCAGGCCTCTGAGCCACCGGGTGAGGCGCTGCACGACGGCAAAATCATCGCGCGCCTGTTTATGAAACTGCGCGAGCTGTATCAGAAAGAGGGCGGCGCAAATCCACTGCCGGTGATGAATATGGCGTGGGATTATCAGGATCCCCTCGACCCGCTGCCGGAAGAAATCGCCCGCGAAGCCAACGGCAAAGCGCTGGCGGATATCCATGACGATCAGGGTAATCTTCTGGCGAAAAAAGGTCAGCAAATCTCGACCTTTGCGCATCTGAAAAACGACGGCAGCACCGCCAGTTTCTGCTGGATTTACGCCGGCAGCTGGACCGAAGCCGGTAACCAGATGGCGCGCCGCGATAACGCCGATCCATCCGGTCTGGGCTGCACGTCAGGCTGGGCATGGTGCTGGCCGCTCAACCGCCGCATTCTGTACAACCGTGCTTCTGTCGACCCGCACGGTCAGCCGTGGGATCCAAAACGCGAAATCATCCGCTGGGATGGCGCGAAATGGACCGGCTTTGATGTCCCGGATTACAGCGCCGCTGCGCCGGGTTCCGGCGTCGGGCCGTTCATCATGCAACAGGAAGGCGTCGGGCGTTTATTTGCGACCGATAAAATGGCTGACGGCCCGTTCCCGGAACATTACGAACCGATTGAATCGCCGATTGGCACCAATCCGCTGCATCCCAGCGTTATCTCGAATCCGGTCACGCGTATTTTTGCCAGCGATTTGCCGAATATGGGCACTGCCAAAGATTTCCCGTATGTGGCGACCACCTATTCCATCACCGAACTATTCCGTCACTGGACTAAACACGCACTGCTGAACGCCATCGCGCAGCCTGAGCAGTTTATCGAGATCGGCGAAGTGCTGGCCCGTTCGAAAGGGATCGCGCAGGGCGATGAAGTCAAAGTGTCCTCGAAGCGCGGATTCATTGTGGCGAAAGCCGTGGTGACCAAACGTATTCGTCCTCTGACCATCGACGGCAAAACTGTCGACACCATTGGCATTCCGTGTCACTGGGGCTTTGAAGGCGCGACGCGTAAGGGCTATTTAGCCAATACGCTGACGCCGTCAGTCGGTGACGCTAACTCGCAAACGCCGGAGTTCAAGGCGTTCCTGGTTAACGTGGAAAAGGTCTAACGGAGGCGAATTATGGCAATGCAATCACAGGACATACTTCGTAAGTCCGCAACCAACGGGTTCACGCCAGCGCCGCGTGCCCGTGACCATCAGCAGGAAGTGGCGAAACTTATCGATGTCACCACCTGTATCGGCTGTAAAGGCTGTCAGGTCGCCTGTTCCGAATGGAACGATCTGCGCGATGACGTCGGTATCAATACGGGTGTTTACGACAACCCGATAGATCTCAGTGCGAAATCCTGGACGGTAATGCGTTTCTCGGAAGTGGAACAAAACGGCAAGCTGGAATGGCTGATTCGTAAAGACGGCTGCATGCACTGCGCCGATCCGGGCTGCCTGAAAGCCTGTCCGGCGGAAGGCGCGATTTTGCAATACGCCAACGGCATCGTCGATTTCCAGTCTGAACACTGTATCGGCTGCGGTTACTGCATCGCCGGTTGTCCGTTCAACATTCCGCGTATCAACAAACAGGATAACCGTGCCTACAAATGCACGCTGTGCGTTGACCGCGTGAGTGTCGGCCAGGAACCCGCATGCGTAAAAACCTGCCCGACCGGCGCCATTCATTTCGGCACCAAAACCGCGATGCAGGATTTAGCCGCAGAGCGCGTCAGCGAGCTGAAAGGCCGCGGTTTTGAGCAAGCCGGATTGTATGATCCGCAGGGCGTTGGCGGCACACATGTGATGTACGTACTGCATCATGCTGACAACCCGCAGCTGTATCACGGCCTTCCAAAAGATCCGGCGATCAGCGCGGCGGTTACATTGTGGAAAGGTGTCTGGAAACCACTGGCCGCCGTGGGCTTCGCGGTGACCTTTGCGGCGGCGGCCTTCCATTTCCTCGGCGTGGGGCCGAATTACGTCAAAGAGGAAGAACACAAGGAAGGGGAAGATAAACATGACGATGAGGAGAAACGGCCATGAAAAAAGAGAAGTTAATCCAGCGTTATAGTCTGGTGGAACGCCTCAATCACTGGACCGTGGCGTTTTGCTTTGTGACGCTCGCACTCAGTGGCCTGGGCTTTTTCTTCCCGTCATTTAACTGGCTGATGAATATTTTCGGCACCCCGCAGATGGCGCGCATCCTCCATCCGTTCTTCGGCGTGGTGATGTTCGTGTCTTTCCTCGGCATGTTTTTCCGTTACTGGAAGCATAATCTGCCGGAAAAAGACGACATCGTGTGGGCGAAAAACATCGGCAAAGTGCTGACCAACCATGAAGTCGGTGACACCGGTCGCTATAACTTTGGCCAAAAATGCGTGTTCTGGGCGGCGATCAGCTGTCTGGTATTGCTGATGGCCAGCGGCGTCATTATCTGGCGTCCGTGGTTTGCCGATTACTTCCCCATCCCGCTGATCCGTCTGGCACTGCTGGTACATTCTCTGGCCGGTATCGGGCTGATTCTGGTGATCATCATGCACGTCTACGCGGCGACCTGGGCGAAAGGCTCAATCGACGCGATGACCGGCGGCAAAGTACCGGTGTCATGGGCGAAGTATCACCATCCGCGCTGGTATCGTCAGGTGCGCGATGAAGAGCAGAAAAAAGAGCAAGACGCGAGGAAAGCCGGATGAGCATCCAGATAGTTGCACAGGACTTACTGGCTGACGGTAAAAAAACGGCGGGGGACATCCCGCCGGTACTGTTCGCTAACCTGAAAACGCTCTACCAGAATCGCGCCGATCGTCTGAAAAAACTGGCAGAAGACAGCCTGCTCGACAGGTATCTGAACTTTGCCGCCACGATTTGCGATGCGCAGCAGCAGGTGCTGGAGACGTTCCCGCTTGATATCGACCTGAGCGACGAATTGCAAAAAGCCGCCAGTAAACCGCCGCTCGATTGCAGTCTGTTTCCGCGTACGCCGCACTGGCTGACTCTGCTGGATGCGCTGATTGCTGTCCTGAAACCGGGTGCACCGGAGCCGGTACGCGTGGTGCTGGAACGCCTTGAACAGTCCCCGAACCTTCAGCGCGAAATGATGGCGACAGAGCTGCTATGCCAGGATTTCAAACAGGTTCCCGCCGACAAAGCGCCGTTTATCTGGGCGGCGCTGTCTCTTTACTGGGCGCAGATGGCGGCACAGTTGCGTGGCGTCGGTCGTGCGGATTACGGTGAAAACCGCCAGTTCTGTCCGGTCTGCGGCAGTGTTCCTGTTTCTGCGGTGATAGCGGCCAGCGGTCTGCGCTATCTGCACTGCAATCTTTGCGAAAGCGAATGGCACGTGGTGCGGGCGAAATGCAGCAACTGTGATGAGATGAAACATCTCAATCTGTGGTCGATTGATGATGAGCAGGCGACGGTAAAAGCGGAATCTTGCGATGACTGCGGGGCATACCTGAAACTGATTTATCAGGACAAAGACCCGCAGGCTGATGCGGTGGCTGACGATCTCGCGATGCTGCTGCTTGATGACCGAATGGAAGATAAAGGCTTCTCGGGCAGTGGTATCAACCCGTTCCTGTTTCCCGCGCAATAACCTGTAAATCTGGCGGCCGTGACTGGTAAACCCCGGCACGGCTGCTAGCTTTAAAAGAGGTTCCGCTGAAAACGAGGAGGGTCTGATGAAGTTGATCGGCAGTTATACCAGCCCGTATGTGCGCAAAATTTCGGTGATGCTGCTGGAGAAAGGCATCCCGTTTGATTTCATTAACGACACGCCCCACGAACCAGGTTGTAAAATCACGCAGTTCAATCCCCTTGGTAAAGTCCCCGCGCTGGTCGCCGACGATGGCGAAATTTTTTATGATTCTCCGATCATTGTGCAGTTCATCGAACTGATGAATGTCGCACCGACGCTGTTGCCGTGGCAACCGCTGGAAGCCTTGCGCGTTAAGCAAATCGAAGCGCTGGCCGATGGCGTGACAGATGCCGCCGTGGCGTTAGTGCTCGAAGGCCGTCGCGATGCCGATAAGCGTAACGAAGCCTGGATTTTGCGTCAGCGGGAAAAGCTGCTGCGCGGGCTGGATGCACTGGAAAAACACGCAGCCAGCCGCACGCTGCTCAATTCTGAAAGCCTGAATGTGGCCGATATCGCCGTCGCCTGCTGTCTGGGCTACATCAACTTTCGTCGTATCGCGCCGGGGTGGTGTGTCGAACATCCTGAACTGATAAAACTGGTTGAACGCCTGTTCCAGCGTGAGAGTTTTGCGCGCACAACGCCCCCCGGAAGTAGTAACGCCAGCGTTGCAGCAAAAAAGGTGTGAAGCCGCTCGAAGAGTTCTCTTTACATCCCGCCGGTTAAATTTTCACTGCCTAAACTTTATGCAGCGCTCTGCTAAAACCTGCTGCATAAAGGAGTTCCATCATGGCTTATGATAAAAATCCTCATGCCGTCAAACCGGAAGAATACGGTTTCCCGCTCAAACTCAAAAAACAATACGACAACTTCATTGGCGGTGAATGGGTCGCGCCGGTGAAAAAAGAGTATTACGACAACCTGACGCCGGTCACCGGTGAAGTGCTGTGCAAAGTTGCCAGTTCCAGCACGGATGACGTTGAGCTGGCGCTGGACGCCGCCCATAAAGCCAAAGACGACTGGGGCAAAATGCCGGTTCAGCAGCGTGCCAACTTGCTGCTGAAAGTCGCCGATCGCATGGAACAAAACCTCGAACTGCTGGCAAATGCCGAAACCTGGGATAACGGTAAACCGATCCGCGAAACCAGTGGTGCCGATGTGCCGTTAGCCATCGACCACTTCCGCTATTTTGCCTCCTGCGTGCGTGCTCAGGAAGGCGGGATCAGCGAAATCGACAGCGAAACTGTTGCCTATCACTTCCACGAACCGCTCGGCGTGGTGGCACAAATCATTCCGTGGAACTTCCCGTTGCTGATGGCGTGCTGGAAAATGGCACCGGCGCTGGCGGCAGGTAACTGTATTGTGCTCAAACCGGCCAAACTGACACCACTTTCTGTCCTGCTGCTGATGGAACTGGTGCAGGATATTCTGCCTGCGGGCGTCATCAACGTGGTCAACGGCGCGGGCGGTGAAATTGGCGAATATCTGGCGACGTCCAAACGCATCGCGAAAGTTGCTTTCACCGGTTCGACCGAAGTCGGCCAGCAAATTGCCGGATATGCCGCGCAAAACCTGATCCCCGCCACGCTGGAACTGGGCGGTAAATCCCCGAATATTTTCTTTGCCGATGTGATGGACAAAGAAGACGAATTCTTCGATAAAGCGCTGGAAGGCTTCGCGCTTTTTGCTTTCAATCAGGGTGAAGTCTGCACCTGCCCGAGCCGCGCGCTGGTACAGGAATCCATCTATGAACGCTTTATGGAACGCGCCATCAAACGCGTCGAAGCGATCAAAACCGGTAATCCGCTGGATATGGAAACGCAGATGGGCGCGCAGGTCTCTGCCGGTCAGATGAAAACCATTCTGGATTACATCGAAATCGGTAAAAAAGAGGGCGCAGAAGTGCTGACCGGCGGCGCGAAGAAAAAACTGGAGGGCACGCTGAACGAAGGTTATTACCTGCAACCGACCATTCTGCTGGGTAAAAACAACATGCGCGTTTTCCAGGAAGAAATCTTCGGACCCGTACTGGCGGTGACGACGTTTAAAGATATGGATGAGGCGCTGCAAATTGCCAACGATACGGCATACGGGCTGGGGGCGGGCGTCTGGAGCCGCGACGGTAACGTGGCCTATCACATGGGGCGCAACATTCAGGCTGGTCGTGTCTGGACCAACTGTTACCACGCCTATCCGGCGCACGCGGCGTTCGGTGGCTACAAACAGTCCGGTATCGGGCGCGAAACCCACAAAATGATGCTGGATCACTACCAGCAAACCAAGTGCCTGCTGGTGAGTTACTCGAGTAAACCGATGGGGTTATTCTAATTCGGAGTTGCCATTAATACCCCACCCCAGCC
>NZ_RAHH01000018.1 GCF_003602095.1 Rahnella woolbedingensis | reverse complement strand
GGTCGCTGGTTCGAATCCAGCACGGCCCACCACTTTCAAAGTGGAAAATGTAGTGAAGCAGTGCAGGATGAGAACCACAGGTTCGAGCCGAGCGAAGCGAGACGACAACGCGCAAGCGTTGCCCGCAGGGCGAGGTGAAACCGAGTCAATCCAGCACGGGCCACCATCTAAAGCACACATTCAGAAAAAAGCGCCTTTTGGCGCTTTTTTCGCATTTAATCCTCAAAACTTCCCTGACACCGGGAAAATTATCTCCCCGCATTTGCTCCAAACCTTCCGCTTTTAAGTGCAGTAAACATTTTAAGCCTTATGGCTAATATATGGACGACTTTCCCCACATTTTGCGGTATTTTGTTTAGCATACAAAACCAACGGATTTCAGGATGCGATCTGTTGCGGCTTCTGGCTTTCCGGGCTTGCCTGACTGAATGAGATGACGAGTATGAGCGAAACATTGGATCTGAATGCGGCGGTTTATCCTTTTCCTCCTAAACCTGCCGTTCTGAGTGCAGATGAAAAGACCTTCTATAAAGAGAAGATCCGAAAACTGCTGAAGGAACGTGATGCCGTGATGGTGGCGCATTACTACACTGATCCTGAAATTCAGGCGCTGGCAGAAGAAACCGGTGGCATCGTTGCTGACTCACTGGAGATGGCGCGTTTTGGCAGTCAGCATCCTGCTTCCACTCTTCTGGTTGCCGGTGTGAGATTCATGGGCGAAACGGCCAAAATCCTCAGCCCGGAAAAAACAGTTCTCATGCCGACGCTGAATGCAGAATGCTCGCTGGATTTAGGCTGTCCTGAACAGGCTTTCTCAGATTTCTGCGACCAGCACCCCGATCGCACCGTTGTGGTCTACGCTAATACCTCGGCGGCGGTAAAAGCCCGGGCCGACTGGGTGGTCACTTCAAGCATTGCGGTAGAACTGATTGAGCATCTTGATAGTCTGGGCGAAAAAATCATCTGGGCACCGGATCGTCACCTCGGGAATTACGTTCGCAAACAGACGGGAGCTGATGTCCTGTGCTGGCAGGGCGCCTGTATCGTCCATGACGAGTTTAAAACCCAGGCCCTGACCCGAATGAAAGGCTTGTATCCAAATGCCGCTGTTCTGGTGCATCCTGAGTCTCCTCAGGCGATTGTGGATATGGCTGATGCCGTGGGTTCCACCAGCCAGCTGATCCAGGCGGCGAAAACGCTGCCACAGAAACAGCTGATCGTGGCGACCGACCGCGGGATTTTCTACAAAATGCAGCAGGCGTGTCCGGATAAAGAATTATTTGAAGCGCCAACCGCAGGCGAGGGTGCAAGTTGTCGTACCTGCGCGCATTGTCCGTGGATGGCGATGAACGGCCTGAAAGCCATTGCTGAGGGGCTGGAGCATGGCGGAGCAGAACACGCGATAGAAGTGGATGAGGCGCTGCGTGTGAAGTCACTTATTCCGTTAAACCGCATGCTGGATTTTGCTGCACAACTCAAATTACGCACGCAGGCCAAAGCCCTGTAAGCAAAACGCGATGTGACTGACGAAAAAGGAAGGACGTGATGATGGATTTTTTCAGTACCAGCAATATTCTGGTTCATATTCCTCTCGGGAAAGGCGGATATGACCTGTCGTGGATTGAAGCGGTTGGCACCATTTTTGGTTTGCTATGTATCTGGTACGCCAGCAAAGAAAAGCTGATTAACTATGCGTTCGGTCTGATCAACGTCACCTTATTTGCGATCATCTTCTTTCAGATCCAGCTTTACGCCAGCCTGCTGCTGCAGATCTTCTTTTTTGCCGCCAATATCTATGGCTGGTATGCGTGGAGCCGTCAGACAGCCGATCAGCAAGCTGAATTGCAGATCCGCTGGTTGCCGCGTGGTAAAGCGCTGATCTGGGGCGCAGTGTGCGTCGCCGGTATTCTGCTGATGACGTTTAACATTGATCGCGTATTTGCCACGCTCACGCTGCTGGCGGTCAATCTGATGCAGGCGCTGGGGCTGAATGTCCGGATGCCAGAATTGCAGCCGGATGCTTTCCCGTTCTGGGATTCATCAATGATGGTGCTGTCGATTGTGGCGATGCTGCTGATGACACGCAAATATGTCGAGAACTGGCTGCTGTGGGTGGTAATCGATGTCATAAGCGTGGCGATTTTTGCCTATCAGGGCGTTTATGCAATGGCGCTGGAATACGTGCTGCTGACGCTGATTGCACTGAACGGCTCGTGGCTGTGGATCAAAAGTGCGAAGCAAAACGGCTCACAGCCTTTGCAAACGGCCTGAATCCGTTTAAACAAAAACGCCTCCGTGATGGAGGCGTTTTGCTTTCTGCTATTCAAGAACAATCAGTGATGATGGTGTGCGTGGCTGTGCCCGTGATGATCATGGTCTGCGCTGGCAGCCGGAATTTCATTTATCTCGCAATCCGGCGTTTCACAGCGGCCATACTCCATCTGGATCGTCGCATGGCCGATGCGACATTTCTCCCGCAGATGATGCTGAATGCGATCGAGCAGCGCATCGTGGTCGTGCGGGGGGACGACCTGAACATGCAGCGTCATCAGCCTTTGTTCACCAATCTGCCAGACATGAACGTGATGGACATTGCGCACTTCCGCAATGCTCATCGACAAATCGCGGCGCAATTTATCGATATCAATTTCTTCCGGCGTACCTTCCAGCAGCTCATGAAAACTTTCACGCAGCAGTCGCCAGGCGTTATTGAGCACCAGACATGACACCAGCACCGACAGAATCGGGTCGATGGGCGTCCAGCCGGTATACATAATGATCAGCGCCGCCGCGACCGCACCAATCGAGCCCAGCAAATCCCCCAGCACATGCAGCGCCGCAGCGCGCACGTTGATGTTGGCCTTTTCCTCACCCTGATGCAGTAACCAGAACGCCAGAATATTGGCAAACAGCCCGGCGATAGCGATGACCAGCATCGTGGTGCCCATGACCGGCTGTGGATTGAAGAAGCGGGCAATAGCTTCCCAGACGATCAGTACCACAATCACTAACAGCGCTGCAGCATTAACGAAAGCCGCCATGGTCGTCAGGCGCAGATAACCAAAGGTATGCCGTGAATTAGGTTTACGTTTCGCAAAACGCACCGCCATCAGCGCCACCAGCAAAGCGGCAGCATCGGTCAGCATATGACCAGCATCTGCCAGCAACGCCAGAGAACCGGAAATCAGGCCGCCAATGACTTCCGCAACCATAAAGACCACGGTGACAAGGAAAGCCAGCAACAGACGGCGGCTATTTTTATCCTGCGGTAACAGGGAAGAGGACATAATGTTATTCACAAAAAGGATGAACAGAGAAGATCACAATAACGTAATCACGCAGTGTTGCAAGAAGGGGGAAGAACAAAAAAAGAGGAACCGAAGTTCCTCCTGAGTGAGAGACAACCGGCGTCTTTACTTACCGGTTTCTTTTGATTGCGTGGTACCAGGAGCCTGGTCAGGACAACGTCCGTCCTTACACATCGCTTTCTTATGCTCTTTGTTTTTACTCATGTGATGTTCGGTGGTATCCGTTTTGGTGTTCACTTCATCCGCTGGCTTATTCGTGTTGTTAATCTGGTCATTATCAACACTCTTTGGTGCCATCTTCTGAATCGAGCCCGGCGAGCCTGACTGGTTAGCCTGGCCGTTGTTATCACCCGCTGAGGTATCCCCGGCAGCAAAGGCCGCGCCTGTTGTCAGAGCCATAGTGGCAGTCAGTAACATGATTGCGAGCTTTTTCATAATGTCATCTCCATTGTTTCAGAAAGGTCCGTGGTCGTGTTTCATGTGTCTGATAAAAGCCTAGCCAAACAAATCATGTCTTAAATCAAAATGAGACTATTCGTAAGTGTAAAAGTAGATTTACACCGATGCCCAATCCGGCTAGATTGAAGGCGGTCAGCGTTTCGCTTTGTCTCTTATGAACACCCCCAATGGAACAGTTATGAATTATCAAAACGACGATTTACGCATCAAAGAAATTAAGGAACTTTTACCCCCTGTTGCTCTTCTGGAAAAGTTTCCCGCCACTGACAAAGCGGCAAAAACCGTCTCTCAGGCCCGCAATGCCATTCATAAGATCCTGAAAGGAAACGATGACCGTCTGCTGGTTGTTGTTGGCCCTTGCTCTATCAATGATCCTAAAGCGGCCAAAGAATACGCCGCACGCCTGCTGAAAATGCGCGAAGAATTGCAGGGCGATCTGGAAATCGTTATGCGCGTTTATTTCGAAAAACCGCGTACCACGGTGGGCTGGAAGGGGCTGATCAATGACCCGCATATGAACAACAGCTACCAGATTAACGACGGTTTGCGCATTGCCCGCAAATTGTTACTTGATATTAATGACACCGGTTTGCCTGCTGCTGGTGAGTTCCTGGACATGATCACGCCACAATATCTGGCGGATTTAATGAGCTGGGGCGCCATCGGCGCACGTACGACAGAATCTCAGGTACATCGTGAGCTTTCCTCCGGTTTATCCTGCCCGGTCGGTTTCAAAAACGGCACCGACGGCACCATCAAAGTGGCTATCGACGCCATTAACGCCGCAGGCGCACCGCACTGCTTCCTGTCAGTGACCAAATGGGGTCACTCCGCTATCGTGAATACCAGCGGAAATAACGACTGCCATATCATTTTGCGCGGCGGAAAAAAGCCAAACTACAGCGCGCAGGATGTGCAGGAAGTGAAAGAAGGCCTGAAAAAAGGTGGCCTGCCAGCCCGCATCATGATCGACTTCAGCCATGCCAACAGCAGCAAGCAATTTAAAAAGCAGATGGAAGTCTGTGAAGACGTTTGCGCACAAGTGGCTGGCGGTGAACAGGCGGTAATGGGCGTGATGGTTGAGAGTCATCTGGTGGAAGGTAACCAGAGCCTCGACAGCGGCGAGCCACTGGTTTACGGCCAGAGCGTGACCGATGCCTGCATCGGCTGGGAAGATACCGAAGTGCTGCTGCGTAGTCTTGCCAACGCAGTGAAAGCGCGTCGCGGTTAATTCCTTCGCACAGTAAAGAAATATCGGGCCCCGTCAATACGGGGCTTTTTATTTTCTGCTGCCAAGCTTACAACTCGCAACGCATATCCATGCAGCGCAAATCGGCATTCGCCATATCTGAACGATACAAACTTTCCTTCACCAGACTGAACCCGTTTCTCTGATAAAACCCGAAGGCGTTAGGCGTGGAAGCCAGCGTCAGCGAGGTAAAACCGCGGGACCTCGCTTCTGCTTTAATGGCTGCCAGTATCTGTGACGCCAGTCCTTTTCCTTCTGATCCGGGCAATGTGAAAACGGCTTCAACGCTGCCATTTTCAAGATCAAGAAAGCCCGTGGCTGCAGGGGAATCTTCATCGGGATCGGTTGCCACAAAAAAGGGATTGCGGGTAATAGCCTGAGGAAATCCCGCAGGCATCCGATCCGGCGTCCAGGCCTTCACAATCCCGGCGTCATAGGTATTTTTACATCCGTGGCGGATAGCCTGATTTCGTATTTCCCAAAGTATTTCTGCTTCATCCGGGGAGGCGAGTCTTACGGGCATTATTTTTCTCCTCATTTCATTTTTTCCGGGAATGTGTCAACACTCACGTATTTATCAGATTAATATCAGGATAGTGAAGAATATAAAAGACTAATACAGGGAGAACAAAATGATGACAGGGGATGAGATGGATAAAGCGATACATGAGGCTAATGAAAGGGAACGTTATCTTTGGCGCCACACCCGATGGTTTTATAGAGCGCTGCAAATTTGTGCAGTGATTTATTTTATTTCTCTGCTGGCCATGCGATATTTTTTTTAGATGCTGAGCGACAAAAAAGGGACCTTTCGGTCCCTTTTGCACGGATTCTGTGATGACACAGAAGAGCGAAATTACTTCGCTTTACCCTGGTTTGCCACGGCCGCTGCTTTCGCTGCGATTTCGTCGGCATTACCCAGATAGTAACGTTTGATGGGGTTGTAGTTTTCGTCGAATTCGTAAACCAATGGAACGCCCGTTGGGATGTTCAGTTCCAGAATTTCTTCTTCGCTCAGGTTATCCAGGTATTTCACCAGTGCACGCAGGGAGTTGCCGTGTGCAGCGATGATCACGCGCTCGCCGCTGGCGATGCGTGGTTTGATAACGTCAGTCCAGTAAGGGATCACGCGATCAATGGTCAGCGCCAGGCTTTCTGTCGTTGGCAGTTCAGCCGCGGTCAGTTTTGCATAGCGCGGGTCATGGCCTGGGAAACGCTCATCAGCGCGATCCAGTTCTGGCGGAGTCACAGCGAAGCCACGACGCCATTGTTTAACTTGCTCGTCACCGTATTTCTGAGCGGTTTCTGCTTTATCCAGACCCTGCAACGCGCCGTAATGACGTTCGTTCAGTTTCCAGGATTTCTCAACCGGCAGCCATGGCTGGTTCAGTTCGTCCAAAACGCTCCACAGAGTATGGATGGCACGTTTCAGCACAGAGGTATAAGCGAAGTCGAATTCGAAGCCTTCGTCTTTAAGCAGCTGACCCGCCGCTTTTGCTTCAGTGCGACCTTTGTCGGACAGTTCAACATCATGCCAACCGGTAAAACGGTTTTCTTTGTTCCACTCACTTTCACCGTGTCTTACCAGCACCAGCTTGGTTACAGCCATAGCTAAACTCCTCAGTTAACTGAATTTTCAATGATAACGGTTATCATTATAGGGGCTTGGCCTCCCGGACAGCAATCTGAAACTTCCTCAGGAAGCCTTTGCGGGACGCCGTTTGTATTAAACATAACGAATTTGCTGCGGCGATGTAAAACAAAACGCGCGAACGGTTACCCGGACAGCGCGTTTTGTGCAAAAGGACAGCAGTTAGCTGGCTTTTTTCAGGCAGGTACTCATGAAGGTTTTACGGGCATCGCCTTTCAGTTCTTTTTTCGCCGCGTCGGCGTTACAGGTTTTCATTTTCTCCTGCTGAGGCGTCATGCCAGCCGTTGCCGGTTTGGTTTCCGCCTTAAGGCACTGGCTCATGAATTTTTTACGGTCGTCGCCTTTCAGTGACTGAGTGGTGGCCTGCTGATTACAGTCGGTCATCTTTTGGCGTTGCTCAGTCTGAGCAGGAGAAGGCACTTTCACAGGATCGGCCGCCAGAGCGGAGCCAGCCGCACACAGCGTTGCCAGCAGGGATAACACAACAGGTAAACGCATATCGAATTCCTTATTAAACGTCCTTTTATGCAGGACACTCTCTAAGCGTAGATGCGGGAAATGTCTTTAGCTGAAAATGTGCTGATACAGATGCGCTGTGAGTCACAAATTTGCCGAAGTCGGAATGAATGAAGACAGGGCCGGGGGACCCTGTCTGTAAGGCGTTATAGCGCGAAGAACTGATAAGTCGTGGCAGATTTATACGTCTGCCCCGGTTTAATCCAGCAGCTTGGCTGTGACCAGGTCGCGTGATTCGGGCTGTCCGGCAGGAATTCACTTTCCAGTGCCACACCGCTGTAGCTGGCATATTCGCCGCCGCTGCGATTAGGTGTTCCGCCAAGGAAATTGCCACTGTAAAGCTGTACGGCAGGCGCTGAGGTAAACATGGTCATTTTCACTTTACCGTCCGCAGACCACAAATGCGCAGCCGGATTGGAACCGGTATTGCACGAGCGGTTCAGCAGGTAAGCGTGGTCATAACCTTTCACCCGCTGCTGATCGCGGTCAGCGAGGAAATCTTTCGCCAGCGTTTTTGCGGCGTTGAAATCCATACCGGTATGTTCAACCGGCGTCGGATCGGCGCACGGAATACCGTCGCTGTCGACCGGCAGGAAGCGGTCAGCAAACAGTTGCAGCTTGTGCTGGCGCGCGTCAGTCCCTTCGCCATCGAGATTGAAATACGCGTGATTGGTCAGATTAACCGGACACAGCTTATCGACAGTCGCTTCGTAACGAATTTCCAGACGGTTATCGTCCGTCAGCTGATAATGTACTTTAGCGGTCATATTGCCCGGATAACCCTGATCACCATCGGCAGAAAACAACTCAAAAGTCAGTTTCTGCGCGGTTTGCTCCAGGATTTTCCAGCGACGCGCATGGAAACCTTCCGGCCCGCCGTGCAGCTGATGAACGCCCTGATTGGCGACCACCAGATGCGGTTTACCGTCAATTTCAAACTGCGAGCGGGCGATACGGTTAGCATAACGCCCCACGGTGGCACCCAGATACGCGCTCTGATTCATGTAATCCAGTGGCGACTGACAGCCGAGCAGCAGCTCACGCGTGGAGCCATCCGCCAGCGGCAGAGTGAAGGATAACCAGGTCGCACCCCAGTCCATAAATGTGGCGGTAGCGCCCGCCGCATTCTGTAGCGTCACCTGTTCAAACGGCTGGCCATCGGGCGCCAGCTGTGTGTTTTCAGGTTTTAACATATGCCTGCTCCTTGTGAAGCGGTGCAAACGTAGAAAGTTTCTTTCAGGCCGCTGTGGGCGTGATATTGCTGTTCAACCGCGTCACGGACTTTTTCCACCATATCTTGCGGTACCAGTGCCACGATGCAACCGCCGAAGCCGCCGCCGGTCATACGTACACCGCCTTTATCGCCAATCACTTCTTTGACGATTTCTACCAGCTTGTCGATTTGCGGAACGGTGATTTCGAAATCATCGCGCATGGAGGCGTGAGATTCCGCCATCAGTTCGCCCATACGTTTCAGGTCACCACTGGCCAGTGCATCAGCTGCCGCCAGTGTGCGGTCGTTTTCAGTGATCACGTGACGTGCACGACGGGCCACCACCGGATCCAGTTCATCCTGAATGGAGAAGAACAGGGCAGGGTCAACATCACGCAGTGCTTTCACGCCGAAGAAGCGGGCCGCCACTTCGCATTGTTCGCGACGGGCATTGTATTCGCTGTCAACCAGACCGCGTTTCACGTTGGAATTGATGATGACTACCGCAGCGCTTTCCGGCATGGAGACCGCGCGGGTTTCCAGCGAACGGCAGTCGATCAGCAGCGAGTGATTTTCTTTGCCGAGGGCGGAAATCAGCTGATCCATAATGCCGCAGTTACAGCCGACGAATTGGTTCTCTGCTTCCTGGCCGTTCAGCGCCAGCGCCACGCCGTCCAGCGGAAGGTCGTACAATGATTTCAGCGCCTGACCGACCGCCACTTCCAGCGATGCCGATGAACTCAGACCTGCGCCCTGTGGCACGTTGCCGCTGATCACCATATCTGCGCCGGAGAAATCCTTGTTACGCAGCATCAAATGTTTCACCACGCCACGCACGTAGTTGGCCCACGGGTGCGCGTCGGTGTGCAAAATCGGCTCATCGAGAGAGAAGCTGTCTTCGTCATTATCGTAATCGGCGGCAATCACACGGATCGTGCGGTCGTTGCGCTGCGCGCAGGCGATGACTGTTTCATAGTCGATGGCGCACGGCAGCACGAAGCCGTCGTTATAGTCGGTATGTTCGCCAATCAGGTTTACGCGGCCCGGTGCTTTGATGGTAATGGTCGCAGGGTAGCCAAATTTATCGGCAAAGATTTCCAGGGTCTTGGTTTTCAGTTTCATTGTTTTTCTCCGGCCTCACGATAATGAACATCACTCACCGCCCGCAGACGCTCTGCGGCTTGTTCCGCTGTCAGGTCGCGTTGGGTTTCAGCCAGCATTTCGTAGCCGACCATGAATTTGCGCACTGTCGCTGAACGCAGCAACGGTGGATAGAAATGCGCATGCAACTGCCAGTGTTCGTGGTCGCCTTCGGTAAACGGCGCGCCGTGCCAGCCCATGGAATACGGGAAAGAGCACTGGAACAAATTGTCGTAGCGGCTGGTCAGTTTTTTCAGCGCCAGCGCGAGATCACTCCGCTGTTCATCAGAAAGCTCAGTAATGCGTTTCACATGCACTTTCGGCAGTAAAATCGTTTCGAACGGCCACGCCGCCCAGTAAGGCACCACCGCCAGCCAGTGTTGTGTTTCGACCACGATACGGCTGCCATCTGCCAGCTCACGCTGCACGTAATCGACCAGCATCGGCGAGCCCTGTTTTTCCAGGTAGTCACGTTGCAGGCGATCTTCACGCTCGGCTTCGTTTGGCAGGAAACTGTTGGCCCAGATCTGACCATGAGGATGTGGATTCGAGCAGCCCATCGCGGCGCCTTTATTCTCGAAAACCTGCACCCACGGATAGGTTTTTGCCAGATCCGCACTCTGTTCCTGCCAGGTTCTGACGATTTCCGTCAGCGCTTCCACCGACAGTTGCGGCAGCGTTTTGCTGTGGTCCGGCGAGAAGCAAATCACACGACTGGTGCCGCGTGCGCTCTGAACGCGCATCAGCGGGTCTTCGTTTTCCGGCGCAAACGGCGTGTCCGGCATCAGCGCGGCATAATCGTTGGTGAACACAAAGGTGCCGGTGTATTTCGGGTTCACATCGCCGGTCACACGGGTATTACCCGGACACAGGAAACAGTCCGGATCATGTACCGGCAGCACTTCCTGCGAAACGGCTTCCTGCTGGCCCTGCCACGGACGCTTGGCGCGATGAGGACTGACTAAAACCCACTGATCGGTCAGCGGATTGTAGCGGCGATGCGGGTGATCAATCGGGTTAAACGTTGTCATAAACTTTCCTTAGTGCTCCTTAATCCGGGTAGCCCTGCGGGTTTTTCGACTGCCACAGCCAGGTGTCATTGGCCATGTCTTCCAGCGTGCGGGTGACTTTCCAATGCAGCTCTTTCGCCGCTTTAGTCGGATCCGCCCAATACGCCGGTAAGTCGCCATCGCGACGTGGAGCAAACTTGTAATTCACCGGCTTGCCGCAGGCTTTGCTGAAGGCGTTAACCACATCCAGCACGCTGTGACCAAAGCCCGCGCCCAGGTTATAAATATGTACGCCCGCTTTGTTATGCAGGGTTTTCATCGCCGCGATATGGCCATCAGCCAGGTCCACCACGTGGATGTAATCACGCACGCCGGTACCGTCCGGGGTCGGATAGTCGTTGCCGAAAATGGCCACGGACTCACGACGACCTACCGCCACCTGCGCGATAAATGGCATCAGGTTATTCGGCACGCCCTGCGGGTCTTCGCCCATCAGGCCAGACGGATGCGCCCCGACCGGGTTGAAGTAACGCAGCAGCGTCATGCTCCATTCCGGTTCTGCACGCTGCACGTCTTCCAGAATCTGCTCGACCATCAGTTTGCTGCGGCCATACGGGCTGGAAGGATTGCCGGTCGGGAAGTCTTCGACGTACGGCGTTTTGGGCTGGTCGCCATACACAGTCGCCGACGAGCTGAAAATCATGTTTTTGACGCCCGCAGCGCGCATGGCTTCGAGCAATACCAGTGTGCCGGTGACGTTGTTGTCGTAGTACGCCAGCGGTTTTGCCACGGATTCACCCACGGCTTTCCAGCCCGCGAAATGAATCACGGAGTGGATATGATGTTCACTGAAAATTTTATCGAGGAGGGCGCGGTCGCGAATGTCTCCTTCATAGAACAGTGGCGTTTTGCCGGTCAGCGTATTAATGCGCTCAAGCACGCTGACTTTGCTGTTGTGAAGGTTATCCAGAATGATTGGCGTATAGCCTGCATCAATCAATTGCACGCAAGTATGACTGCCAATGTAACCGCTACCACCTGTGACTAAGACGTACATAAGAGTTCCCCGATGATTATCTTGATGCAACGATATCACGCTGCAAGGCTGAAAAAGGTGATCCATCCCCAATAAAATGGAATCGCTTACACAAACAGTTTACCACCTTTCATTATGTGCAGACAGGTGCTGTGCGCCGTACAGAAAGCCTGCGACTTCAGGTGGCAAGTCAGAAATGACGGCTTGTGTAATCGCTTACACTAAGTGTGCTGCGTTATCTGAATCAACGTTTGACGCTCATTTTCAGACTACATCCGTGTGAATGCACAGAGTGATTGGGCAGAAATGACAACGCAGCGGGAACTATAAAAGCGGATGGATGAATGAAAACATGATGAAAGCTGGCCTTCCGTTGCCGGAAAGCCAGAGCTCGTTACAGGGCGTCAATCTGATAGCGGTAAATATCGCCGTCAGGGATAAAGCTCAGGCGATGCGTAATACATTGCGGCGCATCTTCGGCGTGATGCGAAACAAACAGCAGCTGCGTTTCGCCTTCGCCAATCAGAATATCGACAAAACGGCGTACCAGCTGGCGGTTGATCGGATCCAGCCCCTGCAACGGTTCGTCGAGAATCAATAAGGCAGGATGCTTAACCAGCGCGCGGGCAATCAGCGCCAGCCGCTGTTGTCCCCAGGATAAACTGTGGAACGGCGTATCACCGGCGTCGCCACCCAGCCCGAGCAGTTCCAGCCATTGTGAGGTCAGGAATCGCTGGCGATCAGACACTGCCTGATAAATCCCAATCGAATCGAAGAAACCGGAAGTAATCACATTGCGCACGCTGGTGCTGACGCGGTAATCCAGATGCAGGCTGCTGCTGACGTAACCGATGTGGCGTTTGATATCCCAGATGGTTTCACCGCTGCCACGTCGACGACCAAACAGCGTCAGAACGTTACTGTATCCCTGCGCGTGGTCGCCGGTAATCAGACTCAGCAGCGTGGATTTCCCCGCACCATTCTGGCCGGTGATCTGCCAGTGCTGACCGATCTCCACCTGCCAGCTCAGGTTATGCAAAATCGGTTTGTCGTTATACTGCACCACGCCGTCACGCAGTACGATCAGCGGACTGTCTGCTGGCGGACTGACGCGGGCAGTCGGATCCTCCGCTTGCGGCACAGCCATACCGCTCAGGCTTTCGCTGTGCGCCAGTTGTGCGACCAGCGCATCGGCCATCACCTGCTCGCGCGGGCCCACCGAGGCCAGCGTACAGTCAGCCAGCACGCCGACATTTTTCACAAATGCCGGAATGTCATCGAAGCGGTTAAGCACCAGTACCATCGTCTGGCCTTCGCCGGAAAGCTTCTCAAGTAATTCTGCCAGTTGCGCGCGGGCGTTGACGTCGAGACCATCAAACGGTTCATCTAGCACCAGCAAATCGGGTTGTTGCATCAGTGCCTGACACAGCAACGTTTTGCGGGTTTCACCGGTCGATAAATATTTAAAGCGGCGCTCGAGTAATTTCTCAATACCAAACTGTGCGGCGAGGGCGGCGCAACGGGCCGGATCACGCACTTCATCTTGAATGATTTCAGCGGTCGTGCGGCCGGTGTCGTCTTCACCTTCACTGAGTAAATCGGTGTTATTACGCTGCCACTCATCGGCGACCAGCTTCTGTAATTGTTCAAACGAGAGGCGGACGATATGCGCAAAACTGTTTTCGCGGATACCTTTGAGCAACGTCAGGTCACCCGCCAGTGCGCGGGCGAGAGCGGATTTACCGCTGCCGTTTGAGCCGACAAAGGCCCAGCTGTCGGCCTCTGCGATGTTGAGTTCAGAAAGTGTGAGGGTTCGGGTGTCACTGAGGCGGAAAACGCCTTGCGAAATATGCAACGACGACATTTTTTATCTCTCATTTTGAAATGATTATAAAATAAGGGATAAGCGCTGCACCTTCGCAAGTCAATTGACAATTCTGCAAAATGAAAACGCTGATTTTGCAAGATACTGATTAATTGCCCGTTTTTAGCACAGGGTGGCAATAATGACCTTATCGTTGTCGAACTGAGCAAAGACCGTCTGACCGGTTTTCAGCGCCAGTCTATCCATGTCGGCGTTTGGCACCGTCGCGCACAATGTCTCGCTGCTGAGTAATTTTACCAGCACTTCGCTGTTTTTCTCGCCGCGCTGAATGCTGGTGACATCGCCGCGCAGCGCGTTGTGGGTGTTTTCAGCGCTAAATCCAAGCGTTATCCACGGCGCTTTAATCAGCACCAGCACTTCTTTATCCGGCGTCAGCGCCAGACGATCGGCACTTTGCTCGGTAATGGCAGCGCGGATTTGCGTTTTTCCGTCCGCCAGCAGGATATCAATATGCTGCTGAACGGTCTGATGCGTGCGTTCCACCACAGTACCGAAAAACTGATTGCGTGCGCTGGTTTGCAGTGAGAAACGCGAAATCGCTGCCAGCAGACTGTCCAGCGGCAGGGAATCTTCTTTGAGCACATCAAAAGCTTTTTGCTGGATTTGCGCCAGCAGCTCATAAAGTTGGATCAGGCGCTCGCCGTAAGGGGTCAGCACCGCGCCGCCGCCGCCTTTGCCGCCGGTACTGCGGTCAACCAGCGACTCATCCGCAAGCTGATTCATCTCATTGATGGCATCCCATGCGCTTTTATAACTGATCCCCGCAAGCTTCGCGCCCTGGCTGATTGAACCGGTGTGACGCACTTGCCGCAATAATTCGATACGACGTGGATCGGCGAACAAGCGTTGCTGAAGCTTGAGAGTTAAGAGAATTTCGGCTTGCATTGCGGCTTCCTTAAATGAATCATGCTCTATTGTCGCCGCTAAACCCACAGGCAGGCAAGTTGGCTAAATGCTAAAGTAATTACAGCCCCAGGCTGTTATTATCAGCCACAGTTTGATTTACGTTTTTGACTTCATACAAGAAGTCCTACACCGTCTGCGGGCGGTTCAGCCAGCTAAGTGAGGCTATCATGTTAGAACTATTAGAAAGTTTGCTTTTCGCTGCCATCATGGTGCCGGTCTTCATCGCTGTGATCCTGGGTCTGATCTGGGGACTGGGCGAAATATTCAACCTCATCTCCCACGTCGGTCACTCTAAAGAGTCCCGCGAGAAACCTCATTACTAAAAGATGAGTGTTTGCTGAGAAAGCATTTCCCAGAAGCCCGGCCATTGTGCCGGGCTTTCTATTTTCCTGGTGAGATCATTTCCGCGTGAGATCAAAGAACTTCCGCTTCTTCAGCAGAGTGCGGAAAAACCGGATGACATCGTTTTTTTTCTCGTTATATTTATTTCTACATAACGTTGCGCGTACATAACGTATTCGCTATCTATAACAGGAAGGAAATCCGATGAAATACACCTGGGGCAAATTATTTACCGCGACCGTTCTGGTTGCTGGCGTCAGTGTTCAGGCGCAGGCTGCCGAAAAAATCACTGTTTTTGCCGCCGCGTCCCTGACCAACGCATTGCAAGATATCGCCACCCAATATCAGAAAGAAAAAGGTGTGCAGGTTGTTTCATCATTCGCATCCTCTTCGACGCTGGCTCGCCAGATTGAGCAGGGCGCACCTGCGGATATGTTCATTTCTGCCGATCAGCAGTGGATGGATTATGTGATAAGCAAACAGCAAATGGTCGATAACACCCGTTACACCTTGCTGGGCAATGAGCTGGTACTGATTTCTGCGGCCAGCAGCAAAATCGATAAAGTCGATATTTCTGATAAAACCGAGTGGACCAAACTGATTGGCGACAGCCGTCTGGCGGTCGGTGATCCGGACCACGTTCCGGCCGGTATCTACGCGAAAGAAGCGCTGCAAAAACTGGGTGCCTGGACCACGCTGGAACCTAAACTGGCGCGTGCCAGCGACGTTCGTGCGGCAATGGCGCTGGTCGAGCGTGAAGAAGCGCCGGTTGGCATCGTTTACGGTTCTGACGCCGTTGCCAGTAAAAAAGTGAAAGTGGCAGGCATCTTCCCGGCATCCAGCCATAAACCGGTTGAATACCCGATGGCGATTGTTAAAGACCATGACAATGCCACCGTTAAAGGTTTCTATGATTATCTGAAAACCCCGGCGGCCGCGGAAATCTTCAAAAAATACGGTTTCACTCCGCGCGGTTAACGTAATCTGTGCGTCTGATAAAACACTAAAGCCATCGCCGCAGGGGATGGCTTTTTTGTCTCAACGCCTGTCCGCCCGGCAGATACTTTGCGGGTGCCGGCATCCGTGATTAAAGGCTTTTAATTTTTTGCCGATATTTTATCTTTAGCAGCACATTTACTTCAGGATTAACAAACCGACATGATGTTGAGTGAATATGAGTGGCAGGCGGTACTTCTTAGTCTGAAAGTATCGAGTCTGGCCGTCGTTTGCAGTCTGCCACTTGGAATTCTGATGGCGTGGATCCTGGTCCGCTGCCGCTTTCCCGGCAAATCCCTGCTCGACAGCATTATCCATCTGCCGCTGGTATTGCCACCGGTGGTCATCGGCTATTTGTTGCTGGTAGTGATGGGGCGGCGCGGCTTTATCGGCCAGCGTTTATATGAATGGTTTGGATTCAGCTTTAGTTTCAGCTGGCACGGCGCTGTACTCGCGTCCGCCGTGGTGGCATTTCCGCTGATGGTCCGCGCGATACGCCAGTCACTCGAAGCGGTTGATCCGAAACTTGAACTCGCTGCCCGTACGCTCGGTGCTTCGCCGTGGCGGGTCTTTTTCACCATTACTTTGCCGCTCTCGGTGCCCGGCGTCATTGTCGGCGTCGTGCTGGCCTTCGCCCGTTCACTGGGGGAATTTGGCGCGACCATTACCTTCGTGTCGAACATTCCCGGTGAGACCCGCACTATTCCGCTGGCGATGTATACCCTGATTGAAACGCCGGGCGCGGAAAGTGCCGCCGCACGCCTTTGCGTGCTGGCGATCCTGTTGTCTCTGGCAGCATTACTGATTTCTGACTGGCTGGCAAAACGCAGCCGTATCCGGCTGGGAGGCTGAAATGCTCGAACTCGATTTCAGTCAAAAGCTGGGCGATTTGGATTTACAGATCACGCAAAATTTACCGGCACAGGGGATTACGGCCATTTTTGGCCTGTCAGGTGCAGGCAAAACGTCGCTGATTAACGCCATCGGCGGGCTGACAAAACCGGATAATGGCCTTATCACCTTAAACGGCCGTATCTTGTCGGATACGCAAAACCACATTTTTTTGCCGCCTGAGAAGCGTCGCGTGGGCTATGTTTTCCAGGATGCGCGGTTGTTCCCGCATTATCGCGTGAAGGGAAACCTGCAATACGGCATGGCGGCGTCGATGCGTGGTCAGTTCGACAGCATCGTCCGTCTGCTTGGCATTGAAGCTTTACTGGATCGTTTTCCGCTCACTTTATCCGGTGGCGAAAAGCAGCGGGTGGCGATTGGCCGCGCATTACTGACTGCGCCGGAAATTCTGCTGATGGACGAACCGCTGGCGGCGCTGGATATCCCACGTAAACGGGAACTGATGCCGTATCTGGAGCGTCTGGCGCAGGAAGTCAGCATTCCGATTTTATACGTCACGCACAGCCTGGATGAGATTTTGCGTCTGGCGGAAAAGGTGCTGGTACTGGATGCCGGAAAAGTGCTGGCGATGGGCGCACTGGAGGAAGTCTGGGCGAGCAATGTGATGCGTCCGTGGCTGCCAAAAGCGGAACAGAGCAGCGTGCTGAACGTCAGCGTGCTGGAACATCATCCGCGTTATGAAATGACGGCGCTGGCGGTGGGAGATCAGCGGCTGTGGATAAGCAAAGTGGAAGAAGCGCCCGGCACGCTGCTGCGTATTCGCGTTAATTCCACCGATGTTTCACTGGTGCTGCAACCGATGGCCAACAACAGCACGATCCGAAATGTTCTGCCCGCTAAGGTGCTGGAATGTCTGGATATCGGCAATCAGGTGGAAGTAAAACTGGCGATGGCCGACCACATTATCTGGGCCCGCATCACGCCGTGGGCGCGCGATGAACTGATGATCCGCGCCGGACAGTGGCTTTATGCGCAGATCAAAAGCGTGTCGGTAAACCGTTAATCTGTCGGGCGTTATTTTTGCGCAGCGCGAAACACTTCGTAAAGCGCCAGAATCTGTTCGGCAAACGCATCGTCAATGATATAGAAATAGCATTCCGGCACGTTCAGAACGCGGGCGAAATGACACATGGTGTCGAAGTTCGGGCTGTACGTGCCGCTTTCATATTGAGAAACCCGCGAGCGCGCGGTGCTTTCATCAATACCCGCCAAAACACCTAATTTTTCCTGCGTAAGTTTTGCTTTTGCTCGTGCTGACTTCAGTCGGTGAGGGATCATAACCAATAACCATAAAAACTGTATTGACGTTATGTTAAGCATCCCTTAACATCATTGTTGTTTAGAGTTACTGAACGTTGTAACCGGAAAGTGTAGTGAAAATTTCTGATGACTGTATCAATAACGAAAGGATGAACGATGAAAATGGAAAATGACTGGCATCCCGCAGATATCATCGCCGGATTACGCAAGAAAAGAACCACACTGGCAGCAGTATCACGTCAGGCAGGTTTGGGGTCTTCAACGCTGGCAAACGCACTGGCGCGTCCCTGGGCAAAAGGTGAAATGCTGATTGCACAGGCGCTGGGTGTTCCTGCGTCAAGCATCTGGCCAAGTCGTTATTTCGACGACAAGCAATGTCTGATCACCCGTTCAATCAGAGCGCCAAAGATTAAAGCGGAGACAGAAGAATAACCCATGTCCGGGTCACAAGAATAACGCCTTCCCTCAAAAGCAAGGGAAGGCGTACAAGCCTAATCAGTTGAGCACTTTACTGCGGATAACGTCGGCGATCCCCGGTGTTTCGTGGTCGCCAATGACCAGCGCCGCACGTTCTTTGATGGCATCAGCCGCATTGCCCATCGCCACACCCAGACCGACATTTTCCAGCATGCTCAGGTCATTGTAGTTGTCGCCAAACGCCACGACATCCTGCATGCTCATGCCCTGAGATTCGACCCATTCCTGCAAACGACGGCCTTTGCTGTTGCCGCCTTTGGCGATATCCACCTGATCGTGCCATGACCATTCACACGCCAGACCCAGCTCGTTTTCGACCTGTGCCGCAAAAGTATGCAGTGCGTCAAGATCCTGATGCGACGTCGCGAATTTCCAGATGGATTGCGCTTCATCAGCCGCCTCGCGCAGGCTGTTCACCTGAATAATGTTCGGGCGCTGATGTTCCGGCAGGGTTTGCCCCCAGGCGATAGAACGGCTCACATGACCGCTGGGTTGCTGATACTGCATGGCATCATCGACATACAACAAACCGTGAATACCGTGATACTCCAGCAGGTCGATCACTTTTTTGGCTTTCACGCTGTCGAGCGGATCAGACGATAAGACCTTACGTGCCTGATAATCATACAAATACGTGCCGTTACAGCAGATAGCAGGTGTATCGAGCTGCAATGCCTGATAAAACGGATGTATTGCCACGTGATGACGTCCGGTGACCACTACCACTTTGACACCCTGTGCGCGGGCATCGGCCAGAGCGGCAAGGGATTCAGGAAGGATACGTTTTTGGCGGTCCAGCAGTGTACCGTCGAGATCGAGCGCGATGATGCGATAAGTCATGAGCAGTCCGTCGTAATTGAAGGAGGATCGGAGAAATTATCGCCATATTACCTTTTTTAGCCTGCTAATTAAACTGGGTATCCGGCACTAAAGGTGCCGCCAGAGCGTTGGGGAATCGTGTTAACCTGAGCTACGCTCAATACCCGGCATATTTCAAGTTGCAGATGCGTTGGCTGCGCTCGCTCACCCGAATCACTTACTTTAGTAAGCTCATCGGGATTCTCTCGTTTGCCGCCTTCCTGCAACTCGAACTATTTTGGGTATTACAACTATTTGATTCTTAATAAGGAGATGTGATGAAGCAAGTTGTCTACGTTGCCAGCCCTGAGAGCCAGCAAATCCACGCTTTTCGTCTGGCGGACAATGGTGAGCTGAGCCTGCTGCAAACGGTGGAAGTTCCGGGACAGGTGCAGCCGATGGTTGTTCATCCTGATGGGCATCGTTTGTATGTCGGCGTTCGCCCTGAGTTTGGCGTGCTGACTTACCACGTTGACAGTGAAGGTAAACTGGAAGAAGGCGCGATGGCGCCATTACCGGGCAGTCCCACGCATCTGGGCATCGATCTGCAAGGGCGTTTTGTGTTCTCGGCTTCTTACAGCTTCAACAATGTCAGCATTCATCCTTTGAATGAAAAAGGCCACGCGCTGGCACCGGTGCAGGTTCTGGAAAATATTCAGGCGCCGCATTCTGCCAATATTGATCCGACCAACCATCTGCTGATGATCCCGGCGCTGAAAGAAGACCGCATCCGCCAGTTCGATTTCAGCGTGAAAGGTGAGGCAACGCCGCATGCTTCTGCTGAGCTGAAAACCGTGGAAGGTGCCGGTCCGCGCCACATGGCGTTCCATCCGAATCATCATTTTGCCTACTGTGTCAACGAGCTGAACAGCAGTGTGGATGTTTACCAGAAAGACGTCGCCAGCGGTGAATATCGTCAGGTGCAGGCACTGGGCATTATGCCGGATGATTTTTCCGGCACCTGCTGGGCAGCCGATTTGCACATTACGCCAGACGGTAAATACCTCTACGCTTCAGACCGCACCGCCAGCCTGATTTCGATCCTGACCGTCTCCGCGGATGGCAGTGAACTGGAGCTGGTCGGGCATCACGCCACTCAGACGCAGCCGCGCGGTTTCAATATCGACCATTCCGGCCAGTTCGTGATCACTGCCGGTCAGAAATCTGATGCGATTGAAGTAGCGAAAATTGACCCGGCAAACGGTCAGCTGACGACACTCAAAACCTACCCGGTGGGCAAAGGCCCGATGTGGGTAAGCATTCTGGAAATTAATTAATCACTCAGAGTGACTGGTCAGTTTTTCTAACGTTTACTTTTCGGCTTAGCAATAATCCCGTCGCGATATTATGATCAAGCTCCTGTAATAAGGGGCTTTTTTATTTCCAAATGCGTATTACAGATAGTTAAGAATAATTGCATTTTCTGCTAAATGTTATTCCCCACTGGTCGATAACTCTCCCGTATTTCACTCATTCTCGTGGCATATGCCGCTTGAGAATCAGTCCTTTTGGAAATCAGGGAGAAGAAAATGAATGTACTTTCAGGGATCGCTGGCCAGGTTCGCCATGCCACCATCGCCAGTAAGCTTGGCGCAGGCTTTGCGCTGGTGCTGCTGTTGGGATCATCAATCGCCGTATCCGGCATCTGCCATCTCACCAGCATTAATGAACGCGCCGAAAAATCCACGCTGCTAAAAAACATGAACGACTTGCTGAATGAGGCTAAGTTTTCCCGGCTTTCGTATATGGCCAGCAAAGACCCCAAATTTGTTGAAGAAAACCGTCAGGCACTGGATAAACTTGAAACCGTCCGCACCGATGTCGCCGCACATTCCTGGGCCAGCGGTGACCAGACATTAGTGGATGCGATGCCGGATAACATCCTTCGTTATCGCGAAAGCTGGCAGCATACGCTCAATCCGCCCGCAGGCAGTGATACGCAGCAGATAAGTGCTCAGCTGGCCGCCGCCGGGCTCGCGCTGACTTCTGCCTCCAACACTCTCCTCAATCACGAGATGACCAGTCTGCACCATGAAGTGAGTCGTACTATTTCTGAGATGCTGGTGATTATTGTGGCGACCATTATTGCCGGCGCGCTGATATCGTGGCGTATGACCCGGCAGCTGACACTGCCGCTGCGCCGGACGCTGCAAACTGCCGAGCGCATCGCCGCCGGGGATTTATCAACTCATGCCTCCAGCCACAGTTTTGACGAAGTCGGGCAACTGAGCCGCGCTATCGAAACCATGAATCAGAACCTGCACGGCATTATTGGCGATATCCGCGAAGGGGTGATGCAGGTGACGCGCGCTTCAGGCGAAATTGCCGCAGGCAATATTGACCTGTCGGCGCGCACGGAGGAGCAGGCCGCCGCGCTCGGGCAAACGGCGGCGAGCATGGAGCAGCTGACTTCTACGGTGAAACAGAATGCCGATAACGCCACGCAGGCCAGCCAGCTGGCGTCGGATGCGGCCAGCACCGCCGCACGCGGTGGAAAACTGGTGGCGGATGTCGTCGGTGTGATGAAAGAGATTACAGTCAGCTCGAAACAGATTTCTGAAATCACCACCGTCATCAACAGCATCGCTTTCCAGACCAACATTCTGGCGCTGAATGCAGCCGTCGAAGCAGCGAGGGCGGGCGAGCAGGGGCGCGGATTCGCCGTCGTCGCCAGTGAAGTCCGCAGCCTTGCACAACGCAGCGGTCAGGCAGCGAAAGAGATTGAAGGGCTGATCGGCAAATCGGTCGCCAACGTTAACAATGGTTCGCAGCTGGTTGCCAGAGCCGGTGACACGATGGAAGAGATTGTCGGCTCAGTCCGCCACGTCACGCAGATCATTCATGAGATAGCCTCGGCTTCTGACGAGCAGAGCCGTGGCATCAGTCAGATTGCGCTGGCGGTGGCAGAAATGGATACCGTGACGCAGCAAAACTCTGCGCTGGTCCAGCAGTCGGCCAGCGCGGCGGCATCACTCGATGAACAGGCGGTGAACCTGGAGCGCACCGTGTCGGTATTCCGTCTGGGCAACGAAGCGCTGTAACCTTTACTCTGCCCGACATTCTCAAAACGAAAAAAAACCGCCGGAGTTCTGAACTGCACCCCGGCGGTTTTTTATGACGTTAAATCACCACGTCAGACGAAATTACTTCGCTGGCTGTGTCAGCACGTTGTTGTACTGCCACAGGCGGTTGAAGTTGGTGTCGTTCAGATTACGCTGTTGTTTCTCATCTTTCGGCACGTTACCCGCAAAAGGTTGGCCGGAGAAGACTGAATTGCCCCACGGGTGCAGCTGGTCGTAGCTGTTATCGAAGCTGCTGTCGCGGATCACCAGCTGGCTGCTGGCATCGCTCGCATCCCACGTACGGCCCATTTTCGCTTTAGCGGCCTGCTCGAAACCACGGTCACCGGTCAGGTTACTGTCAATGACCAGGAAGCCGTAAGGCGCAGTTGCCGGGGTATTTGGCGCAAATACGGACGCCTGTTTCACGCCACGGCTGCTGATGGTGTGGAATTCAACGTGATCGAATACCGCATTGGCGCGACCAAACACGTAATCCACATCACCGACGATCAGGCTGTTATGCACGTAAACACGGCTGTAGCGGCTGTTGTCAGTCTGATTATGGATATTGGCGGTATTGGCCATAAAGGTATTCTGGCGGCCAATCAGGCGCACGTTATCCAGAATGATGTTATCTCCGTCGGTACGAAGTGCCACAGCGGAGTGATCGCCGCCATCCACGGTATCAAGCAGGGAATTACCAATGGTCAGATTCTGCAATTGCAGGCTGCTGCTCTGTGACCAGACGGTCGCGGTACAACCGGTGCCGATGGTTTCAGCGGTCTGAGTCGCACAGTTCTGGAACATGTAGTACGCGCGGTCACCTGGCAGGAACTGCCCGGCAGGACTGACGGTTGAACGGTAAACGGCTGGCGCGACGGAAGCTTCCAGGCCTTGTGCCAGGGTCACGTCAGCGGAGCTGTTGCCGGCACCGAACAGGGTGATCGGCGGTGCGCCAGCAGGAATGTAGACCGCGCCGTTGTAGGTGCCCGGCAGAATTTTAATGAAGATACGTTCGCCGTGATTACGCACTGCCAGCGCGGCATTCACTGCCTGCTGAACGTTCGCGTAAGCTGCACCGTCGATGCCTAACTGCGGGCCGACCACGAAGTCGGTTTTCGCGCCGTCAGTGCTTGCCAGTTTAGGGAACCAGCCCTGCTGCTGAACCTGCAAAGAAGGGCCGCCAAAGGCCAGATAATTTTTCGCTGTAAAGTTGGCCGCTTCGTCCGCAGATAACACGGGCAGTGACGCGGTGCCCGGAGCAACCTGGCTGGACAAGCCTTGATGGCTGCTGCTACATGCCGCCAGGATCAGGCTGGCAGACAACATAGCGCACGCGCGCGACAGGGTGGAAATTTTCACTGTGACTGACTCCTTGATGAAGAAGATTGTTCTTTTTTTCAATGTTGCGGTCATCGCCGCAATAAAAAAACGGTGGCCAGTAAAAACTGACCACCTTTTCTGCGTCTTTTATACCACAGGAATCAGCTGTATATCACTGTCAGTGATGCTTTGCCGAGAGTATGGAAATGCACATTGAAGCCGAGATAAGCGCCGCTGGCATTTTCATCCACTTCCAGCGTTTCTGTATCGATGGCGTAGACGGTGAAATGATAGTGATGGTGTTCGCCCTGCGGAGGGGCTGCACCGCCATAACCGGCTTTGCCAAAGTCGGTGCGGGTCTGTACGGCACCGGCAGGTAAACCGCCTTTACCGGAGCCTGCGCCTTGCGCCAATTCGGTAACGTCAGCCGGAATATTCGCTACGCCCCAGTGCCACCAGCCGGAACCGGTCGGTGCATCGGGGTCGTAAACGGTAATCACAAAACTTTTGGTGCCTTCCGGTGCGCCGGACCAAGCCAGATGCGGTGACAAATTGTCGCCGTTGTAGCCCATGCCGTTAAAAACCTGCGTTTCCGGCATTTTGTCGCCATCGCGCAAATCATTACTGGTCAGTGTAAATGCCATAAAATCCTCATCTTTTGGTAAAGGGATGCCCGTCAGATTACTTGCTGATTTCGGCCCCGCCCAGCATTTTCAGCAAGGCCTGGGCGACTGTTTTGGAAGACGCCGGATTCTGGCCGGTAATCAGCTTGCCGTCGGTGACGGCATAAGGACGCCAGTCGGCGGCTTTGCTGTAATCGCCGCCGTTTTTCTTCAGCTCATCCTCGACCAGAAAGGGCACGATATCGGTCAGGCCGACGGCGTCTTCTTCGCTGTTACTAAACCCGGTCACACGTTTGTCTTTGACCAGCGGCGTGCCATCAATCAGGACATTGCGCAGAACGCCCGGTGCATGACACACGGCAGAAACCGGTTTATCTGCCTTCCAGAACGCTTCGATCAGCGCGACAGAATGCGCATCCTCTGCCAGATCCCATAACGGCCCGTGACCGCCGGGATAGAAGACAGCATCAAAGTCATCCGCGCTGACCTCACTGAGTTTCACGGTATGCGCCAGTGCCTGTCTGGCTTCGTCATCTTTGTGAAAACGCGCAGTGGTTTCCGTCTGGGCATCCGGCTCAGAGCTTTTCGGATCCAGCGGCGGTTGCCCGCCTTTGGGCGAAGCCAGCGTCAGTTCAGCGCCCGCATCCAGAAACTCATAATAGGGTGCGGTGAATTCTTCGAGCCAGAAGCCCGTTTTCTTGCCGGTTTCGCCGAGTTTATCGTGTGATGTCAATACAATCAGTAATTTCATGTTACCTCCTGTGGACGCATCCGGGCCGATGTTTCAGGGATCAGTCCTGCCCGACACGAACGACCAGTTTGCCAAAGTTTTTACCCTCAAGCAGACCAAAGAACGCCTGCGGGGCGCTCTCCAGACCTTCCACAATATCTTCGCGGAATTTGATTTTTCCGGCTTCAAACCATTCGCTCATCTGTTTTGCAAACTCCGGATAACGATGGCCGTAATCATCAAAGATAATGAAGCCCTGCACGCGCATGCGTTTCTTCAGGATAGTCCCGGTCAGCAGCGACAGGCGATCTTGTCCGTCTTTGAGTCCGGTGGCGTTGTACTGCGAAACCAGTCCGCACACCGGAATACGCGCTTTGGTGTTAAGCAGAGGCAGCACGGCGTCAAATACCGCGCCACCGACGTTTTCGAAATACACGTCGATACCGTCCGGACAGGCCGCTTTCAGGCGTTTATCCAGATCCGGCGCGCGGTGATCCAGACATTCATCGAACCCGAAATGCTCTACCGCGTAACGGCATTTTTCTTCGCCGCCCGCGATACCTACCACGCGACAGCCTTTGATTTTACCAATCTGCCCGACCAGCGAACCGACCGGACCGGTTGCTGCCGCCACCACCAGCGTTTCGCCCGGTTTCGGTTCACCGATATCCAGCAGGCCCATGAAGGCTGTGAAGCCCGGCATACCTAAAACGCCCAGCGCCAGAGAGGGCTGTTTCAGTGCCGCGCCTTCCAGCTTCTTCACCGCTTTGGCATCGGCAACGGAATAATCCTGCCAGCCGGTGCTGCCGACCACTAAATCACCGGCTTTGAAATCCGCGCTTTTAGATTCCACAACGCGCGAAACCGCGCCACCGGTCATCACTTCACCGATTTGTACCGGCGCGGCGTAGGAGGGCGCATCGCTCATGCGTCCGCGCATATAAGGGTCGAGCGAAAGCCACACGGTGCGCAGCAATAACTGCCCGTCTTTAGCTTGCGGTAACGGAGCCTTTTCCAGACGGAAATTGTCATCGACAGGTTTACCGTGAGGACGTGAAGCCAGCACGATGCGGCGGTTTTCAGACTGTAACTGAGGCATAGTCATTCCTTTTCGTTTTCTTATAAGAAAGTTAAAAGCTTACGTAATTGGGAATAAGTATAGGACGCTAAACAGTTTTCGAACCAAGCGCTTTATGCCATGTTTGAATAATTCGGAGGGTTTACCCGCAAATGTGATCATGATTCTCTGCTGTGCGAAGAAGAGAAGTGTGGGAGTGTTAATGATTACTCAGTGATCAACCTCATTTATTGCCATCGTTAACGCATTGATTTTAAATTGTCGAATTGACCATCAGAAAAAGAAGATCTCTGTGCGTAAAAAGGCATAATCTTTTGCAGTTCAAAGGGTAAACCTGAAATGCCAACAGGTTCACTGCCGGACAGGCAGCTTAGAAAGCATTCTGCGCTCCAGCTCCAGCTATAAATCGTTGCCGCAGGCAGGGGCCTTCTTCAAATCATTTCTGCTACATCAGCTTGTGTTGTCCCTTTCTGGCTTCCCACTCGAAACATTCTTGCGTATCAAGAACCACCATTTTGAGCATATGAAAGCTATTTTCACTGGAATACATCGCGAAAACGTACGACAGAACCGTCCCGAGTAAATACATTTCGCCGGTGCAGGAAAATACTGACGGTTGCATAAACAATGTTGAATGGCTGCCGCGCACCGGGATCCTTTTGAACAGCAGATCGAGCGGTTGTGTATCAATCCTTTCAATGGCCTCCAGTTTTTTAGCTGAAATCCCTGCCAGATTCGGGTGGTAAATACCCGATAAATCGAAGTCGCGTATGACCTGCCGGATCCCTTCAACATCCAGCAACGTCAGATAGCTGAGATTCATGCTGGAAAGCAAAGACCAATGCTGTTGCTCTGCCGTTACCGGCGGTAAGGGGAAGGTCGGACGGGTGATATTTGTGAAAGAAATCACTGCCGGATTAATCTCCGTTGTGCAGTTAATATCGCCAGTTCTGAGAAACTCAGGTATTTCCCTGTTGGTACAAATCATTGAGAGCGTGATTTCTTCTCTCTTTTTACCTGACTCTGGTAAAGAAGCGGGGCGGCCATCCGCATGGACGAATGAAATACGATGATCAAACCGGTTATGCAAAAGCGACGGTAACTGACGCAAATGATAATAAATCGGGTCGTTTTCTCCGGTAACGCGAGCTCTTCCGCGAATGTTGTTCAGTGCCTGGTAATACTGCTCAGGTGATTTTCCGGTTTTACCTTTACGTTTATCCCCTGACCGTATTTTGTTTTTGACATGGGAAATAGAAAAAATATCATAATATTCCTGATGGCGGGTGTTGAATAATACAGGATGACTTTTGACACCTTCATTTCTGTTGAGCCTTTTACTTTCATGTGGGAAAGTATTCACGGCAGGAGAACAGTGCAGGCGTAAGGTGGTATTCCTGATATTAAGGTCGGGCGGGAAGGGAGTGTTGAAATGAATTCTTAACGTAAACTTTTCAGCGAATACTTTAAGCGGAAGATTACGGCTTCCTGCTATGTCAAAAAACATAAAACTATCTGGATAGCATAAATACTCTTGTAATATTCTAAATCCGTCGCTGCTGTTTTCAGGATATGGTAAGAGCGCATCGCTTCTTTCAAAACCTGCCGCTGAAATGACCATGTCAGGTTGCGGTATATTATATTTACCCACGAGTAGTTCTAATTTAACAGTATTGACCGATAACCAGAGATACAACTGATAACGCGTATACTCATCTTCCCCGTTTAGCCAGAATCGAAGTTTATTAAGATCCAGAGTGTTAAGATCAGTCAGGCGACTGATAGAAATAGTAATGTCCATTTTGCTATTTTTAAGACTGCTCTGAGCGTTAATCGTATCAATATGCAAAGGCATCAGCCAGACATCGCGACTCAGGGTGAATGTGCAAGTCGGCAGAGAACGCCTGACTATTTTATCCTTTTGATTTACGGACTCAGCCTGAACCGGATCACTTTGTAAAAACATTCCTTTATTGATCACGACAGGCATAGTGATTTCGTCTACATCGGGCACATATTCGATAATTGTCATTGAAGGCGTTGGGCGTAAATAATTCGGCCATAAGTTGTGAAGCAGGGGATGTGTTATTTCCGGAAATGAATCTTCAATTCGAGTTCTCACATGACCTGATAAAATTGAAAAAGCTTCAAATAACCTTTCTATTTCATGTTCTGAATCTTTACTTTCCAGAAACGATTTTAAATGCGGATTTTCTATCGCCAACATTTTTGCCAGTTGTCGTAAATAGTCTAATTCTTCCCGATAATAGCGTTCGTCATTGTTCATGTTTATTTCTCCCAGGGGGTGTTTAATCCCAATAATGCCTTTTTTTAATGTCATAAAATTGATGAGAATCAAATTGCGGAGATAAAAATGGGTATTCAATTAAATGCTATAAATAGCGTCATAAAATTTTATTCAAAGTAATGGTTGGGTTTAAATACAACACTAAGTTGAATGTGTTACATAAATGTTCATGGAATGAAAACTGCGTGAAAGCCGGGGAATAAATAATGTCATCATCAGGAACGCGATTTACATTTGAAATCGACGGTCTGGCAGCTGAAAAATTTGTCGTTGTCGATTTCCATCTGAGCCAGTCTTACTCTTCACTTTTTATTCTGGATATCAGTGCGGCCAGCGCCGATCAGGCTATTGTTTTTGAAGATATCCTCGATGAAACCGGTGTGCTGACAATCTGGCAAGACGAACTCCTCATGCGACGTGTTAAAGGTGTTATCACCGGCTGTGAACAGGGTGATACCGGCAAGCACCAGACGGTATATCAGATGACTCTTCGCCCCTTTTTCTGGCGTAGCAGTCAGCGTAGAAACTGCCGCAGCTTTCAGAATTCCGATCCCAAAACTATTATTGGTAAGCTTCTGACAGAAATGGATATCAGCAGCCATGAAGAAGTGTTGCTCAATGCACATCCGCAGCGTGAATTTTGCGTACAGTTTATGGAAACTGATTACGCGTTTATTTCACGTCTGGCCGCTGAAGAAGGCGTGTTTTTTTATGAGCAGGAAGATCTTGAGGGCGACGACCAGCGATTAATATTTAACGACGATCGCGCGGGTTTACCGTTGATTGCTGCGCTGCCCTACAATCCGAATGCCGCCTCTGAGGCAGAGACTTACTGCATAAACCATTTTCGTCGTAATGCCCAAATCCGTCCTGCTCAGGTCACGACTAAAGATTACACTTTTAAAGCACCCAACTGGCAGGCCGAGTATCAGCATGTGCCGGAACGTATGCCTTATCAGCGACCGGAATATGAATTTTACGATTATCCGGGGCGCTTTAAAGATGAACAGCATGGCGCGGATTTCGCGCGTTATCAGCTTGATGGCTGGCGTAACGAGGTTGATTTTGCCGTCGGCATATCGAACTCGCCACAGTTACAACCAGGGATATGTTTTACCCTGATCGATCACCCCCGGGAAGACTTAAATGATTGCTGGCAGGTTGTCACCGTCGATATGCATGGTGAGCAACCGCAGGCGCTGATCGGCCATACAGGACAAGGAACGACGTTAAACACTCAGTTTAAAGTCATTCCAGGGAGTCAGACATGGCGGCCTGAACCCTTGCCAAAACCCCGTATCGATGGGCCGCAAATCGCGCTGGTCACCGGTCCGGCAGGTGAAGAAATTTACTGTGACAAACATGGCCGGGTGCGGGTGAAATTTGCATGGGACAGATATAACAATGCCGACCAATCCAGTTCTTGCTGGGTGCGTGTCTCGCAGGCATGGGCGGGAAGCGGGTTCGGTAACATCGCCATACCCCGTGTCGGGCAGGAAGTGATTGTCGATTTCTTAAACGGCGATCCCGACCAGCCCATCATCACCGGCAGAACCTATCACGCCAATAATCTTACTCCCGGCAATCTTCCTGCGACGAAAACGCAAACGGCTATACGCTCAAAAACCTACAAAGGTGACGGCTATAACGAGTTGCGATTTGAAGATGCTCCGTCCCAGGAAGAGGTTTATATCCACGCCGAAAAGGACATGAACCACGTTATCAACAACGATCGCACCAGCCTGACTAAACGGCATTCTGTCGATAAAGTGCAGGGGAACAGTGCGACACTGGTGACTAAAAATAATGTGGTTCATGTCGATGGAACGCAAAATACCTATGTCGGCGGAAACTGCGTGTGGTCTGTCGGTAAAAGTTTTGGTGATGGGTTCCGTAATATGGATTTGGCAAAATATCAGGATCGTGCTGGAGAACCCATGAAAAACCTCGCTTTTTCAGCAGGAGTGCATGGTATTACGCCGGGAAGTGGAAACATGATTCTGAGGGTTGAAGGGAGCAGAACTGAACACGTCAATCTGACCGATACCAGTTCAACGCTTGGGGCTAAAACCGTTAATGCTGGCGGCATTATTACACTGAATGCAGGGACATTATTAAATCTATTTTCCGGGACCAACAGCAAAGATATCTGCGGAGGCACCAAAATCATTCAGGCCAGTCAGGGCATTGAACTTCATGCCGGAGCGGCGTCATTAACGTTAACAAGTGATGGACATATTTCCCTAAAAGGTCTTTCTATTTCCATTGAAGGTAGCGAGTTGATTGTGCTGAAGACGCTGAAACTAGAAGTGGAAGGATAGTTAAATGGAAATGCGGAAAAAATTAGGAATTGCGATTTGTATCGTATTGTTGGGCATTTTTGTAATAGAAGGAGGAATGCGTTTTGCAATTTGGCGATCGTTAAATGAGTTGGTTCCAGTTGGCGTTAAATATGAGTTGAGCATAACGATACCTGATGCTTCAGGACACGTTATTTGTCTGGACTCAGAAACAAAAAATTATATTGGAGTTTTTTATACAAAATGGTTTTTGTCAATGTTTTGGTCAAGTGTTACTTGCAGGTATAAATCTTCATATATGAATTTGGTAGTTTATGACTATGACACTTCAATTGGTCACGTTTATATGACCAATTATCACTGGAGTTTTTACTCGATGGGGTTCGTTGAACATGTGATGTATTCATTATAACCAGTGCATCCATGATATTAATTGATGTTGATTGGGGTGCAGATGGTTAAATATTAATATCTTAAGTTAAATGTCGTTACCAAATAGAATATATGCAAGTCATAGTTAGTGTTAATTACAAACTTATGTATTTTCACTGCGATTTTTACTCATTAGGGTTTGAAGAAGATCTTTGTAATTAAACACGGAGGTAGGATGGGTAATATATTTAGTAAAGATAGTAATGGTGTTCTAGAGCGTTGGGTTTTAAAGTTAGAGCTAGATGATGGAAAGCAGCCTTCTCCTAATATAGAGGATTTTGGAAGAAAATTAATTATTATAAACTATTGTTTATATACTGAGTCCCAACACAAAGTTATTTTTTCAGTTCCACCTGACATTAAATTTATTGAACCGATGGAAAAAAATTCCATCATGTTCGACAGCGAGGGTGGGTTGCCGTGGCAGGTTTTAGCACAATGCTCGATGCCGCTAGAATTTCCCATCACCAAAAAAGAGTATGAAAAAGCCTATTCATTGGTGGTTTGGGCTGATCCCTTTGGCAGTGCTGCATTTTTTGGAGGGGGATACTGGAAAGGTGTTTTGATAATCAAAGAGATCAGCAAATTCAAGACTGAGGAAATCGTCGGGAATACGAAAAAAAACATTATTAATATCAAGTTACAGGTTGCACAAAGTGTTATCTCATACTTCATTGATTTGGTTGAGAAGTACACCACTTCAACTCTTCCTGAACTTAAAGAAATTCATGATGCTTATAAAAATGGGGATAAGAGTGTTCTGGGTAAGTTGGGTGTGATGGCACCTACGATAGATAAGAATAATACTGTTTTTTATAGAAGAGCAAATAATACCGCTGAATTTTTTATTGGCGATTGGGGAACTGATTTGTACGATGGAGATTATTGGATAGATGAAAGTCTTAAGGCGAAAGACCCATCCAATATTGAATGGGGAGACAGTAATATCAGCATTTATGATTTTAAGGCACCGATTAAAAAACTTTATGCAGAAATGATACGCATCGGTAATGATGGCCGGATTTACAGTAACGAAGGTTTTTCTAATTTAAACTGGGGGATTGTTGGCTATCAACTCGAACTCGGATCGGACAGAATGATTGAGTTCGCCCATATGGATCCATCTTCCGGGAATCAGGATCATGATGATGCCGCGACCCGTGATGGGCAACGTGCGGGTGAAAGTGCCGGTATTTCACAAAAAAACCATACTGATCTTCCGGCTGAATTCCCCCGTGCATTAGATCGCAGAAAGCTATTTTTATTTATTACTAAGGTATTGAGTGAAAATGATTTATACACAACTCTGGGAGTTTTGAAACATCAGAAGGCATTGGAAGAACAGCAGGCGAAAGATGCCAGAGAAAACCCATTGCAATATAGCCTTCTGGATTATCCATTGTTTTGGTAAATATTTTTAGAAGAAATATTTTCCTGATCCCTGATATAAGGAACAATCATGCGCAAAGCCATTGTTAAAACGTCCCCAACATCCACCGGTGGCAAAGTGTTAGACGGTGTAGCGACCATGACCATCGACGGTTTTCCCACAACGCTAATCGGAATGCGGGCATCCTGTCCGGTCTGCCTGACAGGAATGGGGAATATTATTCCTGAAGGTCCTAATCAGCAGTTAATTAATGGCGTACCCATTGCGCTGGAAGGGGATGTTGTGGCCTGTGGTTGCCCGGAAGGAGCAAATGTCGTGATGCCATTAACGGCAAGGGTTACGGTGAAATAAAGGGGATTAGCTGATAATGCCAGCTGATTGTGTCAACCGGCATTGCCCTTACAATGTCTTACTTCACGCTCACATCAATATCGCCAAAGTATTTCTTCGACAGCTCTTTCACGACGCCATCTTTTTGCACTTTCGCGATAGCGGTATCGAGTTTCTCTTTCATCTGGGTATCGCCTTTACGCAGGCCGAACGCAATGCCGCTGCCGAGGATTTTGTCGTCACGTACGGCGTCGCCGACAAAGCCGTAATCCTTACCGTCCGGACGCGACAGGAAACCGCTCTGACCGGCTGGTGCCAGTACTAAGGTGCCGTCGAGACGACCGGAAGATAAGTCCAGATACACCTGGTTCTGATCCTGATAAGAGACGATATCCACGCCTTTCGGTGCCCAGTGCGCCTGCGCGTAGCTTTCCTGAATCGAACCCTGTAACACGCCGATGTGTTTGCCTTTCAGCGATTCTACGGATGGCAACAGGCCGGAATCTTTCTTCGCGATAAGTTTGCTCGGCACGCGGTAAATCACGTTAGTAAAATCAATCGCCTGACGACGTTTGTCGGTCACGTTCATGGCCGAGTTGATCGCATCAAATTTACGTGCCTGAAGTGCCGCAATCAGACCGTCAAATGACGTATCAAACCATTCGCATTTCACGCTGGCGGCGGCACATACCGCGTTGCCCAGATCGATATCAAAACCTTGTAACTCGCCGGTCGCGCTTTTGGATTCAAACGGTGGATATTGTGCTTCCAGACCAAATTTGAGTGTGGAACCGTCCGCCAGTGCGGAGAAAGAGGCCACGGCACAACCTAACAGCAATGCGATTTTCAACTTTTTCATTATTCACAATTCCCCAGCGTGATTGATATAAATTAAAGGCTCAGACGCGACACAGGCGGCGTGCACCTTCGTACAGCGTGTCGTTATCTTTGGCGAAACTCAGGCGGATAAGCCCAGTGGGTTTGTTATTGCTATAAAAAGCCGAGAGCGGAATGGTGGCAATCTGATGATCGCGGATCAGGCTCAGCACAAATTCATCGTCGGTCAGCGGGCTGAAATGACTAAAACGCGCCAGCATAAAGAAGCTGCCACGACTTGGCAGTAATTCAAAGCGGGATTCGCTGAGCGCTTCGGCCAGCAGGTCGCGCTTTTGCTGATAAAAATCCGCCAGACCTAAATAACTTTGCGGATCTGCCAGTGCTTCAGCGAAAGCCACCTGCATCGGCGTATCAGCGGAGAACATCATAAACTGATGCACTTTACGGATTTCATCCATCAGTTCCGCCGGGGCCAGGCAATAGCCCACGCGCCAGCCGGTGACGTGATAAGTCTTACCGAACGACGACACAATCACACTGCGTTCGGCCAGTTGCGGATGGCAGGCCATGCTTTCATGACGCTCGCCGTCGAACACCACATGCTCATACACTTCATCGGACAAAATCACGATGTCGGTGTCTTTGGTCAGTGCGGTCAGACGTTCGATATCAAAATCCGTGAAAATCGCGCCGGTCGGATTGTGCGGGCTGTTGATGATGATCATCCGGGTGCGGTTGTTGATCGCACTCGCTACCTGATCCCAGTCGATGCTGAAATCGTCCATCGACAGGCCGATGGCGACCGGTTTCGCGCCCTGCAAACGAACAATCGGCGCGTAGCTGTCAAACGACGGTTCGAAATAGATCACCTCATCGCCCGGATGGACCAACGCGCTGATGGCGCAATACAGGCCTTCGCTGGCGCTGGCCACCACCGTCACTTCGCTGTCGGCATCGTATTTGCAGCCGTAAAGTGCTTCGACTTTGGCGGAAAGCGCATGACGTAATGCTGCCACGCCGCTCATCGGCGCATACTGGTTATGACCTTCGCGCATGGCTTTGGTGACGCTTTCAATCAGCGCGGGCTGACAGGAAAAGTTTGGCGCACCCTGCGATAAATTCAGGGCATTATGCTCGGCGCTGAGCTGGCCGATAACGGTAAAAATAGTGGTACCGACGTCCGGTAATTTAGACTGCGGCGACATGGTGCTCTTCATAGCATTTCCCCAAAAAAAAACAGGCCGGGCGGCCATGAGAAGGTAAAAAAGGGTGTTGAATGATTAAGCAACAGTTCCCCTGTGCCGACAATGGAAAGTTTGTCATACTCGTTATGATCTGAAGTCATGGCTTTGTGACGTTTCTAACGAGGTAACTGTGAGCTTTTCGCCTGAACTGCCGTATCTGAATTTACCCTCGCTCAACGTGCTGAAAACCTTCGCTGTGGTCGCGCAGACGCTGAATCTCACCCACGCCGCCTCGCTGTTGCACATTACGCAGGGCGCGGTCAGCCGGCAGGTAACCGGACTGGAGGCCACGCTCGGCTATCCGTTGTTTTTGCGTCAGGCCAGAGGGCTGATGCTGACTCCGCGCGGGGCGCAGCTTTTGCCGCCGGTACAGCAGGCGCTGGCACTGATGGGCGAAGCCCTGAAACGCGTCGGTTCACACCCGGATACGTTGCGGATTAAATGCCCGACCTGTTCGATGCGCTGGTTGTTGCCGCGCGTTATTCAGCTGCAAAATGACCGGCCAGATATGCAGATTGAACTGACGGCTTCTATCGCGCACGGAGTGGATTTCAGCAGTGAGCATTTTGATGCCGCCGTGGTATTTGGCCGCCCGCCGGAATCGCCTCGCCGTGCGCATCATCTGTTTGATGAAGTGCTGACGCCGGTGTGTACGCCGGATTTTTTACCGCGTCGTCAGGGACAAACGAAAGTAGCAGATCTGGCGGACAAAACGCTGTTGCACCCGACGCGGGATCGCCGCGACTGGCTGTTATGGCTGCGGGAAGAGGGCGTGCAGGGGCTGCCTTCAGCCAAATCTCAGCACTTTGATACGCTGGATCTGGCGATTAATTCGGCGTTGCAGGGATATGGCGTGGCGATGGGTGACCTGACGTTAATTGAGGACGATTTGCAGGCAGGGCGGATTGTCGCACCGTTCCCGCTGTGCGTGGCGAGCGGTGCGTCTTATACGTTGCTGTATCCGGAAAACCCGACGCCCGCGCTGAAAGTGGCGATTGATTTTCTCAATGAAGAAGCGCGGCTCAGCCGTGAAAAACTGAGCGCGCTGTTATCGACTTCACACCGGTTAGTCAGCGCAAACTGATCAGTACAGCGCAGCCAGTGCGCTGGCGATTGCGCCGGTCAGTCTGCTCAGTTCTTCAGTCGAAATGATGTACGGCGGCATCAGGTAAATCAGTTTGCCGAACGGACGGATCCACACGCCTTGCCCGACGAAATGCTTCTGCAACTGCGCCATATCGACCGGCTGGCGCATTTCCACCACACCTATTGCGCCCAGCACCCGCACATCAGCCACTGCCGGATGTTCCGCCAGCGGCTGCAATTCGGCTTTCAGTTGTTTCGCGATACTCATAACCTGAACCTGCCAGCGATTTTCGGCTAGCAGACGCAGGCTGGCATTGGCGACGGCGCAGGCCAGCGGATTGCCCATAAACGTCGGGCCGTGCATGAAACATCCGGCCTCGCCGTTACTGATCACTTCAGCGACGTGGCGCGTGGTTAAGGTGGCGGAAAGCGTCATATAGCCGCCGGTCAGCGCCTTGCCGAGACAAAGAATATCCGGCGAAATTTTTGCATGATCGCAGGCAAACAGCTTACCGGTGCGACCAAAACCGGTGGCGATTTCATCGGCAATCAGCAGCACGCCGTAGTGATCGCATAAATTGCGCACGCGTTTTAGGTACAGTGGGTGATAAATCCGCATCCCGCCTGCGCCCTGAACCACCGGTTCCAGAATGACTGCCGCGATTTTGCTGTGATTCTCGTCGAGCATTTTGGCGAACGGCGCGATATCCGCCTCATCCCATTCCCCGTCAAAACGGCTTTGCGGCGCATCGGCAAACAGATGCTGCGGCAGATAGCCCTGATACAAACTGTGCATCGAATTTTGCGGGTCGCACACAGACATCGCGCCAAAGGTATCGCCATGATAGCCGTTGCGCAGCGTCAGCAAGGTCTGACGTTTTTCGCCGCGCGCCTGCCAGTATTGCATCGCCATTTTCAGCGCCACTTCTACGGCAACCGAACCCGAATCTGCCAGAAACACGCATTCCAGCCCGGCAGGTGTCATCTCCACCAGACGACGCGACAGCGCAACCGCCGAAGGATGGGTGATGCCGCCAAACATCACATGTGACATTTTTCCGATTTGTTCGACCGCGGCCAGATTCAGTTGCGGGTGGTTATATCCGTGGATCGCCGCCCACCAGGACGACATACCGTCCACCAGCTGGCGGCCATCTGCCAGTTGCAACATCACGCCGGACGCGGATTCCACCGCATACGCCGGCAGTGGTTTGGTCATGGACGTGTAGGGATGCCAGATGTGGCGCTGGTCGAATTCAATATCGGCGGGTGTCATAAAAGAGTCCTGCGGGCGGTGAATTGTAAACTAAAAAATAATTTTAACGTTGACGGTAAACCAAAACAAATTAAAAATGGTTTACGGATTATGAAAAAATATCACTGAATACTTTTTGAAGGAGTCGCAATGACTACCCGTACCCACTGGACGCTGGAAAAAACTCAGGCCTTGTTCGATACGCCGTTTCTGGAGCTGATGTTCGAAGCTCAGCAAATTCACCGTCAGCATTTCGACCCGCGTCAGGTGCAGGTCAGTACCTTGCTGTCGATTAAAACCGGTGCCTGTCCGGAAGACTGTAAATACTGTCCGCAGAGTTCCCGTTACAAAACCGGGCTGGAATCTGAACGGCTGATGCAGGTTGAACAGGTGCTCGAATCTGCCCGTCAGGCGAAAGCCGCCGGGTCGACCCGTTTCTGCATGGGCGCCGCGTGGAAAAACCCGCATGACCGCGACATGCCGTACCTTGAGCAAATGGTGCAGGGCGTGAAGGAGATGGGTATGGAAACCTGCATGACGCTCGGCACGCTGAACACCACGCAGGCGCAGCGTCTGGCGCACGCCGGGCTGGATTTCTACAACCATAACCTCGATACCTCGCCGGAATTTTACGGCAGCATTATCACCACACGCAGCTATCAGGAACGTCTGGATACGCTGGCGGAAGTGCGCGGGGCGGGCATTAAAGTCTGCTCAGGCGGCATTGTCGGTCTGGGCGAAACCGTCAAAGATCGCGCCGGTCTGCTCATGCAACTGGCGAATTTGCCGGTGCCACCGGAAAGCGTGCCAATCAACATGCTGGTGAAAGTCAAAGGCACGCCGCTGGCCGATAACGACGATGTGGATCCGTTCGACTTCATCCGCACTATCGCCGTCGCGCGCATCATGATGCCGCAATCTTACGTGCGTCTTTCTGCCGGTCGTGAGCAGATGAGCGAGCAAACGCAGGCGATGTGCTTTATGGCCGGAGCCAACTCTATCTTCTACGGCTGCAAACTGCTGACCACGCCAAACCCGGCAGAAGATAAAGATTTGATTCTGTTCGGCAAACTCGGGCTGAATCCTCAGTCCATCGAAACAGAAATGGGCGATAACCAGCAGCAGGCCGCACTGGCAGAACAACTGGTTCATGCCGATACCGCACAGTTCTACAACGCGGCGGGTTAACCGGTGAGCTGGCAAGCGCGCATCAACGAAGCAGTCACGGCGCGCAAACAGGCGGCGGCTTTTCGGGTGCGCCAGCCTAACCGTGGCGGCAGCGCGCGTTTTCTGGCGCAGGCTGAGCGGCGTTATCTGAACTTTTCCGGTAACGATTATCTCGGCCTGAGTCAGGACGCTGAGGTGATCGCCGCGTGGCAGCAGGGCGCGGCGAAATATGGCGTCGGCAGCGGTGGATCCGGGCACGTCACCGGTTACAGCGAGACGCACGCCGAGTTTGAGCAACAGCTGGCGCAGTGGCAGGGCTATCCACGAGCGCTGCTGTTTATCTCTGGTTTTGCGGCCAATCAGGCCATTCTTGCGGCGCTGATGCAGACGGAAGATCGGGTGCTGGCGGATAAACTCAGCCACGCGTCGTTGCTGGAAGCCGCAGCGCATGCGCCTTCGCAGTTGCGACGTTTTCACCACAATCAGCCGGATTCCCTGCAGCGTCTGCTGGAAAAACCGGTCAGCGGTGAAACGCTGGTGGTCACCGAAGGGGTGTTCAGCATGGACGGTGATGCTGCGCCGCTGGCTGATCTGCACCGGTTGTCACAGAGGCATGGCAGCTGGCTGATGGTCGATGACGCGCACGGCGTTGGCGTGATGGGTGAAGAAGGGCGCGGAAGTTGCTGGCAGCAGGGCGTACGGCCTGAGCTGCTGGTGGTCACATTCGGCAAAGCTTTCGGTTGCAGCGGCGCGGCAGTGTTATGTGATGATGCGACCGCAGATTACCTGTTGCAGTTTGCCCGCCATCTGATTTACAGCACGGCGATGCCTGCCGCGCAGGTGTGCGCGTTACAGGCCTCGCTGGCACGAGTCCGGCAGGATGACGGCTTGCGTGATAAACTGGCGGCCAATATTGCCCGTTTTCGCGCGGGTGCGACCGGTTTGCCTTATCAGCTGAGCGCTTCGCAGACCGCTATCCAGCCCGTTATTGTGGGTGAAAATCAGTCTGCGCTGGATCTGGCGGCGGCGTTACGCGAACGCGGGTTGTGGGTCAGCGCCATCCGTCCACCGACGGTGCCGCCGGGCAGTGCGCGGTTGCGCCTGACCCTGACGGCGGCGCATGAGCCGGAAGATATCGATTTTTTGCTGGAGTCCCTTCATGGGTGCAGTCACTGAATTAGTGAACAAACAAGCGGTGGCCGACGCCTTCAGTCGCGCCGCCATCAGTTATGAGAACGCCGCACAATTGCAGCGTGATGTGGGTGAGGAATTACTGGCGCTGGCGGCACCGTACCTCAAAGACGCCGGCAATCTGGTCGTCGATGCAGGCTGCGGCACCGGTTATTTCAGCCGTCACTGGAAAGCGCAGGGCAAAAAGGTCATTGCGCTGGATCTCTCGGAAGGCATGTTAAATCGTGCCCGCGAGCTGGATTCCGCCGACGAATACGTGCCGGGCGACATCGAACGTTTACCGTTCGCCGACAATTCTGTCGACATCTGTTTCAGCAATCTGGCGGTGCAGTGGTGTAACGCCTTGCCGCGTGCGCTGGAAGAAATGCACCGTGTCACCCGCAACGGCGGACTGGTGCTGTTTTCCACGCTGGCAGAAGGTTCGCTTAACGAACTGGCTGCGGCCTGGATGAAAGTCGATGGTCGTCGTCACGTGAACCAGTTTCTGACACCGGACAAAATCGCCGAAGCCTGCGCGCCATATCGCCACGAAGTGACCTTCAGCGATCATGTGGCCGAATTCCCCGATGTGATGTCACTGATGCGCTCGCTGAAAGGCATCGGCGCGACACACATCAAAAATGGCCGCCTTGGCGGTCTGGGCGGCAGGGAACGCCTGCAATTGCTGGAAAAACACTACGTCCGCCGCGACGGCATCCTGCCGCTCAACTACCGGCTGGTCTACGGCATTTTGCAGGTCGAAGAACTGATCCCCCGCTGATTTACTCCTCCCCTTCGCAGGGGAGGGAGCTAACCAACACCGGGCTTTTATTAAAATAAATCATGAAAAAATACTTCATTACCGGCACCGACACTGAAGTCGGGAAAACCGTCGCAACCACCGCATTTTTGCAGGCCGCCGCACAGGCCGGGCATAAAACAGCCGGATATAAACCGGTGGCATCAGGCAGTGAAATGACCGCTGAGGGGCCGCGCAACAGCGACGCCCTGGCGTTGCAGGCATACAGCACCGTCGGGTTGCGTTATGACGAAGTCAACCCGTGTACCTTTATCGAACCGACGTCGCCGCATATCGTCAGTGAACTGGAAAAACGCCCGATTGACCCGCAGGTGTTATCCTCAGGTTTACGTCATCTGGAACCGCTGGCGGACTGGGTGGTGGTGGAAGGCGCGGGTGGCTGGTATACGCCGCTGACCGCGGATTATACCTTTGCTGACTGGGTTATTGCCGAGCAGTTACCGGTGGTGTTAGTGGTGGGAATGCGCCTTGGCTGCATTAACCACGCCGTGCTGACGGCGCAGGCCATCGCACAAAGCGGGTTGCATCTGGCGGGCTGGATAGCCAACGACGTGCAGGAAACGGGGAAACATCATCAGGCCTATATGGCTACGCTCACGCGTATGCTGCCTGCGCCGCTGCTGGGCGAGATCCCGTACCTGAGCGCCGGAACGGACGTTAATCTGGGGCAATATCTGAGTCTGGACCGTCTCACCGCGTGAAACGTCAGACCGTCAGATAGTTTTTGATTAACGTCTCATCAAGCTGGGCCAGCGTTCCCTGAGCGACGTTGCGCCCGCCATCGACCAGACAGAACCGGTCGGCGACGCTGCGGATAAACGGCAGTTTATGGCCGACCAGCAGCAGTGTCAGACCAAGATCGCGATTCAGGCGGTGAATAATATTGCCCATATTCGCCGCCATTGACGCGCTGGTGTGCTCGGTCGGTTCATCGAGTATCAGCAATTCCGGTTCCTGAACCAGCGCACGGCTGATGGCCAGCTGTTGCTGCTGGCTTTCATCGAGCTCTCCCGCCTTACGTGCACCCATCTCCTTTAAGGTCGGAAACAGGTCATAGACTTCTTCTGGCACGCGACGTGTCCTATTGCGGCTAGCCATCATGGCGATTTGCAGGTTTTCATCGACACTCATCTGCGAAAAAATTTGCCGCCCCTGTGGTACATAACCGATTCCGATTTGCGCGCGGCTTTCTACCGGCAAATTCAGCAGACTTTGCGGTTCTTCATCGCGCGACTGCCAGGAAATGGCACCGCTTTTGACCGGGAGATGGCCCATGATGCAATTGACCAGCGTCGTTTTACCCACGCCATTTCGCCCGATCAGGCAGGTGCATTGCCCGCGGTACAATTCCAGATTGATGTCCCACAGGATATGTTTTTGCCCATAGTACTGATTAACGGATTTTACACTTAACATCAGACACCCCTCCCTCATGGAGCTTTTCACCGGACTGCATTTTGACGGCCACTGTCATCTTTCTGACATTTATGTTCCGCTGTATGCGCTTTCTACAGGGGAATCCTTCGCGAAATCTCTTCAAAGAGTGAAATTGCAACTCTCAGGCCAAGTTTTACTAGCGGGTGATAAAAAGAGAGGTTACACGGCTGTTAACAGCGTGCGTGCGGATGATTTAGGATTATTCATGAGTATTGTCAGGATTTTGAGATTTGGTCAGAGCAGCAATAAAAGGAAACTGCACTTTGGCAGTGCCGGCTTCACTGATTTTGGTGCAAGGTTCACCCGGATGAGAAGCTGAAAAATCCTGCTCAGCTGCACTTTTGGGTTTTGCAAGGAACATCCGCCCGGAAATCCAGGCAAAATAGGCATAAATAAGGAGATAAAAAAGATAAAAAATAACTAAAAAAGACCTCTCAGGCGCTGACGGAGCAAAAATCGGTTTTTTACCACGTCCCGCCGCGCTTGGCGTGCTGAGACTTATCCACTATTCCTGTGGATAACCTTGTGCATGAGAGTAAGAAAAGTTGCTACAGACGAGTCAGGACGCGGGTTCCGCTCAGTTTGCCCGTATTCGCAGCTTTTTGATGATGCTGTTTTTAATCAATAAGTTAGTTAAAAGCAATACAGCCGTAATTCGTTGGTCATAGTTGTGTCAATCTTCGTCAAGCTGTGGTCAGAAAGTGAATAGCGGTAAATTTTTGGGTAAAAATGTCTTCTGATGGTGAGAATTCTCATTTGCCTTAACCTAAAAAAGTGCAACTACGGCAAGATGTTAAAACGGGTGCTGATTTTATCGATTGGAAGCTGGTTTTATATACAGTAATATAGCGGCGGTAAAATCAGGGCTGGCAAAAATTGCGAAGTCTTTCATACTATTTTTCCTCGAACTGTTCACCGGTTCAGCCCGTACGGCCTTGTGCATTTTCATTTCAGTCAGGTAGCCCGTCATGAGTAAAGAGTTCAAACTGCATTCCGAATTTAAACCGTCAGGCGATCAGCCTGAGGCGATACGCCGCCTGGAAGAAGGGCTGGAGAACGGGCTGGCGCACCAGACGTTGCTCGGGGTGACCGGTTCAGGCAAAACCTTTACCGTGGCAAACGTGATTGCTGATCTGAACCGTCCGACGATGGTGCTTGCCCCGAACAAAACGCTCGCGGCACAGCTTTACGGCGAGATGAAAGAGTTCTTCCCGGAGAACGCCGTCGAATATTTTGTCTCCTACTACGATTATTATCAGCCCGAGGCATATGTCCCGAGCTCAGACACATTTATCGAAAAAGACGCCTCAGTGAACGAACACATTGAGCAAATGCGTCTTTCTGCGACTAAAGCCCTGCTGGAACGCCGCGATGTGATTGTGGTGGCCTCGGTTTCTGCCATCTACGGTCTGGGCGACCCTGACTTGTATCTGAAAATGATGCTGCATCTGACCAAAGGGATGATTATCGACCAGCGGTCCATCCTGCGGCGTCTGGCAGAGCTGCAATATGCGCGTAACGATCAGGCTTTCCAGCGCAGTACTTTCCGCGTGCGCGGCGAAGTCATTGATGTGTTCCCGGCAGAATCGGATGACCTGGCGCTGCGCATTGAGCTGTTTGATCAGGAAGTCGAACGCCTGTCGTTGTTTGATCCGCTGACCGGTCAGGTTCAGCACGAAGTGCCGCGTTTCACCATCTATCCGAAAACGCACTACGTTACGCCGCGCGAACGTATCGTGCAGGCGATGGAAGAAATCAAAGTTGAGCTGGCTGACCGTCGCAAAGTGTTGCTGGCCAATAACAAACTGCTGGAAGAACAGCGCATCAGCCAGCGCACGCAGTTTGATCTCGAAATGATGAACGAGCTGGGGTATTGCTCCGGTATCGAAAACTACTCGCGATATCTGTCGGGCCGCGGGCCGGGCGAGCCGCCTCCGACGCTGTTTGACTATCTTCCCGCCGATGGCCTGCTGATTGTCGATGAATCCCACGTCACTATTCCGCAAATCGGCGGCATGTACAAAGGTGACCGTTCGCGCAAAGAAACGCTGGTGGAATATGGTTTCCGTCTGCCATCGGCGCTGGATAACCGCCCGATGCGTTTTGAGGAATTCGAAGCGCTGGCGCCGCAAAGTATTTATGTATCGGCCACGCCGGGTAAATACGAACTGGAGAAATCCGGTGACGATGTGGTCGACCAGGTGGTGCGTCCGACCGGTCTGCTGGATCCGATCATCGAAGTGCGCCCTGTCACCACGCAGGTGGACGACTTGCTGTCTGAAATCCGCAAACGTGTGGTGATTAACGAGCGTGTGCTGGTCACTACGCTGACCAAACGTATGGCGGAAGACCTGACGGAGTATCTGGAAGAACACGGCGAGAAGGTGCGTTACCTGCACTCTGACATCGATACCGTCGAGCGTGTGGAGATCATCCGCGATTTGCGACTCGGTGAATTTGATGTGCTGGTCGGGATCAACTTACTGCGCGAAGGGCTGGATATGCCGGAAGTGTCGCTGGTGGCGATCCTTGATGCTGACAAAGAAGGTTTCCTGCGTTCAGAGCGGTCGCTTATCCAGACCATTGGTCGTGCGGCGCGTAACCTCAACGGTAAAGCGATTCTTTACGGCGACAAAATCACTAACTCGATGGCACGCGCCATTGAAGAAACGGAACGTCGTCGCGCCAAACAGGAAGCGCACAACCTCGAAAACGGCATCACGCCGATGGGGCTGAACAAGAAAATTTCCGACATTCTGCAACTCGGCCAGCCGAAGACCAAAAAGAACAAAGACAAACGCGATGCCGAAGCCGCGCAAACCTTCAAATCGCTTACGCCGAAAGCTTTGGAGCAGCGCATCAAAGAGCTGGAAAGCAAAATGTATGCTCACGCGCAGAATCTGGAATTCGAAGAAGCGGCCAACACCCGCGACGAATTGCACGCATTGCGCGAGCAGTTTATTGCGATTTCGTAACGTGAAAAATGCTAAAGTGCGCGGCTTGAAAATCATTACCCTGATACTTTAACGAAGAGCGAGCCAATGACTGATACACCACAAAACCCTGGCGCAGCGAAAGACCCGCTGCACGGCGTCACGCTGGAAAAACTGCTGACAACGTTGGTGGATAACTTTGGCTGGCCGGCACTGGCCTCGCAGGTGAATATCAACTGCTTTAAAAGCGACCCGAGTGTGAAATCCAGCCTGAAGTTTCTGCGCCGCACGCCCTGGGCGCGCAAGGAAGTGGAAACACTGTATCTGGATTTCATCGAAGGCCATTTGCGCCCGGATATGACCCGCAGCAAGCGCCGCACGCCGCTTTCTGCACAGGCACCGCAAAAGCCGAAAGTCAGTACCGCGAAGCCCGCTGCCGACAGCCCGTGGAATAATCATCCGCTGGTGAAAAAGTAATTTACGCGCATTTCATTCTGTTCATTTGAGGGGGAAAGTCGTGCCTGAGCAAAATATTCTTATCGTAGTGGATATGCAAAACGGGGTGTTCGCTTCCCCGCGTTATGACCGCAGCGGACGGGCTGAGCGCATTAATCAGCTGATTGACCGGGCAGGGCGCGTTATTTTCATTCAGCACGCTGAAGGTGAAATGACCGAAGGCAGTGAGTTCTGGCAGGTGCTACCCGAGCTTCATCAGCCGACAGGCGCGATTTCTGTGACCAAAACCGCCTGTGACTCTTTCTATCGCACCACGCTCGACGCGGTATTGCAGGAACTGAATGCGACCCGTTTTACCGTCTGTGGTTGTGCGACAGATTATTGTGTGGATACGACCATTAAAGTCGCTGCCAGCAAAGGTTATGCCGTGACCGTCGCATCGGACGCGCACACTACCGGTGACCGCACGCACGCCACGGCGCAGCAGCTGATCGGTCAGCATAACGAAGTCTGGCATGAATTATCTGTGCCGGGCAATCCGGTCACAGTGAAAACCACCGCTGAAATTCTGGCTGACTGGCAGTAAATTCCGTTTTCAGAATGTCAAAAAGGCCGCATCGCGCGGCCTTTGGTATTTCTGCTTTTCAATTAATCAGAGCATCTTTTGCAGCGCTTCTTCGATGGCCGCCCGCAGCATATCGCGGTCATGACGATAGGGCACATCGCTGGCTTCGAGCGGGCTTTGAATAATCAGATGTTCCTCGGCGCTTCCGCCGACTTTCACTTTCGGCCCCACAATCGCGGCATCTGCACGACGGCCAATGCGCGTTTCGATCATATCCAGTTTGTTATCCAGCGTCAGCGAGGCGGCGGCAACGCTCAGTTCTTTCCCCAGATTACCGATATACACAATATGCGCACGGCTGCGACGCAGCGCAGTGGTGAGGTCATTCATCAGCAACAGCGGCATCAGGCTGGTGAAGAAACTGCCGGGGCCAATCAGGATCAGATTAGCTTCCGCAATCGCCTGCAACGCTTCGCGGGTGGCGGGCACCTGAGGTTCAAGCCGAAGTTCGCGCGGGATCTGCGTCAGTTTATCGACATTCACTTCGCCGTGAACGGTTTCACCGTTGGCGTCAATGGCAGCCAGATCGACCGGTTGTTCTGACATCGGGATAAGCTCTGCATCGACTTTCAGCAGACTGCGCACCAGATTGATTGCTTCGAGCGGGCGCACGGTCAGATGATCAAGCGCGCGCAACATCAGATTACCCAGATTATGCCCGTCCAGTTCGCCCTGACCGCTGAAGCGATATTCAAACATTGCTGAAGCGAGGCTCGGCTCGGTGATCAGCTGATTCAGGCAGTTGCGCATATCGCCCCAGGCAATGCCGCCTACAGAACGGCGAATGCGACCGGTTGAACCGCCGTTATCGGTGGTGGTCACAATGCCGGTCAGGCGCGGGCCAAGAGGGGAGAGGGAAGACATCACGCGGCCAAGCCCGTGACCTCCGCCTAATGCCACCACCCGGTCGAGATCGGCTAATGTTCGGTTGCGCATGGTTTTCCTTACAATGGGGAGTGGCGGGGTAAATCAGGTTTCTGCGGGGATTTTACCTAACTTTGCAACAAGATGTTATCAATTAACGGCACGACATCCGCATTCTCAGAGTATTCAAAATCAAACGTTTTTAGCCTTGAAAATGCAGCCTTTTGTCGTGAAAAGTCGTTATATATCAAAATGCATAACGAAAAACCACCTTGGCGATCCGGACTTTACGGCGTTAGAATATCCCCCGTTACCCCGTATTCATCATCAGTCCGCTATGGACGGGATGAATCAACTCCTAGCCCTGGTTCCTAAGTTGCCTTTCTGACGCAGTTCCCCAGAAACAATATGGAGCCCTGGCCGTGACAATAAGTCACCAGGGTGCACGGCAGAAATGCCCGCATCTCCCGTATTTGGAAAGGTGTTAAGGTGCTTCAACTTACTGATGCTTTTGCCCGCAAGTTTTATTACTTGCGGCTGTCGATCACTGACGTGTGCAATTTTCGTTGCACCTATTGTCTGCCGGATGGCTACAAGCCGCACGGACACAGCAATAAAAGTTTTCTCTCGCTCGATGAAATCCGTCGGGTCAGCCGCGCGTTTGCTAACTTAGGAACGGAAAAAGTGCGCCTGACCGGTGGAGAACCGTCGTTGCGCCGCGATTTCTGCGAAATTATTGCCGCAGTGCGCGAAAACCCCTCTATCAAAACTCTCGCAGTGACCACTAACGGTTATCGTATGGCGCGTGATATCAATAAATGGCGCGATGCCGGTCTGACCAATATCAATGTCAGCGTCGACAGCCTTGATGCCCGCCAGTTTCACGCCATCACCGGCCAGGATAAATTCCGCGATGTGATGGACGGGATCGACGCGGCTTTTGACGCCGGTTTCAGCAAGGTAAAAGTCAATACCGTGCTGATGCGCGATGTGAATCACGCCAGCCTGAATACCTTTCTCGACTGGATCAAAACCCGGCCAATCCAGCTGCGTTTCATCGAACTGATGCAAACCGGCGATGGCGGCGATTTGTTCCGCAAGCATCACGTTTCCGGCGAAGTGCTGCGTGAACAGCTGGTGCGTCAGGGCTGGCAGTTACAGGTTCGCTCCCGCAGCGACGGTCCCGCGCAGGTCTTCAGTCATCCGGATTATCTCGGTGAAATCGGTCTGATCATGCCGTACGAGAAAGACTTCTGCGCCAGTTGTAACCGGCTGCGCGTGTCTGCCATCGGCAATCTGCATTTGTGTCTTTTCGGCGAGCAGGGCATCCCTCTGCGTGATTTATTAGCCGACGACATGCAGCAGGACGATCTGATGGACCGCATTCAGGGCGGCCTGAGCCGCAAAAAACAAACTCACTTCCTGCATGAAGGCAATACCGGAATCACCCAGAACCTGTCGTTTATTGGTGGCTGAATCCGGTCATTATCGTTTAAGGAGCAAACTGATGAGCAAAGCCAGTAAAGAGTTTTTGCCTTTATCTGTCGCGATCATGACGGTTTCCGACCGCCGCACCGACGCTGAAGACACCTCCGGGCATTACCTGAAAGAAGCTGTCACCGAAGGCGGACACCATGTTGTCGCACAGCAAATCGTCAAAGAGAGCATTTACAGCATCCGCGCCGTGGTCTCCGCGTGGATTGCCGATGAAAAAATCCAGGCGATTTTGATCAATGGCGGCACCGGTTTTAACGCCGGCAATAACACACCCGAAGCGCTGAAACCGCTGTTTGACCGCGAAATCGAAGGTTTCGGTGAGTTATTCCGCATGGTGTCGTTTGAAGACATCGGCACCTCGACCATTCAGTCGCGCGCCATTGGCGGTATCGCTAACCAGACGGTTATTTTCGCCATGCCCGGTTCAACCCGCGCCTGCCAGACCGCCTGGGACAACATCATCGAAGCGCAGCTCGACGCCCGTCAGGGGCCGTGCAATTTCACTCCACATTTGAAGAAATAAGAATGTCTGAACTCACTCACATTAATGCTTCCGGCGACGCGCACATGGTGGATGTCTCCGGTAAAGCTGAAACCGTTCGCGAAGCCAGCGCGGAAGCCTTTGTTGAAATGGCAGCTGACACGCTGGCGATGATTATTAACGGCAATCACCACAAAGGTGATGTCTTTGCCACGGCGCGTATCGCCGGAATTCAGGCAGCGAAAAAGACCTGGGATCTGATCCCGCTGTGTCATCCACTGCTGCTGACCAAAGTAGAAGTGAATCTGGAAGCGCAGCCGGAACATAACCGGGTGCGCATCGAATCCCGCTGTCGTCTGAGTGGTAAAACCGGCGTGGAAATGGAAGCGCTGACGGCGGCTTCCGTGGCGGCGCTGACCATTTACGATATGTGTAAAGCGGTTCAGAAAGATATGGTGATCGGCCCGATCCGTCTGCTGGAGAAAACCGGCGGTAAATCCGGCGATTTTAAGGCGAAAAGCAAGGCGGACGTATGATCGACATTTTATTCTTCGCACAGGTGCGCGAACTCACCGGCACCGCAAGCCTGCAACTTCCGGCGCAATTTCCGACAGTGGAAGCATTACGTACCTCACTGACCGAACGTGGCGATCGCTGGGCGCTGGCGCTGGAATCCGGCAAACTACTGGTAGCCGTCAATCAGACGCTGACTACCATGGCGCATCCGCTGACTGAAGGCGATGAAGTGGCCTTCTTCCCGCCGGTCACCGGAGGCTGATATGGAACAGACGAAAATTATTGTGGATGCTGCGCCGTTCAGCGTAGGTGATGAATACCACTGGCTGGCGCAATCTGACGCCGACGGTGCAGTCGTCACTTTCACCGGTAAAGTGCGTAATCACAATCTGGGCAGTCACGTCAGCGCGTTAACGCTGGAACATTATCCAGGCATGACCGAAAAAGCGCTGGCGGAAATAGTCGCCGAAGCCCGCACCCGCTGGCCGCTGCAACGTGTTTCTGTTTATCACCGTGTCGGGCCGATGTATCCGAGCGATGAAATTGTGTTTGTCGGCGTAACCAGTGCCCATCGCGGCATGGCATTTGAAGCCAATGAATTCATTATGGATCACCTGAAAACCCGCGCACCCTTCTGGAAACGTGAAGCCACGGAAGAGGGTGACCGCTGGGTTGATGCCCGTGACAGCGATAAACAGGCAGCGGCTCGCTGGTAAATAGCATCACAACCGCACGCAGACCTCCCATGCTTTTCTCTCTATCTGTGATACGCTTAAAAAATCGGGAGGCTGCTCTGGCCTCATTTTTCGTCCTCCATGCAAAAGGGTAATCATCATGGATCGATATCCACGCAGTAATGGTTCAATTGTCGAACGCGCGAATACCGGCATTCAGGCGTACATGGCGCAAGTGTATGGCTGGATGTTCTGTGGTTTGCTGCTGACCGCCTTTGTGGCCTGGTACGCTTCCGGCTCTGAGAAAATCATGAGCTTTGTTTTCTCCAGCCAGATTACTTTCTTCGGTCTGATCATCGCGCAGCTGGCGCTGGTCTTCGTGATTTCCGGCATGGTGAAACGCCTGAGCGGTACCGTCGCCACCGGCTTGTTCATGTTGTATTCCGCGCTGACCGGGCTGACGCTTTCCAGCATTTTCCTGGTCTACACCGGTGACTCAATTTTCGGTACCTTCATTGTCGCCGCCGGTATGTTTGGCGCGATGAGTGTGTACGGTTATGTGACCAAGCGCGACCTGACCGGTATCGGCAGCATGTTGTTCATGGCGCTGATCGGCCTGGTACTGGCATCACTGGTGAACATGTGGCTGAAAAGCTCCGGCCTCGCGAACATCATTTCGTACGCCGGTGTGTTGATCTTTGTCGGTCTGACCGCCTATGACACACAGAAGCTGAAAAACATGGGTGCGCAGTTGTCTGCTGATGATCGCGATAACTTCCGCAAATACTCCATTGTTGGCGCACTGACGTTGTACCTTGATTTCATCAACCTGTTCCTGATGCTGTTGCGGATTTTCGGCAACCGTCGGTAAGGTTTTTTGATTGCAAATATAAGAAAGGGACACTGAGAAGTGTCCCTTTTTTTATGCCGGCTGGTGAGGTTTATTAGCTCCTTCCCCTGCGAAAGGGAGGGTTGGGGTGGGGTATAAAGGTCAAAAAATGAATGCTGAAGTGTGCAGGGATAATGGTGTCAGCCCTTAAAACCCCCTCCCGACCTCCCCCTTCGCAGGGGGAGGAGCACATCAAACCCTGACTCTTCCCGTCGGCACCTGCCGGAAGCTCCACCATACCTGCACGGTGTTAAACAGTACCAGAATCGCCGTGACGATAAACACCCAGCGGAAGCCGAGCAGCGCTGAGGCGCTTGAGCCAATCAGCGGGCCGACTACATTGCCGAGATACATGAACGACTGGTTATAACCAAATATCCGGCCAGTCACCTGGTCGCTGCTGTATTTCACCAGCAGAGCCTGTACTGCAGGCATCAGCGCGCCATCACCGAAACCGAGCATAAAGCGCAAAATACCCAGCTGGATAGGGGTATTAATCAGCGCCATCAGGCAGAACAGGATGAAGCAAAACACCAGCGCGGCGATGAGAATACGGTGCGCGCCGATACGGTCACCGAGTTTGCCGAGTTTCGGGGCGGCCATCAGCGCGGAAACGCCCGGTACGGCGGCAATCACGCCGCTGATAAAGGCAATGTTACTGGTGTCTGATGAAATCTCGCGGATAAACAGCGTCAGGATCGGGCTGATGGAACCGTTCGCCAGCTGAATCATCATGGTGGTGACGAACAGGCTGACGATAAGCCACGGATAGGGCAGCGTGGTGAATACCGCTTTACCGCTCAGACGGTTGGCTTTAGTGACCGGCACTACGCGCTCTTTGATCAGGAATAATGTGATCAGGAAACTGATAAACAACATGCCGCTGGTGACGAAAAACACCGTGCGCAGACCGAGGTGGTCGGCCATAAAGCCGCCGAGCAGCGGGCCGATAATCACGCCCGATACCTGTCCGGTAGACAACGTGCCCAGCGCCCAGCCGCTTTTATCACGTGGCACCTGTGAGGCCACCAGCGCCATCGCATTAGGGATGTACCCGGAGGTCAGCCCCATCAGCGTGCGCAGAATAAACAGCTGCCAGACGTTGGTAGCAAAACCCTGCAACATCATGACGATTGCCATACCCAGTGCGGCACGCAGTAACATCAGCTTGCGGCCTTTGCGGTCAGCGAGACTGCCCCAGAGCGGTGCAACGATAGCGGAAACCAAAAATGTGCCGCTGAAAACCAGCCCTGACCACAGGCTCAGGGATTCGTGAGACGTCACGCCCAGCTGTTCAATATAAAGCGGTAAAAAAGGCAGGATCTGACTCATCGCCATGCCGGTAAAAAAACAGCCGAGCCAGACGGAGATTAAATTTACTTTCCAGGTTTCCATGTTGCAGCGGTGTGGCCTTATGGATAAGAAGAGGGGCTGCCGAAAGCATAGCAAGTGAATCCATATGGCGGGGAGCAAAAAGTGGGAACGTATTGATCCGATTTATAATTGATTATCCTGTATCAACATTTGGGATGATCGCGACAGATTATGCCGCCGGAAAGCGCCACCGGAGTCAGTCGCTGTAACCGTCCGTTACAGGCCTGCAGGAGATAAATTCACGCACAGCGGCGTTTTGTGATAGAATCGACCCAACTGGCGCACTGCAGTTTGTGCCGAATCCTCGTGGTAATGCCTCATTTGCCTCGTCTGATCATCCACTCTTGAAACTGCACCGAACCCCGTTCGGGTTAGAGTGGACTGGAGCTTTTCCTTATATGTCATTTGATTCCCTCGGCTTAAGTGCCGAAATTTTGCGTGCTGTTGAAGAACAGGGCTATCGCGAACCTACGCCTATTCAGCGTCAGGCTATTCCTGTCGTGCTTGAAGGTCGTGACCTGATGGCGAGTGCGCAGACCGGTACCGGTAAAACCGCTGGTTTTACCCTTCCGCTGCTCAATATGCTCAGCCATACCAACGCGCAATTCAAAGGACGTCGCCCGGTTCGTGCGCTGATCCTGACCCCAACCCGTGAGCTGGCGGCGCAGATTGGTGAAAACGTACAGGCTTACAGCAAATACCTGACCCTGCGTTCGCTGGTGGTATTTGGTGGTGTGAGCATCAACCCGCAGATGATGAAACTGCGCGGTGGTGTGGATGTGCTGATCGCAACGCCTGGTCGTTTGCTGGATCTGGAACATCAGCGTGCTGTTGATTTATCTCAGGTTGAAATCCTGGTACTGGACGAAGCTGACCGCATGCTGGACATGGGCTTTATTCATGACATCCGTCGCGTGCTGGCGAAACTGCCTGCCAAGCGCCAGAACCTGCTGTTCTCCGCGACCTTCTCTGATGAGATTAAAGGCCTGGCGAGCAAGTTGCTGACTAACCCTGCTTCTGTCGAAGTGGCGCGTCGAAACACCGCTTCTGCACAAATTGAACAAAGCGTTCACTTTGTTGATAAGAAACGTAAAAGAGAATTACTGTCTCAGATGATTGGCGAAGGCGACTGGAAACAGGTGCTGGTCTTCAACCGTACCAAACACGGCGCAAACCATCTGGCTGAGCAGCTGAATAAAGACGGCATCACGGCCGCCGCTATTCACGGTAACAAAAGTCAGGGCGCACGTACCCGCGCACTGGCCGATTTTAAAGCCGGTTCTATCCGTGTTCTGGTGGCGACTGACATCGCTGCGCGTGGTCTGGATATCGACCAGTTGCCGCACGTGGTGAACTACGAGCTGCCAAACGTACCGGAAGATTACGTTCACCGTATCGGCCGTACCGGTCGTGCGGAAGCCACCGGTGAAGCGATTTCTCTGGTGTGCGTTGACGAACACAAACTGCTGCGTGATATCGAACGTCTGCTGAAACGTGAAATCCCACGCATCGCGCTGGAAGGTTACGAGCCAGACCCGAGCATCAAAGCTGAGCCGATCATTAATGGTCGTCAGGGCAGCGGCGGCGGCGGTCGTGGCGCACCACGTCAGGGCCAGCGTCCGGGCGCACCGCGCTCCGGTGCTCCACGTTCCGGCGCTCCGCGTCCGGGCGGCAATGGTCAGCGCAGCGGCACCTCTGAAAACCGTGGTTCTGAAAACCGTGGCTCCTCCGGTGAAAACCGTCCGGCACGTTCGCGTCCTGCTCATGCAGGCCAGCGTCGCACCGGCAATGCAGGCAGCGGCAACAAGTAATTGTCAGCACTGCTCTGCAATCAAACCGCCTTCACAGGCGGTTTTTTTTCGTCAGTCGTCTGGTCAGGAACCTGGCGGATCACATACGCGCAGCGGCGTGCGCCCTGCAAAATATGCTCGGTACGCTGCACATCAGCGTCCAGCACATCACTGAATACATCGCGCTCTGCCCGGCAAAATCCCTGACAGGTCGTCGCTGCGGCGCAAATCGGACAGTGATTTTCGACGAACAGGTAACTGCCGTCCTCCTGCAATGTCCAGTCCGCCATATAGCCTTCACGGGTACGGATATCCGTCAGCCTTTGCAATTTTTCTTCCATCGATACCGCACCGCGCATCGCCAGGCGGTAGTTTTCCTGCGTGATTTTTTCCCGCGAGGTGATGAGATTGTCCAGCGCCGAATCGCCCAGAGAGGTGCGGATCAGTTGCAAAAGTTGTACGGTGAGATCGGCGTGCGCATCGGGGAATCGCGCATGGCCCTCAGCAGTCAGTTGCCAGTATTGCGCAGGGCGGCCAACGCCTTGCGAAACGGCTTTGGCTTCCACCAGACCTTCTTTCGCCAGCTTCACAAACTGCTGACGGGCGGCTTCTCCGGTGGTACCCAGCAGATGTCCGGCATCACTGGCCTGTAATTCCCCGCGCGTTTTCAGAAGCCGCAGCAGGCGTTCTGCCACGCTTTGTCTGACGTCATTTTTATTTTCCAAGTCGCTGCTTGACATATTACCTCGGCGGGTTCTAGATTACGTAAAACATATTCCAAGTAATTTCTTGTTTTAATCATACCATAACCACAACCCGCTTCAATGCGTGGAAAGCATAAACCAAAGGGATGCAGAGAAATGTCGGGAAGTCAGAACGGTTGGGCGGATTTATTCAGCGCAGAAAACCGCGGGAGCGCCATCACCCTGAGTGCCGGTGTCGCGCTTTACGCCACCAACAGCTATATCGTGATCACCATTTTGCCCTCGGTCGTGCAGGATATCGGCGGGCTGGCGTGGTATGCGTGGAACACCACGCTGTACGTCGTCTGTTCCATCCTCGGCTCGGCACTTTCCGCGCGTCTGATGCGTACCGCTGGCCCGCGCGGCAGCTACCTGATGGCGACCGGCATTTTCATCGCCGGTGCTGCAATCTGTACTGCCGCGCCCAATATGCCGGTTTTGTTGCTCGGACGAGCCTTGCAGGGACTGGGCGGCGGATCCCTGTTCGCGCTTTCCTACGCAATGATCAATCTGCTGTTCAAAGAATCCCTCTGGCCGCGGGCCATGGCGCTGATTTCAGCCATGTGGGGGATTGCGACGCTGATCGGCCCGGCTGTCGGCGGGATTTTTGCAGAACTGCACGCCTGGCGCTGGGCGTTTGGTTTGCTGCTGCCGGTGACATCTTTGTTCGGGCTGTGGGTGTGGCGGATTTTGCCAAAAGCGCAGCGCGAGAAACAAGCCGATGAGCCGTTACCGCTGATGCAGCTGGCACTGCTGACCGGCGCGGTACTGGTGGTTTCTGCCGGAAGTTTGTCGTCCGAAGGCCTGATAAACCTGCTCGGATTCGTGATTGCGATGGTGATGATTTTGATCCTGCGACACCGCGAATTTACTGCTGATGTCCGGCTGCTGCCGCGCAATGCGTTACGCCGTTCATCCCCGCTTTACGGTTTGTATCTGGTGATGAGCCTGCTGATTATCGGTCTGGGCTGCGAGCTGTTTGTACCTTATATGCTGCAACATTTGCACGGTCAGGCTCCGCTGGCGGCCGGTTATATCACGGCGGCAGCGGCAGCGGGGTGGACATTAAGTGAAGTGGCGAGCTCCGGCTGGACGGGGCGCCGTGCCGACAACGCCATTGTTTGCGGGCCGGTAATTCTGGCCGCCGGTTTGCTTTTACTGCTGTTCACCGTGCCCGTGGCATTCGGTCTGCCGTGGCTGAACATCAGTGGCGTGGTGCTCGGGCTGACGCTGGCCGGTTTCGGCATCGGACTCGGCTGGCCGCATCTGCTGACCCGCGTATTGCAACAGGCTCCGCAAGACGATCGCGAAAAAGCCGGGGCATCGATAACGGTTGTTCAGTCCTTTGCTTCCGCGCTAGGCGCGGCACTGGCGGGCACCGTCGCTAACTTCGCGGGCGTGAGTCAGGGCGACACCGGCGCGGCTAACGCGGCGTTCTGGATGTTCCTGCTGTTTGCCATACCGGCGTTTCTTGCAGTGTGGATTGCGTGGCGTTCAGTAAAAGCCCGGCGGGCCAGCGGTAGTGCGCCGGAACACCTGAGCCGCGATTTGTCACAGGGGTAATTGCCCGGCGGCGGGCCATGCGGTAATCTTGCGCGTCATTTTTAAAGGTTGAATTGCGATGCGCGTATTACTGGCTCCGATGGAAGGTGTGCTTGATCCCCTGGTTCGTGAACTTCTTACTGAAGTGAACGACTACGATTTGTGCATCACTGAGTTTGTGCGTGTGGTCGATCAGCTGCTGCCCGCCAAAGTTTTCCATCGCCTGTGCCCCGAATTACATCACGACAGCCGTACGCCTTCCGGTACACGGGTGCGCGTACAGCTGCTCGGACAATATCCGCAATGGCTGGCAGAGAATGCGGCTTTTGCCGTCGGGCTGGGTTCTTATGGTGTCGATCTCAACTGCGGTTGCCCGTCGAAAATGGTCAACGGCAGCGGCGGTGGTGCGACGTTGCTTAAAGATCCGGAGCTGATTTATCAGGGGGCGAAAGCGATGCGTGCGGCGGTTCCTGCGCATCTGCCGGTGACGGTGAAAGTGCGCCTTGGCTGGGATTCGCTCGAGCGCAGTTTTGAAATTGCCGATGCGGTGCAACAGGCCGGTGCCACCGAGCTGACCGTTCACGGGCGTACCAAAGAAGACGGATATAAACCTGAGCGCATTAACTGGGCGGCGATTGGTGAAATCCGCCAGCGGCTGAGTATTCCGGTGATCGCTAACGGTGAAATCTGGGATTACGAAAGCGGTCAGGCCTGTCTGCAGACCACCGGCTGTGATTCGGTGATGATCGGGCGTGGTGCGCTGAATATCCCCAACCTCAGTCGCGTGGTGAAATACAACGAACCGCGTATGCCATGGCCGGACGTGATGACGCTGTTGCAGAAATACACCCGTCTGGAAAAGCAGGGCGACACCGGTTTGTATCACGTTGCGCGTATCAAACAGTGGCTGAGCTATTTGCGTAAAGAGTACGAAGAAGCGACAGAGTTATTTACTGAAGTCCGTGTGCTGAAGACGTCGAAGGAGATTGCTGAACGCATCAACAGGTGATTTCGCTCCATGACGTTTTCTTCGCGCAATAACGCTTAAAAATGGAGAAACATCATGGAACACCAAGATACCGGCCTGTCTCACATCGCATTCGCTGTTAAAGACCTGGATGCCAGCATCGCTTTTTACCAGCAATTCGCGCAGATGAAAGTCATTCATCGTCGCGGTGAAAAAGGCAGTAACGCCCGCCCCGTCGCCTGGCTGAGTGATATGACCCGCCATTTCGCCATCGTTCTCGCCGAAGATCCTGAAAACACCGACACCAAACTGGGCCCTTTCGGCCATCTCGGCGTCGCCTGCGCAACAAAAGAAGCGATGGATGCAAGGCTCGCCGAAGCACGCGCCGCGGGCGTTTTACGTCAGGAGCCCACTGATTCCGGCGCGCCGGTGGGCTACTGGGCATTTCTGGATGATCCGGACGGCAATACGCTGGAATTATCCTTCGGTCAGGAAATTGGCTATCTCATCGATAATCAGTAAGTTTTAACAAATCACCAGCAGGGCGCTTAACGGCGCCTTTTCTTTTTGCAGGGCTCCGATTGCTTTGAATGATGTTAAAACAAGATCAATACTCAGAGTAATCCTCTGACAAACCTTCACCTTCCGGAGTCTCCAAAATGAATCATTCATCCGCCGTCACCGGTGCAGCACCGCAGGTTGCAGAAACTCAAAGCACCGGTTTTTACCGGCTGAAAGTCGGGGATGTCACCGTGACGGCTATTTCTGACGGTTCGATGAAAATGCCGCTTGAGAAATTACTGACCAATATCTCGCTGGAAGATATCAGGCAGCGTATGGCACAAGCGGCAATGCCAACCGAAATGGATGCGTCAGTAAATGCGTTTGTGGTGGATACCGGCGATCAGCGGATTTTGATTGATACGGGGGCTGGCGCACTGACCGGCTATACGGGCGGTCATTTGCAAAGTCATCTGCGCGCGGCGGGCTATGCGCCGGAAACTATTTCGCTGGTGTTGCTGACGCATATTCACAGCGACCATTGCGGCGGTGTTTCACTGGACGGCGCACCGGTTTTCGCGCAGGCACCGGTGAAAGTTTCACAGGAAGATGCCACATACTGGCTCGCGCGCGACAATCTTGATGATATTCCTGAAGGTCGCCATCGTTCATTTAATAATGCAAAACAGGTAATGACACCGGTTCAGGCGGCCGGGAAATTGCAGACTTTTACCGCGCCTGCGCAGGTGCATCCGCTGATCCGCGCTCTCCCTGCGCCGGGACATACGCCCGGCAGTGTGATGTATCTGCTGGAAAGCGGGACGGAAAAGATGCTGTTCTGGGGCGATATTATTCATGCCGAGCCGGTACAAATGCAGGATCCTGCGGTGGCGATTCAGTTTGATATCGATCAGAATCAGGCAATCAGAACCCGCGAGCAGGCGCTTCGCGATGCCGCAGATCACGGATATCTGGTGGGAGCCGCGCACATTGCATTTCCGGGTACAGGTAGGGTAGAGCGTCTCGGAAAAGGTTATCGCTGGATCCCGACCAATAGTTAATTGTTCAGAAAGTTGTCATGTGGGGAATGTTACAGCATATTTTGTAAATTGCGGATTTGCGTAAATAGCCGGAATTCAGTGCAATCTTACGCAAGTGTTCACTTACTCGCCGTTGCACGGTTTGCGGGCGCTGGTGACAGACTTTGTGACAAATAGAATTGAAAATTGCGGGTGCTAAGACTATTCGCGTCACTTATAATTCCGCCCGCTGTTTCGACATAACTCAATGACAACTTTCTAAATACAGAGCAATGCATGTGAAAATCCGTCTTCTGGTTCTGAGCTTATTAGCCTTAAATACAGGCATGTTGTCTGCACCTGCCGCCTTCGCTGCAAAGCAAGAGCAGGCTGTCGCCCCTATTGTTCAAATTGCTTCCGGCAGCGCCATGGTGGTGGATCTGAAAAGCCACGAAGTGATTTATTCCCGAAATCCTGATGAGGTGAGGCCGATTGCCTCCCTGACAAAACTGATGACCGCGATGGTTACGCTGGATGCGAATCTGCCGCTCGACGAAGTGATTAACGTCGATATCAGCAATACGCCTGAAATGCGCGGCGTGTTCTCGCGCGTTAAACTCAACAGCGAAATCACGCGCCGTCAGATGATTCAGCTCGCGCTGATGTCTTCGGAAAACCGTGCAGCGGCCAGCCTCGCGGCACATTATCCGGGCGGCTATTCAGCATTCATCAAAGCCATGAATGCTAAAGCGAAATCGCTGGGGATGACCCATACGCATTATGTCGAACCGACCGGTTTGTCGCCGCATAACGTGTCCACCGCGCGCGATTTAACCCGTCTGCTGCTGGCTTCCCAGCGATATCCGCTGATCGGGCAGCTGAGCACCACGGCGGAAAAAACCGCGGTCTTCAGCCATCCGGCGTATGCGCTGCCGTTCCGTAATACCAATCATTTGATCATGAATCCGTCCTGGAGCATTCAACTGACCAAGACCGGATACACCGATGATGCAGGGCATTGTCTGGCGATGCGCACCACTATCAACGGCAAACCGGTGACGCTGGTCGTGATGGATGCCTTCGGTAAATTTACTGCCTTTGCGGATGCCAACCGTCTGCGTACCTGGATGGAGACCGGCAAAACCGTGCCCGTTCCGCAGATTGCGAAGAACTACCGTAAGCAGAAAGAACAGCAAAAAACACAGCCCTCTGTCGAAGAAGCCGACGACTAACGATATCCTGCATACTTCGGGCCGCAGTGGCGTTGGCTACGTTCACTCACCCGAATCACTGACGTATTGTCAGCTCATCGGGATTCGTTCGCTTGCCGCCTTATTGCAATCCGAATTATTTTGGATATTTCAGCAATTGCGGATAAAAGAAAAAGTCCGGCTATGCGCCGGACTTTTTGTATGCAGGGAGGGAATGTGATGATCAGAAAATCAGTTTAAACACCCCTGTTAGGGTCAGTAAGCCGACGATAAAGATGATGGCGATGATCCACAGAATAATTTTCATGTTATCTCCTTAACACTATCTTCAGTCGTCATCGGCCGTCAGGCTAAGCCAATGATATTCCTTATCAGTATAGCTTCTGTCCGCATTTTTGCTTTCTGCCCGCCGTTTTCAGGCCAGCGCTGCTCGCAAACCACATTCGGGGCTGGTGAGGGGTTTGCCCATTTGTGTCAGCTGTGCTGCACCGGTCATTGAAGCCTGTGCCAGCACCACACAGGCCGCGCCTTTCAGATATTGTGCATCTGCCGCTGCCGCGATGGCCTGTAAATATCCGGCCAGATCTCCCTGCTTAAACTTTTCCCAGGCGCCCGCCACCAGACAGATTTCAAGCTGTGCCTGCGGATGTTTCTCCACCTGCGTGAACAGCTGACGCGTCGGTTCCAGAGTCGTTTCGACGGCGCACAGCGCGACAACTTTTCCTGCGGTTTTCATGGCCTGTTCCGCCAGCGCCTGATCGACACGTAGAACGGGCATCGTGGCTGTTTCAGCGGCAAGCGTGGCGGCTGAACCCAGCGTCGAACAGGTCAGTAAAACGCGGTCGGCATTTTCGCTCAGGGCCAGCAGTACATCTGCGGTTTGCTGACGAATATCCGCTGTCAGCCCGCCTGCTTTTTCGGCTGCGGCGAGTAAATCAGGCCGCGACACATGCACGAACTGATGCTGACTTAGCCCGAGCGCCTGCGCGGTGTTTTCGAATACCGCAATATTGCTGTCCGCCGTGTGTAAACAGGTGATACGCATATGATTCTCCTGAGGAATGCCTGCTTCTACGTTAATGATTTTTTAACCGGTGTGCAGTCTTTTTCGCCTGTGAAAACTTGTTAGTTAGTGTACTCACGCAATACCGGCTTTGCATAATCCCGAACAGCAGAAAACGAAGGGAAGCGTAAGTCATGAAATTTAAAAACTCCTGTAACAGGCTATTTTTGTTGGTTTTATTCATCCCCTAAATGTAAGTTTTCGAAGCATAGATACATAAGCAGTAGCCGATGAATCGAGAAGGAAATTGATTTGATATGGTTATTTATACAGCGCAAACTCCCCTCAGATTAAGAATTTCTGAACAGGGAAAACTTATGTGAGGGACAACAGCCATGTTTCAGCTCAGCACAATGGATATCTCGCCCGTCAATCCGATGCTCTATTTTCCCGGCGCACCCGTATGGCCGGAAGAATACAAAGGAAAATCGCTCATGGAGAAGCTCATGCAAAATCAGATCAACAACATTGAAAAACAAGGGATCAAAAACGGAGAGGAAATTGCCGGACTGAATCTGCGTGTCGGGAAGGTGGAACAGCAGGTCAGTCATCTGACCGAAGTCGTCACCGAGACTAATCTCCGGGTCGGTAAACTGGAATATCAAATGGTCACGCTCACTGATGCGGTGACAGATATCGGTGTGCGTGTAGGAAAAACTGAACAGAGCATCTCCCGCATCGACGGACATCTGCTGAGAATTGACGATCATTTTGTACATATCGATAAAAAGTTTGAACAGGTGGATAAGCAGTTTGAAAAGATAGATAAGCAGTTTGAAAGGGTCGATAAACAGTTTGAACGAGTCGATAAACGGTTTGAACGGGTCGATAAACAGTTTGAGCGTATGGATGAGCGCTTTGAGAAGATCGAAACTTCAATGACTTCGATGCAAACAATGTTTTACGGGCTTATGATCAAACAGACTCGCTGGATTATCAGCATGATGCTGGTATTGGTAGGGGTGACATTTACAGCCGCTCGCTTTGTCCATTAAAGGCGGCCAGCTCCGGTCAATCGCTGATTTCGATGAGTTGGGCGCAGCAGCAAAACTGGCAAAAACGACTATAATATAGACAGGTCGCCACCTTCCTTGTGCCTTGGTCTGACGGGCATTCCCGAAGGTCTATCACTGCACGCCGCTGGCGGCTTTCGGCGTACAAGGGGGTGTTTCATGGCAAATCATGTCTGGGGACTAATGTCCCATCCTGGTCCCGAACTGCAGCAAATCCAGCGTGAGCGGGAAACCGTTTCACATGTGTATTCCCACCATGTTCTTTTGATGGCGTTGATCCCGGTTGTCTGTTCGTTTATCGGTACAACACAGTTGGGCTGGAACTTCGGTGACGGTCAGAAGCTGATGGTTTCCATGTTCACCGCATCATATATCGCCGTTATATTCTATGTTCTGATGCTCGCCGCTGTCGCACTGATGGGGCGCATTATCTACTGGATGGCACGTCGTTATGACAGCCGCCCGACACTCAACAGTTGCATCGTGTTTGCCGGTTATGTTGCCACACCGATGTTCCTCAGCGGGCTCGTTGCGCTTTATCCGATGGTCTGGTTATGCCTGTTCGTTGGTATCATCGGGCTGTGTTACAGCGGATATCTGTTGTATCTCGGCATTCCTAACTTCCTCAATATCGACCGTCGCGAAGGGTTCCTGTTCTCCAGTTCAACGCTGGCAATGGGGGTTCTGGTTTTAGAGCTACTTCTGGCTCTGACGGTGATAATGTGGGGTTACGGAACACAGCTTTTCTAACTTAATGGCTATCTTACTTGCCATTTTGCCCCCGGGCAGTGCTCGGCCTCCTCACGTACTTTAAGCACGATGCGGGGCCTCCGCGCTGTCCGGGAACAAACTGCCTGCGCCGACTACGCCATTCCCCATTTCAAGGACATTACTCCTGCCAGTTCTTCAACTTACTGGTTTTTCCGATCCCAGGGTTAAAGCTGTTGGTCGGGTCGGCCTGCCGGTAGAACTCTTTCAGATGCGGCTTCGCCAGATACAGATGGCCGACATTGTGTTCGGCAGGATATTCTGCGCCTTTGGCATCCAGAAGTTCTAACATCCGGTGTTTCAGAGCCTTACTGTTCGCGCCTTTTTTGACAATATAATCCTGATGGAAAACGTGGCACATGAAATGGCCGTAATACAGTTTTGCCACCAGCTGATTATCGATATCTTCCGGAAGTGTTTCGAACCAGTCGCGGTCATTACGGCGTAAGGCGATATCCAGCGCCAGAATATCTTCCACTTCTTTTTCATGTACTGCGTGATAACGCACGGCAGCACCGGCTGCGGCAAAGCGGTGCAGGAAAGCTTTCTTACCTTCGTCAGCCGAGCAGATAAAGAAATCACCCTGACCATCACTGAAGAATCGGGTCAAAAAGGTTCTGGCTTCATCTATGCCAGGGCCGGACATTTTCAGCAGCAAGTGATGTTCGAACCGGTCGCGGTATTGCTTCATGCGTGGCGGCAGGTGATTCGGCAGGGCTTTGCTCAGACACTGCATCACGCGGTCGCTGAAGTTTTTCGGCAGAAAAGGAACCTTACTGATGCGCGCATCAAATTTCCCTTTGGCTGTAAACATGTCCGGCATTTTGTCGGTGCCAAGTTTATCGATCATCATGAAAGTGTCTTTGCCGTAAATCTCCGTGATATCGAAAATATCCCGGTGCATGTATTCACCAGCCACCGGCAGATTGGCAAAATCGCGCAGGATCTGACGGCGTAATTCGGTCAGCACCGCCGTGTCATTGGTGCCGATATAAAATACCTGTTGCTGAGTTTCAGCCGGGAAGGTATCCAGTCGTACGGCGAATACCGCCAGTTTGCCCGCACACCCCGAGGCTTCAAACAAACGTCTCTCATCGGCATTAAAACGGGATGGCGTATCAGCGTCCACTTCGCGAACCCGCGCGGCATAATCATGATCAGACGCAAGCCCCTGATTTTGCAGAATGTCACTTTCCAGATATTCGGCTTTTTCCAGACGCGTCAGGATCTCTTCCGGCGTTTCGCCAAGATTAATCCCCAGATGATTTATCAGACGTAATTCACCTTGCGCGTCGATCTGTGCATAAAGCGCCATTTCGGTATAGGCCGGGCCGCGTTTAACCAGAGAACCGCCGGAATTATTGCAAATACCACCGACCACAGATGCACCAATGCAGGATGAGCCAATCACCGAGTGGGGTTCACGGTTATAAGGTTTGAGAATTTTTTCCAGCTTGTAGAGGGTGCTGCCGGGAAAGCCGATAACCTGATGACCGCCGTCGAGCAACTGGATTTGATCAAGTTTGAGAGTACTGAAAATGACGATGTCGCGGTCATAATCATCGCCGCTAGGCGTTGAGCCTTCGGTCAGGCCGGTATTGGCAGCCTGCATGATGACGATTTTATCGGCGGCGATACAGGCTTTGAGCAACTGCCATTGTTGCAGCAGCGTTTGCGGGAATACCACGGCCAGCGCTTTGCCGCCGCCCGAACGAAATCCTTTGCGGTAGCGCTCGGTGTTGCTGTCTCCGGTCAGTACATGACGGGTGCCAGCAATCTCTTTGAGCGTGGCGATAAGTGACTGATTATCCATTTCATCTTCCTTTGTAAATGAGATGCCATCTAATCATGGACTTAAATGATACTTGTTAAGTTAAACTCCATTCGGGATATTCGTTAGGTAATTTCACTTAGTCTGTTGCATTTTTGTCATACGCTGTCCATTAAATCGTCATTGATGTGTCATAAAACTCGCGCTTAATGAACGCCAGATTATGAAAGCAACCGAGAGACAGCATCATGGCGCAAGCTCAACTCAAGCTGGCACAGGCTGAATATCCTCAGACCGGGCCACAGCATTTGAATAAAGTTCTGGACGTGAAAGGCCTGGTGAAATCCTACAAATCAGGTCAGCGCGTTCTGAATGACATCAATTTTGATCTACACGCGGGCGAGTTTGTCGCGGTGATTGGCCGGTCCGGCGCAGGGAAATCAACTCTGTTGCACGTCCTGAACGGTACCATTGCGCTCACTGAAGGTAGTGTAGTGTGTCATTACGAAAACGGTGAACAGCAGCAGCTGGCTGGTTTAACCGGTAAATCTCTGCGGCGCTGGCGCTCTGGTTGCGGAATGATTTTCCAGGATTTTTGTCTGGTTCCGCGTCTCGATGTGTTGACTAACGTATTGCTGGGCCGCCTGAGCCATACCTCAACGTTCAAATCTTTCTTCAATCAGTTTGACGACGAAGACCGTGCCCGCGCGATTTCTCTGCTCGAGTGGCTGCATATGTTGCCGCATGCGTTGCAGCGTGCTGAAAACCTCTCCGGCGGTCAGATGCAACGCGTAGCGATTTGTCGCGCCCTGATGCAGAACCCGAAAATCTTACTGGCTGATGAGCCTGTTGCGTCGCTGGACCCGAAAAATACGCTGCGCATCATGAATGCGCTGAAAAAAGTCAGCGAAGAAAATATTGCCGTGATGGTCAACCTGCACTCAGTGGAACTGGTGAAAGATTATTGCACCCGTGTTATCGGCATCGCCAAAGGGCAGATTATTTTCGATGGACATCCGGATCAGTTAACTGACGGGATCCTGCAACAGCTCTATGGCGAAGATCACGAGTCACATGAATAACATCCTTTTAATTGAGTAATACATAACAGCCACGTTAAGTGGCTATTAACACCCTTGGCAGTGCTTATTTCTATTTTCTCTCAATCTACACAAGGTCATCATTACATGAAGAAGTTATTACGTCTGGCAGTCTTCGTAGCAGGTTCTTTTACCGCGATGCACAGCATGGCAGAAGATGCTCCTAAAGAATTGAATTTAGGTATTCTGGGTGGCCAGAATGCGACTCAGCAAATCGGCGATAATCAGTGTGTAAAAGATTTCTTCGATAAAGAATTAAACGTGGATACCAAACTGCGTAATTCATCCGATTACTCAGGTGTTATTCAGGGATTATTAGGAAAGAAAGTGGATATGGTATTAAGCATGTCTCCTTCGTCCTTTGCCTCTGTGTATATTAATAACCCGAAAGCCGTAGATCTGGTCGGTATTGTTATCGACGATACGGATAAATCACGCGGTTATCATTCCGTTGTTGTGGTTAAAGCCGACAGCCCGTATCAGAAATTGTCTGACCTGAAAGGTAAATCTTTCGGTTTCGCTGACCCGGATTCCACTTCCGGTTACCTGATCCCGAACCAGACTTTCAAGAAAGAATTTGGCGGCACCACCGACAACAAATACAACAACTTCTTCTCCAGCGTCACCTTCTCCGGCGGCCATGAGCAGGATATCCTTGGCGTGCTGAACGGTCAGTTCGAAGGCGCAGTGACCTGGGCTTCTATGATCGGCGACCGTGAAACCGGTTATACCTCCGGCGCATTCAACCGTATGATCCGCATGGACCATCCGGATCTGATGAAAAAAATCCGTATCATCTGGGAATCTCCGCTGATCCCTAACGGCCCGATTTTAGTGCGCAGTGATCTGCCACCAGCCTTCAAAGCCAAACTGGTTTCTGCCATCAAGAAACTGGACAAAGAAGATCACGCCTGCTTCGTGAAAGCAGTTGGCGGTAAACAACATATCGGCGAAACGTCACTGGCTGAATATCAGCAGATTATTGATATGAAGCGTGAGCTGACTAAAGGCGGTCGCTAACCCGTCATCTTTCACGTTGCAGCAGCGTTGGCTTCCCTCAATCACCCCGGTCACTTACTTAAGTAAGCTCCCGGGGATTCTTTCGGTTGCCGCGTTACTCGGCGAAGCCTCGCCCCGGTGGGGCCAGCGCAAGCGCTGTTCAAAAGGCTAAAACCTTTTGTGCTGCACCATGAAATATTTAGGGTTTAGATTTGATTATTATTTGCAAACCGGAAATATTATTTTGAATAAAGACTTCAATCGTTATTACCAGCAGATCCGCGGAAAACAAAAACGTGAGGCGCTGATCTGGTCAGGGCTGATGCTGCTGTTATATCTTTGGTCAGGCAATGTTTCCGAACTTAATTTAAAAACGATTATTGTCTCCGCGCCGAGCTTCTTTGATTATATCGGTCAGACGGTTCCGGTATTACACTGGTCACTGTTATTTGCTGACGGTCATACAGAAGGCTCACTGGCGTATTGGGGATATCGTCTTAATATTCAGTTGCCGCTGATTTGGGAAACTATTCAGCTGGCGTTATCCTCGACGATATTATCGACCGCGCTGGCGGTTGTTCTGGCGTTTCTCGCCGCAGGGAATACGGATTCACCAAAATGGGTGAAATTCAGTATCCGCACGTTTGTGGCTTTTCTGCGCACCATGCCTGAACTGGCGTGGGCGGTGATGTGCGTAATGGCCTTTGGCGTTGGCGCTATTCCGGGCTTTATCGCGCTGACCTTACACACGGTCGGCAGCCTGACCAAACTCTTCTATGAATCCATTGAAACCGCATCGGACAAACCGGTACGCGGCCTGAGAGCCTGCGGAGCAGGGCGTTTGCAGCGCATGCGTTTCGCCATGTGGCCGCAGGTCAAACCGATCTTTCTGTCCTACAGCTTCATGCGCCTGGAAATCAACTTCCGCCAGTCGACGATCCTCGGTCTAGTCGGGGCAGGAGGGATCGGGCAGGAACTGATGACGTCCATCAAACTGGATCGATATGATCAGGTCAGCATGACCTTACTGCTGATCATTCTGGTGGTCTCGGCGATGGATTTTCTTTCCGGTAAATTGCGCAAACGCGTCGTGGAGGGCACTTTCTGATGTTAACTGATGCGCTTGAACCTCATGTTGTCAGCAGCCTGAAGCAGCAGCACGGACATTTGTTCGCCGCGCAGCGCCGCTATCTGCGTTATCTCGCGATACTGACTGTCGTCATTGCGCTGTATTACGTCTATTTCTTCAGCTATTTCGGTATTCCATGGAGCGAAGTGGTGCGCGGCACCCGTGAAGTCGGGCGGTATTTCCTGCGCATGTTCGTCTGGCATAACGTGTCTGAATGGCCGTTTAAGTATTATTTCACGCAGATTGCGATCACGCTGGCGATTGTGTTTGCGGGCACAGTTACGGCGTCTTTCCTTGCTTTGCCACTATCCTTTCTGGCTGCGCGCAACGTGATGTCAACGCCGGTTCTCAGACCTATTTCCATGATTACCCGCCGTATTCTGGACGTGCTGCGAGGACTGGATATGGCCATCTGGGGGCTGATTTTTGTCCGTGCCGTTGGCATGGGACCGCTGGCCGGTGTGCTGGCGATTGTGATGCAGGATTTAGGCTTACTTGGCAAACTGTATGCGGAAGGACATGAAGCGGTGGAACGCTCGCCGAGCCGTGGTTTACGGGCGCTGGGGGCATCACCGTTACAGACTCACCGCTTCGGTATTTTCACGCAATCCTTCCCGACATTCCTTGCGTTGTCGCTGTATCAGATTGAATCCAACACGCGTTCTGCTGCGGTGCTCGGTTTTGTCGGTGCGGGCGGGATAGGCCTGGTGTATGCGGAAAATATGCGTTTATGGAACTGGGATGTGGTGATGTTTATCACGCTGGTCCTGGTTGCCATTGTCATGACGATGGATAAGATCTCCGCGATGTTGCGCGCCAAATATATTCATGGTGAAGAGATTGATTTATTTGAGCCGGAAGAGCGCAAAATGAAGCCGCCGGTCGAGCTTTACCGTCCGTAACGAAAGCGCATAAAAAAGGCGGCATCCGCAGGGACGCCGCCTTTTGTTATTTTATTTATAGCGAAGGATAACAACGCTATTATTCGTCGAAATACCAGTAACCCTGATTCACCAGATCCGTTAATACAACCACAAATTCCGGATCCTGCAACGCGCTGCCCAGTTCTTTCTGACCGATCAGCGTGTAACGGCACAGCGCGTCGGCGGCGTTATGCTGAGCCGTTTCCAGCGGTTCGCTGTTCACAAAGAATCGTTCACCGACATTCAGCACGCGCAGTCCGCTTAAACGGGTCAGGCTATCGCCCTGCATCAGCGCATCCACAATTTCCTGCGCTTCATAAGGCGGCTCCGCCGGAGCGATATCCAGCTCATGGCGCGGAGTGGTAGCAAAACGGCCAAACCACTGTTTGAAATCTTCCGGCTGGCTGAGCATTTCAACCATCATCTGGCGCACACGCTCCAGCTCATATTCTTCCACTTTTCCGACGTGGTCACGCAGCGTCAAATCCGGATCGCTGTAGTGATTGCCGCCCAGATCGTTTTCCAGCGCATAGTCAGCAAAACTGCTGATGAAATCGCGCGAGTTAGGGCCACGGAAACCGACGGAATAGTTGAGAGCCGTTTCATGGGTGAAACCGTCGTGCGGGAAGCCCGGCGGAATATACAGAATGTCGCCCGGTTCGAGATCTTCATCAATGATTGGCGTGAAAGGATCAACATGCAGTAACGCCGGATGTGGACAGAACTGACGCATCGGTAAGGCATCGCCCACGCGCCAGCGGCGGCTGCCCATACCCTGAATGATGAACACGTCATACTGATCGATATGCGGGCCGACACCGCCACCGGGCACGGAATAGGAAATCATCAGGTCATCTAGACGCCAGTCCGGTAATACGCGAAAAGGCTTCACCAGCTCAGCGGCGGGCAGGTGCCAGTGGTTCACGGCCTGTGCCAGTAATGACCAGCCGGTTTCGCCCAGCCCGTCAAAATGTTCGAAGGGCCCGTTGCTCGCCTGCCATTCCCCATTTTTATGGCTCACCAGACGGCTGTCCACTTCCGGCTCCATCGCCAGACCGGCTAATTCGTCCGGGGAGATAGGATCGACAAAATCCGAGAACGCTTTTTTAATGACAACAGGTTTTTTTTGCCAGTATTTCTCTAAAAATTCCGGCCAGTCGAGATTGAGTTCATAAGCCATGTGATTTACCAGTGGGAAGACAAACGGGTCTGATTATAGGGAGGGTGGAGACACTGGCGCTTTGTCATTAATCAAGGCTTAGCGAATGAGAAAGGAGAGCGTGGGAAAACAGACGGAGAAATAGGGCGCTTCACGACCTCCCCCGCACGGGGGAGGCGCAAAACAGAGGGTCAGGACTTCGCAGTCAGCACCACCAGTTTTTGGTTCACAAACTCTTTGATACCTAAATCAGACAGTTCGCGGCCAAAACCAGAGCGTTTCACACCGCCGAAAGGCAGTTCTGCTGCGGTATCCGTTGGTGAATTAACGTAGACCATCCCGGTTTCAATCTGGCTTGCCAGCTTACGTGCGCGGGTCAAATCGCGGGTGAATAACGAGCCGCCGAGGCCGTAATGGGAGTCGTTGGCAAGTTTCACCAGTTCCTCGTCATTTTTCACCACATACACCTGCGCCACCGGGCCGAAGAACTCTTCGAAGTACGCCGGATTATCGCGGGTAATGTGCGTCAGAATGGTCGGCTCAAAGAAATTCCCCGGATTATCGCTGACTTTCTTGCCGCCAAAGTGCAGTTTTGCACCGTGCTTCACGGCATCATCCACCTGTTTGCTCAGCGTTTTCACCGCATCGGCGGAAGACAACGGTCCCAGCGTGGTGGATTTATCCAGCGGGTCGCCCATCTTCAGCGCTTTAAAGTGCTCGGTGAATTTTTTCAGGAATTCATCGGCGACTTTCTCATGAATGATGAAGCGTTTGGCGGCGGTACAAACCTGACCGGCATTTGACACGCGCGCCTGCGCCCCGGCCTTAGCCGCTTTATCGATATCGGCATCATCCAGCACGGCAAACACGTCATTCCCGCCCAGTTCAAGGGTCGATTTCTTGAGCTTGCCCGCGGCGCGTGCCGCCACAATGGCCCCGGCCTTTTCCGAGCCGGTCAGCGCGACACCCTGAACACGGTCGTCGTCGATGATAGAGGCCACCTGATCCTGCGAAATAAACAGATTGGTATAAGCCCCTTTTGGCGCGCCTGCTTCGACAATCAGTTTCTCAAAGGTTTCAGCACAATGAGGAACGATACTGGCGTGCTTCACGATGACGCTGTTACCGGAAGCCAGGTTTGGTGCCAGTACACGCATCAGCTGATAGAACGGGAAGTTCCACGGCTCGACGGCCATGATCACACCAATCGGATGATGCTCGACCCAGGCTTCGCCGAGATCGGATTTATACGGCACAGGTTTGAGAAATTCCTCGGCGTTTTCAGCATAGAATTTCGCAATATCGGCGCAAATCTGTACTTCGCCACGGCTCTGACCGATGAGTTTCCCCATCTCCACACTGACCACTTCTGCCAGCTCATCGATACGGGAAGCCATCAGTTCTGAAAGTTTATGCAGCACTTTAACGCGTTGCTTAATATCGCCTTGCGCCCAGTCAGATTTATACAGGGCATGTGCCGCAGACACCGCTTCCTCTACCTGTTTGTCATTATGGGTCTGATATTCTTTGATGAGTTTGTTATTGAACGGATTTATTGTTTGATATGGCATATGTTGCTCCTTGTTTTGTGGCGTGTCGTCGACAGCAACGGCACGTTGGAATTGAGGTGCGTTCGCCTTACTGCGTTCTTTCTCAACAGAACATTAAGCATAGACGAAAAAACGTGACCTCTGTCCCACAGACACCTCATGCAACACAACCGTTTTGCGCGCTCAGCCCGCTTCGTCAGTGCCCCCGCCCTACGCGGGCTGTGGTCCGTCTCTAGGAACAATCGGCTTTACGTAACTTTGCGGCAGGCTGTTAATGAATTGTTTTCAGCAACCGATTGATAAATTTACCGCTCACTTTTATGCTGGCTTTCCTTCAAATTCCCGACATTGAGAAACTCATGAAGCTTGATGCGATTCCGTTTTGCACGACTGACTGGAGCGACGTCACCCCGACACAACATCCGGGTGATACCGGTATGGCGCTGTGGCGTACGCAAAAGTTTGGCGGTATCCGGGTGCGTATTGTCGAATATTCAGCAGGTTATGAGGCAGATCACTGGTGCAGTAAAGGCCACGTATTGTTCTGCCTGGAAGGTGAGCTTCATACCCGTCTGGAAGATGGTCGCAAATTTACGCTGTCGCCGGGCATGAGTTATCAGGTGGCGGATAATGCCGAAGCGCATCGTTCTTCCACACCGGTGGGCGCTAAACTGTTTGTAGTCGACTAGTGGTTGGCTGTTATAGAAAATTCGCCGCCAGCCATGTGCTGGCGACAAGGAGCAGCAGGTGAGTAAATTACGGGTTGGTATCATTTTTGGTGGTAAATCGGCAGAGCACGAAGTGTCACTGCAATCGGCAAAAAACATTGTTGATGCCATTGATAAGAAACGATTTGATGTGACATTACTCGGTATTGATAAGAAAGGGGAATGGCATATTAATGATGCCAGCAATTACCTGATCAATGCTGAGAACCCTTCGCTGATTACCCTGAACCGCTCGAATAATCAGGTCGCACTGATCCCGGGACAAACGGAAAATCAGTTAATCGAAACCCATAGCGCCAGCGCGTTATCGCAAGTGGACGTGATTTTCCCGATTGTCCACGGCACACTGGGCGAAGACGGTTCGTTGCAGGGATTGCTGCGCATGGCGAATATCGCTTTCGTTGGCTCGGGCGTTTTGGGTTCAGCGGTCAGCATGGATAAAGACGTCACCAAACGTTTGTTGCGTGATGCCGGTTTATCCGTCGCCCCGTTTGTCTGCCTGACCCGCGCTAACCGCCAGAAACATACCTTTGCCGGAGTTTCTCAGCAACTCGGCCTGCCGCTGTTTATCAAGCCGGCGAATCAGGGGTCATCAGTCGGTGTCAGCAAGGTCAGTGATGAAGCAGGCTTTGTGCGGGCGCTCGAAGAAGCGTTCAGCTTCGATCATAAAGTGCTGGTCGAGTCCGCCATTAAAGGCCGCGAAATCGAATGCGCGGTGCTGGGCAATGATTATCCGCAGGCCAGCGTGTGCGGCGAAGTTATCCTGCACGACGAGTTTTATTCCTACGATACCAAGTACATCAATGAATCCGGTGCTTCCATTGCCGTTCCGGCTGATTTACCGCAGGAAACGCATGACCGCATTCGTGCCATTGCTTTACAGGCATTTCAGGTGCTCGAGTGCCGTGGTATGGCGCGCGTGGACGTGTTCCTGACCGAGCAGGGTGAGGTTATCATTAATGAAATCAACACGCTGCCCGGATTCACTAACATCAGTATGTATCCAAAACTCTGGGCTGCCAGCGGCTTAGGGTACAGCGATTTGATCACCCGCCTGATTGAACTTGCGGTGGAGCAACATCAGCAGGACAACCAGCTGAAAAGCTCAGCCAACTGACGGGCTGGTTTCAGGGGAATACGAAAAAGCAGGGAAGTCCCTGCTTTTTATCACTTAAACCCGATAGCGCCAGAGCAGAATTGCAACACCGGCCAGGCTGGTGAGTGAAACACTATGGAGTGCTATCGCGGCCCCCGCATTTTCTGCCAGATAACCGGCAATGCCGGTGGCAATCGCGGCGATGAACACCTGTCCCCGCCACGCCAGCGCACTGGCACGCGCAACATCCGCGCCCTGAAAATGGCTCAGAACCCCGAAAGTCCCCAATGCAAACACCACATTTGATGCCAGATGTGCGCCGAAAATGAGTGTCAGCGCGGCAAATGGCCATAAGGCGAAGTGCGGCAACAGGAAATATCCGGCCAAAAACAGCATCAGACAGACTAAAAGCCGCAGGTTGCTGGCGCTGTAATGCCGGAGTTTGTTCGCATTGAGTAACAGCGGGCCGCAAAGTTGCCCGAGACTGCGCGCAAACAACAGCGGCAGCGCCAGACTGGCCGTATCCTGCGTGTGCATTTGCTGCGCCAGTGCCGGTAACAATGCCATCGCCGGGGAACCTACCGCTGCCAGTGCCGGCAGCAGCAAGACGCTTCGTTTTTGCAACGGCGTAAACGTTTTCCAGTGAAGTGGCGGTTCGGCATCCTTTTTGGGAGGGGAGTCGTGCGGCGTACACACTGTAAAGTGAGCTAATGATCCGGCCAGCAGAGCCGCGGATGCGGCAAAACTCAGCGCATCCAGAGTCAGCAGGCTCAGCGGTGAAAGCACATCAAACAGTAAAACGCCCAATCCGGTGCCGAGCAATACCTGCGCGGCAAAAATCAGGGTTTCCAGCGCCGTTGCCGCCGGTAACTCTTCGGCGCTAAGACCGCGTTTGAACAACAACGTCAGCGCCGGATAACTCATCCCGCTGAATAATGCCTCTGCAGACTGAACGGCCAGCAGCGCCGTAATGTTATGCGTCAGCACACCATACAGCGGCATTATCAGCGCCAGCATACCGAGTATTTCACACAGGATCAGAATGCGCAGTGGCGACATGTTCCGGCAAAGTCGTTCGCCCCAGAGACTGCCGAGAAATCCGGGCAGTGTCGCCAGCATATACGCCAGAGTCAGTGTCGCGGGCGAAGCTTGCCAGCGCAGCAGTTGCCCAAAAACCACTACCTGCGTCAGACCATTTCCGAGTGAGGATAAAATAAAGGCACAGCCCAGCAGACGCAGCCAGCGGTGGCTGCGTAATGCGCGTATCAGCGCATGCAATAACGAGTTCATGAATGAGATTCACATCTGAAATAACAGAAACCCCCGAAATGCGTTTATGCATCAGGGATAGATAAAACTGTCAGTGATGAGAATTCGTTACATTGGGATTAAGAACCTGAACGGAAACAGAAGAGAAAAATGTAGCACAAGATGGCAGGGCGGCGGGAGGGGAATGAGAAATTTGCTCAATCGCAGATATGAAAAAGGCGGCAAACGCCGCCTCTTCTGCTTATTACCTGACTTTAACCGTCGGGCTTATTTATACAGCTCAGCCGTACCGTACAGGTGGTTGTCACCGGAAGCACCGATGATACGGTAAGAGCTTGCACCGGCTTCACTGGCTTTCGCATTCAGTTTGGCCTGCAGGCTGCTCAGGCTGTTACCTGAAGTTGCGCTGACGACACCAATCGCCTGCTGACCTGACGGAGCGGACTGAACTTCAGTCGCTGCCAGGCTGGAGAATGAAGCGGTTGCCAGAGCGATAGCGGCGAGAGTCATCGTAATATTTTTCATATTGTTTTTCATAATACATATCCTCAATTCATTTATTGAGCTTTGCCAGGCGTTGTCATCAACGTTCATTTAATGTGCAAAGCTGTCTTCTGTCCGATCTGACATCTAGCTTATTAATCGTTAACTAAATGTCGGTAACCCTTGATGCAAAATTTTTTACTTATTTGTACAGCTCAGCAGTACCGTGCAGATGGTTGTCACCAGAAGCACCGATGATGCGGTATGAACTTGCGCCAGCTTCGTTAGCTTTTGCATTCAGTTTGTTCTGCAGGCTGGACAAATCATTGCTTGAAGAAGCACTTACTACACCGATTGACTGTTGACCCGTTGGTGCAGACTGAACTTCAGTCGCTGCCAGGGTGGAGAAAGAAGCGGTAGCAAGGGCGATTGCAGCTAATGTCATTGTGATGTTTTTCATGATGGTATTCCTTTTTATCTCTTTATCAGCAGGTGATGATTCGGTCAGACGTTTTTAATTAACGTTCGATAATTAAATCTTAGACCTGGATCACATTCTGTGCAACTAATTTATTTATTAATCGTTAACTAATTGTGCGGAACAATCTGCTAACGCAACCTTCATCTCTTATTTGTATAGCTCAGCAGTACCGTACATGTGGTTTTCACCGGAAGCACCGATGATGCGGTAAGAGCTTGCACCCGCTTCAGTGGCTTTCGCATTCAGTTTTGACTGAAGGGTACTCAGGTCACCATTTGAAGAAGCGCTGATGGTACCGATTGTTTGTTCACCTGCTGGTGCAGACTGAACTTCAGTGGCCGCAAGGGTAGAGAAAGACGCGGTAGCCAGTGTCAGAGCAGCGAGGGTCATTGCGATAGTTTTCATGATGTTTATTCCTGTTCGTTAATTTTTTCGAGGTGCCTGATGAAGACGCCTCAGTTTCGGGTCAACGTTACTTATTAGTTAACGTTCGATAAGTAAATGGTAAGGGGTGTTGCGACTTTGTGCAAGATGTTTTTTTAATGAGCATTAACTAATTGTGCTGTGACTCAGATCACGCTCAGGAGGGTGGTTGTTTTTGTTTTGTTAAATTTATGTTTTTAAAATGGTTAGCCAAAAAGGAATGGAACAGACATATCCATAATTTCGCTAAATGAATCTTTAATGATCGCTAAGTTAATGGTTGGTTCTGACCGGAGAGGGTGATAAAACAAAGGTCGGCTGAAAAAGATAAGGCGACCAACGTCGCCTTATCGTTATTCCTGCCCTGACTAACTTTCGTCAGGCGCCACGCTTAGTAGTACTTAGTTGTAAATAGAAGCGGGCTGATGACCAGAGGTCGAAGGTGCAGGTGGCTGAGTCGGAGAAGTGGAAATACGGCCCTGCGTAACTTTTTTGTTCGCGCAGGTTGCCGGGTTACAGAAGTTACTGTCACCGGTCACATTGACCATTCTCACTTCCTGACTCAGTAAAGGCATCATGATAACCTGCTGTGCGGCAACATTGGCAACCGGTACAGCGGTTAGTGCCAGAACTGCAAGAAGGGTTTTAAAGTTACTCATGATGTTACGTCCTGGGTTTGTTGCTTATAAAAGCGTTTATAGCTGTGCTGCTTTGCGGGTTTGAGTGATTTTCTTATCGCTCGATAATTAAATAATAAACTCCGCTGGACTTGTGCGCAACTATTTTTAATAATGATCGTTAAGTTATTTCTATAACTATTTTAATAACCATAATCACCATGGTGATGGAAGGAGGGTGTATGAGCACTGAACAGACGGCTTTGGTCCGGAAAAGTCGCGGTCGCCCAAAACAGTTCGACCGTGGAACGGCTCTTAGCAAGGCCCTGAATTTATTCTGGCGCCATGGTTACGAGGCCACTTCATTAGCTGATTTGGTCGAAGCAACCGGTGCGAAGGCACCTACTTTGTATGCCGAGTTCGGTAATAAAGAAGGGCTTTTTCGTGCAGCCGTTGAACACTATCTGAAAAACTTTTACGAAAAGAGCTCATGCTTACTGAGCAGAACAGATTTGTCCGTCGAAGATACGGTCGGGCGTTATCTGCGTGCCATCGTTGAGCTGTTTACCGACTGCGACACGCCAAGTGGCTGCTTCATGATCAGCGCATCATCCGGGATGTCTTCATCTTCTGCGGATATTGCCGAAATGCTGCGCGCCCGCCACCTCTCGCAGGAACGCACTCTGTTTGAATATTTCGAGAAGAAAAAAGAGAGCGGCGATCTGAAGACGGTAACGGACAGCGCCCTGCTGGCGAAATACCTCGCCTGTACCATTCAGGGTTTTTCCGTTCAGGCACGTGACGGAGCAAGTTCCGATGAGCTAAACCGGCTGATCGACGTGGTCATGGATCTTTGGCCGGAGCTGACTAAAGCTACAGTTGTCAGTAAAGCCGCACATTAACCGCTGAGTTTTAGACAATTGTTAAGAAAGAGAATAGAACGCCAGGTGCTGAGTATTTCGGGCCTGGCGTTAGGCGGTATAGACTTTGAGAAACCGGCGGGTGATCCGGGGCTTTTTGGCCCTGACAGCATCACCTGGCGAATTCACGGAGACTTCTCCTCAATGCTTTGCGGTGGTGTCAGTGCCTTACTGCTGCAAATGCTCCATCCGCTGGCGCTTGCCGGTGTCTGGGATCATTCCTCATTTCGTGAAGATATGCTTGGCCGTCTTCGTCGCACCAGTCAGTTTATTTCGGCGACGACTTTTGCACCGGTCAATGATGCCAATGCCTTGATCGAAAAAGTAAAATCCATCCATTTACGCGTCACCGGAACCGATGCTTACGGCACGCCGTATGCCGCCAGTGACCCGGATTTACTGGTCTGGGTTCACGTAGCCGAAGCGTACAGTTTCCTGCAATCGCATCTGCGTTATCGTAATCCTTCACTCAGTCTGAGCGATCAGAACCGCTATTATCAGGAATTTGCCCGCGTGGCAGAAAGCCTCGGTGCGGTAAATGTGCCCGCCAGTGTGGCGGCGGTAGAGGATTATTTGCAGGCGATGCGCTCGCAGTTACGCTGCGATGAGCGCACGCGGGAAGTGGTGAGATTATTGCAAAATGCCCCCGCGCCAAGCCGTCTGGCGAAGCCGGTCGGCAGCCTGATGATCAGCGCCGGAATTGAGCTTTTACCCGACTGGGCGGCTGCGCAACTGGGAATTTCCTTTTCCGCGCCCAAGCGTCGCAGAATTCGTTTTGCCACCCGTCGCATCGCGGCTGTACTGCGCTGGGCGGTGAGAAACGGCTCATGGCATCGCGCCATGCGCCGTATGGGACGTCTGAACTGACCGTTAAAGATGCGGATAAACGCCGGGGCCGATCGGCAAACCGAGCAGGTACCAGCCCACCAGCATCAGCAACCACACCACGAAAAACACAACCGGATACGGCAGCACCAGTGAATAATAGGTGCCGAGTTTCGCCTCTTTGTTGTACCGCTGAAGAAAACCGAGGAACAGCGGCACGAAAGGCGACATCGGCGCGAGCGGGATAACCGAAGAATCGGCCACACGGAACACGATTTGCGCGAAGGCCGGATGGAAGCCGAGCAGCATAAACATCGGCACGAAAATCGGTGCCAGAATCGACCAGATTGCCGAGCCGCTGGCGATAAACATACACAGCAACGCCGACAGGAAAATCAGGCCGAGGAACGCCGGTATGCCGGTCATGCCTAAGTTTTCCAGCACATCCGTCAGCCCGATCGCCATGAACTTCCCCATATTGCTCCAGTTAAAAAATGCCACAAACTGGGAGAGCGGAAACACCATCACAATAAAACCGGCCATCGATTTCATCGGATCGACCAGCAAATCCGGCACGTCGCTGGCGCTGCGGATTTGCTTCGTGACCATGCCGTAAGGTACTGAAATCACGAAGAAGAACAAAATGATCAGCGGCACAATGCCCTGAATAAACGGCGAAGGGATAATCCCGCCGGTTTTCGGGTTGCGCAGCGGCGCGGCTTCCGGTACCACCAGCAACGCCACGAGGGCGATGAATACCAGCGCCGCAATGCCGCTGGCCATCAGCCCGCGGTTCTGCTCCGGCGTCAGCTTTTTCATTTGTTCGTTGCGCTCGCCCTGATACACCGGCAGACGCGGTTCAACGAATTTATCGGTCAGGATAGCGCCGACAATGGTCAGCAGGACTACTGACGCGGCCATAAAGTACCAGTTATCGATAACGCTGACCTGAACCGCCGGATTAATGGCTTTCGCCGCCTCGGTACTCAGGCCGGACAACAACACGTCGGTAGTTACAATCAGCAGATTAGCGGTAAATCCGCAGCCGACACCGGCGATAGCCGCCAGCAAACCGGCTACCGGATGGCGCCCGACCGCGAGGAAAATCAGCGCGCCCAGCGGTGGCATCACCACCAGCGCGGCATCCGACGAAATATGGCTGAAAAAGGCGATAAAAATCACCATATAACTGGCGTAACGGGCATTCACTTTGGATGCCATTTTATACATCAGGCTTTGCAGCAGCCCGACACGTTCCGCCAGTCCGGCACCTATCACCAGCGCCAGAATTGAGCCCAGCGGGGTAAACCCGCTGAAGTTTTTAATGACGTTCGGCAAAATCCACTGAATGCCTTCGACACTCAGCAGATTTTTAACGCGGATGATCTCACCGTTGGTCGGGTTTACAGCCGTGATGTTGAACCATGAAATCACCGCACTGGCGACCATCAGCAAAGCAATCAGATAGACAAACAGTAAGAACGGGTTGGGGATTTTATTCCCGATACGTTCAACCCACTGAAGAAATCCCCCCGGGCTCTGGCCGGAATCTTGCGTTTCTGCACTCATAGTTACCCTCATTATTTTTATATTTATTCCGCCGCTTTTACCGGAACGGGGCAAAAGCGGTCGGCTTAGGACTTACAGGTTTATTTCAGTGGCGAAGGTTTCACACCGGCCGGGATCGGACACAGATACGGACGCCGTGCGCGTTGTGCGTCGCGTTCTTTCTGACAAGCTGCCAGTAAATCCGGCTGAGAGAACAGTTCAATCGCGGTCGAAGACATGACTTTTGCCGCCAGACACATACCTTTATGCGCGATGGAAGTGCGTCCCTGCGACACAATCTGCCAGGTATGCAACGGCGAGCCGACCGCAAAGCACGGGCTGAAACACTGCGCCGTGGGCACCAGCCAGCTCACATCACCGACGTCAGTTGAACCGTAGAGGATATTGCCGTTCGGGGCATACGGCGCAACGTTGTCAGTCAGCGGGGAATGGCGCAGGGTTTCGGCAAATTCCACGCCTTCTGCGCCGCTGGTGCGGGAAATATTCAGCAGGTTATTATCGATATCCTGTTCGGTCAGCGTGGCGTGAATCGACGCCGCAAACGCCCGCTCTTCGTCGGTGTAATGCGGTGTGCCGAAAGCCTGAACGTACTGATACATCGCGCTTTCAAGCGTACGGTTCGGCACATAATTGGAACAGGCTTTATCAAAACGCATCGACATCTGTGTGCCGGTCATCAGCGCCGCGCCTTTAGCAATATCTACCACACGGTCGAATATGGCCTGCGCCTGATCCATCTGCGGGGCGCGCACCAGATACAACACTTCGGCATCGGCCTGCACCACGTTTGGCGAAATCCCGCCAGCGTTGGTGATTGCGTAATGCAGGCGCGCTTCCTGAATGATGTGTTCGCGCAGGAAGTTCGAACCCGTGTTCATCAGCGTCAGGGCATCCAGCGCACTGCGACCGAGATGCGGCGCAGCGGCGGCGTGTGAGGACACGCCTTTAAAGCTGAATGAAGCCTGAATATTGGCGAGTGTCTGGTTGCTGAACATGCCGCTGTAAGTTTCCGGATGCCAGGTCAGCGCGGCATCCACGTCATCGAACAATCCTTCGCGCGCCATAAAGGTTTTGCCGGAACCGCCTTCTTCACCGGGACAGCCGTAAAAACGCACAGTGCCCTGAATGTTTTCACGTTCCACCCAGGCTTTAACCGCCATTGCACCACCGAGCGCTGCCGTGCCCAGCAGATTATGGCCGCAGCCGTGGCCGTTGCCGTTTTCCACCAGCGGTTGCGCGACATCGCAACCGGCTTTCTGGCTTAAACCGGCCAGCGCATCGAATTCGCCGAGCAGGGCGATCACCGGTTTGCCGCTGCCGAAGCTGGCAATAAATGCGGTTTCCATACCTGCGACACCGCGCTCAACGCTAAATCCGCTGGCTTCGAGTTTGTCAGCCAGTAATGCTGAGGAGAAGGATTCCACAAAGCGGGTTTCGGGATGATCCCAGATGGCATCGCTGATTTCTGCCAGCGCAGGTTGCTGGTTATCGATAAAGTCGTTGATGAAATTGACGATGTTGTGTTGATCAGCCATCAGTTCACTCCTTTGAATTCAGCGATATTCAGTGCCAGTGCCGCCAGCGTTTTGATACCCTGCATCATCACTTTTTCATCGAAATCGAACAGTTCATTGTGATGGCCTGCGCTCAGATCGGTACCAAAAATCACATACGAAGCTTCGCCGCCGCGGGATTTCACGCGTTCCATCATGTACGTGGCATCTTCTGAACCGGCGGCACCTTCCTGACGGTCAATGATTTGCTCGAATTCGCCGAGTTTTTCCGCCTGACGGTGGATGTAATTCACCCAGGCCGGCGTTGGTGTGCTGCTTTGCGCCGCGCCCATCAGTTTGATGTCGAATTTCACCTGATGCATTTCAGCTGCGCCTGAAATCACTTTCAGTGCCTGCTGATATATAAATTCGTTCACTTCATTAGTCGTGCCGCGGGTTTCGACTTTCATCGTGGCGCTGGAAGGCACCACGTTACGTCCGGTGCCCGCCTGTAAAACGCCGACATTGATGCGTGAATCACCGCCGCTGTGACGCGGGATGGCGTGTAAACCCAGAGTTGCCTGCGCCGCTGCCAGCAGGGCATTGCGTCCGTCTTCCGGCTTGCCGCCCGCATGTGAGGCCACGCCGGTGAAGCGCACGTCGAGTTTGGTGGTCGCCATAAACGTGTCGTTACCACAAACGATATGATTTGCCGGTACGCCAGTGCCGATATGCACAGCGGTGAAATAATCCACATCGTCTACCACGCCAGCTTCAACCATCGATTTAGCGCCGCGGGTGCCTTCCTCGGCAGGCTGGAAAATCAGTTTGATTGTGCCGCATAACTGGTCGCGCACCTGCATTAGCACTTCCGCGAGCCCCAGGCCAATGGTGGTGTGACCGTCGTGGCCGCAGGCGTGCATCATGCCGTTATTGGCAGAAGCAAATCCTTCGCGGAACGGACGGTGCTCATCTTCCAGCACTTCGTTTAAATCCAGGGCATCCATATCCACCCGAAAACCCATCACCGGGCCGGGGCGACCGGTTTCCAAAGTGGCGACAATGCCGGTGAAACCGCCGGAAAAATGCGGCATCCAGCGGGCAATCGCACCCTGTTCCAGCGCACGTTGTTCCTGTTCAGCCAGCACCGTGGCAGAAGGTAAACCCATGCGTGAATCCGCATCGATGACTTCTTTACCCAGTTGCAGCGAATAACCGAGCTTTTCCAGACGGTCGGCCACCAGCGTGGAGGTACGGAATTCCAGCCAGCCGGATTCGGCGTATTTATGCAGGTCACGACGTTGCGTTTGCAGGGCAGGGAACAGCTTTTCTACACGTTCAGAAATCTCATTAACCATCTCGGACTCTCTTTTTACACAGACATGCAGGCTTTCCGCGCAGCGGCAGAAAGGAGGAAATCAAAGCTTTGAGAAGTGCAGGCTCGCGCGCAGAAAGCGGCGAAAGGCGGCCTTAGATGATTTTCAATGTACATAAAGCAATCAGGGCATATAAGATGCCAAAATCTTCTTAGTGATAATCAGGGGTTATCAAAGAATCTCATGCCATCACAAATAAAAATGCATCAACTGCGGGCGTTTGTGTCAGTGGCGCGTCAGGGCAGTATCCGCGCTGCGAGCCGGACGCTGAATTTGTCGCAGCCTGCGCTGACCAAATCGATTAAAGAACTTGAGGAAACTCTCGGGGCGCGGCTGTTTGTCCGCCGTCGTCAGGGTGTGACGCTAACTGACTGTGGTGAGGCGTTTTTTAAGCGCGCAAGCCTGATTCTGGAAGAGCTTCGTGTCGCGCAGGAAGATATTTCGCAGCGTCTGGGCGGCACCAGCGGCAGGGTAAATCTGGGTGTCGGTGCCAGTATTGCGCGGACCATCATGCCGGAAGTGGTTGACAGGTTTCACCGCGAATTCCCCAATGTGAAGGTGCGGATCGCCGAAGGGCAGTTGGTGTCGATGATCCCCGAACTGCGTCAGGGCGAGCTGGATTTCACCGTGAATACCTATTATCAGGGCCCCTTTGATAACGAACTGTTATATGAAAAGCTTATGGATAAAGAGTATCGCGTGGTGGCAAGACGTGGTCATCCGATGCAAAACGCCCGCTCGATGCATGAGTTGCGGCACTGCGACTGGACCATGCCGACGCCACGCGGCAGCTATTACAAACTGCTCAGCGAAGTGTTCAGTGAAATGGATGCGGAGCCGAATATCAGCGTGATTTGTGAAACCTTTATGTCATGCACCAGCCTGATTGCGAAAACCGATTTTCTCAGCGTGCTGTCTGTAGATGTGATTAATGATCCGGTGATCGGCCAGAGTCTGGTGGCGTTAGATCTCGATCTGCCGTTGCCGAAAGCGACGTTCTATCTCATTCAGCGACGGGATACCACGCTGACGCCGATGGCCGCCTATCTGGCACAGCTGTTCCGCATGTATTGCCGCTGATGTCGATATTTGGATAAAAAAGCGCATGTTTTAATGATTTATCGGGGATTTTTGGGAATATTGCCCGTTATCGGGCTGGCTTATCCGTTCTACACTGACCATCACAGGGAATAATAAGCTTCCTAATATTGTTGAGGTCATATGCGCCAGTCCGACATTGTTGCTGAAGTCAGTAACGACAAACAAACCCTGACCGCGCTGGTCGAGCAGGACAACCGCGTGGTGTATTTCTACATTTTCGCCCGCGAAGATTTGCGCGACCGCTTCCCCAAAATGCGCGCCTGCTGGGTGCGCAATCTGGTGCCCGCGCCGGTGAACGATGATACCGACGCGATGGAGCAGGGGATTGCCCCGATGCTGGCGGCGCAATATTGTCGCAATCTGGAAGGCGAAGCACCGCTGGATCCGGCACAAATTCAGATCCTGTGGAATGAAAGCGATGACGGCGCGGCGTTGTGGTATCAGGGATTGTTGCTGGCGGTGATCCCCGGCTGGAGTTTGTATATCGACCATTCGGTGTGTTATTCCGCCGGCTGCATCAAACAGAATCCGCTGACTTTCCCGCTGGGATCTGCCTCGACTAACGCGCAATGTGAACTGGCTGAAAAAACCCGTCTTTTCTGGCGCGACTGGCAAAATGAATTCACCAATCCGTGGCCGAAAATCCAGCGCAAACTGCTGGAATCCTACGAAGATCGCTTTGGCCCGTCGCTGAAATATTATCTGATCAATCAGGGCAGCTGGCCGCCGATGGCGATTTCCCAGCATGAAGATGAGGAAAATTATTACTTCTTCACCGTCGGCATGAGTATCCGCCCGATGCCGCAAATCGATATTGTGTTCAACGATGATGCGGAAAAGCACCGCCGCATCGAGCTGGCATTTTCGGTCGGCAAAGAATACGTCACTGAAGAAAATGCGGTGCAGATGGCGAGCGCGTTATCCGGCTACGCGCAAGTTCCGTGGACGACTCTCAGCTGGCTGGGTGAAGGCCACACGCTGATGTCACCGATGGCACCGCTGGGCTTTGAAGGTCACGTGATTTCCTCCGCACTCTGTGGCCCTGCGGACAAAATGCGTCTGCCAAAAATTTACGGCGACCCGGTGAATCAGTTTTGGGTAAGCCCGGTGTTCACCAGCGAACTGGAGTTCGCCCAGGCAAAACCGAATGGCGGATTTGAACTGGTCGCCGCGATGATCGAGAACGACATCGGGTTTGTGTTTGCGCCGAGAAGCGCGGTGATGTGATGCTTTGAGGTAGCCGCTCAACACTGGCTTTAAGGTTAAGACCGTGGACTCGCCGCCCACACTGGCCCAGAGAGGGAAAGCACTTCCCTCTCTTGGGCGGTTTCGGCGCGATGTGATAAGTGATCACTGTACGTAAGAAACCGAAATTTTCTCGTTCTGAGCTGAAAAAGCCGTCTTAATGCCCGGCTTCGGCATTAAAATCCTCTGCATCCACATCATATCCCGACGGTTCCCACCGTACCGCTGTCAGCACGATCAGACCCGCCAGTGGCGCTAACGCGATCACCCAGAACACGCCGGTGCCGAGTGCCGCAGAAAGTACCGGAAACAAGAACAGGGAGAGAGTCGAACTGGAGCGCATCAGCGTCTGGTTGAAGCCGACACCCATGCCGCGCAGCGACGTGGGATAGCTCAGTGAGGCAAATGTCATGGTGTGCGAGCCCGGACCGAAGCCCTGGCCGAACAGGAATAACGCCAGCATGGCGATGGAAATTGCCGCTTCGCCGCCGTCTGCCGGACGGCCAACCAGCGCGAGGCCGATCATCGCCACCAGCTGGCAGGCGTAACCGGCGTAGGTCATTTTCCACGCGCCAAATTTCGACACATACCGCACCGCAATCAGCCCGCCGACGAAAGCGAAGCACAGATTCAGGCCGAGCGAGAACAAAATGGTGCTGATCATCGACTGTTTGAGGAAGCTGGATAAGATGACCGGCAACCCGAACGCCACGGCGTTGTAGGCAAAGGATGAGGCCACGGCAGTGACGGTCGCCAGCACGGTGCGGCGCAGATAAACGCCCTGCAACAGCGTGCCGTAGTTGCGCCATGCGGCTTTGCGCACTTTAACCTGCGGCGTTTTATCCGCATCATCCGCGACGACCGCATTGATGTTGTAAGACTTACGCAGTATCGCCGCCGCACTTTGCAGGTCGCCCTGATTTGCCGCCCAGACCGGGGATTCGTTCATATAACGGTGACGAATAACGATAATCAGAATCGCCGGAACTGCGCCGAAACCGAGGATCAGACGCCACAACCAGTCGGTATGCGTGGCAGGTAACACCGCGTAAAGCAGCAGAACCAGCAGATAAGAAACGCTGATTGCTGCGTACCACGTCGGGCACCACATCGCTACGCGCGAGGCTTTGTTACCGCGCCCCTGAAGTTTTGAGAACTCTGCCAGAAACGCCATCGCTACCGGTAAATCGATGCCGACGCCTAATCCCATCACGAAACGCGAGCCGCCGAGCACCCATTCATTTGGCGCAAAGGCACAGGCCAGCGCGGCAATCACGAAGAAGAACATGTCAGCCATGAACACGCGGTAACGGCCGATTTTGTCGGTCAGATAGCCGCCGAACAGTGCGCCGACAATCGCCCCGAAGGTGATGGCAGACGCCACAAAGCCTGCGCCGGAAGGCGTCAGACCGAACTGGCGGGTGATGTCTTTCATCCCGAAAGCCAGCGCACCCAGATCATAGGCGTCGAGGAAAACGCCGCCCAGTGCGATAGCTATCACGATGCGTGCGTCGCTGATTTTCGCCGCGCCGCGGTTCACTAACTGAGTAATATCGGCAGCGGAACGAATCACCACCGGTTTGTCAGACGCAGAATCTGCGCTGTAGTCCCCTGAAGAGGCGGCGGGAGAGGCCGCAAATGAATCAGACATTGTTGTGTTTACGCTTTTTGACAAAAAAACCAGCATAGAGGCGAGGTGATGTTGGTCACAAGTCCTGATTCGCGCAACCTGAAAACAAATGGCTATAAGTTAAAACTAAGTGATCTAAAAAATTGCCATCGGTGGCTTTGGGTAGGGAAACCGCCGCCCCTGTCTCAGCGATATCGCGGATAAGCTTCGAACATTTCGGCATTTTACTCCACTACCGCCTCCTGCTTTTATGGCTCACCCTCCATTCCCCTGCGCGAAATTGGACTATTCTTGTTAGCAGCTTGTTTATTCAGATGAAAGCAGAAAGACAGAGCAGTCGCCGGGCGACAAAAACCACATAACCCGATAAGAGGATAGAACATGACTGTAACAACAGGGCAAGTAAGAGGATTTTCAGGGGCAGCGCTGGCGCTGATTTGGGCGTTAAGTTTCAGCGCACAGGCCGCTGATGATGCCGTACGTGTAGGCTCAAAAATTGATACCGAAGGTTCGCTGCTCGGTAACATCATTATTCAGGTGCTGGAAGCCAACGGTATTCACACCACCAATAAATTGCAGCTGGGAACGACGAAAGTGGTGCGCGGCGCGATCACCGCCGGTGAAATCGATATCTATCCGGAATACACCGGTAACGGCGCGTTCTTCTTCTCAGATGATAAAGATCCGGCGTGGAAAAATGCGCAGGCCGGTTTCGATAAAGTCAAAAAGCTGGATTACGACCAGAATAAAATTGTCTGGCTGAATCCGTCTCCTGCGAATAATACCTGGACTATCGCGGTGCGTCAGGACGTGGCGAGTGCGCACAACCTGAAATCACTGGGTGATTTGGGCCAATACATCAGCAGCGGCGGCGAGTTTAAACTGGCGGCCTCGGCAGAATTTATCGAGCGTCCGGACGCTTTACCGGCGTTTGAAAATGCCTACGGTTTCAAACTGAATCAGGCGCAGTTGCTGTCGCTGGCGGGCGGTGATACGGCAGTCACTATCAAAGCGGCAGCGGAAAAAACCTCCGGTGTGAATGCGGCGATGGCCTACGGCACGGACGGTCCTGTCGCGGCGCTTGGCCTGCAAACGCTGGAAGACCCGAAAGGTGTGCAGCCGATTTATGCGCCTGCGCCAATCATTCGTGAAGCCGCGCTGAAAGCACATCCGAACATTCCTGATTTGCTCAAACCGGTCTTTGCTTCGCTCGACACTAAAACATTGCAGGGCCTGAACGCGAAAATCGCGGTTGATGGTCAGGATGCGAAAAAAGTGGCGGCGAAGTATTTGCAGGAAAAAGGTTTCGTTAAAAAATAACCGGGCAGTGACGCCCGGAGCACGGCCTGCGGGTCGTGCTCTTTAATATCAGGTAATGTTTTGACTTATCACTCACCCGTTAAAAACCGCGTTCTGCTGACGCTGGTTTTGTTGCTGTTGCTGGCCGGTTTCGCACTGGCCTTCGTCAGTCATGCGCCTAACAGGCTGGTGTCCGGCAAAGGCATTTCGCTGGCGAGCTTGCTGAATGGCTATTCTGCGTTACTGCTGCTGCCTGCCGTTTTGCTGCTGGTCTGCGCTTTTCTCAATCTCTATGGCCGCAATCATTTAGTCGTGATGTTGCTGGCGGAAATCCTGCTGACCGCATTGGTCTGGCTGGCGGGGCACAGCGCGTTACAACTGGCGGGAGGCGATGAAGACAGTATCGCGCGTACCTCACTCGGCGGCGGTTTCTGGGCGGGTGCGGCACTTTGTCTGCTGATCGCCTCCGACGCCATTTCCCGTTTTACCCGCAATCACAGCCTGCGCATTTTGCTTAATGTGCAGATGATCGTGCCGGTGGTTTTGCTGCTGGCGTACGGTCAGCTTGCCGAACTTTCGCTGCTCAAAGAATACGACAACCGTTCCGACGTGTTTAACGACGCGCTGTGGCAGCATCTGGGTATTTTGTTTGGCACGCTGGTGCCTGCGGTATTGATTGGCCTGCCGGTCGGATTGCTGTGTCACCGCAAACCCCGCTGGCGCGGGCCGGTGCTGTCGGTGCTGAATATTATTCAGACCGTGCCGTCGATTGCGCTGTTTGGTCTGCTGCTTGCGCCTCTGGCCGGGCTGGCAAAATCGCTGCCGTGGCTGGCGGAGCATGGCATCAGTGGTATCGGACTGGCTCCGGCCATTATCGCGCTGGTGCTTTATTCGCTGCTGCCGCTGGTACGCGGCGTAATTGCCGGACTGGAATCGGTGCCGGAAGCGGTGATTGAGTCCGCACGCGGCATGGGCATGAACCGTGCGCAGGTGTTTTTACGTGTGCAGATGCCGATTGCCTTGCCGGTTGTCCTGACCGGCGTGCGCATTGTGGCGGTGCAAACGGTCGGCATGGCGATGGTGGCGGCGCTGATTGGTGCGGGCGGGCTGGGTGCCATCATGTTCCAGGGATTGCTGAGCAGCGCGCTGGATCTGGTATTACTCGGCGTGATCCCGGCGGTGCTGATGGCGGTGGTCGTCGACAGTCTCTTTAAATTAGCAGTCTCAATTCTGGAAACCACACGCAGATGATTCATTTCAAGCAGGTTAGCAAACACTTTGCCGGAAAAGCGGTCGTGCGCGATCTCACGCTGGAAATGGCTAAAGGCGAATTCACAGTACTGATCGGCACTTCCGGTTCGGGAAAATCCACCACGCTTAAAATGATCAACCGGCTGGTGGAGCACGATCGCGGCGAAATTTTATTTGCCGGTGAACCGATAGAAAAATTCCGCGCGCAGGATTTGCGCCGCCGGATGGGGTATGCCATTCAGTCCATCGGCCTGTTCCCGCACTGGACGGTGGAAGAAAACATCGCCACCGTGCCGCAGTTGCTGAAATGGCCTAAAGCGAAAATCCGCGACCGTGTGACTGAGCTACTCGAACTGCTCAATCTGGATCCGAAGCAGTTCCGCCATCGTTATCCTCATCAGCTTTCCGGCGGGCAACAGCAGCGCGTCGGCGTGGCGCGTGCGCTGGCGTCAGACCCGGAAGTGTTGCTGATGGACGAGCCGTTCGGCGCACTCGATCCGGTGACCCGTGCCACCTTGCAGGAAGAAGTGGCGCGTATCCATAAAATCACCCATCGCACCATTGTGCTGGTGACGCATGACATCGACGAAGCGCTGGCGCTGGCCGATCGCATCGTGCTGCTTAACGACGGACAAGTGGTGCAGCAGGGCACGCCGCTGGAATTGCTGACCCAACCGGCGACGCCGTTTGTACGCGATTTCTTCGGTGGCAGCGACATGGGGATCCGTCTGCTTTCACTGCGCGAAGTCGGTTCACTGACGCGGCGTGGCGAAGCATATTCCGGCAGCCAGTCACCGCTGACCGATTCCATGAGCCTGAGCCAGGCGCTGTCAAAATTTGTCGCGCAGCAGGTGCAGCAATTGCCGGTGATTGATGACCAGGGCCAGCCGCTCGGCGTGTTGCATTTCGCCGATCTGGCCACTGAGAGGAACGGCGCATGAAACGGGTGTTTGCAGATCCTCTGATTTGGTTGTTCGCTTTGTTGCTGGCGCTGATTTTCGGTATGACCTCGCTCGGCGGCCTGTTTCACTGGATGTTCCCTGAGCTCAGCAGGCCGGTATATCAGCAGGAAAGTTTTGCCTCGCTGGTGGAAGCGCACCTGCTGCTGGTCGGTATTTCCAGCCTGATTGCGGTGGTGATTGGTGTGGCGGCAGGCGTAGGTGTGACGCGTCCGGCGGGGAAAGAATTCCGCTCACTGGTTGAAACGCTGGTGGCAATGGGACAGACTTTTCCGCCGGTTGCCGTGCTGGCCGTGGCCGTTCCGGTGATGGGATTCAGCGAGAAACCGGCAATTATCGCGCTGGTGCTTTACGGATTGCTGCCCATTTTACAGGGGACCATTGCCGGGATTGAATCGGTACCGGCGTCTGCGCGTGAGATTGCGCAGGGCGTCGGCATGAGCCGCTGGCAGATGTTGCGGAAAGTGGAAATTCCGCTGGCCGCACCGGTGATTATTTCCGGCATCCGCACGTCGGTGATTATCAATATCGGGACGGCGGCGATTGCCTCGTCGGTCGGCACGTTAAGCCTGGGTTCACCGATTATTATCGGCCTGAGTGGCTTTAATACGGCTTACGTCCTGCAGGGCGCGGTGATTGTTGCGTTGCTGGCGATTTGCGTGGATATGCTGTTTGAACGCTGGAGCCTCTGGTTACAGCGCTGGCAACAGCGGTCAGTGGACGGATCAGTTCGTTGATGCAGAAGACGGAGCCGGAACAACGGAAGGGGCGTCGTTATCGCTGACTGTTTTAACGTCGTCCTGAATCACCACCGCATAACCGGCAACCATCACGCCACCAATTGCGCCAATCGCCATCAGACCAAACAGCGCGATAAATAATTTTTTGCCAAGCGAATTCATGTGCAATACCTCAGAAATTTGAACGACGAATTATAAATCGTTTCGTTACCCCTGCAACAGACTATTCATGCTGTGACTACATTATCGCGCTATCAGCGAATTTTTTGTCATATGCAGAAACTTTTTAGCAACATTTTGATGCGATCGCACAGATTCCCTTGCTGAAAATCAGGCCAATAGCGTTAACTGTTGGCCTTCATTATCACGCTAATAAGTTCTCCCTATGACTGGTTCCGCTACCCGTTCTTTGCTGCCATTAATTGCCGCACTGTTTGCACTGTATTTTATCTGGGGTTCTACGTATTTCGTTATCCGCGTCGGTGTGGAAAGCTGGCCACCGCTGATGATGGCCGGTCTGCGTTTCTTCGTCGCCGGATGTATTCTGTTTACGTTTTTGCTGCTGCGCGGGCATAAAGTCCCGACGCTGAAACAGTGGATGGCCGCCGGTGCCGTGGGCATTTTGCTGCTGTCTGTCGGTAATGGTCTGGTGACGGTGGCGGAACATATGCAGGTGCCGTCAGGCATTGCCGCTGTGATGGTGGCAACCGTTCCGTTGTTTACCCTGTGCTTCAGTCGCCTGTGGGGCATGCCTAACAGCCGTATGGAATGGACCGGTGTCGCCATCGGCCTGTTCGGGATTGTGCTGCTTAATACAGGCAGTAACCTGGAAGGGAACCCGTGGGGCGCGGCGCTTATCCTGCTCGCCTCATTAAGCTGGGCGTTCGGTTCGGTATGGAGTTCGCGTCTGCCGCTGCCAACAGGCCTGATGGCCGGTGCCGCGGAAATGATTATCGCAGGAGTGGTGCTGCTGGTTGCCAGTCGCGTTACCGGCGAACATCTGACCGCGACGCCATCACTGCACGGTTTTCTGGCGCTCGGCTATCTGGTGGTTTTTGGTTCGATGATTGCCATCAGCGCGTATATGTTTTTGCTGAAAACCGTGCGTCCCGCCATCGCCACCAGCTATGCCTACGTGAACCCGATTGTCGCGGTTCTGCTCGGTATCAGCTTCGCCGGTGAATCCCTTTCACCGGTCGAGTGGGTAGCGTTAGGCGTGATCCTTTGCGCAGTTCTGCTGGTCACGCTGGGGAAATTTGTCTTCGGGCGCAAGAAAACAGTGATTAAAGAAGTGAAGGTTTAACCTCACTTCTTCTCAAAGAAGATCGACACCCGCGCGACTTCTACGCCGAATTTTGTCAGTGACGTCACGTTGAACAGGTGCTGTTCGTCCTGCTGATAAATCCAGTCATCGAAGGTCAGGCGGTAGGTGCTGTCGCCTGATTTCACATCCATCACGTATTTCCAGTTGAACGCGTTACCGGCACTATGCCCGGTGGCGGTGCCGATAATATCGCCCGCCGTGCCGGTATAGCTGCCGTCGGCGAGTTTGCGGATGTGCCAGACGCGGGTTTGTTTCTCGCCGTCGTCATACACAAAATCTTCATGCAGCGTCAGCGTATTGCCTGCCACATCACCACGGATTTTTGCGGTAAAGCGTCGCGTTTGTTTATTGCTGTGATCCTGCACCATGCCGTATGCCCGGCTTTCACCGGCGAACCAGGTGAAAATATCCAGTTTCGGCTGCGCCTGGGCGTAATCCTCAATGTTGGCTTTGCAGCCACTGAGGATCAGAACGCAACCCATCAGCAATGTGAAAAAAACTTTGCGAAAAACAGGCATAAAGCCTCCGGTCAGAGGGATATTAATCCGATGCGCTGGCACCGGTCAGTTTGCTGCGTAAATCCGGATATTGCGTTTGGGGAGAGAGCCAGATGGCCAGGAAGGCGTCGCGGAAAGCCGGGCTGAACGTTTTGCCTGCCGGGTTGATTATCACGCTATTGGCCGCACGGCTGTAAAACTGCCCGCCATTTTCTGTGGCGACAAAAATGATTTCGCTGCCATTACTGACGTCCGGCCAGGTGTCTTCAACGGCTTCCAGCCAGCCATTTTTTTGCGCCTGCGCCAGCAGTCCGAGCATCTGCCACTGTTCTTCGGTCGCTTTGGTCAGTTCCGCACGGTCAATATTACGCAGGTAATCAATGTCTAACGCCAGCGGCCATTTTTGGGGCTGATATTTACCGTCAGGAGTCAGCAACTGCGAATTATAAACCTCGAAAGGCCCCCAACTGAGCGTGGCGTGTCCGACGGGTTTCCACTGTTCCCACGGCACAGCGGCGAATAGCGGAGAGGAAAATATCAGTATCAGCGCGGCGGTTAAGAGTGATTTCATCTTCTTCTCCGCAGGGAATTTTGGCTGAGCAGAACCGGCAGGCTGATCAGCGGTAAAAACAGCGCCCAGCCAGCAGCCAGCAGCGGCCAGACATGCCACGGCGTGGCCTGAAGTTGCATCGCGCCAAGGTGCATACCGACAAAGTAAGCAAACGGACCGCTGACGGCACCGAGCGGTATCAGCCAGTACACTTTCAGCCGCAAAACGCCCAGCAGCCACAGCCACCAGGCACTGAAACCCAGCCACAGCGTCATCATCCACGACGGCACGGCGGCGGAATCCGTGAACTCAAACAGACCTAAAATACACCACAACGAATCCATCATGATGCCCAGCGTGCAGGCCACAGCCACCCACAAGCGGCGGCGGGATGGCGTGAACGCCAGCATCAGAAAACTGCTGATCAGCAGAAAAAGAATAAACCGTTCGCGCCCCCAGACTGCCAGCGTCCACCAGACGTCGAAGCCTGCTGCCAGCAACCAGAAGCGCAGGGACGTCATCCGCGTCGCTCGGCGGTCAGTTGCACGGTGCTGATGGTGCGGGCGCGGAAACCGGCCTCGCAATAGCACAGATAAAACAGCCACAGGCGGCGAAAATGTTCGTCCTGTCCATCGCCGGTTTGCGCATTCCAGTAACGTTGCACGCGCTCGCGCCATTCATGCAGGGTGCGGGCGTAATCGGATCCAATATCAAATAAATCACGAACCACCAGACTGGTGCAGCGCGTCATGGTGTCATTCATGGCGGTGATGGAGGGCAGAAAGCCGCCGGGAAACACATAACGCTGGATGAAATCGACTTTGCGGCTGTAAGACGCATAACGCTGGTCGGCAATGGTGATCGCCTGAATTGCCATCCGTCCCTGAGGTTTAAGCAGCGCGTTACAGCGTTTGAAGAAGGTCGAGAGATAACGCTTACCGACCGCCTCAATCATCTCAATCGACACCAGTTTATCGAACTGGCCCCGCAGCGAGCGGTAGTCCTCGCACAAGACGGTTACGCGGTCGCTCAGCCCGGCTTTTTCAATACGCTCGCAGGCAAAGCGGTATTGCTCGCGGGAAATGGTGGTGGTGGTCACCTGACAGCCGTATTCGCGCGCGGCAAATTCCGCCATCGCGCCCCAGCCGGTACCGATTTCCAGCAGATGATCCCCCGCATGCAGTTGCAGCTGTTCGCACAGCCGGCGCATTTTGGCTTCCTGCGCCTGTTCCAGCGTCATTTGCGGTTCCTGATACCAGGCGGAGGAATAGAGCATTTTCTCATCGAGAAAACCCTGATAAAAATCGTTGCCCAGATCGTAATGGGCGGAGATATTTTTTCGCGCCTGAGAAGGGCTGTTACGGCGGAAAAAGTGGATCAGATTATTGGCGGGCGTACTGAGCCAGCTCAGGCGCGCTTCGAGTTTATCCACCAGTTTCAGGTTTTCCGCCAGCAGTTGTAACACCGTCGTCAGGTTCGGTGTGGTCCAGTCGCCATCAATAAAACTTTCACCCGCCGCAATGCTGCCGCCCAGTAAAACCCGGCGGTAAGCGCGCAGACGATGAACTTCGATTTCGCCCTGCAAAGGGGCTGCGTGATCACCAAAAAAAATGGCGTCTTCGCCCGGTTCCCGCAGGGTCAGACCGGCCCCTTTCAGCTGCTTCAGCACGCTGAGAATCAGTGCGCGTGCAGCCTTGCTGCGCCTGTTGTTCGCCCCGTCACGGGCGAGATGCACTTCAGGTTGGCTCATGGTCAGTCCTTATCAACGGGAGGATGAGAATAAACAGGTGCCCGTTTCAGCCACAGTTTCAGCGCCTGCCAGTAAATGGTCAGCGCGGTTTTTGCAGTCATCAGGGGCAGCCGCCACAACTGCTGACGTAGCGCCGCGCGTGTCAGCGGGCGGGCGGTCAGAGAAAGGGCAGCATCGAATTCCCGTTCTTTGCGGTGATTTTCGATAGTGATGTGTAACTGTTTTCCCGGGGGTGTCAGGCGCCAGTGATAGACCATGTCCATCGGATTGAAGGGCGACACATGAAAGGCTTTCGGAACCGGTTGTGAGCCGTCAGGGAGCACCGCGTAGGTGTGGCGTTCATTCCAGGGCGTATTGCGCACCTCAGCCAGCATCCAGCGCAGAATTCCGCTCTGATCATAAAGGTAGTAGAAGTTCACCGGATTGAAATAGCAGCCGAAATAACACAGCTGGCATAACAGCATTACGCGCCCCTCGGGACGTTCGCCGGTCAGCTCGGCAATTCTCGCCTGAGCCTTGGTTTTGATGTCACCGCCGCCGAGATAATCTTTGCGGCGAAAACTGGCCGGAGAAAATTTTTCCAGCCGGATACCCAGAGCGGGCAGCGCATCCAGCTCATCAAGATCAATCAGCGGCATGAAAATGTCGTAGTCAAAACGGTGCTCAACCGGCGTAAACCGCCGGTGGCGGACGGTGCCAACATACAGCTGGCTGTTCATGACGCCTCCCGTTTTTCCTGCCCGCGTTCGGCCTGCAAACTGAATAACCGCAGGCTTAGCGGTTCTGCCACGTCGCGCGCGCTGTTAACGCCATCTTCATGAAAACCGTTGTACCAGTACGCGCCGCAATACCAGGTGTTGTGTTGGCCGTTGATCCGGTAACGTTCCTGCTGCGCATGATGGCTGGCCAGATTGAGAACCGGATGCATATAAGTGGTGCGGAACAAAATTTTGCTTTCATCTATCGGCGTCAGCGGATTGAGGGAAACACAAAAGGTTTGCGGTGCGTTCAGTCCCTGCAAAATATTCATGTTATAGGTCACGCTGGCACGGCGGCTGTGGGCCGGAAAGCTGTCGCGAAAATCGCCGCGCCCCGACGCAGAGAGCGTATTGGGTAACTGATAATTCCAGCTCGCCCAGGCGCGTTTTTCGCGTGGCAAAAGATGAGTATCGGTATGCAAAATGACGTCATTGGCCTGATAGGACAGCGCACCGAGAATGTTTTTTTCTGCCTCCGTGGCGCTCTGGCCCAGAATGTTCAGCGCCTGATCGGAATGGCAGGCGAAAACCAGCTGTTCAAACCGTTCTTCGCCGCGTGCAGAATGCAGCGTCACACCGGACGGCGAGCGGACAACGTGCGTGACCGGTGTGCTGGTCAGCAGTTTTACGCTGACGGGGATTTTCTCCTGCATCCGGCGGATATACTCGCGCGAGCCTCCCGGCACCACCATCCACTGCGGACGGTTGGTCACATCCAGCAGCCCGTGATTGTTGAAAAAGCGCAGAAACATCGACAGCGGAAAATTCGCCATATCGCCGAGAGAAGATGACCAGATCGCCGCGCCCATCGGCAGTACATAATGCAGGGCGAAGAACGGCGAAAACCCGTTTTGGTCGAGCAAATCGGCCACTGTGTCTTCGTCGTGATGCGCATTGAGCAGGCGTGCTTTACACAGTTTGTTAAAGCGCAAAATTTCGAAAATAAACCGCCAGAATCGCGGCCTGAACAGGTTGCGCCGCTGTGCAAACAGGCTGTTGAGGGAATGCCCGTTGTATTCGAGTTTACTGAGCGGATTACGCACAGAAAAGCTCATTTCCGTCGGCTGGCCCTCAATACCCAGCTCTTTGAGCAGGGCGATAAAATGCGGATACGTGCGCGAGTTATAGACGATAAAACCGGTATCGATGGCGTATTCCTGACCGTCAGAAATTACGTCCTGCGTGGCGGTATGTCCGCCTAATGTTGGCGACGCCTCAAAGACGGTAATTTCGCAGTCCGGCTGATTTTTTGCCAGCAACCAGGCACAGCTCAGCCCTGAAATTCCGCTGCCCACGATAGCCACTTTAGTCGTCATTTTATTTCACCATTTTCCGGCATAACCATTTTTGCAGGCCCACCGGCAGCAGCGCGGCAGTTTTCAGCAAACGGGCAAAAAGAGGAGGGAAAGCAATTTCACTGGCTCCGTGCGCCAGTTTTTTACGGATGTGTTCTGATGCCTGCGCCGCAGTCACCATCATTGGCATCGGAAAATCATTGCGTGCCGTCAGTGGCGTTTCGACAAATCCCGGCTGGATCAGGGAAATGTGGATCTGGCGTTTGGCCAGATCCACCGCCAGAGAGCGCGCGAAAAAGGCCAGTGCGGCTTTCGATGCGCCGTAGGCTTCACTGCGTGAAAAAGGTAAAAGCCAGGCAGTGGAACCGACCAGCGCCACGCGACTGCCGGGCGCTAAGCCGGGCAGAAGGGCATCGAGACAATTAACCGGGCCGATGAAATTGGTGTTCATCACGCGGGTGACTTTTTCAGCCTCGACCACGCCGTCATCCAGGTATTCGCAGGTTCCGGCGCACAGAATGACCAGATCAGCCTGCGTGTTCTGCAAAGCCTGACGGGTTTCTGATAAATCGGTGATATCAAAACGTAGCGGGATAATCAGCGGACTGGCGGCGGCGACCGCATTGAGTTTTTCGCCGTCACGCCCGCAGGCGATGACTTCCCAGCCTTCTGCGGCATAGTCCTGAGCCAGCTGTTTTCCGATACCCGAACTGGCACCGGTGATCAGGACGCGGCGCATTATTTCAGCCTGGCTTTAACCGCGCGGACAGCACCGCCGAGGACCGGCACATGCTCATACAGCATGGCACCGAGATCGTAATAATCGCGCTGATAGGCAATCCGGTTATCGGTCAGGCGCAGATGGCTGGCGCCGTTGAGAAACATGGCCTGACCTTTTTTCAGCGCCGGATGCGAAAACTCCATCCGCCAGAACAGCGACGCTTGCGCGCCATTGGTCAGCGGGGGCTGAATTTCAAAGCGGCAGTAATTCACTTTTTTAAGCAACTGTGCGAAATAGCGTTCGAGCGCATCGACGCCGTCGTAATGCGAAACCGGATCGATAAACACCACGTGCGGGTGATAAATCCGCGAAAGCTGCGGCAGCTGGCTCACATCCAGGTGGCTGTAAAATTCGCAAAGCCGGGTCAGAACATCAGCGGGCATCGCGGATTCAGGAAAATGTTTAATCATTATTTTTTCCTTTCATTACGCACTGGCACTATTTGAAGAACAGGAGGCGCGCCTGCACCGTGAAGGTTTTCGACATTATCGTTGGCGTCTTCGTTTTCTTGTGAGCCCAGCAGCAGGGCGGCGCTGCCCAGAAGAAGGATCGACAGGCCCTGTTCGACCCAGTTCAGCAGGCGCTGGCGCTGAATTTGCGTCAGCTTGCCTTCCGCCCATAACAGGATTTGCGAACCGCTGAGATTTTCCAGATGCGGGTCATCGAGCGGAGCGGGCATGATTTCGACCTGCATCCCTTCCTCGCAGCGCACAATGGCTTCGAGCCAAAGTTCCGTGCTGTCCAGATGTCCCCAGCCGACCAGCGTTGCCGGATTGCCGGGACGTTTACGGGCGGCACCCATGCACATGACCGCGTGCTCGATGATCAGCCCGTCGAGCTGGCTGCGTAACATCAGCAGGCGAGGATCCCCGGCACTGAGGCGCGAGCGCAACGGCCGGAGCACATTATTCACAAACGATACCGCCGGATATTCGCGGCCCAGTTCCATAATGAGCTGGCGCACTTTGTTGCTGCGGCCTTCCTGCAATGCGGTCAGTAAACGATGTTCTGACTGCGACCAGCCGCCCGGCAGCGCATCGACTTTCCCTTCGAGCAGGGATTTCACCTGACCGACCGGGATCCCGCGATTAATCCAGCCCAAAATAGTGCGGATAGTATCAAGGTCATCATCATTAAACAGACGATGGCCGCCTTCGGTACGTTGCGGCTTCAGCAGGCCGTAACGGCGCTGCCAGGCACGCAGCGTGACCGGGTTGATACCACAAATTCGGGCGACTTCGCCGATGCTGTAAAGAGACATAATGATTTCCAAAATTTTCCTGCTAACCAAAGTTAACTCTAGCGCCAGATCGCAAAACTGTACAACTTTATTATTTTTGTACAACTTAACTAATACTCACTTATTACATTATTTTAACTTGTTTAATTCCCTGATAAGAGATAATTTCCCGATATTGAGAATTCATGGCAGGGAATGAAAATGGAAGAAGGGCAGGATAGTGACGATCTGCGTCTGGCTGAGCGTCTGGCAGAATTGCGGATCGGGCAGGGCTGGTCGCTGGAACAACTGGCGCAACAGACCGGTATCAGTCGCGCCACGCTTTCACGCATTGAACGGGCCGAAACCAGCCCAACCGCTTCATTGCTCGGCAAACTGAGCGCGGCCTACGGGCTGACCACTTCCCGCCTGCTGATGGCGCTGGAAGATAACCCGCCGGAGCTCATCCGCAGCGCACAGCAGCCGGTCTGGCATGACCGTGAAACCGGTTTTGAACGCCGTTCGGTCTCCGCGCCTGCTCCCGGTTTTCGCGCAGAACTGATTTCCGGTTTGCTGAAATCAGGTGCGACTATTTCCTATGATTCCCCGCCGGTGGACGGCCTCGAGCAACACCTCTGGATGCTGGAAGGCGTGCTTGAATTCACGCTTGATGGCCGCTGTTACCGGCTCGAGGCGGGCGACTGCCTGCGTTTTCATCTGCACGGCACCTCGTCTTTCCACGTACCCGGCCCGCAGGATGCCCGTTACGCCATCGTTATTTCACGTCCTTAATATCTGACAAGAAGGGTTAATTTGCATGCAAAACAACAATGATGTGGTGATAAGCGAAGTGCGGGGCGGTGTGCTGACGCCTGCGGGTCTGGATGCGCTGGCGGAAACGCTGATGCAATCCGTCGCACTCGGCGCGAGTATCGGATTCATTTTACCTTTTGGTTTTGTGCAGGCGCAGGCGTTCTGGCAAAAGCTGTTACCGGCTTTTGAGCGTGGCGAAAAACGCCTGCTGGTCGCGCGGATGGCCGGGAAAATTACCGGTACCGTGCAACTGGTGGTCGATCAGCCTGCCAACGGCGCACATCGCGGTGACGTGGTGAAACTGATGGTTCATCCCAACGGCCGCCGTAAAGGGATCGCCCGTCAGTTGATGACTGCGGTCGAATCGCTGGCACGCGAAGAAGGCAAAACCCTGTTGGTACTCGATACCGTCACCGGCAGTCCGGCACAGACATTATATGAAGATCTGGGTTTCAGCCTGAGCGGGACGATACCGCACTACGCCATGTCGACGGAGGGCCTGCTGGAATCGACGAGTGTGATGTATAAGGTGCTGATGTGAAATGTTTTAAAGTCAAAACCGTGGGCGTCGGCCCACACCGACTTGGGGGGCGGCCTATCGCCGCCGCCCCCCAAGACCCCCCGGGCTCTTTCACTGCACGCTCCGCTCGCTGACTATGTTTCATAAGCCGCAGTGATAGCCGCAAAATCCCGCTGCTGCGCGGTTCCCTCCCATCGGGTTACAACCCGCGCAAAAAGATGCGCGGTTTTCCACCTCTCGTCCGGCGGTATTTTGGAACCGGCCTCAGGCTCTTAATTCACAACCTGACTGATTTTGAAATCTAAAAACTGTCTGCCCTTGAATTTAAGATGCTGCGGGCGTTTCAGAAAGCTTGCTGAATGAGAGGTTGCAGACCTAAGGCTGCAATCCCGAAATGAAGATACCGCGCAGCGGCAAGATTTCCAGCCTGTCGCGGTGGTTGCTGAAACATAGTGTCTAGCGATAGCGCGCAGTGTAAGAGCCCGGGATTCTCAAGGGGTGCGACGACAGGCGCCCCTTGAGGCCAGTTTGGGTGGCAACCCAAGGTTTTGTGGATGTGGGCGGCGAGCCCACGGTGTTGACTTCAAAAAAGCCGAAATATAGCGGCGGTCTCTGCTATCTCTTCTGAATATATGTCAGCGCTAAAGCCACTGCCAGCACCAGTCCTTTGATGATATCCATCGCATAATACGGCACCGACAGCATCACCAGCCCGTTCGACAATACGCCTAAAATCACCGCGCCCAGCAATGTTCCGAGAGCATTTGGCTTGCCGGAACCGGCCAGCGAGAAACCGATATAAGCGGCGGCAACGGCGTCCATCAGATAGCCGCCACCGGCATTCACCTGTGAAGACCCGATGCGTGATGCCAGTAAAATACCGCCTGCACCGGCCAGTACCGACGACATCACATACGCAATGACGCGGTAACGCGCGGTGCGGATCCCCGCCAGACGTGCAGCCAGCGGGTTGCCGCCGATGGCATACATGCGGCGGCCATGCTTGGTCAGTGACATAAACAGTTGTACCACAAGGGTTACCACTGCCATCACAATCACAATCACCGGCACCTGACCCAGCAGGCTGAATACCGCAGGCACCGTCCCTTCAGCCATGTCACCACTTGGCAGGAGCATGTTTTCAGTGATCGAACCGCCGTAGCTGTAAGTCATCGCTGCGCCCTGAATCACAAACAGGCTGGCGAGGGTGGCGAGCATGTCAGGAATCTTCAGGATGACGATCAGGAAGGCATTGAACAGGCCGACCAGCGTACACAGCGCCAGCGTGATTAAGATGGCTTCGGTGGTGCCGAAACCGTGCCAGACGAACATTGAAATCACCAGCGCATTGGCGAGTGACGCCGTAGAGCCGACCGATAAATCAAAGCCGCCGACGGAGAGCGAAATCGAGACGCCGATGGCAATCACCGTCACGATGGCAATCGAGCGCAGAATATTGATGATGTTTGACGGTTCGAGGAAGTTATCGGATGCCACGCCAAAACCGGCGATCAGCAATACCACGGTCAGCAACATGCCCCATTTATACAAAAACTCGAACAGCTGATGACGCCACGGCTGACTCGCTGCGGGCACGCTTTCTTTACTCACCACGGCTTTGTTCACGCGGGTGTTCCTCCGGTTGAATAGACTAGTAAGGTTTCTTCGTCGACGTTGGCGGCGTCGAGTTCAGCCACAATGCGGCCATCCCACAACACCAAAATGCGGTCGCATAAACCGACCAGTTCGGCGAACTCACCGGAAGCATAAATAATGCCTTTTCCCTGTTGCGCCAGGCCGTCGATCAGCCTGAACACGTCCGTTTTGGCCTTGATGTCCACGCCTTTGGTCGGTTCGTCAAAGATCAACACCTGACTCTCACTGCGCAGCCATTTCCCGATAGCGACCTTCTGCTGGTTACCACCGGAAAGCCGTGCCAGCTTTTGCATCGGCCCGGAAGCGCGAATGCCTAAGCGGCTGATAATGTCTTTTGCCCATGACAGCGACTGGCGCGTATTGAAAATACTCCAGCGCGAAAAGGTGTCATCGGCGGTCACGCTCAGGTTCATCGGGATGTTTTCATCAATGAAAATCCCTTCCTTGCGTCGTTCTTCCGGCACTAACGCCAGCCCCTGTTCGACAGAAAGGTGCGGCTCTTTCGGCTTCCACGGTTTGCCGTTCAGCTCGCCGCTTTCCACCTGACTTGGCGTCGCGCCAAACAGCGCTTTGCACAGTTCGGTTTTTCCTGCACCCGCCAGCCCGGCAACCCCGAGAATTTCCCCGCGATGCAGACGCAGCGAAATATCGCGCAGTTTGTCTTTATCGTGCATGCCGTGAATGCTCAGCAGCGTTTCACCGCTGTGCGGCGGGCGGCGTGGCGGATAAATATCGTGGAGCTGGTGGCCAATCATCTTCTCGATAATGTGCTCGTTGCTCAGGCCGTCCATGCTGTCATCGCTGACCAGACGCCCGTCGCGCAGCACCGTCATGCGGTCGCAGATGTCACGCAGTTCATGAATGCGGTGCGAGATAAACACAATCGCCATTCCGGCGGTTTTCAGCTTGCGCACCAATGCGAACAGACGCGCGCTCTCAGCCTGATCAAGTGGGGCGGTGGGTTCATCGAGGATCAGGAACCGGCATTTATGCGATAAAGCACGTGCCAGCAAAATCAGTTGTTTCTCGGCCAGCGTGCAGCTTTTGATTCGCGCCCGCAGGTTGATGTTCAGCCCAAGCTGTTCGGTCAGCAGTTGTGCCTGACGATACAGCTGCGGCCAGTTATGCAGATGGCCCGGCTCTGAAAGGCTGTCCAGCATGATGTTTTCGGCAACGTTCAGCGTCGGCACCAGTGCGACGTCCACTTCCTGCTGAACCAGATGAATACCGTGCTCGCGTGCATGATGCGGCAGGCAGATATTCACTGCCTTGCCATCAATAGTGATCTGGCCGGTGTAATGATCATGCGTGCCGGAAAGCACCGCCATCAGCGTGGATTTCCCCGCGCCGTTCGCGCCCACCAGCGCGTGGACCGCTCCGCCTTGCAGCGTGAAATCCACCTGGCGCAGGGCAGGGAAACCGGCAAATGAAATCGAGATATCGCGCATCTCAAGGAGGGAGGTGGTCACTGGGCGTTGGCCTTATTAAATAGACGGATAGGGATTTAGACGTTTAGCCGTCTACTGAATTTTAATTGCAAATTTTTAACATATCGGGGGATTAAATCAAGAGATTAAAAAGGATAAGTAAGAGATAAAAGATCTAAGCTTTATGGTCAAGACCGTGGGCGTCGGCCCACACCGACCAGAGACCCGGTAACGCGCGGGCCTCTGGACTCCGCGCTTTTTTCACTGCGCGCTATCGCGGGTATGACGGACATGTTCTGACGCAATCGTGCGTGGCGCAAAATGTCATCGCTGCGCGATTCCCGAATTTCAGGTGTCGAGCCATAGGTCTCGAACCGTTCATTCGGTGCCATTTTTGAGCACGCCAATCCACTTTTCTAAAAGATAAACATCAGTTTGATGTTGAATTTAAGATCGTGCGGGCGATTCAGAAATCTTGCTGAACGGAGCGGCTTCGAGACCTATGGCTCGAAGACCGAGAGAAGGAACCGCACAGCGGCAAGATTTCCAGCCTGTCGCTGCGATACCTGAAACATAGCCAGCGAGCGGAGCGCGCAGTAAAAAAGCGCGGGAGTCCAGAGGGCGCGCGCTTACGCGTCCTCTGGGCCAGTTTGGGCGGCGAGCCCAAGGTGTTGTCGGTATGGGCCGACGCCCACGACCTTGACCTTATTCCTCGCTGAATTTTAGCGCGACCCCTAGCCCGTCCGCTGCCCGGACAGACACGAGATCAACGTCATCCCTGAATGTAATTTCCCCCACCCGCAAGCTATTACGCACTGCTTCCAGCGACCGGGTGGCAAATTCCAGTCCGATCATGCGGGCGCTGCCGTTTTCGCCTTCAGGCACAGTGCCGAATTCTGCTGTTGCCTGCTCAGGCGTCACGAACCGCACTGTGGCGCGGCCTGCGCGCAATGTCACTTCCTGAGGTTGTATAGCTAATGCGCTGGCTCCGAATAATTCGCCATACACCTGAGCGGCGTCCTGCGGATTAACGGCTGAAATCACAAAGCCGGTGATGTCGGCGACGCCGTTCGGGTGGCGCTGCCATTCATTGCGCCACACCAGTTCCGGCGTCAGGTGGTGACAGAAGAAACTGCGGCCATTCGGCACGCGGCTGGCGGCCAGCGGTACGGTACGAAAACGGGCATTCGGCGATGTGCCGTCGTTCAGTTCTACCGGACGGAAAAATTCTGCCGGTGCGGAACCCGCAATGTTTTGTTGTTGCAGATGCTCGTAAACCGCCGACGAATTCTGCGTTTTCCATACCAGACCGCTCAGGCCGAGCGGCGCCTGCCAGAGGTCTTTACGGGTATGAGCGTTGCCCGGTTCATAGCCGAGCAGTTCCAGATAATTTTCACCAAAAATCGCCAGATGATTGCTGGACCCCAGCGAATGATGGCCGCGCGGCGTGAGATGAAACCCCAGACGGCGAAATTGTTGCCCGGCCTGATTCAGTTGTTCGGCGACGTTAATCACCACATGATCAAGCTGCGGGATAAGTTTTTGCGAGCTCTGTACTTCAGTCATTAAACGGTTCTCCCAGCGTTAACATCAGGCGGTTAGCCCAGGCGAAGAAGGCCGCTGACTGCGCCAGATCGACAATCTCCAACTCGTCTAAACCCTGTTCGCGCAGCGATGTAATGTGCTGCTCGGTGGCAACCGGCGGGGTGGCAGAAAGCGCGGCAGCAAAATCAATTTCGGCCTGCCAGCGCGGGGACTGTTCTTTACTGAGAATGCCGCCCGGTGGGGTGTCGATCAGGCGCTGAACATCTTCCGTTTGTTTCGACAGCTGGCTGGCTTTGCGCGCATGCACCGACGCACAGTAAATACAGCCATTGATTTTGCTGGCAACAGTCGCCGCCAGTTCACGCTCTTTGCGCGGCAAGCCGCCGGAGGTGTAGAAAATCCCTTTATCGGTCAGTGTGCGCTGTTCGAGAACCGGCAGATTGCGCCCTAACAGGCGGAAATAATCAGAATCCGTATGGCCGAATTTCGCCAGAATCGCCTGCTGCGCTTCATCAAATTCTTCCCGTTTTTTCGCCGGGATCCACGGCTCCCAGCCGAGTTCTTCCTGAGTGAACGCCTGCGGCGCATCGCGGCCACTGTGGGTGTTCGGTTCGGTGCGCCAGAAAGCGGCACCGACCGGTTTGTTGCTGCCGTTCTCCACCGTTTTTCCGCCAATCAGCCGGTAACTGCGCAGCACACGGCTCTGGAAGCTGACGAAGGCGATCAGTTGCGACAGCGTGACAATCGCGTCCGCCGACCAGCCGGCTTTTTTCAGCGCCTGCAAATGCGCAGGCGTGGCGCTGGCGGGTTTGAAACTCAGACGCTCACCGTGCGTCAGCGCGGCGTCAAGACGGGCGGTTTCGTCGATATCCGGTAAATCCTGCAAACGTTCGGAATAGTGATTGGTCAGCTGCGAATCGCCATGCCAGCGCGCAACGTTTTGCGCTAAACGCAGGCGTTCAGCCAGCGAAAAATCCACGCCATCCTGCTCGGTAAACAGCGCGTCGTAGCTGCCCTGCGCGTGACGGGTCGCGGCGTCGCGGGTATCGCGTGCCTGTTTCAGTGCGGAATCCGGGGCGATGTCAGCCAGTTTTTCCAGCAGGTCGGTCGAATAGGTAGTCATAGGGCTTCCCTTGAAAATGAGGAATCAGCGGATGAGGAAGAAACATGGCGTTGCGGCGTGCGGCGAACCCAGCCGAGCGCGGGCGCAACGTGACGGGCAATCAGTTCGATGGAACGTAAAATGTACGGATGCGGCGGATCGATGGAATGCACCTGAAACGCCAGATCGGTGACGCGGGCGAGTGCGGTATCGGCCTGCAAGGTCGCGGTCACCTGCGCTGCTGTACCGAGATGCACGTCGAAGGCGCGGATGTAATCATCCAACGTATCGCCTTTCACAATCTGCCCGCTGGCACGGTGGTTTTCAGCCTGACGGCGTAAACCTTTTTGCGCCAGTTCACGCGCTTCGTCGCCGCTTTCGGTCACGAATGCGGTACGTGACCCCATGATACGCGGCGCAACGCCTTGCGGCAGGGCGTCCAGATAAGCGTCAATAATCGGATTTTGCAGTTCATCGAGACGTAAATCTGGTGCATCAGACGGACGTGGCTGGGTGCGTGACAGCATCAGCCCGTCGCCGGATTTACCCGCGCGCGCGCCGCCGTCTACCGAGAAAGTTGCCTGCCACACGCGGTTCGCCAGCTGCGGTGCCGCCGGATATAACCGGTTGCCGGTGCCCGCCAGCGGTTCGCCGCGCCAGGCGGTGAGCAGGGTGTGCAGATTGTTGCCAAATGCTTTGCCGCGATCCTGACTTTCCAGCCCGAACGGCGGGAACGATGTCGGCGTACCGCCTGAACCTAAGCCGATTTCAAGCCGTCCGCCGGAAAGTAAATCCAGCACGGCGGTATCTTCGGCGACGCGCAACGCATTCTCCATCGGCAGCGTGATAACGCCGGTACCCAGCCGGATAAAGCGGGTATGCGCCGCCACCTGCGCGAGGAAAACCAGCGGCGCAGGCAGGCCGCCTTCGGCTTCGTGAAAGTGGTGCTGCGCGACCCAGGCGGAATCAAAACCTAATTGCTCGGCGTGAATAATTTGCTCGGTCGCCAGCCGGTAACGTTCCTGCGCGCTGGTGTTGTCCAGAAGGCGGGTGAAAAACCCAAGACGTTTACTGCTCATAATGTCCCTCTTTTCTTTTTCATGTGCTGAGTCAGGCGGCGCGGTGACGGCCGGGAATGGCATCGATAAGCTGACGGGTGTAATCGCTGGAAGGCAGAGCGAAAACATCTTCCACGTTGCCGAAATCTACCTGCTGTCCGCGGTTTAACACCGAGACGCTGTGCGAGATTTGCCGGACGGTCGCCAGATCATGCGAGATAAACAAATAAGTCAGGCCGAGCGAATCCTGTAACTGCGAAAGCAACGTCAGAATTTGCGCCTGCACGGTGACATCGAGCGCAGACGTCGCTTCATCAAGGATCAGCACTTTCGGCTCTAAAATCAGCGCACGCGCAATTGCCACCCGCTGGCGCTGGCCGCCGGAAAGTTCGCGCGGTTTGCGGCTGAGTAATTCTTCCGGCAGCGCTACGCGGCGGGCGATATCCAGCACCCGTTCACGCCGTACGTCAGCGGGGATTTTTTCGAAATTCAGCAGCGGCTCTTCTATCACTTTGAGCAGCGTTTGCGACGGATCCAGCGAGGCAAACGGATTCTGATATACCAGCTGAATTTTCCTGCGCAGTTGGCGCAGCGGCTCGCCTTTCAGGCGCGTGATGTCTTCGCCGTCTATCAGCACGCGTCCGCTGTCCGGTTTCTGAAAACCGAGCAGAATGCGTGCCAGCGTGGTTTTGCCGGAACCTGATTCGCCGACCAGCGAATGGGTGGTGCCGCGCGGAATGCTGAAAGAGATATTATCGACCGCGCGGAACGCGGCCTGATTTTTGCCGCCCAGCGTAAAATCATGCGTAATGTTTTCGACCACCAGCACCGGATCCTGTGCCGCGCGAAGTTGTGCGCGGTGGCGGCCGGAAAGGGCAGGGACATCGGCGAACAGCTGTCGGGTGTAATCACTTTTCGGCGCGCTCAGGACTTCGGCTGTTACGCCCTGTTCCTGCACTTTGCCGTGACGAAACACCAGCAACCGGTCGGCGCGTTCGGCGGCAATCGCCAGATCATGCGTGACCAGTAAAACAGCGGTGCCAGACTCGCGGCGCAGTTCGTCGATCAAATCCAGAATGCGTTTTTGCACGGTGACATCCAGCGCACTGGTCGGCTCATCAGCGATGATCAGCGCCGGTTGCAGCGCAATGGCAATGGCGATTAATACGCGCTGTTTCATTCCCCCGGAAAGCTCGTGCGGATATTGTTTCGCCCGCTGTTCAGGATGCGAAAGTCCGACGCGCGACAGCAGTTCCACCACACGGGCATCGCGCTGCGCACGTGGCAGACGCTGGTGGATATCCAGAATTTCTGCGACCTGCGAACCGATGGTTTTGACCGGATCCAGAGAACTGGTCGGATCCTGCGGTATCAGGCTGATGCGCGCGCCGCGCAGAATATCGAGACGGCGCTGCGACCACTGGCTGATGTCGGTACCATTGAGGCGAATTTCGCCCTGTTCGATATGGCCGTTCTCCGCCAGTAAACCGATGATCGCCTGCGCGGTGGTGGTTTTCCCCGAGCCGGATTCGCCGACCAGCGCCAGCACTTCACCGGCGTTAATCGAAAACGATACGTTATGCACCACCGGTTTGCCGTCGTAGGCGATCGACACGTTTTCCAGTTCGAGAACCGGCGGAGCGTCATGCGTAAAAGTGGCCTGTGCGTTCATCGCGTTCTCCTGCGTAATGACTGGCTGATGCGGTTGGCGGAAAGCACCACTAAAACCACGACCACGCCGGGGAAGGTGGTCAGCCACCAGGCGGTCGAGATGTAATTACGGCCTTCGGCAATCAGCAAACCCCATTCCGGCGTCGGCGGTGGTGTGCCGTAACCGAGAAAACTCAGGGTGGAAATCGCCAAAATCGCGCTGCCGAACTGCAATGCCGAGAAGGCGATCACTGACGTCAGCGAATTGGGCAAAATGTGTCGCCACAAAATGGAGAAGAAGGAACCGCCGCTGCCGTACGCCGCTTCGACGTAATCGCTGTGGCGCACCAGCACCACTTCGGCGCGTGCCAGACGGGCGAAGTTGGCGACGGAGGTGACACCGACGGCAATCGCGGCGTGAACCGTGCCGAAGCCGAGCAAAATAATCACGCTCAGTGACAGCAGCAGGCCGGGGATGGACAGCAATACGTCGTTGATGCGCATGACGATGGCATCCACCAGACCGCCGCTGGCACCGGCCGCCAGACCTAACGCAGTGCCGAATACCAGCCCGAGCGCTACGGCGACCAGTGCGCCGGAAAGGGAATGCGCTGCGCCGTACACAATGCGGGCGTACACATCGCGGCCGAGCTGATCCGTACCCAGCCAGTGTCCGGCCTGCGGGGCGAGACGCTGCGCACCGGCAATCCCTTCAGTGCCGCTGTAATCTGTAAATAAACCGGGGGCAACCGCCCACAGAATAACGGTCGCCATCACCAGCCACGCGAGGAATAAACCCGGTGGCAGGCGGGCGGGTTTCCAGCGGCGGCGCTGGGAGAGCGGTAATGAAAGCGTGCTTTTGCCCAGCGGTAAGCTGCTCATGCGGTGGCTCCCCGAGAGTTTTTAGAAGCGGATGCTTTAAGGCGCGGATCCAGCAACGGATAAAGTAAATCGACCAGTAAGTTGATGGCGACAAACGCGGCGGCGGAAATCACCACAATCGCCTGAAGCACCGCGACATCCTGGTTATTGACCGCCTGCTGAGTCAGTTGTCCGAGGCCATTAAGACCGAACACCGTTTCGGTGATAAGCGCACCGGCAATCAGTTCGCCGAATAACAAACCGGCAATGGTCAGCGCCGGAAGCAGGGCGTTACGCGCCACATGACGCCACAACACACCGCTGCGGCTGGCCCCTTTGGCGCGGGCGACGGCGACGAACGGCTGGGTTTGCACCTGATCAATGCTGCGGATAAGGATCTGCGCCAGCGGGGCGGAGATCGGGATCGCCAGCGTAATAATCGGTAAAATCAGCCCGACCCATTCACCCGGATTAATCACCGGGATCCAGCGCAGATGGAACGAAAAGAACTGGATCAGCGCGATGCCCAGCCAGAATGTCGGAATGGAAATAAACAGCGACGGCACAGCCTGTAAGGTGTTCTTCAGCCAGCCGAAATGCAGCAGGCTGGAGAGAAATGCCAGCGCAAAGGCCACCACGGCGGCCAGTGCAAAACCGAACAACGCCAGACGCAGCGTCGGCGGGAAGTTGCTGCTGAGTAATTCAGTCACCGGTACGCCAGCCTGAATCGAATAGCCCAGACTTCCGCGCAGGAAATCGCCCAGCGTGTGCAGATATTGCTGCCAGACCGGCACATCCGCACCGTACGCAGCACGCATATCGGCGATTTGCGCCGGGCTTAATCCCATGTCCGGGTTCTGGAATTTAATCAGGATGGCGTCGCCGGGCAGCACCTGCAACAGGATGAAGGAGACGGTAAACGCCGCCCACAGCACCAGCAAAGCCTGTCCGAATCGACCGCTCACGTATCGGCTCATGATTTACCCCCTGTCAGTTAATGCTTTTCCAGCCATGCGCCGTAGAAGCTCGGACGCCCGACCGCTTCGAAGCTCACACCTTTGAAATACGGTGCACCGGCAAAGACCTGCGGCTCTTCGAAAATAGGAATGACATACGCCTGATCGAGCAGGTAATTCTGCACGTCGCCGGTCAGTGCCAGACGTTTTTTCGGATCCACTTCGGCAGAAATCGCGGTCAGCAAATCGTTAAGCTTGTCGTCGCGGAAACTTTTCACCTTGCTGCTCAGGCCGCCTTTTTGCAGCAGCGCATCGCGGTTGGTCGGGTAGAAGGCGCTTTTGATGACGTCCGGATCGGCGCGCCCGACTTCCACTACGTTCGCCGGAGTTTTCTCAGGGTCGAGGTTATCCGCCACGCGGCTGCCCGCGTCGCCCGCCAGAATATTCAGCTTCGCGCCCACCTGGCTCCATTGCTGGGAAACCAGCTGCAACACCTCTTTGTTCTGCGGCTGTGGCAGCGATTCGTAGAGGGTCAGAGACAGCGTTTTGCCGTCTTTCTGGCGGATGCCGTTGGGGCCAGGTTTCCAGCCCGCTTCACCGAGCAGTTTTTTGGAAAGCGTCGGGTCGTAAGCCAGTTTGTGGCTGAGATCAACATAACCGGCTGCGGTTTTGGCGATAACCGACGTGGCCTGCGGATAGTTAGGTGAGAACAGCGTATCCACCACCTGTTTACTGTTAGTGGCGTGCAGCAGTGCCTGACGGACTTTCAAATCTGACACCAGCGCGTTGTCCGGGCGGAACGAAATGCCGTCGTTGACGCCTTTGGTCGGCGCGGCATAAATCGGGAAGTTCTGGTCTTTGGCCTGTTTCTCGTCATACGCCTGAACCTGACGAATGAAATCTGCCTGACCCGCCAGCAGCGCGCCGATACGTACGCTGTCTTCGCCGGTGACGATCACTTTGATGCCGTCGAGATTGGCGCGCCCCTGCTGTTTGAGGTTTTTCGGCCCCCAGTTGTAATCCTTACGGGCGGTCAGATCGACTTCACGACCGAGCGTTTCTTTGCTGACCACGAACGGTCCGGAACCGATGATGTGTGTGGCGTCGCCCAGCGCATCGAAATTACGATCCAGCGTGCTCAGCGATACCAGACCGGAACCAATGGTGGCCGTGCCTTGCAGGAATCCCGGTGAGGATTTTTTGAAATAGAACTTCACGGTCAGCGGATCAATGACTTCGCTGTGGTCGTAATTATTGATGACTTCGGAAACCGGCAGGTGATGCTCTTTGTTGCCCAGACCGTAGGTATCAAAGTTTTTGGCCACCGCGTTGGCATCCAGCGGTGTGCCGTCGGAGAAGGTCACGCCAGGGCGCAACTTAAAGGTGTATTCGGTTTTGTCGGCGTTGAACGACCAGGATTCGGCGATCCACGGCTCAACTTCCAGCGTCTTCGGGTTCTGGTAGGTCAGTTTGTCGGTGATCTGATTGAGGATGCCGCCGTTGGGGTAGAAACCGCCTGCAGGCGGATAGAGATTAGTGTGCGCCTGCTGTTCGAGGTAAATCAGGGTGCCGCCCTGAACCGGTGTGCCGTCGGCGGCAATTGCGGAAAACGTGCTGGTGAGAAGTGCCGCTAAAGCCAGTGCGCGGGTGACCGCGTTAATCCGGCGAATGTTCTTCATCGTTAAACCCTTTTTATTATCTGGCATGGTTGCAGGTGAATGACTTTGGCGTTCTTAGAACGAAAGTGCTGAACCCATAACAAACCAATTTAAAGGGGAGGTGAACGAAGGAATTTTGCAATCGTTAGCTGGAAACGGCATTAGGGAAAATGTGTGGGAGACAGAAAGAAAAAAACCAGCGGCTAATCCGGACGGGTGGACCGGATAACCGCTGGCGATCATCAAAAATGATGAGCTAAGGAGAAACTGAGGTCGTCAGTGATCTTTTAATGCAGCTTCTGTGCCAGTTTTTATTTCAGGCTGCGTTTTTGCCTGTTTGCTGCGGCTCAGAAACGCATTCAGTAAAATCGCGCCAAAGGTCGCCGTGCCGATACCGCCCATGCTGAAGCCGCCCAGACTCAGGGTAAAGTTGCCTGCGCCCAGTACCAGTGTGACCGCCACCATGATCAAATTTCCGTTAAGTCCCAGATCCACCTGATTTTGTACCCAGATGCGGGCACCCGCCACGGCAATCAGTCCGAACACCACAATCGACGCGCCGCCGAGTACCGGCCCCGGAATGGTGTGGATCAGTGCACCAAATTTGGGCGAGAAGCCCAACACGATGGCAACAATTGCCGCAGCGACAAAAATCAGCGTGGAGTAGATTTTGGTCACGGCCATCACGCCGATGTTTTCGGCATACGTGGTGACGCCGGTACCGCCCGCAGAAGCTGACAACAGGGTTGCCAGACCGTCACCGACAAATGCCCGGCCCATGTACGGATCGAGGTTTTTGCCGGTCATCCCTGCCACCGCTTTAATGTGGCCGAGGTTTTCCGCCACCAGGATCACTGCCACCGGCGCAATCATCAGCATGGCGTGAGAACTGAATACCGGTGTGGTAATGGTCGGCACGCCAAACCACGGCGCCTGCGCCACGGCGGAGAAATCCACCGGCGCACCCAGCCCGAGGCCGTTGGTGATGACCATATAAATCAGATACGCCGCCACCAGCCCGAGCAGAAGCAACAGGCGCTGCACCAGACCGCGGGTGAATACCGCCACTGAGCCGATACACAACACGGTCATCACCGCCATCCAGCTGTCGAATGAAGACGCCGACACGCTGTTAATCGCAATCGGCGCGAGGTTTAAACCAATCGCCATCACCACTGCACCGGTCACCACTGGCGGCATCAGGCGTTCAATCCAGCGCGTACCGACTGCCATCACCACAAAACCGATCAGCGTATAAATCACGCCGCAGGCAATAATCCCGCCCAGCGCCACCCCGATATTCGGATTCGCCCCGTGACCGCTGTAGCCGGTGACCGCGATCACCAGCCCGACAAACGCGGCGCTGGACCCGAGATAACTCGGCACGCGTCCGCCGACCACCAGGAAGAACAGAAGGGTGCCGATGCCTGACATCAGGATCGCCATGTTGGCGTCAAAACCCATCAGCAATGGCATTAAAACGGTGGCACCAAACATTGCCACCGTATGTTGCAGCCCCATGATCACCGTCGATCCTAACGGCAGCCGTTCATCCGGCGCGATCACCGCGCCGTCAAGATTGCCTTCTCTTTTACGCCATTGTGGAAACCAGGAGGTATTTGCCATGCTGTAAGTCCCTAATCAGGTTGAGTTAACAGGCTGTCTGACGCATCAGCGGGTGATAGCGCCGGTCGAAATACACCAGTCCGTGGCTGTCGTCGTTGCGCCGTAACGCGACGGCTTCACAAAACAAAATGTCGTGGGTGCCGACGCTGGTGATCTGCGTGACTTTGCAGTCAAACGACACCAGCGCATCGGTGAGGATCGGCGAGCCGGTAGCGAGGCGTGCCCATTCAGCGGCTTCAAAGCGTTGCTTCATCGGCGTTTTTCCGCCGAATAAATTGGACAGTGACTCATGACAATCGGCCAGCGTGTTCACGCACAGCACCTGATTGTGCGTAAAGGCCGCATGCACCGACGCCGAGCGGTTCAGGCACACCAGCAGCGTCGGCGGGGTATCGGTGACGCTGCATACCGCCGAGGCAGTGAAACCTGCGCGGCCGCCGGGGCCATCGGTGGTGATGATGTTGACGGCGGAACCGAGGCGTGCCATCGCATCGCGGTACTCTTGTTTTTCAACGATGGCCTGCTTTTCAACGGCAGCCTGCTTCTCAACGGCAGCGTGTTTTTCGACGGTGGCGGGCAATGTGGCGTTCAGGGTTGATTGCATGGTCTGGTCCTCAGGGGCTTGGTCCGTACTGATTACAACGTGGCAGAAGCTTGCGATGAATGCCGCAGTAGCCAGTCCAGTAAAATCGGGTTAAAGGTTTCAGGGTCGGTCACGCTCATCGCATGACCGCCGTACAGCATTTGTATGTGTTCGCCGTTTGGCAGACGGGTGGCGAGAATGGCAGATTGCATCCACGGCACCAGCAAATCATCTTTACAGCTGAATGCCAGCGTCGGCTCAATGACCTGCCCGAGGCTGCCGGTCAGGTCTGAATCCATCAGTGCCTGCAAGCGGTGCAACAGGTTTTCCATTCCCTGAAAATGCGCCACCTGATGCTGGCGCTCTTCCTGCAATAAGGCGTCGTTTTCGCAAAGCCAGTCAGCCGGATACAGAAACAATGGCTGCGCCTGCACGTAGGCATCGACGCCGCTGTTGAGCAGCAGATTTTGCCGTACTTCAAAGCAGCGTCGCGTCTGGCTGTCGAGCTTTGTCCAGCCGTTAATCACCACCAGACTTTGCAACAACGCCGGATAACGCAGCGCCAGATGCAGGCCGATAATGCCGCCGAGCGCGTGACCCACCAGATGACAGCGGCTGATATCCAGCTCGTTAAGCATGCCCGCCAGTTCATCGGCCATATCTTCCATCCGGTAACCGGCAGGCACCGTACCCTGACTGTCGCCGGTGCCGTGCTGGTCGTAAACGACTACGCGAAAATGTTCTGCGAGCATCGCCAGTTGCGGCTGCCAGAAGCCGCCGGAACCCCCGAGCCCGGATGAGAGCACGACGGTTTCTGCATCAGCATTTTTCTTACCGGATATCTTGTAATACATGCTGTTTCCTCAGGGCGTTCAGACAGGATATAAAAGGACTTACTTGCCGATATGGGCAATGGAGGCGATCTCGATCAGCGCATCCGGTTTTACCAGACCGCACTGAATGCAGAACCTCGCCGGTTTTTCGCCCGGAAAGTATTCGGCGTAAACCTGATTCACTGCGCCGTAGTTCGCCCAGTCGGTGATGAAAATCGAGTTCATGGTGACGTCATCCATCGTGCCGCCCGCGGTTTCGATAACGCTTTTGATTATCTCCAGGACATGACGGGTTTGCGCGGCGGCATCGCCGACATGCACCACGTTATTGTCTTTATCAAAAGGCAGGGTACCGGAAACGTACACCACGCCATCGGCGAGAGTACCCGGAACAAAAGGTGCCAGCGGAACGCCGCTGCCAGCCGGAATAATGGCACTTTTAGGCATAGTTCATTTCCCTTTTCAGAAAGCCGTTACGCGGCGTTTTGCTCAGTTTTATAACCCACAGCGTCACAGAAATTACGCACGCTGGAGACCCAGCCAAAGAAGGTTTCGATGTTATAAATCGCGGCTTTCTGCGCGAATTCCGGCCCGGCCTGATGGGTAGCGTCTTCCAGCACCACGCCGAAATATTCCAGGAAGAAACCGTCGCGCAGCGTGGATTCGACGCACACGTTAGTGGCGATACCGGTGAACACCAGATGATGAATGCCGTAGCTGCGCAGCAGGCTGTCGAGCTGGGTATTAAAGAATCCGCTGTAGCGTGGTTTCGGCAATACGATGTCGCCCGGCTGCGGCTGAAGTTCATCTACCAGGTCATAATCCCAGTCACCTTTCGCCAGCAGTTTGCCCATCAGTTCCGGGCGTTTGCGCATGGTTTTCAGTGCGTTGGATTTATGGAAGTTAGGCGAACCGGCACCACCGGCTTCGACGTACTGATTGTCCCAGCCATTCTGGAAGAAAATCACTTTGATGCCTGCGGCGCGGGCGGCGGCAATCGCCACTTTGATATTGGCAATCACCGGCGCGGTGGCCGAAACGTCAAAACCGGCCAGATCCAGATAACCGCCCTGTGAGGCATAGGCGTTTTGCATATCCACCACAATCAGCGCCGTTTGCTGTGGCGTGAAAGCAATGGCTTCCGGACGTGCTGTGAGGATCGTTTCCTCTCCGGTATTTTTGGGTTCGCGGCGGACCACAGTTTGATTCTCAACAACGTTCATCATGCGACCTCTTTCTGCTCAGTGCCGATATGCTGGCGGGTTTTCATTAGTGGCTGGATATAACGGCCAAAGTTTTCGATGCCCTGCACAAAATCGTCGAAGGTCAGCAGTACGCCGCCTGCGCCGGGAACGGTGTCGATTTCATCGAGCATTCTGGCGACGCTGGCATAAGAACCGACCAGGGTGCCCATGTTGATATTGACGGCTGACGTCGGGTCGGCCATCTGGCGGACATTGGTATCGCTGCCGGATTTGGTGTCTTTGCTGCTCTGGTCAGTGAGCCAGGCCAGCGCATCGGCGTCGGCACCGGATTTATACAAATCCCATTTGGCGCGGGCGGCGGCGTCGGTTTCGTCGGCAATCACCATGAACAGCACGTAAGAGGAGACGTCGCGGTTTTCCGCTTCTGCCGCCGTTTTCATGCGGGCTGCGGTCGGCGCAAAGGCGGTTGGCGTATTGACACCTTTACCGAAACAGAAGTTGAAGTCGGCGTGTTTCGCCGAGAAGGCCATACCGGCATCGCTTTGTCCGGCGCAGATCACTTTCATTTCGCTTTGCGGACGCGGACTGACGCGGCAGTCATCCATTTTGAAGAATTCGCCGTCGAGCGTGCAGTGACCGGTGCCCCACAGATCGCGCAGCACGCTGACGTATTCCGTCAGGTAATCGTAGCGGCGGGTGAAATAGTCATCGCCCGGCCACATACCCATTTGCTCGTATTCCGGTTTCTGCCAGCCGGTGACAACGTTGACGCCGAAACGGCCATTGGAAATGGAGTCGATAGTGGCGGCCATGCGCGCAACGATTGCCGGAGGCATCACCAGCGTGGCGGCGGTGGCATAAAGCTGGATGCGCGAGGTCACGGCGGCAAGACCGGCCATCAGCGTGAACGACTCCATATTGTGTTCCCAGAATTCGGTTTTGCCACCGAAGCCGCGCAGTTTGATCATCGAAAGTGCGAAATCGAAATGGTAATGCTCCGCTTTCTGCACAATAGTTTTGTTCAGTTCGAAGGTCGGTTTGTACTGTGGCGCAGTTTCTGAAATTAACCAGCCGTTGTTGCCTATAGGAATAAAGACACCGATTTTCATAGCTCACCTCATGATGCAACACGAATGAAGGAATTCAGATTCGGTATTGCAAGGCGGATGCCAGTTTTTAAATCACTATGATTATCAGTCTGTTAAAAATAACGTCGGATTACTGATGGAGCAAACGGTCTGTTTCAGACCATCTGGTCAAAAATAACTGCACATTTATCAGGCAGGATTGAACGGAAATGGTGCAAATTTGTTAAATTAATAACCCTTTCTGGTTATGTGGTGTTGTCTTGGGTGTTACTTTCATCATCCATATGCATAGCGATAGTCGCCTGTAGCGCCATTTGTTATGATTTCCGCCTTGCTGTTTGTCTCAGGGAAACGTTGTGAAGCCATTGGTCGAACCTCCGCAGCCCGACGCCGGAGAGAGAAAATCCCGCCAGGCGTTGGCGAAAGCCCCGACGCGACGCTCGCGGGCCGTCGCGGCTAAACGCGGCAATATCATGGCGGCGGCGCTGGAATTTTTTTCGCTGTACGGTATTCATGGCACCAGCCTGGATCAGGTGGCCGAGCGTGCCGATGTGTCGAAAACCAATCTGCTGTATTACTTCCCCTCGAAAGAAGATTTGTATATCGCGGTGCTGAAAGGGCTGCTGGATATCTGGCTGGCGCCGCTGAAAGCGTTGCAGTCGGATCAGCATCCGCTGGAAGCCATCCGGGAATATATCCGCCTGAAACTTTGTGTCTCACGCGATAATCCGCAGGCGTCACGGCTGTTTTGTTTGGAAATGGTGCAGGGGGCGCCGCTGCTGAAACAGGAACTGGGCGGCAGTTTGAAAACGCTGGTAGAAGACAAATCAGATGTCATTCGCGGCTGGATTAAAGATGGGCTGATAGCCCCGGTGGATCCGATGCAGCTGATTTTCATGCTGTGGGCCACCACCCAGCATTATGCAGATTTTGGCGTGCAGGTCGAAGCCATCACCGGCAAAACGCTCAGTGATCCTGAGTTTTTTGAACAGACGGTGAAAAACGTGCAGCACATTATCACCGAAGGCATTCAGCTTCGGGTTTAAAGAGGTCAGGATGGATTCGGTTTCTCAGTTCGTATTGGGCGCGGCGGTCGGTATCGCGGTGATGGGCAAACGTGCACCGGTGTGGAAATCCGCGCTGGCGGGTGCGATTTGCGGCACGTTGCCCGATCTGGATGTGTTTTACGATCACGGTGATGCCATCAGCAATATGACGATGCACCGCACTGAAAGCCATGCGCTGTTTTATCTGACGCTGATTTCGCCGCTGCTGGCGTGGCTGATGGCAAAATTGCTCAGCGGCGGGCAGCATTTCAAACACTGGTGGGGCGCGGTCTGGCTGGCACTGATTACCCATCCGTTACTGGATCTGATGACCGTTTACGGCACGCAGCTCGGTCTGCCGTTTACAAACTATCCTTTTGCGGTCGGCAGTGTTTTCATCGTTGATCCGCTCTATACCTTGCCGCTGATTATCGGCGTCGGGCTGGCGCTGTACCGTGAGCAACAGCGCGGGATCATGTGGAATAACGTGCTGCTGGGCGTGAGTTGTCTGTATCTGGCCTGTACTGCCTTCGAGCAACATCAGGTGACTCAGCACGTGGACGAGGAACTGCAACGGCAGAACATTGAAAGCACGCAGATTCTGGTGACACCCACTCCGTTCAATACGCTGGTATGGCGGGTGGTGGTGATGAATAAAGACAGTTATGGCGAAGGATTTACCTCGCTGCTGCATCCTGATTCGCCAATCCGCTTCCGCTTTTATCCGCGTGGTGAAGCACTCTATGAAGCGCACAAAGATAATGCGTTTCTGGCGCGCGTCGCCTGGTTCAGTCACGGTTTCTTCAGCGTTAAAGAGCAGGGCGGCCACATTCTGGTCAGCGATTTACGCATGGGACAGGAACCGGATTACACCTTTGTGTTTGACCTCGGCGAGATGAAAGCCGGCGCGCCACCTGAATTGCCGGTGAAAGTGGCATCCGCCCGTCCGTCGGCCAGAAAAATGCTGGATCAGTTCTGGCAGGCGCTGGAAGTGGAGTAATCCGTAATAAAGCAAAAGGAGCCAGATGGCTCCTTTTTAGTATCAACGACTTAAGTATCAATGGCTTTAATATCAATGGCCTGTTCAGGCTTTACGACTTCTCGTCCGCAACCAGTAACCTATCCCCAGTACCACAAACCACAGTGGCGTGACGAGCAGCGCCTGACGGGTGTCATCCTGTAAGGTCAGCAGCACCAGCACGAAGGCGAAGAACGCCATACACACCCAGCACATCAGTTTGCCGAGCGGCATTTTGTAGATAGATGCTTCGTGCAGTTGCGGGCGTTTGCGACGGTAGACCAGATATGAGCAGAGAATGATGGTCCAGACGAACATAAATAAGATCGCAGAGACGGTGGTGACCAGCGTGAAGACCGTGACCACGTTCGGGATCAGGTAAATCAGCACCACACCGCCAAGCAGGCAGATGCAGGAGAAGGTCAGGCCGTTTGACGGCACCGCACGGGAAGAGAGTTTGCCGAACGCTTTCGGCGCGTTGCCTTCCTGTGCCAGACCGAACAACATGCGGCTGGTAGAGAACACGCCGCTGTTGGCGGAAGAGGCCGCAGAGGTCAGCACCACAAAATTGATAATGCTCGCCGCCGCCGGAAGACCGGCCAGCACGAACAGCTCAACGAACGGGCTTTTATCCGCCACCACGTGGCTCCACGGCGTCACCGACATAATCATGATCAGCGAGAAAACGTAGAACATGATTATGCGCAGCGGGATGGCGTTGATGGCGCGCGGCAGAGATTTTTGCGGATCTTTGGTTTCAGCCGCAGTAGTGCCGACCAGTTCTATACCGACAAACGCGAACACGGCTATCTGGAAACCGGCAAAGAACCCGCTGACGCCTTTCGGGAAGAATCCGCCGTCATTCCACAGATTGCTGAAGGAAGCGACGGTGCCGGTTGGCGTCTGGAAGTGCGTCAGTACCATCACCAGTCCGGCGATAATCAGCCCGACGATGGCAACGATTTTAATCATCGCAAACCAGAATTCCATCTCACCAAACATTTTCACAGTGGCGAGATTCAGGCTGAGCAACACCAGAACGCAGAGCAGGGAGGCGACCCATTGCGACAGGCCGGGGAACCAGAACTGGCCGTAGGCGGTAATCGCTACGACATCTGCGATACCCGTGACCACCCAGCAAAACCAGTAGGTCCAGCCGGTGAAATATCCTGCCCAGGGGCCCAGCAGATCGGCGGCAAAGTCGCTGAAAGATTTGTATTCGAGGTTGGATAATAACAGTTCGCCCATTGCACGCATGACGAAAAACAGCATAAAGCCGATGATCATGTAGACGAAAATGATGGAAGGACCGGCGAGGCTGATAGTTTTGCCCGAACCCATAAACAGGCCGGTACCGATAGCGCCACCGATGGCAATAAGCTGGATATGGCGGTTGGAGAGATTGCGCCGCAGACCTTCCGCGCTCTCTTCCTCCGGCCGGGCGAGGATTTTTGACTCTTCTTGCATGTTGTATAGATTCCTGTTTTTTGCTTTCTGCGTATGAACTCCGCCATATCGCATTCATTTACGTCAATATTTGAGCTCTGAGGCTCTTTTATCATCTCCGCTGGAACGACAGCGGGAGTGAGTGAATGTAATACTAATGTTAATTTCAGAGATGTTATAACCGACATACAAAATGCCAGTGGTGAAAAATGTATCGTATTTTTTACATAGTGGATAATTGAGTGTTAATTAATCAGGCATGGCATAAAGTTGAGAATATACCTTTTTTCACTGTGATGGGCTTCACAAATATTCAGCGTAAAGGCAGTAAAAAAGTAGGGTTAAGCGTTTGACATCATCGGGGTAGAGGAGAATAATTCGTCCCGTTGGGTCGTTAGCTCAGTCGGTAGAGCAGTTGACTCTTAATCAATTGGTCGGCGGTTCGAACCCGCCACGACCCACCAACGAAAACAATAAGTT
>NZ_RAHH01000017.1 GCF_003602095.1 Rahnella woolbedingensis | reverse complement strand
AAAGCCTGATTCTGTTTTTAGCCGTCTGATATAACGAAAGAGGCACCTTCACGGGTGCCTCTTTTTTCTGGCTGTTCGGGTCGCATTTATGCCTGTTCAGGGAGTACAGGCATCCAGTCAATCGGTGCCAGACCCTGTTGTTCAAGCAAGGCATTCGCCTGTGAGAAATGCTTACATCCCAGAAAACCGCGATGCGCAGACAGCGGAGAAGGGTGCGGCGCTTTCAAAACATGATGGCGGTTGCGGTCGATAATGTTGCCTTTCTTCTGCGCGTGAGAACCCCAGAGCAAAAAGACAATCCCTTCACGATTTTCGTTCAGGGCGGAAATGACTTTATCGGTAAAGGTTTCCCAGCCCAGCTTGGCATGTGAATGCGCCTGACCGCCTTCGACGGTCAAAACCGTATTCAGCAGCATCACGCCCTGATCGGCCCAGCTTTGCAGATAGCCATGAGCAGGTCGTTCGAAGCCGGGAATATCAGTCACCAGTTCTTTATACATGTTGACTAAAGAAGGCGGGGCAGGGATCCCCGGGCGCACAGAAAATGATAATCCGTGAGCCTGATTGGGGCCGTGGTAAGGATCCTGACCCAGGATCACCACTTTGACATCTGCCAGGTCTGCCGAACGGAAGGCGTTAAATACATCCTGCTGTGGAGGATAAATGGTTTTACCGGCCGCGCGTTCAGCGGCGACAAACTTCAGCATATCAACGAAGTAGGGCTGTTCTTTTTCCTGACCGATCACGTCATGCCAGGTGAGAGTAGTGGACATTGACGCTCTCCTTTTGAAGGTAATTTTAAACTGGCAGTAGCTTACCTGCTCATCCTGCTCAGTGAAACCCGTATGAGCTTTTGCTGATATTTATCTGCGACTTAACGTCTTTGCAAAATTGTTGATAATTTACAAAAATAATTTAATCAGGTGCCTTGAAAAAATTGATATAAAACATAAATATGCTGAGGGTGAGAAATACCCACAAGGAAAAGGTTGATATTTATCAAAGAATGCAGGGTGCTCTGCTGTTATATCTGACAACAGGAAAGCAGGTTGTGGTTCGGCCTGACATCAATCAATTAACAGTACTGTAGCCAACTTGGAGGCAACATATGATCACCGGGATCCAAATTACTAAAACCGAAAACGAAGCGCTGAAAAACTCTTTCTGGCTGCTCGATGATGAAAAAGCAGAAGCTCGTTGTGTGTGTGCAAAAGCGGGTTTTGCGGAAGACCAGATTGTGGCTGTCAGCGATCTTGGCAAGTTTGAATATCGTGAAGTGCCGATGGAAGTTCAGCCGACTGTGCGCGTGGAAGGTGGTCAGCACCTGAACGTTAACGTACTGCGTCGTGAAACTCTGGAAGATGCGGTTAAGCACCCTGAAAAATATCCACAGCTGACCATTCGTGTGTCCGGCTATGCGGTACGTTTCAACTCACTGACTGCTGAACAGCAGCGTGACGTGATTACCCGTACTTTCACTGAAAGCCTGTAATCGCTTCTAAGTCTTTCAGAATCCGGTAGGTTATTGATATAAAATACGGATATGAAAATACGGATATAAAAAAACCGCCTTTCGGGGCGGTTTTTCTTTGCATCAAATTAGCCAAATGCTTTTTAAGAGGCGTCTTTTGCCGCATCAGGCTTAACGCGGCGCTTGCCGACGTTTTTGCTGTCACGATGGCGAACTTTCACTTTCACCTTCGATTTTTCCTGCGTCGCTTTTTGCTTCTCTTTGCGTTTCGCCAGCACTTTCTTCGATGGCTTACCGGTTACTTTCTCGCTTGGGGCTTTGGTCTTAGGACGGAAGCCTTCGAGCACACGCGCTTTCAGTGGCTCGTTCAGGTAACGACCGATTTTACCGAGCAGCAGATGGTCATGCGCTTCCACAAAAGAAATCGCGGTGCCTTTGCGGCCAGCACGACCAGTACGGCCGATACGGTGCAGATAGATATCAGCGGTCAGCGGCAGGTCAAAGTTGAAGACGTGGCTGATGTCGTTGATATCCAGACCGCGCGCGGCGATATCAGTGGCAACTAGCACGTTAACGCGGTCTTCGACCATACGTTTGACGGCTTCGGTGCGTTTCACCTGTACCATTTCGCCTTCGAGATAACAGGAGTTGATCCCTGCCTCGCGCAGCCAGGCAACAAGTTCATGCACACGCTCGCGCTTACGCACGAAGATCACCGATTTAGTGACATCTTCCTGTTTCAGTAAATGGATCAGCATCTGGGTTTTATGCGCCAGATCGTCGGCGCGGTAATACCATTGCAAGATCTTTTTGCGTTCGCGACGTGACGGGTCGGCTTCGATTTCTACCGGCTCAGTCAGAATGCGTTCTGCGAATTCACGGATGGCTTCCCCTTCCAGCGTTGCGGAGAACAGCAACGTCTGTTTACGCCAGCGTGCTTCGGCAGAAATCGTTTCGATGTCCTGAGCAAAACCCATGTCCAGCATGCGGTCGGCTTCGTCGAGGATCAGCGTTTCGATAGCGCGGCAGTCGAAGTTTTCTTCTTTAATGTATTGCAGCAAACGCCCTGTCGTCGCAACGACGATGTCCTGGTTTTCACTGAACACTTCAGCGTGGTTCATATAAGCCACGCCGCCAGTGATGGTCGCGATATCCAGTTCGGTATGTTTGGCTAACTCACGCGCCTGTTCAGCAACCTGCATAGCAAGTTCACGGGTTGGCGTGAGGATCAGAATACGTGGCGGACCAGATTTCTTACGCGGGAAATCCAGCAAATGCTGCAATGCAGGCAGCAGGAATGCCGCTGTTTTGCCGGTGCCGGTAGGAGCCGAACCCAACACATCGCGTCCGTCCATTGCTGGCGGAATGGCCTCTGCCTGAATGACAGTAGGACGGCTATAGCCTTTGTCGCCAAGGGCTTCAATCAGGCGTTCATCGAGTTCGAGTTCGGAAAAAGTGGTTACAGTCATGGTCTACCTCTACTTGGGGCGCCGATTATAGACGTGTTAGCTGCGATCTTCACCTATTTAAGCGGTTTGCGTGGCTTTTACTCTGCTTCTCTTTGCCCTATGCTACGACAGTTTTCGTTTCCAGCCCTGTTGGCTGGCGTTATTACGGTGAAATGAGTGACAAAAGAAGTCAGTTCCGCACAGCCTTTACGGCGCAATGGTTTTACCTTTAAACAGTTTTTCGTCGCCCACGACCGTTGTGCGATGAAAGTCGGCACTGACGGTGTTCTGCTGGGGGCTACCGCGCCGGTCAGTCAGGCGCGTCGAGTTCTAGACATCGGCTGTGGCAGCGGTCTGATTGCCATGATGCTGGCACAGCGCAGCGAATCTCATACTTTTATCGATGCCGTTGAACTGGAATCGGCCGCCGCCGGACAGGCTGCGGAAAACTTCCGCGAATCAGTCTGGGCGCAAAGACTGTCTGTTCATGCGCAGGATATTAATGAGTACGCGCAAAAACACCCTGCTCAGTATGATCTGATTGTCAGCAATCCGCCTTATTTTGAATCGGCCGTTGCCTGCCGTGATGAAGCCCGCAATGCCGCCCGTTATACCGAAACCCTGACGCATGAGGCGCTGCTGGAATGCGCGCAGAAGCTGATCACACCAGCAGGAATGTTCAGCGTTGTTTTGCCGTATGACATCGGTCTGGCATTTGAGGCACTGGCTCACCAGAAAGGCTGGTTCAGTGCGTGGCGGATGGCGGTACGCGACCGTCCGGGAAAACCGCTTAATCGTTTGTTGCTGACATTAGCCAGAAATCCGACAGAGTGCGTGGATCAGGAGCTGGCCCTGAGAAAATCGGAAGGGGTTTACAGCGAAGCATTTTGTGCACTGATTACGGATTTTTATCTGAATTACTGATGGCAGGGTGGCCGGTGAAAAGTGCGTTCCTTCGCACTTTTTTAACGCTAGGGCTGCAAAATTGTCGGCTGCGGGTTTTCCTGTAAATCAGGATAATCGAGCGTGTAATGCAGGCCGCGACTTTCTTTACGTTCCAGCGCGCTGCGAACAATAAGTTCGGCAACCAGCACCAGATTTCTTAATTCCAGCAGATTATTGGAAATACGGAAGTTGGCGTAATACTCGTCAATTTCCTGTTGCAGCGTCATGATGCGGCGCAGGGCGCGCTCCAGGCGCTTCGTGGTGCGCACAATCCCCACGTAATCCCACATAAACAGGCGCAGTTCATGCCAGTTATGCTGGATAACGACCTGCTCATCGGAATTATCCACCCGGCTTTCATCCCACGGTGGAATTTTTTTCGCCAGTTTGGCGTGAGGCAGACGCTTGATGATGTCTTCTGCCGCCGACCAACCATACACCACGCATTCCAGCAGTGAGTTAGAAGCCAGACGGTTAGCGCCATGCAGGCCGGTATAGCTGACTTCGCCAATCGCATACAATCCATCGAGATCGGTGCGCCCGTGCTGATCCACCATAACGCCACCGCAGGTGTAATGCGCAGCAGGCACAATCGGGATCGGCTGTTTTGTCAGGTCGATACCCAGCGATTGCAGTTTTTCATCAATCATCGGGAAATGATGTTTAATGAATTCCGGCGGACGATGGCTGATATCGAGATACATACAGTCCGCGCCGAGACGCTTCATTTCATGGTCGATAGCCCGCGCAACAACATCACGCGGTGCCAGTTCGCCACGCTCATCGAAGTCCGGCATGAAACGTGTCCCATCTGGGCGCTTGAGGAGGGCGCCTTCGCCACGCAGGGCTTCGGTCAGCAGGAAGTTACGTGCCTGCGGGTGATAAAGGCAGGTCGGATGAAACTGATTGAATTCCAGATTGGCGACACGGCAGCCTGCGCGCCACGCCATAGCCACGCCATCACCGGAGGAGATATCAGGATTGGTGGTGTACTGATACACCTTGGCAGCGCCGCCCGTGGCCAGTACAACCGCCTTGGCCCGCAGGGTTTCCACATGCTCTTTATCACGGTTCCAGACATAGGCACCGACGACACGCTGAGTGCCCGGTAATCCGAGCTTGCTGGACGTGATCAAATCCACGGCATTATAGCGCTCTTTAACGCAAATATTTGCGTGTGCTCTTGCTTTCCCAACCAGCGTAGTCTCTACTTCTTTACCTGTAGCATCAGCAGCATGCAGGATCCTGCGGTGGCTGTGACCGCCTTCACGAGTCAGGTGATAACGCTCTTCTGAGCTCGCGTTGGTTTCGGTATCAAACAGTACACCCTGGTCGATCAACCACTGCACACAATGACGTGCGTTACTGGCGATAAATTCAACCGCTTCTTTATCGCAAAGGCCTGCGCCAGCAATTAATGTGTCATCAACATGTGAGGCAATGCTGTCTGCTTCGTCGAATACGGCGGCGATACCGCCTTGTGCGTAGAACGTGGAGCCTTCGTTGAGGGGGCCTTTACTGAGAACAGTGACGTGACAGTGGTCTGCAAGTCGCAAAGCCAGAGACAGGCCCGCAGCGCCACTTCCGATTATCAATACATCGCTAACAAATTCAGATGAAGGTTGCATAACGTATGATGTTTGCAGAAGAAGAGGGAAATTCATGTTAGCCTAAACCTCCGTGCAAAAGCCACGGGCTTAAGACTTCAATAGAAAAAACAATGGCGATGTGGAACTTATTGTTCCATGTGAACTCCAAGCAGTACTTGCTCAGGAATATAATGATGAAAGCTGGCAGTACGATTCAAAGCGCGGAGATGGTTTTGGGGAGATTTTACCTCGGATGAGCGAGCAGTTAGCCGATCAAGTTCTGGTTGAGCGGGTCCAGAAGGGTGATCAAAAATCGTTCAATTTACTGGTTATCCGTTACCAGCATAAGGTAGCGAGCCTTGTATCCCGCTATGTCCCACAGGGCGATGTGCCTGATGTGGTTCAGGAATCTTTTATAAAAGCGTATCGTGCGCTGGAATCTTTCCGCGGCGACAGTGCTTTTTATACCTGGCTGTATCGTATTGCAGTCAACACAGCGAAAAATTATTTAGTCGCTCAGGGGCGTCGTCCGCCATCCAGTGATGTCGATGCGAGCGAAGCCGAAAATTTCGAAAGTGGCGGTGCCCTTAAAGAAATTTCGAACCCTGAGAACTTAATGTTGTCTGAAGAGTTACGGCAGATAGTTTTCCGTACTATTGAAGCACTTCCTGAAGATCTTCGCATGGCGATAACCTTAAGGGAGTTAGATGGATTGAGCTACGAAGAAATAGCCGCCATCATGGATTGTCCGGTGGGTACGGTAAGATCGCGAATATTCCGTGCCCGGGAAGCAATTGATAACAAGGTTCAACCGCTCATCCAGCGTTAGAGATGACGGACACAGGAAGGGTACTTAGGCATGCAGAAAGAAAAGCTTTCCGCTCTGATGGATGGTGAAGCCATTGATTCTGAACTGTTAAGTTCTTTATCAACTGATTCCAGGCTTCAGCAAGACTGGCAGAGTTATCATTTGATCCGCGATACCTTACGCGGTGATATTGGGAATGTGGTGCATCTGGATATCGCAGACCGTGTGGCCGCAGCGCTGGCAAATGAGCCGGTTAAACTGGTGCCGGGTTCCGCAACAGAATCGCAGCCTCAGCCTCATACCTGGCAAAAAATGCCTTTCTGGCAGAAGGTGCGCCCTTGGGCGAGCCAGCTGACTCAGGTTGGTGTGGCTGCTTGTGTATCGCTGGCCGTGATTGTCGGTGTGCAACATTACAACCAACCTGACGCATCGGGCGCTTCTCCGGAAACGCCGGCATTTAATACCTTGCCAATGATGGGTAAAGCCTCTCCGGTCAGCTTCGGCGTGCCAAATGAAGGCAACACTGCCAGCGGGCAACAAAATGTGCAGGAGCAACGTAAGCGTATCAACGCTATGTTGCAGGATTACGAACTGCAGCGCCGCTTGCATTCTGAGCAGCTCCAGCTCGAACCTGTTACTCCACAGCAAGCCGCTGTTCAGGTCCCAGGAACTCAGTCTTTAGGAACGCAAACGCAGTAATGAAGCAATTTTGGTTTGCCGCTTGTTTAGTGACGGGCAGCCTGCTTACTCCAAGTATCGCCTCGGCAGATCCTACTTCCGAGGCGTTATTACAAGGGATGGGCAAAGCCAGTCAGTCGCTGAATTATGAAATGGGTTTTATTAACATCACGAAGCAAGGGATTGATTCCTTTCGCTATCGTCATGCTGTTTCTAATCAATCCTCGCTCGCTCAACTGGTTCTGATGGATGGTCCGCGCCGTGAAATTGTCCAGCGTGGAAAAGACATCAGTTACTTTGAAACCGGGCTTCAGCCTTTTACTCTGGATGGCGATCATATCGTTGATTCCCTGCCTTCCATTGTCTTCAGCGATTTTTCCCAGCTGTCAAAATACTATGATTTCATTGCTGTCGGTCGTGCGCGTGCCGCAGATCGCCTGAGTCAGGTGATCCGCGTGGTGTCGCGTGACGGTACAAGATTCAGCTATGTGATCTGGGTGGATGAACAGACGAAATTGCCAATGCGTGTCGACTTATTAGACCGTGACGGCGAAACGCTGGAACAATTCCGGGTCATCAGTTTTGATGATGGGAAGCAAGTCATCGGGACTCTTGCAGAAATCGAGAAAGCCAATCTGCCACCGGTCCTTTCATTGCCTGCCTCTGAGCAGGTGAAGTTTGGCTGGCAGGTAAAATGGCTTCCGGCGGGTGTCACTGAAGTGGCCAGCAGTCGCAGAAGCTTGCCAAATATGCCAGTCACTATAGAATCCCGGTTGTACACTGACGGATTGTTCAGCTTCTCTGTCAATATCAGTGCGACAACGAATGGCCTTTCTGAGCAGTTGATCAGGCAAGGGCGCAGAACCGTACAAACGGAAGTGCGTAACGGAAATGAGATTACTGTCGTCGGTGAACTGCCACCTTCCACAGCAAAACGTATTACAGACAGTATTGTCTTCTCTGCAAAATGACTTTTGGCTAAAAAAATCCGGGTGATCGTATGATGAAAGAATGGGCCACTGTGGTGTCGTGGCAAAACGGTATTGCATCACTGCGCTGTGAAACGCAGTCAGGTTGCAGTAGCTGCCATTCGCGTTCAGGTTGTGGTGCCCGGGTGCTGAATGAACTTGGACCTCAAACTGGTCACAATCTTCAGGTCAGTTTCGCCGAACCTCTGGAGCCGGGGCAAAAAGTTGAACTGGGAATACCGGAAGGCAGTTTGCTGCGTTCCGCATTTCTGGTTTATATGACGCCACTGTTTGGGGTAATTGCCGGAGGCGGTATATTGCAGGCTCTGTTTAAAGCAGACATGTACGCTGTCATCGGCGCTGTGCTGGGAGGCGGGCTGGGCTTTATCATCGCCAAAGCACTCGCGGCAAAAGTCGACGGAAAATCCGGTTATCAGCCGGTCGTGTTGCAGGTGGGGTTACCTCCCAATGCATTTCGTTATTCCGCAGATAGCGAGTTTCCTTCGTAATATCTGAATTAGCAAAAGCGAATTGAATGCCACTGACTCAGCCGGGTCTGTGGCATTTTTAATTTCTGACAGGGATCCGGTTCTGAATCATATGCTCAATCAGTGCGATGAAAAGATCGGCACTGGAGAGTGAAATATAAGCGACAGAGAACAAAATCCGACCGTGTTTGTCGAGCAATCTGATTAACGGACTGTTGCTTCCGCCGCTGATAAACTGAATGTCCTCTACCGGTATTGTCTTCCCTTCATCAGTAGTCAGCATTAATGCACTCAATCGGATCCTTTTTTCGTTCGTTGTCAGAAGGTTAGAACCGATAAACCGTTTAAGTCCGCAGTGCGAATTTACCATGCAGGTAAAAAGAATGTCTCCGCCTTGTGCCAGCGTATTTAAGGCCGAGGGGCCACGGAACATCAGCTGCTCATTCTTAATAACATCAATCAGACGTTCTGAATTAGCAATGTTCGGCGTGATCCGATGCCATGTTTTGCTATTTTCTTCTCTGAATATCATGGTATTTAAAATACGACGCGTATATTTACCCGTTCTGAAACGGTATATATCCGTGATTCTGTCGAACGGAATAAACCGGTTCTTCTTATCGAGTTGGCTTATAACCAAAATACCATTTTCATGAAGCCGATAGACCTGATCTGGTCGGATAAAACGCCTCAATAAAATAAGCACCAGCCCGAGCGCAATACTCAGCAGGGCAGAGACTGCGACACTGTGCAGCCCGTCTGCGGTATGGCCGAAAGCGAGGAAGAAAGCGATCTGTACAGCACCGCCCACCAGCAAAAGCACTGACAGGACCAGAGTGATCCAAGAGTTGGCTTTGGCAAAGCCATGCTGACTGAGCAGCCGCCCTTCATTGATCATATTGATAACCTTGTGACCGGATTGAATTAAAATAAAAAAAGAATAAGGAATAATTAGAATTAAAACTTTGTGGATTGAAATAATGTAATTTCTTTTATAACAATATATTAGGCGTGAGGGTTCGTTTTTGTATATGGGCATTTTCCTAAAACCTGTGCGGGTCGGATAACTAAGAGAAAATGCCGGAAAGAGGTAAAGGTGACGGAGGTAAAATCAGCCAGGGAATGAAAACAAATGAAAATGTGGGGATTTACCTCAGAAAAAGCACGCATAATCTGGAGTTAGGATGTACCGAGACTAGGTTTTCACGGTGCTGGCATGTAGAATGCTGCGACTTAGGCGAAAGACAGCCAACCTACAAACCGTCGCTGTATGTTCATGGCGAATGATTCAGAAATACCAAGGTAGAAAAACTTTTATAATGAAGCATATACGAAATTTCTCCATTATTGCCCACATTGACCACGGTAAGTCGACGCTGTCAGACCGTATTATTCAAATTTGCGGCGGCTTGTCCGATCGTGAAATGGAAGCCCAGGTTCTCGATTCTATGGATCTTGAGCGTGAGCGCGGTATCACCATCAAAGCGCAGAGCGTAACGCTCGATTACAAAGCGAAAGATGGACAGGTTTACCACCTGAACTTCATCGATACCCCCGGACATGTTGACTTCTCCTACGAAGTTTCACGTTCACTGGCCGCCTGTGAAGGCGCACTGCTGGTGGTTGATGCGGGTCAGGGCGTAGAAGCGCAGACGCTGGCGAACTGCTACACCGCGATGGAAATGGATCTGGAAGTGGTTCCGGTCCTGAACAAAATCGATTTGCCTGCCGCTGATCCCGATCGCGCAGCACAAGAAATCGAAGACATCGTAGGTATTGATGCAACGGATGCTGTGCGTTGTTCAGCGAAAACCGGCGTGGGTGTTCCTGAAGTTCTGGAACGTCTGGTGCGTGATGTTCCGCCACCGGAAGGTGATCCGGAAGCGCCATTACAGGCACTGATCATCGATTCCTGGTTCGATAACTACCTTGGCGTGGTTTCTCTGGTCCGTATCAAAAACGGCACCATGAGAAAGGGCGACAAAATTAAAGTCATGAGTACCGGACAGGTGTATAACGCCGATCGTCTGGGTATCTTCACGCCTAAACGCGTTGATAAAGATGTCCTGAACTGCGGCGAAGTCGGCTGGCTGGTTTGTGCGATCAAGGACATCCTTGGCGCACCGGTGGGCGATACCTTGACGCTGCAACGTAACCCTGCGGATAAAGTTTTGCCTGGCTTTAAGAAAGTGAAGCCGCAGGTATATGCCGGTCTCTTCCCGGTCAGTTCCGATGACTATGAAAACTTCCGTGATGCGCTTGGCAAGCTGAGCCTGAACGATGCTTCTCTGTTCTATGAACCTGAAAGTTCTACAGCGTTAGGCTTTGGCTTTCGTATCGGTTTCCTCGGCCTGCTACACATGGAAATCATTCAGGAACGTCTGGAGCGTGAATACGATCTGGATCTGATCACTACGGCACCGACCGTTGTGTATGAAGTTCTGACCACCGGCAATGAAACCATTTACGTCGACAGCCCGTCTAAACTTCCGGCGCTGAATAACATTCTGGAATTACGCGAGCCAATCGCAGAGTGTCATATGCTGATGCCGCAGGAATATCTGGGCAGCGTGATCACCTTGTGTATTGAGAAACGCGGCGTGCAGACCAACATGGTCTATCACGGTAACCAGGTTGCGCTGACCTATGAAATTCCAATGGCGGAAGTGGTGCTCGATTTCTTCGACCGTCTGAAGTCAACGTCTCGTGGCTACGCGTCCCTCGATTACAATTTCAAACGTTTTCAGACTTCTGACATGGTACGTGTTGATGTTCTAATCAACGGCGACCGTGTGGATGCACTGGCGCTGATTACTCACCGTGGCAATTCACAGTTCCGTGGACGCCAGTTGGTTGAGAAGATGCAGGAACTGATCCCGCGTCAGCAGTTCGACATTGCTATTCAGGCGGCAATTGGTGCTCACATCATTGCCCGTTCCACCGTGAAGCAATTACGTAAAAACGTTCTCGCCAAATGTTATGGCGGTGACGTCAGCCGTAAGAAGAAACTTCTGCAGAAGCAGAAAGACGGTAAGAAACGCATGAAACAAGTGGGTAACGTTGAGTTACCACAGGAAGCGTTCCTGGCCATTCTTCACGTGGGCAAAGACAGCAAATAAAACCTCATTGATGTTGTAGGGAGTATGCATGGCTAACATGTTTGCCCTGATCCTGGCGGTTGCGACGCTGGTTTCAGGGATTATCTGGTGCCTTGATCGTTTCAAGCTGGCACCTGCACGCCGGGCTAAAGTTGCAAAGATTAAAGCCGAAACGGGCGGGGCAGTTGACGATACAACGCTGAGCAAGGTCGCGAAGCAGCCAGGCTGGGTGGAAACCTGTGCTTCGGTTTTCCCGGTATTGTTAGTTGTGTTCGTGGTGCGTTCATTTATTTATGAACCGTTCCAGATCCCATCCGGCTCCATGATGCCAACGCTGCTTATTGGCGATTTCATCGTGGTCGAAAAATATGCCTATGGTCTGAAGGATCCTATTACCCAGACCAAGCTTATCCCGACCGGTGAGCCTAAACGCGGCGATGTGGTGGTATTTAAATATCCGCTCAATCCAAGCGTGGACTATATTAAACGTCTGGTCGGTTTGCCGGGCGACCGTGTGACGTACGATCCGTTCAGTAAGCAGGTGACAATTCAGCCAGCATGCGAAAGCGGTAAAAATTGCAATACGGCTTTGGCGGTGACTTATGACACCGGCGTTGCCAGCGATTTCGTACAGACTTTCGGTCAGTCTTCAGGCAGCGAAGCCAGCAGTGGTTTCTTTGAAACGCCACCGACCGCTAACGTTCCGCAGGACGGCGTTCGTCTGGTTCAGCGCAATGAAACGCTGGGCAACGTGACGCATCATATTCTGACCGTACCGGGCGCGCGTGACCAACTGGGAGCTTATTATCAGCAACCTGGTCAGCCGCTGGGGACATGGGTGGTTCCTGCTGGCCATTATTTCATGATGGGCGATAACCGTGATAACAGCGCTGACAGCCGTTATTGGGGTTTCGTACCTGAACAGAATTTAGTGGGTAAAGCTTCTGCAATTTGGATGAGCTTTAAAAAACAGGAAGGTGAATGGCCTACCGGTGTTCGTTTAAGCCGTATTGGTGGAATTCATTAATTAATGGTGCCCGTTAGCGCAGCATTATATTTCCACTCGTTGTAGAATATCCTTTCGGGCGATAAAAGTTGGCTCCCCTGATTTTACGTTTTTATTTAAAACGAACAGGAGGAGCCACTGCAAACGAAACAGCTTTGGATTGGCTTAGGGCGAAGCAGGCCTGTTCCGTATGCTGAAGTTTTTGACGCATTCTTGATCTATTGGTAACTCATGAATCCCATCGTAATAAACAGGCTTCAGCGGAAGCTGGGCTACACTTTTCAACAGCAGGAGCTTTTATTGCAGGCACTGACTCACCGCAGCGCAAGCAGTAAACACAATGAGCGTTTAGAGTTCCTGGGTGATTCCATTCTTAGTTATGTGATTGCTAACGCACTGTACCAACGTTTTCCTCGGGTAGACGAGGGCGATATGAGTCGCATGCGCGCCACGCTGGTGCGCGGAAATACGTTAGCTGAAATGGCACGTGAATTCGATCTTGGCGAATGCTTACGTTTAGGGCCGGGCGAATTAAAAAGTGGTGGTTTCCGCCGTGAGTCAATTCTTGCGGATACGGTGGAGGCACTCATTGGCGGCGTATTCCTGGACAGTGATATCCAGAACGTCGAAAAGCTGATTCTCGATTGGTACCGTAGTCGTTTAGACGAAATCAGTCCCGGTGATAAGCAGAAAGACCCAAAAACCCGTTTACAGGAGTTTTTGCAAGGTCGCCATCTGCCGTTGCCTTCTTATCTGGTTGTGCAGGTTCGCGGTGAAGCGCACGACCAAGAGTTTACCATCCACTGCCAGGTTAGTGGCTTGAACCAACCGGTTGTAGGAACCGGTTCAAGTCGCAGAAAAGCCGAGCAGGCGGCAGCGGAACAAGCGCTGATACAGCTGGAGCTTGAATGAGCGAAGAAAAGAATTACTGTGGTTTTATAGCAATCGTTGGCCGTCCTAACGTCGGTAAATCAACTTTGCTGAACGAATTATTGGGGCAGAAGATCTCCATTACTTCGCGTAAACCGCAAACAACACGTCACCGTATTATGGGTATCCATACAGAAGGCCCTTATCAGGCGATTTACGTGGACACCCCCGGGCTGCACATGGAAGAAAAGCGGGCGATCAACCGCCTGATGAACCGTGCTGCCAGCAGTTCGATCGGTGATGTTGAACTGGTTATTTTCGTGGTTGAAGGCACCCACTGGACGCCTGACGACGAAATGGTCGTGAATAAATTGCGCGATATCAAAGCGCCGGTTCTGCTGGCTATCAACAAAATCGATAATGTCACTGACAAATCGAAGCTGTTGCCACACTTGCAGTTCCTCAGCGAACAGATGAACTTTATCGACATCGTGCCAATGTCTGCCGAAAAACGTATCAACGTAGATACCATCGCCAGCATCGTGCGTAAGCGTCTACCGGAAGCAGTTCATCACTTCCCTGAAGATTACATTACTGACCGCTCACAGCGCTTTATGGCTTCTGAAATCATCCGTGAAAAACTGATGCGTTTCCTGGGTGAAGAACTGCCTTACTCCGTGACCGTAGAAATCGAGCGGTTTGTGAGTAATGAACGTGGCGGTTACGATATCAATGGCCTGATTCTGGTAGAACGTGAAGGCCAGAAGAAAATGGTTATCGGTAACAAAGGCTCAAAAATCAAGACCATCGGTATCGAATCTCGTCAGGACATGGAAAACATGTTTGAAGCGAAGGTTCATCTTGAATTGTGGGTTAAGGTCAAATCCGGTTGGGCAGACGACGAACGTGCGCTGCGCAGTCTGGGTTATACAGACGACTTATAAGGTCCGCGCCTATGGAAGGCTGGCAACGCGCATTTGTTTTGCATGGGCGACCTTACAGTGAAACCAGTCTCATGCTGGATCTTTTCACTGAAGGACAAGGGCGGGTGCGCATTCTGGCTAAAGGAGCGCGTGGCCGCCGGTCCAATCTGAAAGGCTGCCTGCAGCCTTTTACGCCTTTACTGGTTCGTTGGAGCGGGCGGGGAGAAGTGAAAACCCTGCGTAACGCCGAGCCGGTCTCTCTGGCACTTCCTCTTTCGGGTTTGATGCTTTACAGCGGCCTGTACGTTAATGAGCTCGTTTCCCGAGTGCTTGAGCAGGAAGCCAATTACTCTTCGTTGTTCTTCGATTATCTCAATTGTCTGCAAAATCTGGCGGGTGCGACTGGCTCTCCAGAATATGCGCTGCGTCAGTTTGAGCTCGCACTCCTGCATCATCTGGGTTACGGCGTGGATTTCCTGCATTGCGCAGGCAGCGGCGAAGAAGTCAGCGACTCCATGACCTACCGTTACCGCGAAGAAAAAGGTTTTATCGCCAGTCTGGTGATCGACAACTCCACCTTTACTGGTAAAGATTTGAAAGCACTGGCCAGCCGTGATTTTCCGGATGTTTCCACGCTGCGCGCCGCCAAACGTTTTACCCGTATTGCGCTCAAGCCCTATCTTGGTGGCAAGCCACTGAAAAGCCGTGAGCTGTTCCGCCAGTTTCAGGTCAAAAAGCCTGTCGCACCTTCTGACAATTCTGCCAGCTAATTCAGATTTCGGGCTACACGTCGCTACGCCCAAGGGTGTAAACTGCAGAAATTGGCTTTTCTGATCCACTCATAAATCAATTCATTCTCAAATCTGGAGCTGTTATGGCTGAGTTGCTGTTGGGCGTTAACATTGATCACATCGCGACACTGCGTAATGCACGCGGTACGGCTTACCCTGATCCGGTTCAGGCGGCATTCATCGCTGAACAGGCTGGTGCTGATGGGATCACCGTTCACCTGCGTGAAGATCGCCGTCACATCACTGACCGCGACGTGCGCCTTCTGCGCCAGACCATCCAGACTCGCATGAATCTCGAAATGGCTGTCACCGATGAAATGGTCGGAATTGCCTGTGAAGTTTTGCCGCATTTCTGCTGCCTGGTGCCGGAAAAGCGTGAGGAAGTCACCACTGAAGGTGGTCTGGATGTCGCCGGTCAGTTGGATAAAATGACCGTGGCTGTTTCCCGTCTCAGCGAAGCCGGCATTCTGGTTTCCCTGTTTATCGACCCCGATATGCGCCAGATTGATGCCGCCGTTGCGGTGGGGGCCCCTTACATCGAAATTCATACCGGTGCGTATGCTGAAGCGAAAACTGACCTTGAGCGTCAGGCTGAGCTGGAACGCATTAAGCAAGGTGCGGCTTACGCAGCAGGCAAAGGCCTGAAAGTGAATGCCGGTCACGGGCTGACTTACCACAACGTTCAGCCGATTGCAGCGCTGCCGGAAATGCATGAGCTGAATATCGGCCACGCTATCATCGGTCAGGCAGTGATCGACGGCTTATCCGGTGCGGTACGTGAAATGAAAAATCTGATGAGAGAAGCCCGCCGGTAATGAGCATTTTAGGTTTAGGTACGGATATCGTTGAGATTTCCCGTATCGAAGCAGTGATTGAACGCAGCGGCGACCGGCTGGCGAAGCGTATTTTATGCGCCAATGAATGGGCTGTTTATCAGCAGCATCAGCAGCCGGTTCGTTTTCTGGCCAAGCGGTTTGCCGTGAAGGAGGCCGCGGCGAAAGCGCTGGGAACCGGTATTCGTAACGGTCTGGCGTTTGAGCAGTTTGAAGTGATCAATGATGTGCTGGGTAAACCGGGGCTGGTTTTTCATGCCCGCGCGGCAGAAATGGCGGCACAAATGGGCGTGAAATCGGTACATGTCACGTTGGCTGATGAGCGGCGTTATGCCTGCGCAACAGTGATTATTGAGAACTAATCCATTGCATCACGCAATGAGTCATACGGCGTGATGCAATACCACAAACTTATCCCAAAGCTCTTCGTTGGTTTCAGTGTGTTGCGCATTGATGATGATCGTATTGTCTATCGGGCAGACGCTCTGGCAGGTCGGCTTGTCGTAATGCCCGACACATTCCGTGCAACGGTCGCTGTCAATTTCGTAAATCTCATTGCCCATCGAGATCGCCTGATTCGGGCACTCCGGTTCGCACATATCGCAATTGATGCATTTGTGTGTGATCAGCAGGGCCATGGCGTTTTCTCGTATCGTTCAGTCATCAGGGCGAGCAGTATAGCAGAATTGCGCTGGTGTAGGTTCTGCCTCGCAGCCTTTCCACCCCTCAAATGATCCTGATCAAACCAGCTTTTTAACCAGTTCTTCGCTGTGGCGTATCCGCTCCGGTGCATGTTCGGTATCTTGCTGAACCAGCGCGACAAACAGCAGATCGGTCAGTGAATACTGCGCCGTGGTGGCTGACAGCGCGGCACCGCGTGTAGCCGGTAATTCCGCGACCGTGTACAAACAGTGATCGGCCTGCTGTTGCAAGGTATTCGGTGAAAACCCGGTGATCGCCAGAACTTTAGCGCCACTTTCCCGGGCAACCCGCGCCGCCAGATTGATTTCGCTGCGTTCACCGCTGAACGAAATCGCCAGCAGTAAATCTTCCTTTGAAAGTGCCTGTGCGGTGGCCACTAAAACGTGAGTATCCGATTCGGCAATGGCCGTGACGCCTATTTTCAACAGCTTAAACGCCAGATCCCTTGCCACTAACCCCGACGCACCAATGCCGCTCAGCACAATTTTGCGGGCACTGCCCAGCATCGACAACGCAATTTGCAAGCGTGGTTCGCTGTTGATATCCAGTGTCGCACGCAATGCGGATTGTTTCTCGGTCAGCAGTTTCTCGCCCACAACGTGCAGACTGTCCGTGCTTAAAATTTGATTATGTACGGTGACCGGTTCACTGTTTTTGGGTGAAGCCAGAGTTTCGCTCATGGCCAGTTTCAGTGCAGGAAAGCCTTTGTAACCGAGTTTCTGGGCGAATTTCACCACGCCCGACTGGCTGACTCCCGCCATGACGGCCAGTTTTTGTGAGCTCATATGACGCGCTTTATCCGGCTGAGCCAGTAAAAAATCAGCCAGCTTGCGGTCATTTTGTGCCAGTGTCGGATACAACTGGCGGATACGGATCATACAACTCATGGTGGCTTATCCCGTCTTCTCAGAATACGTAGGTCACGTTTTGCGGATTATCTTACCTAAAGTAGCAAATATCCCTCGCATTGATGAATAAAATATTCAAATATTGAGTAATTAATTTGAATTAAAAATTCAGGAGACAATCATGACCACCCAGATGAATCTAGGCACGCTCATTTCCGAAACCCGTAACCCGGACACGTTGAATCTCGATGAGATGTCCACGGCTGATCTCGTGGCCTGTTTTAACCGCGAAGATTACAAAGTACCGGAAGCGATCGGTAAAGTTCTGCCTCAGATTGCGCAGGCGGTAGATAAAGCCGCAGCGTCATTTAAAGCCGGTGGCCGTCTGATTTATCTCGGTGCGGGAACCAGCGGGCGTCTGGGCGTTCTGGATGCCTCGGAGTGCCCGCCGACATTCGGTGTGCCTCACGGCATGGTTGTCGGACTGATTGCCGGTGGCCCGGGCGCATTGCTCAAAGCAGTAGAAGGGGCGGAAGACAGCGACTCGCTGGGCATTGAAGATTTAAAAAATCTGAATCTGAGCGCGGATGACACCGTTGTCGGCTTAGCCGCGAGCGGCCGCACGCCTTACGTCATCGGCGCGTTACGTTACGCCACAGAACAGGGTTGTGCCACGGTAGCGATTTCCTGTAACCCGGATTCACCGATTGCACAGGTAGCGACGATTGCGATTTCTCCGGTTGTCGGGCCCGAGGCGCTGACCGGGTCCACCCGTCTGAAATCCGGCACTGCGCAAAAACTGGTTCTGAACATGATTTCTACCGGTGCGATGGTGAAAACCGGCAAGGTCTATCAGAACCTGATGGTCGATGTGAAAGCCACCAACGTCAAACTGGTGGATCGTGCCTGTCGCATTGTTGTGGAAGCTACGGGTGCAGCGCGAAGTGATGCTGAACTGGCGCTTTATCAGACTGATTTCGAAGTGAAACCGGCCATTCTTATGTTACTGGCGGGCATTGATGCACAACAGGCGAAAGAACGTCTGGAGCAACATAACGGATTCCTGCGCGCAGCACTGGCGGGCTAAATCAGGAGAAAAGCATGGCGACAACAATGGATAAAACTCACCTGCTGGCTTCTAAAATATTGCAGGGTGTGGGCGGCGAAGGAAATATCAGCAAGCTCGAAAACTGCATGACCCGCGTGCGCGTGGAAGTTTATGACGATGCACGTCTGGATCTGACCAGCCTGAAAACGCTGGAAGGAATTAAAGGGTATCTGAAGCAGGGTGAGCAGCATCAGTTTATCGTCGGGCCGGGCGCGGCGGCTAAAGTGGTGGATGCCATGCGCCTGTTGCTGAGCCCGGCGGGCACCGCCAGTGCGGCGGGGGAAGGTGATATTGCCCGCAACAAAGCCAGTGCGAAAGCCAAATACTCTGCGCCGATGAGTGGCGCGCTGCGCAAACTGGCGGATGTTTTCATTCCGCTGATCCCGGCGTTTATCGCCTCAGGTCTGATTATGGGCATTATCAATCTGCTCAAACGGCCTGATATTGCCGGTTCCATTGCGACTGATTATCCCAATATTCTCGGCCTGCTGGCGATTTTCGGCGGTGCCGTGTTTGCCATCATGAATATTCTGGTCGGTGTGAATGCTGCCCGCGTTTTTGGCGGTTCGCAGGCTATGGGCGGCGTGATGGCGGGGATCCTCTCCAGTCCGGCGCTGGCGCAAATTACGCTGTTTGGCGAAACATTACAGCCGGGACGCGGCGGGGTGATAGCCGTGTTGCTGGTCGTCGCACTAATGTGCTGGCTCGAAAAGCGCCTGCGACAGTGGCTGCCGGAATCCGTCGAACTGATCCTCAATCCGCTGATCACCACGCTTATCACCGCGACGCTGGCGATTGTTATCCTCCAGCCGATCGGTGGCTATATCTCTGACGGAATCGCGCATGGCGTCAATATTGCTATCGATAAAGGCGGATTATGGGTCGGCGCGGTGCTGGCCGGGGCGTTTCTGCCGCTGGTGCTTTCAGGCCTGCATCAGGGGTTGGTGCCTATTCACGTGGAACTGATTCAGGCGCATGGTTCCAATCCTTTGCTGCCTATTCTGGCGATGGCGGGCGTCGGACAGGTCGGCGCGGCGATTGCGGTTTACATGAAAACGCGCAATGCCCGGCTGAAAAAGGTGATTAAAGGTGCGCTGCCGGTGGGAATTCTGGGCATCGGCGAACCGTTAATTTTTGGGGTGACGCTGCCGCTTGGGCGGCCATTTATTGGCGCGTGTTTAGGCGGAGCCGTCGGCGGTGCGCTAATCTGTTACTGGAAAGTCGCCACGGTTATCACGTTTGGGATTTCCGGATTGCCGCTGGCTCTGACTATTATTTCCGGCAAAGTGATGTTGTATCTGGCCGGTTTAGTCATTACCGTGTTAGCAGGTTTCATTTTTACCTGGCTGATGGGGTTCAACGATCCCGAGGAGTAATGGATTGAGTACTAAGCCTGACCGACGGGTGGTATTTTTTGATCTCGACGGAACGCTGCATCAGCAGGATATGTTCGGGAGTTTTCTGCGGTTTCTGCTCCGGAGGATGCCGCAGAACCTGATTCTGGTCGTGCCGGTTCTGCCGCTGGTTGCCATCGGCTTATTTGTCCACGGGCGTGCTGCGCGATGGCCGATGAGCCTGTTGCTGTGGGCCATTACCTTCGGTCACAGTGAGGCGCGACTCAAAGCCCTGGAGCTGCAATTCGTCACTGCGTTTCGCGAGAAAGTGGTGGGATTTCCGGTTGTACAGCGCCGGTTGCGCGAGTATCTGGACAGCGACGATACCGAAGTCTGGCTGATCACCGGCTCGCCTGAAAATCTGGTGCAGCAGGTTTACCACACTTCGCTGTTTTTACCGCAGGTGCGCCTGGTCGGCAGCCGTATTGCGCGGGGTAAAGGTGGCTGGGTGCTGCCTCTGCGCTGTCTTGGGGAAGAAAAAGTCGTCCAGCTTGAAAGCCGGATTGGCTCACCGCTTAAACTTTACAGCGGCTACAGCGACAGCAAACAGGACAACCCGCTGCTGTTCTTTTGTGAGCACCGTTTTCGCGTCAGTAAACAAGGCGAATTACAGCAACTTGAATAACAGCAACTTGAATAACAGATAGTGCGTGTCGCAATAAAAAACAGGCCGGAAATCCGGCCTGTTTGCTGTGTATTTTATGGCTCATTTATCGTTGTGATCAGTAGGCCGCCTTGAAAATACCGACGATATCCTCATGCGTACCCTGAATAGGATTGGTTATCGCACAGGCGTCTTTCAGCGCGTTGGTCGCCAGCGTAGTAAAATCTTCTTCTTTGACCTTCAGGTCACGTAACCCGGCAGGAATACCGACATCCCGCGCTAGGTTGCGGATCGCTTCTATACAGGCTTTGGCGCCTTGTGCATCCGACATTCCCGCCACATCAATACGCATTGCCGCCGCCACATCTTTCAGGCGGCCGCTGGCTACGCGGGCATTATATTCCTGGACGAACGGCAGCAGCACTGCGTTACAGACGCCGTGAGGAAGATCGTAGAACCCGCCCAACTGGTGCGCCATTGCATGAACATATCCCAGCGACGCATTATTGAAGGCCATACCCGCGAGGAATTGCGCGTACGCCATATTTTCACGCGCCAGCATGTCTTTGCCGTCACTCACCGCGTTACGCAGGGAATCAGCAATCATCGTCACCGCTTTCAGCGCACAGGCGTCTGTAATCGGATTTGCCGCGCTGGAAACGTAAGCTTCGATGGCGTGGGTCAATGCGTCCATTCCGGTGGCAGCAGTCAGCCCTTTTGGCATGCCGGCCATCAGATGCGGATCGTTGACGGACATCAGCGGCGTCACGTTTTTATCCACGATAGCCATTTTGATGTGGCGTTCTTCATCGGTGATGATGCAAAAACGCGTCATCTCAGAAGCTGTACCGGCGGTGGTGTTGATAGAAATCAGTGGCAACTGGGGTTTCGCAGAGCGGTCAACGCCTTCGTAATCTCTGATGTCGCCACCGTTAGTGGCCAGCAACGCAATACCTTTGGCGCAGTCATGCGGTGAACCGCCACCGAGTGAAATCACGCAATCACAGGCATTTTTTTTCAGGATCTCCAGACCTTCCCGGACATTTCGGGTGGTTGGGTTAGGATGCGTTCCATGATAAACGCTGCTTTGTACATCGCTTTGTGCCAGTAATTTCTGAACCTGTTTAACTACGCCGATATCGAGTAACACTTTATCCGTGACGATCAGTGCGTGGCGCAAACCATGCTGCGCGATAGCGGTGGCTGCATCATTGAGTGCGCCAGAACCAATAACATTGACGGACGGGATAAAGAAAGTTGCAGTAGCCATAATCATTTCCTTGTTGTCAGCTCTAAGTAGGGTCAAAGAAACCATATTATTGTTACCGGTAACATCAATTGATCTGGCGCAAGAATAGACAGATTAAACGGGCTGATTCTCCGGTCTGATTAGTATGAAACTTAAGGTTATTATCTATTTCCATAAGCCATTCCGGCTATCAGAGTCCGGCTATCAGAGTGTTGAGTTCTGACCATTCAGGGAAATTTGCTGTACCGCTCATGAACTGCCGCATGCTGGTGATTATGGCCCGTGGGCGGGCGGCGCTAACAAAGGTATAATGACTGCGGATTAAAATGACTGAGGTTGAAGTGTCAGTGACAGAATTAGCAGAAATGAATGACGACGAACGCTGGATGGAATACGCAATGACTCTGGCGCTGAAGGCGCAGGAGGAGGGTGAAGTACCGGTGGGCGCCGTGCTGGTTTTAGACAATCAGGTGATTGGCGAAGGCTGGAACCGTTCTATCGGACATCATGATCCGACGGCGCATGCGGAAATTATGGCGCTGCGCCAGGGCGGAAACGCCGTGCAAAATTACCGCCTGCTGGATGCCACGCTGTATGTGACTCTGGAACCTTGCGTGATGTGCGCCGGCGCAATGATCCACAGCCGTATCCGTCGCGTGGTGTATGGCGCAGCCGATGCCAAAACCGGTGCAGCCGGTTCCCTGATGGATATTCTGCGTCACCCCGGCATGAATCATCAGATAGAAATTACGTCAGGCGTTCTGGCGGATGCCTGTTCTGAACAGCTGAGTGCGTTTTTTCGATTTCGCCGAAGCCAGAAGAAAGCACTCCGTCTGGCAGAACGCGCGGCTCAGACCGGAGAAACGACTTCCGGTAATTCAGCGGAATAAGGCTGTTCAGGCCTTATTTTCCCAGCGCTTCCTGTGCATCCACCACCGGATATCCCTGACCCAGTTGGGCCTGTAGCGCAGCCTTCTGCGCCTGCTTCTTCTCTTTTTCCATCAGATATCCCACCAGACTGAGCTGATAGCGGCGGATATTCTCGACGTAGTTATACGCCTGAGTTCCGCGTGCATAACCGTAGGTCGTCCGGCTGAAGAAACGTTTCTGATTCAGCATCGGCAGGCGCTGTTTTACATCTGCCCAGCTGTCCGGATTGCCTTTCTGCTGCGCCGTCAGCTTACGGGCATCCAGCATATGGCCGTAACCCATGTTATACGCCGCCAGCGCAAACCAGATCCGTTCATCCTGCGGAATAGATTCCGGCATTTTATCCATCAGATGCGACAGATACTGCGCGCCGCCGCGGATACTTTGCTCGGCATCTGTCCGGTCATCCACATTCAGCCCGCCGGCCGTCGCACGGGTCAGCATCATCACGCCACGCACACCGGTCGGTGATTTAGCCTGCGGATCCCAGTGGGATTCCTGATAAGCGATGGCGGCCAGCAAACGCCAGTCAATGTTCTGGGCGTATTTTTCAAACAGCGGCTGTAAATCCGGCAGCGTACTGTCGATGGCGTTAAGGAAAGTACGGGTATCGACGTAATCAAAATCACCGACGTGACCGAGGTATTTTTCTTCCAGCTTTTCCAGCGTGCCGTCTTCGGATATCTGACTGAAGAAATCCAGCATGGCGGCAGAAAGGCTGTCGTCGTCAGGCTTTTTGCGGTAATACCAGGTGACGGGTTCGTCGTCAGTGGCATCAAACGCCACCGCAAGGCGTGGATAGACGCGCTGCATCAGGGCGATAGTGACCGAATCCCCCAGCGTATAATCGAGTTTGCCATTCTCGACCTGTTGTAACAGATCGCGTGGTGACAATTTGTCGGTGGTGGACCAGGTGAGGTCAGGGTATTTTTTGCTGGCGTCTTCCAGCGTGGCGATATGCGCGCTGCCGGCAGACACCATCAGCGATCCTTTGATGTCTGCGAAACTTTTCGGGCGCGCGGCACCCTGCCGGTAAACCAACTGCTGGGTAACGGAATAGTATTCCGGGCCGGCACGATAGTTTTTCAGACGCTCATTGTTGTACACCAGACCGGAAGCCAGCATGTCGGCTTTCTCGTGATCGAGATCGTCGAACATGCTTTCGATGGTGGTGTGCTGAGTCACTACCAGCTGCACGCCCAGATAATCTGCAAAGCGTTTAGCCAGTTCATAATCGAAGCCCAGATTGCCTTCAGGGGAGTCCATAAAAGTCAGTGGAGAATTAAGCGTGCTTACGCGCAATTCTCCACGGGATTTTATCTGTTCCAGCTGATCGCCTTCACCCCTGTGCCACGGCACGGCAGGCCATAAGGCCAGCGCCAGTAACAGGGCGGCAATCCCCATCAGAACATAATTAATTTTTAGTCGCGTCAAATAGTTATCTCGCTGCGGCGCTCTTGTTTTTTTAACCTATGCTGTGCAGTTAGTATGGTTATATCCCCAGTGCTGACGCATTTTGCTCAACAAAACGACAGTCTGCAACTTTATTCATAATAGCCATGATAAATGTAATGTTATTAAGGAATATGAATATTCCCTACGCAAACGGTTTCGTCGGACGCCAGCTTTCTTTATAATAGCCCGCGTTTTCCCCCTGTTGCGCCCAATGAAGCACTGTGGTCAGTGTCTTCGAAGACGAGAGATCTGTGATTATGGAAATACTGCGTGGTTCGCCCGCTTTGTCGGCTTTTCGCATTAACAAATTATTGTCCCGTTGTCAGGAAGCCCGCCTTCCGGTCAGTGATATCTACGCCGAATATGTACACTTTGCCGACGTCAGCGCGCCGCTGAGCTCGGACGAACAAACCAAGTTACAACGCCTCCTGAAATACGGTCCTTCTCTCGCTGAACACGCTCCTTCCGGTCGTTTATTGCTGGTTACCCCGCGCCCTGGCACCATTTCTCCGTGGTCTTCCAAAGCCACCGACATCGCACATAACTGCGGTCTGTCACAGGTTCTGCGCCTCGAGCGGGGTCTGGCATTTTATGTGCAGGCACCGCAACTGACCGAAGCACAATGGAACGAGCTGGGCGCTTTGCTGCATGACCGCATGATGGAAACTGTCTTTACCCATCCTGAAGACGTCAGCGCGCTGTTCGCGCAGCATCAGCCCGCGCCGGTACAGCATGTGGATATCCTGGGCGTTGGCCGTGGCGCACTGGAAGCCGCCAATACCAAATTGGGTCTGGCGCTGGCGCAGGATGAAATTGATTATCTGATGGAAGCCTTTACGTCGTTGGGGCGCAACCCGACGGACATCGAACTGTATATGTTCGCACAGGCCAACTCAGAACACTGTCGCCACAAAATCTTCAACGCAGACTGGATTATCGACGGCGAAACTCAGCCTAAATCCCTGTTCAAGATGATTAAGAACACGTTCGAACAGACCCCTGATTACGTGCTGTCCGCGTATAAGGATAACGCCGCCGTAATGGAAGGCTCGCAGGTCGGTCGTTTCTACGCCGATGCGAAAGACGGTCTGTACGATTTCCATCAGGAGCAGGCGCATATCCTGATGAAGGTTGAAACCCATAACCACCCGACGGCGATCTCTCCGTGGCCGGGTGCGGCAACCGGCTCCGGCGGTGAAATCCGTGACGAAGGCGCAACCGGTCGTGGTGCGAAACCGAAAGCCGGTCTGGTCGGATTTTCCGTTTCCAACCTGCGCATTCCGGGCTTTGAACAGCCGTGGGAAGAAGATTTCGGTAAGCCGGATCGTATCGTTACCGCGCTGGATATCATGACCGATGGCCCGCTGGGCGGCGCAGCTTTCAACAACGAATTTGGTCGTCCGGCACTGCTGGGCTACTTCCGTACTTACGAAGAAAACGTCAACAGCCACAACGGCCCTGAGCTGCGCGGTTACCACAAGCCGATCATGCTGGCGGGCGGTATCGGTAATATCCGTGCGGATCACGTGCAGAAAGGTGAAATCACCGTTGGCGCGAAACTGATTGTGCTCGGCGGTCCGGCGATGAATATCGGTCTGGGCGGCGGTGCGGCGTCTTCTATGGCGTCCGGTCAGTCTGATGCGGATCTGGATTTTGCTTCCGTACAGCGCGACAACCCGGAAATGGAACGTCGTTGTCAGGAAGTCATCGACCGCTGCTGGCAGCTCGGCGAAGCCAACCCGATCCTGTTTATCCATGATGTCGGCGCGGGCGGTTTATCCAACGCCATGCCGGAGCTGGTCAGCGATGGCAACCGTGGTGGCCGTTTCCAGCTGCGCGATATCCTCAACGATGAACCGGGCATGAGCCCGCTGGAAGTCTGGTGTAACGAATCGCAGGAACGTTACGTGCTGGCGGTTTCGCCTGCTCAGCTGGAACAGTTTGATGCTATCTGTCAGCGCGAACGCGCACCTTACGCGGTGATCGGTGAAGCGACCGAAGAAATGCATCTTTCTCTGGAAGACAGCCATTTCGACAACCAGCCGATTGATATGCCGCTGGACGTTCTGCTGGGTAAAACCCCGAAAATGACCCGCGACGTCACCACGCTGAAAGCTATAGGCGACGAACTGAATGCGGAAAATATTCAGATTACTGAAGCGGTAAAACGCGTTCTGCATCTGCCTGCCGTGGCGGAAAAAACTTTCCTGATCACCATCGGCGACCGCACCGTCACCGGTATGGTCGCGCGCGATCAGATGGTCGGCCCGTGGCAGATCCCGGTCGCTGACTGTGCGGTTACTACCGCCAGCCTCGACAGCTATCACGGCGAGGCGATGTCCCTGGGCGAACGTGCGCCAGTCGCGCTGCTTGATTTCGCAGCGTCTGGCCGCATGGCCGTGGGTGAAGCGCTGACTAACATCGCTGCGGTCGAAATCGGCAGCCTGAAACGCGTCAAGCTTTCTGCAAACTGGATGTCTGCGGCCGGTCATCCGGGTGAAGATGCGGGTCTGTATGCTGCCGTAAAAGCCGTAGGCGAAGAACTTTGTCCGGCGCTGGGTATCACCATTCCGGTCGGCAAAGACTCCATGTCGATGAAAACCCGCTGGCAGGAAGGTAACGAGCAACGCGAGATGACCTCTCCGCTGTCGCTGGTAATCACGGCTTTTGCCCGTGTCGAAGACGTGCGCCACACCGTAACGCCGCAACTGCGTACCGATAAAGGTGACTCTGCGCTGCTGCTGGTTGATTTAGGTGCGGGTCACAACGCACTGGGTGCAACGGCGCTGGCTCAGGTATACCGCCAGCTCGGCAACACGCCAGCAGATGTGCGCAGCGCTGAACAACTGGGTGGCTTCTTTAACGCTATGCAGGCGCTGGTCTCTGAGCAGAAATTGCTCGCTTACCATGACCGTTCCGACGGTGGTTTGCTGGTGACGCTGGCCGAAATGGCCTTTGCCGGACATTGCGGTCTGACCGCAGATATCGCCGCGCTGGGCAACGACTCGCTGGCGGCATTATTCAACGAAGAACTGGGTGCCGTTATCCAGGTTCGTGCATCAGACCGTGAAGCGGTGGAGAAAACGCTGGCTGATTTTGGTCTGGCGGATTGTACGCATTACCTCGGCACGGTTGAAACCGGTGACCGCTTCATTATTTCCTCGGGTGACAAGCCGGTGTACAGCGAAAGCCGCACCACGCTGCGTACCTGGTGGGCGGAAACGACCTGGCAGATGCAGCGTCTGCGCGATAATCCTGAATGTGCCGATCAGGAACATCAGGCGAAAACCAACGATCTGGATCCGGGTCTGAACGTCAAACTGACATTTGCCCCTGACGAAGATGTCGCTGCGCCTTACATTGCGAAGGGTGCGCGTCCGAAAGTGGCGGTACTGCGCGAGCAGGGCGTGAACTCCCACGTTGAAATGGCTGCCGCCTTCCACCGCGCTGGTTTCGATGCGGTTGACGTGCACATGAGTGATCTGCTGGCCGGTCGCCGTGATCTGCAGGATTTCCACACGCTGGTGGCGTGCGGCGGGTTCTCTTATGGTGACGTGCTGGGCGCGGGTGAAGGCTGGGCGAAGTCTGTTCTGTTCAATGACCGCGTGCGTGAAGAGTTCGAAGAATTCTTCCACCGTCCGCAAACTCTGGCGCTGGGTGTGTGTAACGGCTGCCAGATGATGTCGAACCTGAAAGAGCTGATCCCAGGTGCAGAACACTGGCCGCGTTTCGTGCGCAACCTGTCTGACCGCTTCGAAGCGCGTTTCAGTCTGGCAGAAGTCACCGCCAGTCCGTCAATGTTCATGCAGGGTATGGCCGGTTCACACATGCCAATCGCAGTGTCACACGGCGAAGGCCATGTGGAAGTGCGTGACGCGGCGCATCTGGCGCAAATTGAGCACAGCAATCTGGTGGCGCTGCGCTTCGTGGACAACAACGGTCAGGCGACCGAAGCCTATCCGGCGAACCCGAACGGTTCACCGAACGGCATTACGGCGGTCACCAACCTGTCAGGCCGTGTTACCGTCATGATGCCGCATCCTGAGCGCGTTTTCCGTACCGTCAGTAACTCCTGGCATCCGGAAGAGTGGGGCGAAGACAGCCCGTGGATGCGTATGTTCCGTAACGCGCGTAAACAGCTGGGCTAATCGTAAAACAGCGCTGGTAATAAAAATCCGCAGTGCGAAAGCCTGCGGATTTTTTTATGTCTGATTATCAGGAAATAAAATATTTTTTGTCTGAAGTTTATGAGTGTAAATAAATGTGTCAAAAATGAGGTGGCAAATAATTCATAACTGGCTGTTTTTCAATGAAATGGCTCTAGAATATTCATGAGTTTTATTGCTACTTAATTTGTCATTAACTATTTATATGTGTAAGGCATCATATAATGCCCGGGTCAACTCAACAGGGCTTATACGCTAATGAATAATGTCATTCACGCGAATTCACGTGCCGTACTCCCATGTTTAATTTTTACGCTTTCATTATTACTGTCCATTAATGTACAGGCGCAGGAAAACGTTATTAATTCTGGCGGGCAGAATGTTTCTTCTCAGGGAAATAATGAAGGGCTATGGGATTCTTTTAAAAATAATATCACTGAAACATGGAATGCACCGCAAAGTCAGGATCTCTTTCTTCCTGTGCTGACGCGTCATAACCGGCACACACACAGTAAAAAACAAATTGATGGATATAATGAACACCCCTGGGGCGGTGGTTATGGTGTTTCCCGTTATGATGAAAAGGGCAACTGGCATGCGCTTTATGCTATGGCCTTTAAAGACTCCTTTAATAACTGGGAACCGGTGGCGGGGTACGGATATGAGAAAATATGGCAACCGCTGGATGATAAAGAACTTCGTTTGGGAGTTGGATATATCGCCGCTGTTTCAGCGCGCGACAATTATGATTACGTGCCGTTTCCGATGGTATTGCCGCTGGTTTCCGCAGGCTATTCCCGGCTGACTTTCCAGGCCACATACGTACCGGGAACTAGCACGAAAGGGAATGTACTCTTTGGCTGGTTCCGGTGGGATTTCTAAGACCAATCTGTAAGACTCTTCTGTAAGATAGCGTCTGAATAACATAAACCTGTCGTAAGTACATGACAGATAATTCCGATAAATAAAAACCCAACTACTGTAATTTCATATAATTATAGTGTGCAGCCGTTTTTTGTTATGTCCGCGTTTAACTTCTTCAACCATGATTTGTATATGATAAAGCTTCAAAAAGAAGTGAGAATTATTATGCGGTTGAAAAATTTCATTGGGAAAATTTATTTTTTATTTATTCTATTAGGCAGTCCGCTTGCTTGGGCGACAAATAGCGGAGTCCATCCCGTCACTACGCCAGAAAGTCAGCAGCAGGGATTCAGTTTTTCAGACACGTGGTCAGATTTTAAAGAGAAAGTTTCAACGACCTGGAATGATTCCGATTCACAGGATTTGTATCTGCCGGTGATTACCTGGCATAACCGTTTAACTTACGATAAAGAGAAAACGGACAAATATAATGAGCGCCCGTGGGGCGGGGGGTATGGCATTTCCCGCTACGATGAAAAAGGAAACTGGAACGGCATCTATTTTATGGCGTTTAAGGACTCTCATAATAAATGGGAACCTATCGGTGGCTACGGCTGGGAAAAAATATGGACGCCTGCGGAAGATAAAAATTTTCGTTTAGGTTTAGGATATACCGCGGCGGTCACGGCGCGTGATGACTACGCCTATATTCCGATACCCATCGTTTTACCGCTGGCTTCCATCGGTTATGACAAACTGACATTTCAGGCGACGTATATTCCGGGAACCTATAACAACGGCAACGTTTTCTTTGCCTGGCTGCGGTATCAGTTCTGAGTTGCTTTCTTTGTGACTGAACAAAGACCGGGTTCAGGATGTGAACCTGATCCCTCCCTTTTGGCGAATATTCCACTATGCTGAAAATTCACCGCAAGAATCAATCCGTTGGTTTTTGTGGTGTTTTTTGTTTTCAGGGAATCTACAAAACTATTCATTAAGAGGATCACTTGTGAAAAAAGCGTCCCGTTATCTTGCGTTGTCTGCACTTGCCTGCGTTTTACCGCTTTCGCTTCCGGCCGCTCAGGCGGCTCAGTCTGAAAATTTAGAACTCCAGCAAGTGCTGGTGCTCAGCCGCCATGGCATCCGCGCGCCGTTGGTCAATTACGGTGATGTGCTCGCCGAATCCACGACGCACACCTGGCCGGTGTGGAAAACCGAAGGCGGGTTGCTGACACCCAAAGGCGGCCAGAATTCTGAACATATGGGCCGGTACTTCAGGGCGTGGCTGGCGAAAGATAAATTACTGCCAGCGACCGGCTGTCCGGAAAATGCGCAGGTCTTTACGTATGCCAACAGTTTGCCGCGCACCATTGATACCGCGAAACATTTTTCCACCGGGGCTTTCCCTGGCTGCGATGTTTCCGTTATTAACCGCGTAGAAATTGGCAAAATGGATCCGGTGTTTAATCCGATTATCACCGCAGAAGTCAATGATAATTTCAAAACCAGCGCGCTGAATTCGGTTAATCAGCATGCGGGGGATGGCGGTCTGGCAGGACTGAATCAGCGACTCAAGCCAAACTACCAGCTGCTGGAAAGTATCCTTGATTATAAAAACAGTAAAATCTGCAAAGAAAAACAGCAGTGCGATCTGGCCTCGCAGCCTTCAGAAGTTGTGCTGACGCAGGGTAAAGAACCGGGTATCACGGGGCCGCTGCGTATGGCGACCGGCGCGGCGGACGCGTTTATGCTGCAATATTACGAAGGCTATCCGATGAAAGACGTGGCGTGGGGGAAAATTACGACGCCGGAGCAGTGGAAGAAACTCGAGGATATCAAAAACCTTTATCACGAAACGCTGTTCGGCTCGCCGGCGATTGCTGCCAATGCGGCTAAACCGTTGCTGACCTTTATTTCCGGTGCGCTGGATCCAAAACTGGCGACGACCGCGGATCAGAAAGCCGCACGGCAGGCAAAACTGGCCGTGCTGGTCGGGCATGATTCCAATATCGCGTCACTGCTTGCGGCGCTGAAAACCAAAGATTACCAGCTGCCGGGTCAGTACGAACGGACGCCAATCAACGGAACCGTGGTCTTCCAACGCTGGCATGACAAAAAGACCGATAAAGATCTGATGAAGATTGAGTATGTTTATCCGACCGCCCGTCAGCTGCGCAACAATGTGGCGCTGAGCCTGAAAAATCCACCGGAACGCGTCACCTTGCAAATCGAAGGCTGTACTGTTGATAAGCAAGGTTTCTGCCCGATGGAGCAATTTAATCAGGCAGTGCAAAAGGATTTGCAGGGCTGATGTCTTAAGCCGCTGACTGGCAATAGATTGCGTTTTAAGTTAGTTAGCGGCGGCTTTCCTCTGCCAGATAATGTGCCAAAGGTTTCTCACTTTGGCACATTATGGCGTCCTCCTCGTTTTACCTCAGTGCCCGTCAGCGGGCAGACATCGCTTCACGTTCCGCCCGTTTCTGGTGGCGGCTTGAAATCCCTACCTGGACGCTGATCGTCACGGTTTACAGCGGCTGGTTTGCGCTGGTGTATTTTTGGCAAGATCTCAGTCCGTGGATTGCCACGCCTGCGCTTATCTGGTTCACGGCCTGGTACATGTCGCTGCAACACGAGCTCATTCACGGCCATCCGACCCGCAAGCCCTGGCTGAATCAGCTGCTCGGCACGCTGCCGCTGGCGGTCTGGTATCCCTATGGCCTGTACCGTGACACGCATTTACAGCATCACCGTAATGAACATCTGACGCTGCCGGGCGACGATCCTGAGGCTTATTATTTCAGCCGTGCCAGCTGGGAAAGTCTGTCTCCGGCGATGAAGACGGTTGTCCGTCTGCGTAATACATTGCCGGGACGGATGCTTATCGCGCCGCTGCTGGATATTTCCGCCACGCTGACCGGCGCGCTGACAGCGGTAATTCGCGGGGAATGGCGTACGGTCGGCATGTGGGGAGTTCACGCAGTTTTGCTGGCAGGATTGTTGTACTGGATGTCGCTTCGCGGCCTGTCAGCCGGGTACTTCATTCTGGCGGTGAGCTATCCGGCGCTGAGCCTGACTAAAATCCGTTCCTTTTATGAACATCGCGCCGAACATTCGCCGCAGGCACGCTCAGCGCTCAATGAAGCCGGTATTCTCTGGCGGCTCCTGTTTCTTAATCTCAATTATCACCTGGTACATCACGATTTGCCGGGTGTGCCGTGGTTTGCTCTACGACAGGTGTATTTTGCCGAACGCGAAGCCTACATAGCGCGCAGCGAGGGATTTGTGGTGAAAGGGTACCGGCAGTGGTTCCGGCAACACACGCACAGTCCGGTCAGTGTGGAAGCACATCCCTTTGCCAGCACCCGTGAGCCAACGCAAACCGCGCGCAGCGACTATGATTATCAGCAGTAAACCCCTGACGGAGTAGCCGGATAATGCTGATGTCTTTACCGATGTATGCTGTCTCTGAACCGGACGTGGAAGCTTTCGCTGATGTTCTGCGGGAAAAGCTCAAGCGCGCAGGCCTGGATGCCACACCGCAATCGCTGAGCTGGCCGCAGGATTTATTCACGCACTGGCAGCAGATGGATTTGCTGCTGAGTCAGACCTGTGGCTTTCCGCTGGTAGAAAGCCTGCCGGATGTTCAGCTGGTCGGCACTTTTAGTTACCGGGCGCCGGGCTGCGACGGTTATCGTTACCGCAGTTTTTTGCTGGCGCGTGATGAAGATGCAAAACTGCATTTGCCTGATTTTCGTCACCGGCGACTGGCGTTCAACAGCACTGATTCGCAGTCCGGATACAATAGCCTGCGCGCGCTGGTGGCTCCGCTGGCACAGGTAGGGAGATTCTTCTCTCAGGCTGCCGCCACCGGCAGTCACCGCGAATCTCTGCATTATGTTCAGCAAAACCGGGCAGATATGACGGCGATCGACTGCGTGACGCTGGAACTTCTGCACCGTAACGAGCCGTCAGCGCTCAGCGGCCTGGTGGTTATCGGCCAGACGGCAGCCGTGCCGGGTTTGCCGCTGATCACTTCACCACAAACTTCGCCGGAACATCTGGCCATTTTGCGTCAGGCACTGCATGAAATTGCACACGAGCCGGTCAGTAAACCGCTGCTGATTGAAGAGTTCAGTGAAGTGCCACGTCAGGCGTATGGCGTGATTACATTGATGAAAAACATTGCTCAGGAGTTTGGCGTGCGTGAACTGACGACGTCATGACTCCCTGAAATATCACATAAAAAAACCGGGTCTGAGAACCCGGCGTTGATTTCTTACGCGTCGTTAAATCAGTGCGTTTCGATGGGGAAATCTTCGTTCACATCGCCCCATTCAGCCCATGAACCGTCGTAAAGCTGCACATTTTTAACGCCAAGAGAATCCAGTCCGAACGCCAGCGCCGCGGCGGTCACACCGGAGCCACAACTGGTGATCACCGGTTTATCCAGATCTACGCCCAGCTTTTCAAACGTGGCTTTCAGTTCCGGTGGCGATTTCAGGTGTCCGTTCTGTGTCAGCTCGGTAAAAGGTACGCTCAGGCTGCCGGGAATATGGCCGCCATGCAGACCCGGACGGGGTTCCGGTGCTTCGGCTTTAAAACGCGCCAGCGAACGGGCGTCGATAATCTGTACCTTGCCGAGCGCGTCTTTGACCTGTTCTGCGCTGACGACGACCGGACGCACCAGTTTTGCATTAAATGTTGAAGGGACGCGGGTGTGCTCACCGCATTGGGTCGGTTTACCTTCGGCAATCCACGCATTCAGGCCGCCATCCAGCACGCGCACGCTTTTCGCGCCGAAACTGGTCAGCATCCACCACACGCGCGGTGCAGAGAACAAATCACCTTCATCATAAAGCACGACGGTTTGCGTATCCGCCACGCCTAAACGGCTCATCGACGCAGCGAATTCCTCTGCGGTCGGCATCATATGCGGCAGGCCGGTTGTGCAGTCGGAAATGCTGTCAACTTCCACATAAATCGCATTGGGAATATGCGCTTCAAGATATTTGCCGTGAAAATCTACCGGTGGCGTAATGCCTGGTTTGGATTTACGACAATCGATAATGACTACATCCGGTGAGTTCAGATTCTTCGCCAGCCAGTCGGTAGATACGGTATGGGTAGAAAAAGTCATGTTCTGTTGCCTTATCTTTTTTGTGGAGCCAGCCTCAGAGATCGCCCGGGATCAAAGAATACACCCAGGCGTCACGCGGCTGACCGTGATAATAAAGCCGGTTACGGTGCAGACCTTCGGACGTCGCGCCCGCTTTTTCTGCCACGCGGCGGCTACGTTCATTGCCGTCCATCACCACGATTTCCAGACGGGTCAGCTCAAGTTCGGTAAACGCAAAACGCGCTGCGGCTCTGACCGCCAGCGTTGCCAGCCCCCGGCCGGTATAACCGGTGCGGATCCAGTAGCCGAGATTTGAAAACTTATATTCCTGAACGATGCGGTTGATGCCCACGCTGCCAATCAGATCACCGCCGGAACGCTCGAAAACACAGAAATTGAATTCTACGCCGCGATGACGTTTTTGCTCACTGTCGGTAAGATATTTGCGGCTGTCTTCAGGAGAATATTTATCGTTACACCAGCTTTCCCATGCACCAATTTCCTTGACCGAGGCCTGAACGGCGGCAAAGTGAGTGATGGCTTCCAGCTCGGTGGCAGCGCGGATTTCGATCTCTTCATCCTGATAAATCTGGCGTGTCAGCATGGGCTTTGTCCTGTCATTGAGGAAACCAGCTATTGAGGAAACCTGTAAGTCAGCCTCACATATCAGGCAGCAGTCTGTCAATTGGCGAAAATTCCGATTAAGCGTGAAAAAACAGCGGGCTGCCTGTTCACGGCTTTATTCTTCCGGCAGCAGCATGACCAGTTTGCACTCCGCATATCCTGCCGGAAAAAATGTCTGTTGCCGGTAACGAATTTCACCGCTGACAGGATGATTAAAGCGCCGTTCACCCCCTTCGCGTGCCAGCACTTCCTGTTGCGTCCACCACTGGTTGAATTCAGTGCTACGTTCCCGTAACCGGAGCACTGACTGGCGAACCGCTTCAGAATGGGGGTAATGACTGGTTTCCGCACGAAATTCCGCCACCACGCGTTTGGCGCGTTCCGGCCAGTTAGTCACCAGCTGACGCGCCAGCGGATGCAGAAACATAAAATCCAGCAAATTGGGATCCTCGTCCACGCCGAGCCAGCCGCTGAAGAGCGCGCCAGCCTGCGGGTTCCACGCCAGCACATTCCAGCAACTGTCGAGCAGGTAACCGGGGCAGCTCAGCTGATTGACGTAATCTTTCAGACCCGCGTCCGGCGTGGCGGAAGACGGCAACGCCTCAGGGTCTTTCACCGACGCGAGGCTGAATAAATACTCACGCGCGGCAGGTTCCATGCGCAGCGATTTCGCCAGACGGTCAAGCGTGGCGGCTGATATCGACACATCGCGTCCCTGTTCAATCCACGTATACCACGTGGCACTGATGCCGCTGATTTGCGCCAATTCTTCACGCCGCAGTCCGCTGGTTCTGCGACGGGGTGAGCCCGGCAGCCCCACCATTTCCGGTGTCACCCGTTCGCGGTGTGTGCGTAAAAAGGTGCCCAGCGCCTTCGGGCCGCTCAGCGACTCTGCGTTATCAATCATGACGTCCTCTTAGACAGATGCTTCTTAAACAGGAAGTGTTTAAACAGGGAGTAACTTATACCAGTATAAATGCTCATATTGTACCCGTATAAAACAATGCCTATAGTGATTTTGAGGTCAATTGAAACCCGCTTTCTCATTACAAAAACAAGACAGACAGGAGCAATGATGAACACGAAAAACACCCATACACAGGCCGTTGATAAGCAGTTTGGTTCACAGGCAAAAGATTATCTGACCAGCGCCGTTCACTCACAGGGCGCGGATCTGCAACGTCTGGCGACGCTGCTGGCACCTTTTCCGGATGCGCGGGTGATTGATCTGGGATGTGGTGCGGGACACGCCAGCTTTGTTGCGGCCGGAGTGGTCAAAAATGTGATTGCCTACGATTTGTCGGCGCAGATGCTGGAAGTGGTGGCGCAGGCGGCAAAAGATAAAGATCTGAACAACATTACGGTACAGCAGGGCGTTGCAGAGTCACTGCCGTTTGACGACCGCAGCGCGGATATCATTATCAGCCGCTATTCTGCACATCACTGGCATGATGTCGGGCAGGCGCTGCGCGAAGTGGCGCGTGTGCTGAAGCCGGGCGGTAAATTTATTATGATGGATGTGGTATCACCGGGGCATCCGCTGCTGGATATTTATCTGCAAACGATTGAAGTACTGCGCGACACCTCTCATGTCCGCAATTATTCTCCGGGCGAATGGCTGAATATGGCTTCAGAAGCAGGCCTGATTTCCCGCGAAGTCACCACCGACCGCCTGCCGCTGGAATTCACCAGCTGGATAGCACGTATGCGGACACCGGAACATTTCGCTGTCGCTATCCGCGAACTGCAAAAAGTGATGTCTGAGGATGTGGTCAAACATTTTGAAATTCAGCCCGACGGCTCATTTACCAGCGATATTATGATGCTGGTGGCATCGAAAAACTAAAGAATAGCAGTGTGGTCGCGCCCTCCCTTGACCAGAGGGCGCGAAGACAGTTTTCTGTTATTTCTTCCCGAACATCTTTTTCCCAATCATCACCAGCGCCAGTACGGCGGCACCGACCACCAGACCGATAACCAAATCGGTGGCGCCGGTAATCAGCGTATTCACCCAGCTTTCATGCCCGTGTGTCAGCGGTTCAATCAGGCTGTGCATGAACGGTAAACCGTGGCTGATAATGCTGCCACCGACCAGGAACATGGCGATGGTGCCGACCACCGACAGTATCTTCATCAGCCACGGCGCGAGATTCACGATGCCGCGACCAAAGGCGCGGACGGCGTTCATCATGCCGCTTTCGCCGTTCAGCTTGCTCAGGTACAAACCGGCGTCGTCAATTTTGACAATCGCCCCGACCAGCCCGTAAACGCCAATGGTCATCGCTACAGCAATCAGTACCATCACGGTAACCTGATTGAGGAAAGGTGCGGATGACACAATTCCCAGTGAGATCACGATGATTTCAGCAGAAAGAATAAAGTCAGTACGAACGGCACCTTTGACCTTCTCTTTTTCCTGTTTTTTAGCATCGGCTTCATTTTTTACTTCAGCCGCTGCTGGTTTTTCTTCTTCGTGATGCTCACCGGGCATGAATTTGTGAGCGACTTTTTCGAAGCCTTCATAACACAGGTAAGCACCGCCAATCATCAGTAAAGGCGTGATAGCCCAGGGGATAAAGGCGCTGATCAGTAACGCCAGCGGCACCAGAATTGCTTTGTTAATCATTGAGCCTTTGGCGACCGCCCAGACAATCGGCAATTCACGATCGGCTTTCACCCCGGTCACCTGCTGAGCATTCAGCGCCAGATCGTCGCCCAATACGCTGGCTGTCTTTTTAGCGGCGACTTTACTCATCGCCGCAACGTCATCAAGAATCGATGCTATATCATCGATTAAAGCCAGAAGGCTGCCACCCGCCATAAACACTCCCTTTCATCATTGTGCAAAGGTTTTCCGCACACGCGGAACCCGAACTCTGTGCCATGAACTTGCAGGAGATCACAGCAACAGAAAATTCATAAAAAATAATCATATCAGCGATTGCATAGCGGCGTCGATTTGTGCGAATGTTGTCCCGTTCTTGAATAACTTTGAATTCTCTCCATACTTTCTCCATTAAATATCCTCGTTTTTCCACCAGTTACGCTCACAGAAATATTTGCTTTCACTCTCTCCTTATTTTTACCACAAAGGTTAAACTTCTTTACGTTCGATTACGTCCGCTTTCATTGATTCGCCGATAATTAATTCAACGGATGACTTCCGCTCCATTAATTAACGAAACTAACAAAGAAAGGTGCGTATTATGAAACTCTTACCTGCAATTACAGCTATTGCTATTACCGTTGCTTCATTCTCTGCTCTTGCTGCTACGCCAATTTCAGAAATGCAGGCGCAAAGCGGTAATTATCAGTCACTGGGTGTTGTTTCAGTCAGCGCACCTAATACCGTCCCGGGCAGCATGCGTGACCAACTGAACCAGGTAGCGAACGATAAAGGCGCGACCCACTACCGTGTGATCGGTCAGGGTACTCCGGGCGACTCCAGCCTGAACCGTGCAAGTGTTGAACTGTATAAATAAAATTCAGATTTTATATAAAACCTTTTTTATAAAATCTAATTAAGTATTTTCCTGTAGCGAGAAGGCCAATGTCACCTGACATTGGCCTTTTTATTTTCTTCATTCTGGGGCTCTTTTGAGAATCATCCCATGTGTTTTAATTTATCTTCTTCTTTCTGACGATTATTTCCTTTATTAATCATTTCTTAAGAATTTTTGCGGTATATAAGGGTCTATGTCCTCAGGAGGAAGTTAATATGCTGAATGCCGCAAGAATGACAATTAAGAACACAGGTATTTCGATTCAGAATCAATTTTTCTATTTACAAAATTTTATTAGTTCACCCAGGACGATGGGGACGCTGATGCCGTCATCCCCGTGGTTGTGCCACGCGATGCTCAGCCAGATTGACTGGGCTACGTCGCTGGAGATTGCTGAACTGGGCGCGGCCGACGGCGTGCTGACCCGCCGGATTCTCAGCCGGATGCGTGCGGATGCAAAACTCGAGGCATTTGAAATACAGCCTGCGTTTGTCCGCAAGCTGAACCAGATGGACGACCCCCGTCTACAGGTGATGGCGCATTCTGCAGAGCATATGAGCACTCAGTATGACGCGGTGTTTTCCTGTCTGCCGCTGCTGTCAATGCCGGTGCGCACCAGCATCCGGATTTTGCAGGCCACCCGCCAGCAGCTGAAAGAAAAGGACGGGGTGCTTGTCCTGTTCCAATATAGCCACCTCTCGGAGAAACTGCTGTCACGCTATTTCACCTGGAAAAAAATCCGCGTGGTAAAGAATTTTCCACCGGCGCTGGTGTATATCTGTAAACCTCGCTGATACAGCAACTTATGGAAGCTGGATCGCAAAGCTGCCCGCAGGCCTTTGCGCGACAAGGATTTTTCAGTATGATGAACGCTATAGCGTAAATAAAACGCTACAGAAGCTTCACCGGCAGATGATAAAAATCTGCCAGTGAGGCTTTTTTGTTGTACTATTTAGCGAGTACAGCGCCAGGCCAGTACAATGACCACTTTTTAACGTTCAACTTCATATTGATGATGGATTTTCATCAGGCGGGCTAACGGCTCCCGGGAAATAAAGGATAGCGGTAATGACACAACCCATTTTCATGGTAGGCGCGCGCGGTGCGGGTAAAACGACAGTCGGCAGCGCTCTGGCGAAAGCACTGGGCTATAAATTTGTTGATACCGATCTGACATTGCTGAGCACATCCGGGATGAGCGTGGCGGATATCGTTGAACGTGAAGGCTGGGAAGGTTTCCGCCGCCGCGAAACTGAGACGCTGAAAGCGATTTGCGCCCCCTTCACGGTGATCGCGACCGGTGGCGGTGTGGTCCTGGCGCAGGAAAACCGCGATTTCATGCGTGATGCCGGTACGGTTATTTATCTGCGTTCGCCAGCCTCGACGCTGGCCAATCGTCTGGAAGATTCTCCGCTGGAAGATCAGCGACCTACCCTGACCGGTAAACCCATTACCGAAGAAATGAAGGAAGTGCTGAATGAGCGCGAAGCTCTATATCAGCAGGCTGCTCATCATGTGGTTGACGGTACGTTGGATCCCGCAGGCGTGGTGAATGCCATTCTCGATACGCTGGCATTGCCGGTCGCGCGCTAAATCACCCGACTGCAATAATGATTACGAGCCCCCGGTGGCTCGTTTTTTATGTCTTACAATCCCGCGCCCTGATAACTGTAAATTAAACGGGCCATTTTTGTGATCGATGTCCCGGGGCTTAAGTGTTGTGCCGATGAATTTGCAGGCGTAAAGTAATCACTCAGGTTATTACTTTTATGTCTACTTCTGCAACGGAACCCATGATGAAATCCCTGAGACACTTCTTCAGCCAGCACGCGAAAGCGATGCCTGCTATCTGGTCAGTCACGTTCATTCTTGTTGAAGCCTCGATCGCGCTCTATATTTTGCGCAATATTTAATCAAAATTATCTGCTGAGTTTTACGCGCGTCACCTCATCATTACTCGGCATTCAATCTCTCTTTCTGTGAATTAAATGGCTTTAGGAATTTCTTTAAGCATATTCATTTGTCTGTCTCATTCTGCGTGAAAAATAAACGGCTTGACGCTGACACGTATCAGCCTTAGTTTTTATTTATCTAAACAGGAACCTTGTTCCATATATCGGAACTTTCTCCTTATGACGACATTAGAAAATGCGGCCGCCGTGCTGAAGTTATTTTCAAAACAGGAAATCCGTCAGGGACATCCCGGTTTGTCATTCAGTGATGTTGTCGAAAATTTAAAATTACCGAAAAGCACGGTTTCGCGTTTGCTTATGACCATGGAAACGCAAGGGATGCTGGAACGTGACCCGGACAGTCGTCTTTATCAGATTGGAAAGCTATTACTGGCCGTCTCAAGCCATTATTTATCGGCGCCACTGGTAGATTTAGCGTCGCCCTATATGACGCAACTCAGCCAGCTAACGCAATGCACCGGGTACATCTCGATGCTCGAAGGGCGGGATATTATGGTGATGCGCATGTTCCCCGGCAGAACCTATTTGCAAGTGGTCACTCCTGCGGGAAGCCTGTTGCCTGCGCATGAAACGGCCATTGGTCGGGCCATTTTGTCACGCTATACCGATGATGAAGTCCGCCAGCGTTTCAGCGGTAAGTACCATGCGCAGTCGGCGAATGCGCCGGAAAGCCTGACTGTTTTGTTATCCCGACTGGCAGAAGTTCGCCTTACGGGGGTGTCATTTGCCAATAACGAAACGTTGCTGGGAATAAGTACCTTAGCCACCAGCATCTTTAATAAGCATCGCAATGAGATCGTGGGGCTGTGTTTATCTTTCCCATCCCCCGCACAGGGAAAAGAAATTCCGGAAGGGATCCGGGACGGACTGATTGCTGTAACCCGGCAACTTGCCGAAAAATTGGGTGATGAGTATTGGCATTTACCTGCCGGTAATTAACCGGAGAGGTAATGACTAATAACGGACCCGCAAAATCGCTGTTTTCATATTTGCCAACACCAGGGGCCTTATGTCAGATCAACCTGCTAAAAATAATAAGGAAAATCCGCTAAAGGATATTGGCACTCTCATCGTGATGATCCTGCTGTCTGTTTTGGGCGCAATCATTGGAGTTCAGCTGATTACCACATTAGGCGTTACGCCTAACACGTCGATTATCGGAGCGTTGTTTGCCATGTTACTGGCGCGCATTCCGATGCAGGCATTTCAGCGCTACCGTTCTGTTCACACACAGAATCTGGCGCAAACCGTGATTTCCTCCGCGACATTTGGCGCAGCAAACAGTCTGCTGATGCCGATTGCTGTTCCTTATGTCATGGGGCAGCCGCAACTGATTATGCCGATGTTCACCGGCGTAGCGGTGGCGATGTTGCTCGATGCCTATCTGCTTTACCGTCTGTTTGATACCAAAGTATTCCCCGCCAGTAATGCGTGGCCACCGGGCGTTGCTGCCGCTGAAGCTATAAAAGCCGGTGATAACGGCGGGCGTCAGGCGTGGTTGCTGGTGGCCGGTGTGGTGGTCGGGCTGGCGGGAGCGATGCTCAAAATTCCAATGGCGGCCTTCGGTACGGCGTTTATCGGCAATATCTGGGCACTGAGCATGTTCGGTATTGGGTTGCTTATCCGCGCTTATGCCCAGCCAGTTGCCGGTTTAGATCTGAACGCGCTGTATATTCCGCACGGCATGATGGTCGGCGCGGGGCTGGTTTCACTGTTGCAGGTGATTCAGGTGGTGCGTGCCAAAGGTAGCGACGCCAAAACCACCTTTACCCAGCCGGCAAAAGAGGTGCGTAAAGCACTGGGGCTGGGCGCTTTCGGTTATATCGCGATTGCCGCATTGCTGGCGCTGGCCGGTGGTCTTTACAGTGAAATGTCGGTGGGGATGCTGATTGCGTTTGTGATTTACGCCGCGTTTGCCGCCTTCTTCCATGAACTGATTGTCGGGATTGCGGCAATGCACTCCGGCTGGTTCCCGGCCTTTGCCGTGGCGCTGATTACGCTGATTGTCGGCATTCTGATTGGCTTCCCGCCGCTGGCTCTGTGCGTGCTGACGGGCTTTACCGCCGCGACTGGTCCGGCGTTTGCCGATATGGGCTTTGACCTGAAAGCCGGTTTCATCCTGCGCGGTTATGGCAAAGATTTACAGGCTGAACTCTATGGCCGCCGCATCCAGTTATTCGCCGCTTTACTGGCCTTTATTATCGCCATCCCTGTGGTCTGGTACGCCCATTACGGCTATTTTGCACAGGATTTAGTGCCGCCGGTGGCGCGCGTGTATGCCAAAACCATTCAGGCCGGAGCACAACCGGGGATCGCTCACAGCTTACTGATCTGGGCCATTCCGGGCGCATTGATCCAGCTGATTGGCGGACCGAAACGCCAGCTCGGCGTACTGCTCGCCACCGGTTTACTGATCAACAGCGTAATGGCCGGATGGGCGGTAGTCTGCGGCATTGTGCTGCGCATTATCATTATTCGTATCTGGGGTGAAAAAGGGCGCACACCAATGGAAGTGCTGGCAGCAGGTTTTATTGCCGGTGACGCACTTTACAGCTTCTTCACTTCGGTTTTCAGCGCCAAAAAGTAGTGAATACAGCACCAACACCAGGGCTCACTTTTAGCCAGCATGACACACCGACTGTTCCGCGATGAACAGCGCCCGCGACCGTTTTGCCACTGCGTCTTATGCGCCGGTTGCGGGGTTTTAAGAGGATTTTGTGATGAGTTTGCAACAGACATTAACCGTATTCGAACTGATTGACAGTGCACATGTCAGCGGCCAGGACATTGTGGACTTATTCGCCGGTTATCCCGGCATAATCGCCAGCACCCACCGTGCTGACGGCCCGAAGGGCGGTACCGATTTTGTCCGCATCACCATTGCGGGCAGCAAAGGTAAGAGCGGCGGCGGCACTGCGCCAACGCTCGGAATTATTGGTCGTCTTGGCGGGATTGGTGCGCGTCCGACGCGTATCGGGCTGGTATCCGATGCCGACGGCGCCATAGCCGCGGTGACCAGCGCACTAAAGCTGGCGGACATGCAACGCAAGGGCGACGTGCTTGAAGGCGATGTGATTGTTACCACACATATTTGCCCGAATGCGCCAACCCGACCGCACGATCCGGTCGACTTCATGGATTCGCCGATTGATGACGTGACCATGAACGATAACGAAGTAGTGGAGGGCGTCGATGCCATTCTGTCTGTCGATACCACCAAAGGGAACCGCATTATCAATCACAAGGGATACGCCATTTCACCGACGGTGAAAGAGGGCTATATCCTGCGTGTTTCCGAGGATTTGCTGCGCATCATGGAAATGACCAGCGGCAAACCGGCGGTGACTTTCCCGATCACTACACAGGACATCACGCCGTACGGCAACGGTGTCCATCACCTGAACAGCATTCTGCAACCATCAACGGCAACCAGCGTACCGGTAGTCGGTGTGGCGATTACGGCGGAATCTGTGGTGCCGGGCTGTGGCACCGGCGCAAGTCATGAAGTGGATATCGCGCTGGCGGCGAAATTTGCCGTGGAAGTGGCGAAAGAGTTCGGCCGCGGCACCTGTCAGTTCTTCGATGCCGATGAATATCAACTCCTGTTGTCGCTGTATGGAAGCTTGCGTCACCTGCAAAACCGGAAGTAATCAGATGATGACATCACTTGCGACGTTAACCATCGGACAGGCGCCACGCAGCGACATTATGCCGCTGCTGATGGCGCATCTGCCGGCCAAATCAGTCACCCATGTGGGGCTGCTGGACGGGTTAAGCACGGAGCAAATTGAAGAGCGATATGCACCTGCGCCAGGCGACGCGGTGCTGGTCACCCGTTTGCTGGATGGTTCGCAGGTCTCGCTGGCCGCGCCGCGCGTGGAGCACGGCTTACAGGAAAAGATTGATGTGCTGGAAGCGCTGGGCTGCATGACCATTCTGCTGCTGTGTACCGGTGAGTTTAACCATCTGCATGCCAGTAATGCCCTGCTTCTCGAGCCGGATCGCATTATTCCACCGCTGATTGGCTCGATGGTGGGTGAGCACCGGGCAGGCATTGTGGTGCCGGTAGAATCACAGGTGATTGAACAGGCTAACAAATGGCGCAAATTAGCCAAAGCGCCGTGTTTCGCTGTCGCCAGTCCGTACCTTTCTGACGATCAGGCGCTGACGGAAGCCGCGATGCGCCTGGCTGAACAGGGTGCGGAAGTGGTGGTGCTCGATTGTATCGGCTTCAACAAACATCACGTGGATGTGCTGAAAAAGCATCTGAATATTCCGGTGTTGTTATCGAATGTGCTGATGGCCAAACTGGCGGCGGAGCTGGTGGTCTGAAGATGTGGCGGACGGGGCATACAGCTATCCACAATGGCACTGTGTGGCCGTAAAATCAAATCAGTGACACCGCTTTGCGGGCGGTGTCGTCTGGTGCAGATAAAGCGGTAATAATCAGTGACAGAAGACAGTTTCTGCCCCTAATATGAAGGCTCTGAAAATTATCGCAAAGGGCCAATCTATGTTGAAAAATAATGAGTATTTTGACGGGAAAGTGAAGTCGATTGGTTTCGACAGCGAAAGTACCGGTTCAGCCAGTGTTGGTGTGATGGCCGTCGGTGAATACACGTTCGGGACTGCAAAGCCGGAAGAAATGACCGTCATCAGCGGCTCACTGAAAGTGCTGATCCCAGGATCTCCGGACTGGCAGGTCTTCAAGCCAGGCGAAACCTTCTACATTCCGGGCAAAAGTGAATTCAACTTGCAGGTTGGCGAAACCACGTCATATCTCTGTAAGTATCTGACCAAATAACGTATTCAGACACAGCAAAAACAAGAAAGGCGCCCATTCGAGCGCCTTTTCTTATTTCTGCAGCAAGAGGGATTATCTCTGCGCTTCGCCGCCTAATGCTTCGATCAGGTTCTGGATTAACGCCGCCAGTTCACCGGTCATCAGCACGAAATCGGCATCGAAACGTCCGGCGAAATCTTCGCGGTCGATGTCTTCATTTTGATCACGAATTACGTCGCTGAATTTCAGGCGTTTAATGCTGCCGTCGTCGGCCAGTACCACAGCGATACGTTCCTGCCAGTCAACCGCCAGCTTGGTCACCAGTTTGCCGTTCTCAATGTGCGTGGCAATTTCGTCGCTGACCAGCGCCTGTTTCTTACAGCGGATCACGCCGCCTTCTTCCAGAATCGCTTTCAGCTCGGCTTCGTCCTGTAAGGTGAAACCGGCAGGCGTTTCGCCGGAGCGCACCCATTCGGTCATCGTCAGTTCGATCGGGCTTTCCATGGTCAGCGGTACGACCGGCAGCGAACCCAGGCTTTTACGCAGCAGAGCCAGCATATCTTCGGCCTTTTTGGCGCTGGCGGCATCGACCATAATCAGACCGTTGACGGTATCAATCCACATGAAAGTCTGGCTGAAGCGGCTGAATGCGCGCGGCATCAGGCTGTGCAGCACTTCATCTTTCAGGGAATCTTTTTCAGTCTTTTTCAGCTTGCGGTGTTGCTCACCTTCGAGCTGATCAATTTTGGCCTGTAACTCCTGTTTAATCACCGGAGAAGGCAGAATTTTTTCTTCTTTGCGTGCGCATATCAGGATCTGCCCGCCGTTGACGTGCGTCAGTGCGTCGCCACCGTGAGAACCCATCGGTGAAACCCAGCCGGTTTTCGCCATATCCTGGCTGCCGCACGGGGTAAAGGTGAAAGCACTGAGCTGTTTTTCCATTTCGTCAGCAGATAACGAAACTTCACGGCTCAAACGGTAAACCAACAAATTCTTAAACCATAACATGGCGTTATCCCTGTTCCGGCGCACTCGTGGTACGCTGAGTAAATGAATACAGGGCGGCATGATAACCAATTGAGCGCCGGTCGTCGTTAAGAAATCGCCGCGGCCTGTAACATTGCATAACAGCTTATTCTGGTGAGAGAAGCCGCTGGCTTCTAAACTGAACAGACTCAGAAAAACTGACCCTGCAGGATATAAAAAGGAGACGAAAACGTGCGAATTGGCATTGATTTAGGCGGCACAAAAATAGAAGTCATTGCGTTATCTGATGAAGGCAAGGAGCTGTTTCGCAAACGCGTCGATACGCCGAGAAATGACTACGAGCGCACACTTAAAGCCATTGAAGGGCTGGTGCTGGACGCCGAGAAAGGCACCGGCCAGCGCGGCAGCGTGGGGCTCGGCATCCCCGGCACGTTATCGCCGTTCACCGGCAAAGTGAAGAATGCCAATTCGGTCTGGTTGAACGGTCAGCAACTGGATGAGGATCTGGCGCTGTTGCTGAAACGCGAAGTGCATATTGCTAACGACGCCAATTGTCTGGCGGTATCTGAAGCCACCGATGGCGCAGGCGCAGGTCGTCATACCGTGTTTGCCGTGATTATCGGCACCGGCTGTGGTTCCGGCATTGCGCTTAACGGCGTGGCGCACGCGGGCGGCAACGGTAACGCAGGCGAATGGGGCCACAATCCGCTGCCGTGGCAGGACGAGGAAGAAATGCAGTTTGCCCGCGAAGTGCCGTGTTATTGCGGAAAATCTGGCTGTGTTGAGACGTTTGTTTCCGGCACCGGTTTTGCCGAGGACTACTTCCGTCATACAGGTCAGAGGTTGAAAGGGGCAGAGATTATTGCGCTGGTGGAGCAGGGCGACGAAATGGCAGAACTGGCGCTGGGTCGTTACGAGCGTCGTCTGGCAAAAGCCCTGGCGAACGTGGTGAATATTCTCGACCCGGACGTGATTGTTTTGGGCGGCGGCATGAGCAATGTGGACCGTTTGTATCAGACCGTTCCGCTGCTTATCAAACAATGGGTGTTTGGCGGCGAATGTGAAACGCCAATCCTCAAAGCCGTTCACGGTGATTCGAGCGGGGTGCGCGGCGCGGCCTGGCTGTGGCCACAATCGCGTTTTGCGCTGTAAGTATTGATTCATCATATGAAAATCACAGGGGCGCAGAATTCGCGCCCCTGATCTTATTCATGACTCCGCAGTTAAAGCGCCATCTCCCGTTTAAACACTTCCAGCGTATGCGCTTTCACGCGGATAAATTCCGGATGGCTCATAATTTCTGAACCACGCGGGCGCGGCAGGTCGAACGGGACAATTTCCGCAATCTGCGTCGGTCGTCGCGTCAGCAGTAAAATCTCATCCGCCAGAAACACCGCATCTTCCAGATCGTGCGATACGATCAGCATGGTGACGCCAGTCGCCAGCTGAACTTCCTGCAATTTATCGCGGATAAACAGCGTCATTTCAAAATCCAGCGCCGAGAAAGGCTCGTCAAGGAACATGACCTCCGGACGCGTCGCCAGCGCCCGCATGATGCACACGGTTTGCTGCTGGCCGCCGGAAAGCTCATACGGATAGCGTTTGAGGTCGAAGCGGATATCAAACATCTGCGTCAGTTCTTCCACGCGTGCATTGACGTCCGCTTTACTCATGCCGTGGCGGATCAGCGGATACGCGATGTTTGCGCGCGCACTCATCCACGGAAACAGCGCGTCACGGTAGTTCTGAAACACATAACCGATGGTGGTCTGCGCCAGCGTTTTGCCGTCAAACAGAATGTCGCCTTTGTCCACCGGGATCAGCCCGGCGACCATGTTCATTAAGGTCGATTTACCGCAGCCGTTCGGGCCGAAGATCGACACAATTTTTCCGCGCGGCAAGTCGAGATTGAGATCGGTATACAGCGGTTGTCCGGCAAACGCCTTGCTCAGTCCGCGGATGGTCACATGAGTGTCCGGGCGCGTGGCGTATTGCGGCAACTGCGGGCCTTTGTAATCAGGATTCAGCGAGAGAGGTTGCGTCATGCTTTGCTACTCCAGTGGACGGTTTTTTTCTCGATCAGCAAAAAGGCCAGATTCAGCAGATAACCCAGCGCGCCGGTTATCAGGATCGACGCGTACATATCTTTAATGTTGAACACCTGCTGGGCATCAATGATCCGGTGGCCGAGGCCGGTTTCGGATCCGATAAACATTTCGGCGACGATCACGATCACCAGTGCAATCGACACGCCGGTGCGCAGGCCAACAAAGGTTTGCGCCAGACTTTCCATCAGCAGGATGTCTTTGAAAATATGCCAGCGGGAGATCCCCATGACTCTTGCCGCCATCAGGCGGGTTTTCTTCGCATTCATTACGCCGTACGCGCTGTTAAACAGAATAACCAGCACCGCGGCAAAGGCGGCGATGGCAATTTTGTTGGCATCAGTAATGCCGAAAATCAGCATAAACAGCGGGATCAGCGCTGATGACGGCGTGGAGCGGAAGAAGTCGATCAGAAATTCCAGGCTGCGGTAAATCTTTTCGTTGCTGCCTAAAATCACGCCCAGCGGCACGCCGATCACCGCGGCAAAGGCGAAGGACACCAGCGTGCGGTACAGCGTGGCACCGATGTCGGTGCGCATGGACGCATCGAAAAATGACTGAAACATATAGCCAATCGTCTCGACGGGCGAAGGCAGAAGCACGGGATTCAGCCATTTTGCACTGACGGCCAGTTGCCAGAATAAAAACAGCAGTACGGGGCCGACCAGCGGCAGTAACCTTGAAGACCAGCGTGAAGTCATCCTGTTTCTCCTTATCCCTGATAAATCAGCGAAGCGACATCCACCGGCTTGCTGAAGATTTTTCTTTGGGTAAAGACGTCATAAAACTTCTGGAACCATTGCAGATTGTCGCCTTTCAAATCGGGATACATCACAAAGCCCGGCAGCGGCACTTCTTTGACCAGCGCCGGTTCGATGCTGGTGTAACCGGCGACATTTTCGCGGGCTTTATCTGGATGCGCCGCAATGAAATCCACCGCTTTCTGATAAGCGGCAATAAACTTTTTGGTTTGTTCGGGTTTGCTGGCGATAAAGCTGGAGTTCAGCGCCGCTGCGCCGCCAAACCACGGAGCATCGGCATTGCCGAGCACATATTTAGAAATCACGCCGGTTTCCAGCGTGCGGGAGAGATTCTTCATGCGCCCGACGGTGCCGGTTGGCTCGAGCGTATATACGCCGTCAATTTGTCCGGCGGCCAGAGCCGGGGCGTGCTGCCCGACCGGCAGTTCGATCACGGAAGGATTGGTGAAACCATTTTTCTTCAGAATGATCTTCGCCATCGTCACGTTCTGGATCCCCGGACCGCAGGCGATCTTCTTGCCTTTCAGATCACTGATCGCTTTCGCGGTGCTGTTCAGCGGCACCAGAAATTCATCCAGAACCAGCTGATGATTAGACGGATTCGAGCAGATGATTTTGAACAAATCCGGCGAGGTGATCGCCCCCAGTCCCAGTGCGCCGGTGGCTGTACCATTGGCGCAGCCGTGGATCCTGCCGGTGATCATCCCTTCGACAATTTGCTGTGCGCTGGCAAATTTCACGCCTTTCACATTCAGTCCGGCCTCTTTAAAAAAGCCTTGCTCCAGTGCGACATATAACGGTAAACCGCCAACAATCGGCCAGTAACCAATGCGAATTTCATCGTCGTCAGCTGCAAAAACAGAGGTGGGGATCATGCCGCCAAGCGTGGATACGCCGCCGGTAATGGCGAGCCATTTCATCAGCTGGCGGCGTTTCTTATCGACTTCAGGTTTGATGTTTTTCATGGGCGGTTCCCTTAGCGGTTATGTAGGCGCTGCAACTTGTACTGCAACTTGTATACATAACCTTAAGCACAGGGCGTGCCAGTTTATCGGGAGAAGGGAATTAGCGGGAATTCAGCAGGTTGGGATGAATGAACGCACTGCACTGGTGCGAATTTTGTGCAGGCGCTCACAATCCGGATCCATTGCGGAGCAGATGGCTAGCAATTATTCAGTCAGATACTCCGCTGTAAAACGGGTCAGACTTTAAACTCACTGCTCAGGCGGCTGACGCCCAGACCGTTCACCTTGGTCACTTTTATCTGTACCGGAATGCGGTCTTTCATCGCTTCGACATGGCTGATGACGCCGATGGTTTTGCCCGAGGCATTCAGGCTATCGAGCGCGTCCAGCGCGGTATCCAGCGTATCGGCGTCGAGCGTGCCGAAACCTTCGTCGAGGAACAGTGAATCAATACGGGTTTTATCGCTGACCAGATCCGAAAGCGCCAGCGCCAGTGCCAGACTGACCAGGAAACTTTCGCCGCCGGATAACGTGCGGGTGTCGCGCACCGCATCGGCCTGCCAGGTATCGACGACCTGTAACTCCAGCGCATCGCTGGTTTTACGCTGCAACAGATAACGCCCGTGCAGTTTTTCCAGCTGACGGTTCGCCAGATACACCAGATGGTCGAGCGTCAGACCCTGCGCGAATTTACGGAATTTCGCGCCGTCGCTGGAGCCTATCATCTGATTGAGATAACCCCAGTCATCACAGGTCAGCTGCGCCTGCGCAATCTGTGTAATCAGCGCCTGCTGATTGCCGCTGCGCGCTTTATCGTCATTGAGTTTATTGGTGATTTCGCCCAGACGTTGTTGTAACGCTTTCAGCTGTTGCGCCAGTTCGGCCTGCTGCGCCGTCAGGGCTTCAAGATCACTTTGTGTTTCACTAAGATGAGCAGGGCGGGCGAGCCGATGTTTTTCCAGCTGTTGTTGGGCATCGCTCAGCAATGCGTTCGCCTGCGCCAGTTGCTGTTGCAGATGTTCTTTGCGCTGCTGAAGTTGCTGGCGCAGTGCATCATCGAGCAGCGCCAGTTTCACCGTGGCTTCATCAGCAAATCCGCTGGCGCTCAGCGCCTGTTGCCACGCCTGTTCCGCCTGCGTCAGTTGTTCTGCGGCCTGCAATTGTTGCTGCTGCGTCCCCGCAAGCTGACCGGCCAGCTGATCGCGCAGTTCCTGTGCTTTTTGCAGTGCGGTCTGTGCTTCGCTGACCGCTTTTTCTGCCGCCTGCTGTTGCTGATGTAAGTGCTCGCGAACCTGCGCCACCTGCCGGTCACCGAACAGTTCAAGACGTTTGGCATTCAGTTCAGAAAGGGATTTCTCACCTTCTGCGAACAGCTTTTGCAGCCGCGCAAAGTCCTGCTGAGATTTGGCCTGTGTTTCTTCCAGCCGGGTAACGCGTTCGGTCAGCAACGCGCTTTGCTGCTGCACTTTTTGCTGCGCATTCAGGGCGTCATTCAGGGCGTCTTTCGCCTGTTGCAACGCCCGCGCCAGGTGTTCGTGCTGGCCAGTCAGCGCCTGCAATTGCTGCTCTTCTTCGTCGCGGGCGGTCAGCCATTGCGTGATGTCAGCGGCGTTATGCAATGTGAATGTCAGGTTCAGCGGCGCGCTGAGTCGCTGCCAGTTTTCGGTATGCGCGTTAAGTTGCTGGCTATCCTGCTCCAGCTGGGTTTGCAGGCGAGTTTGCTGCTCTTTCAGACTTTTGATTTTTGCTGACAGCTCGATGCCGCTGGCTTTTGCCGCATCGAATTCCAGCTGCATTTTCTCGACGCGTTGCGCCGTTTCAGAAGGCTTAACTTCCTGATAATGTTCAATCGCCGGATGAGTTGTCGAGCCGCACAATGGACAGGCTTTGCCGCTTTGCAGATTCGCGCGCTCGGCCTCGAGGCTGACAATCAGCATTTCCTGTTTATGCAGCGCTTTCACATCGTTCAGGTGTTCCAGCTGTTTCTGACATTGCAGACGGATCGCGCCCAGACGCTGTTCTTCTTCAGCCAGTTGAGTCTGGTTCTGCGCAAAATCTTTATGCTGTTGCTGCACGCGCCGGTTCAGCTGCGGGAAAATTTGCGCGAGTGAGAACAGCTGCTGGCGCACCGGACGAAGCTGCGTCAGTTCGGTTTGCCGTTTCTGCAACGCTGCCAGCGGATGCTGTTTTTCCAGCTCCGCCTGACGTTGTTGTGCGGCGTTCAGCGCATCTGTCAGCGTGGTCTGGCGGGTCTGATGCTGACGGCTTTCTTCATCCAGTTTCTGCCGTTCGGCGGTCATTTGTACCAGTGCCGCGTTATGCTCGCTGACCAGTTTCTGCACGTCACTGACCGACTGCTGCGTTTCAGCCAGTGATTTACGCCACTGGATAATTTCGCCATCCAGCGGCAGGATTTTTTCTTCGATCAGCGTCTGCATCTGACGCTGTTCTTCCGCCTGTTTCTGGCGCGCCGTTTGCGCCTGCTCCACCGCCAGATTCAGCGGTGTCATCTGCGCGATTTGCCGTTGCTGTTGCTGCGTCAGGTGCGTCAGTTGTTGCTGAAGACGCTGCGATTCATCCTGACAACGCTGGCGATCATTGAGCAACGGACGCAGTTTTTCTGCCGGTTCGCTGCGCGCCAGCTGCTGTAACTGCGGCGCAGCGGCCAGATTTTCCTGCTCGGCGGCAGTCAGCTGTTGCTGAGACTGCTGCTGTTTTTGCTGCACCTGCTGCCATTGTTGCAGCCAGTTAAGATCCCGCTGGCGTTGTTGCGCCTGCTGGCTGAGGCTGATTTCCTGCGTATTCAGTTCAGCAAGTTGCGCCTCGAGCGCCTGGCGCTGTTCCTCGCTGAGCAGCTCGATCCCGGCCATGCGCTGATGCAGGCCGTCGAGCGTAATACGCGCTTCTTTATGTTGCTCAAACACGCGTTCAGACAGCAGCCCGTAAATTTCGGTGCCGGTGAGTTCTTCCAGCAATTCGGCGCGATCATTGGCATCGGCATTGAGAAACGCGGCGAACTGCCCCTGTGAAAGCATCATCGATTTGGTGAAACGGCCAAAATCCAGCCCGGTCAGCGTGGCGATGGCGTCGAGTTTGTCGCGTACTTTATCGGCCAGAATTTTGCCGTCGGCCAGCAAGGCCAGCTCGACTTTTGGCGCCTGCAAATTACCGTCCGGGGAGTTTTTGGCGCGGCGCTGGCTCCAGAATGCGCGGTAACCTATGCCTTTGACTTCAAACTCCACTTCCGCCAGCGACTCTGCGGTGTGGCGGGTCATCAGTTCATTCTGACTTGGCGTGATGTTCAGACGTGGCGTCTGGTGATAAAGCGCCAGACAAATGGCATCGAGTAGGGTCGTTTTCCCCGCACCGGTCGGGCCGGTGATGGCGAATAATCCGTTGCTGGCGAACGGTTCGGCGGTGAAATCAATTTTCCATTCGCCTTCCAGCGAGTTCAGGTTTTTTAAACGCAGGCTGAGAATTTTCATTGTGCGCCATCCTCCGTATTCTGACCGCTGGTGACCTGTTCAACGACCTGCGCAAACAACGTGCGCATCCGCGCCTGACGCGGCTCGTCAGGGTCTGGCTCCAGCGCCAGCCGTCGTTCAAATACATCGCTGACGCTCAGTTCGCTGAGCGTTTCCTTTTCCTGCTGCTCAATACTGTGAATGCGCTGCTCTTTGCTGCGCCGTAACAGCACCACTTCCACCGGCAGATCGGCGGTCAGCGCCTGGATGCGGCGCTGAATATCACTGAGATAATCTTGCGTGGCGACTTCGATATCCAGCCAGACCGGCTTTTGCGCGTCGCCGCCGGTAAACTGCACCAGCTGTTTTTCAATCTCTGCCAGTGAGCCTTTGATTATCTGCATCGGCTGAAAAACGGGGATTTCCAGCGTGTCGATGGCGTTAAGCGTCGCGCCGTCGAAATCAAGTAAGTACACACTTTTGGCTTTGCTCAGTTCGTCAAAACTCAGGGCAATCGGCGAACCGCTGTAACGGATATGTTCGGTTTTGGCGACGCATTGTGCGCGGTGAATATGGCCGAGCGCTACGTAATCAACCGGCGGAAATGCCTGCGCCGGAAACGCATCGAGCGTGCCTATATAAATGTCGCGCACGGAATCGGACGTACTGACGCCAACGGTGGTCAGATGGCCGGTGGCAATAATGGGCAGTGGTACGCCGAGCTCATCTCGTTTAGCCTGCGCGGCCTGCCACAGCGCGTCGTAATGTGCGGCGATGGCTTCCTGTAATGCCAGCTGTTTGTCGTTGCCAGATTGTCCCGCCTGGCTGGCGAGCAAATCACGCGGGCGTAAAAACGGAATAGCGCAAAGCACCGCGCCCGGTTTCCCGTCCCGCTGGTTGAGCACTAAAATCTGTTCAGAGAGGTTTTCGCCGACGGTCGCAATCACCCGCGTATTCAGGCAGGAAAGCAACTCACGTGATTCATTTAGCGTGGCGACAGAATCGTGATTTCCGGCCAGTACCACCAGCTGACAGCCGGTTTGTTGCAACTCGACGACGAAGCGATTGTAAAGCTCACGGGCATAGCTCGGCGGAGAGCCTGTATCGAAAATATCGCCCGCGACTATCACGGCATCTACCTGATGTTGCTGCACCTGACCGGTCAGCCAGCGCAAAAATGCCTGATGTTCGGCAGCACGGCTTTTGGTGAAAAAGTACTGGCCGAGGTGCCAGTCTGACGTGTGGATCAGGCGCATGAGACTCCCGTGTGGATCCTGGATGATGACAATGGGGCAAAGTATAAACGTCGGCGGGGGAACCTGTCCCCGATAAATCAGCTCAGTTTCAGGAAGATGGCAGGAAAATATCTGTCATATTTGCCTTTATTGAGCCATCATTTTCATTCATAAATCTGTCACAAAACTGACGCATAATGGCGCCCGCAAGCAAATAAAAGAAAGCTAACCTATTGGCAGGACCTACGATGGCAAGACGTATACTGGTGGTTGAAGACGAAGCTCCAATCCGTGAAATGGTGTGTTTTGTACTGGAACAAAATGGTTATCAGGCAGTAGAAGCTGAAGATTTTGATTCAGCCGTTGGCCAGCTGGTAGAACCTTATCCTGAACTCATCCTGCTTGACTGGATGTTACCCGGCGGTTCCGGTATTCAGTTTATCAAACATCTGAAACGCGAAGCTCTGACCCGCGAAATTCCGGTGATGATGCTGACCGCCCGCGGTGAAGAAGAAGACCGGGTACGCGGCCTGGAAGTCGGTGCCGATGATTACATCACCAAACCGTTTTCTCCGAAAGAACTGGTTGCCCGCATTAAAGCCGTGATGCGCCGCATCTCGCCAATGGCGGTAGAAGAAGTGATCGACATGCAGGGTCTGAGTCTGGATCCGTCATCTCACCGGGTAATGGCCAATGAGCAGGCGCTCGACATGGGGCCGACCGAATTTAAGCTATTGCACTTCTTTATGACCCACTCCGAACGTGTTTACAGCCGCGAACAGTTGCTCAATAACGTCTGGGGCACTAACGTTTATGTGGAAGATCGCACGGTAGACGTGCATATTCGTCGTTTACGTAAAGCGCTGGAAACCAGTGGACATGACAGAATGATCCAAACTGTTCGTGGAACCGGATACCGTTTTTCAACGCGTTATTGAGTCCCCACAGCGGAGAATCTGTGTGCTAGAACGTTTGTCATGGAAACGATTGGCCGGTGAATTCTTTCTCTTTTGCCTGCCAGCGTTAATCCTCGGTATTTTTGTCGGCCATTTTGGCTGGCTACTCTTTGTGTCGCTGATGGCGGCACTGGGCTGGAATTATTATAACCAGCTCAAACTCTCTCACTGGCTGTGGCTTGACCGCAGCATCACCCCGCCAAATGGCCGCTGGAGCTGGGAGCCCCTGTTTTACGGGCTCAACCAGATGCAGATGCGTAACCGCCGTCGCCGTCGCGAATTAGGGCAACTCATCAAACGTTTTCGCAGCGGTGCGGAATCGTTACCGGACGCCGTGGTACTGACCACGGAAGAGGGCAATATTTTCTGGTGTAACGGACTGGCGCAGGATTTGCTCGGCTTCCGCTGGCCGGAAGATAACGGACAGCACATCTTTAACCTGCTGCGTTACCCGGAATTTCGTACCTGGGTCCAGACCCGTGATTTCAGCCGTGCCCTGAATCTGCAACTCAACAATGAGCATTATGTTGAGTTTCGCGTCATGCCGTATTCCGAAGGACAGTTGCTGATGGTGGCGCGCGATGTCACGCAGATGCGTCAGCTGGAAGGCGCACGGCGGAACTTCTTCGCTAACGTCAGTCATGAACTGAGAACCCCGCTGACCGTATTGCAGGGTTATCTGGAAATGATGGAAGACGCTAAGCTGGAAGAGCCCTTCCGTACCAAAGCGCTGGACACCATGCAGGAGCAAACGCGGCGTATGGACGGGCTGGTCAAACAGCTGCTGACGCTGTCGAAAATCGAAGCATCGGCAAATATCGATATGCACGAGAAAGTCGATATTTCGGTGATGCTCGGCATGCTGGAGCGCGAAGTGCAATCCTTAAGCGGTGGCCGCCATGAAGTGGTGTTCCGCGTAAACGAGAAGCTGAAGGTTTTCGGGAACGAAGATCAGCTGCGCAGCGCGGTGTCGAATCTGGTGTACAACGCCGTCAATCACACCCCGACCGGCACGCGGATTGAAGTCAGCTGGCAGCAAACGCCTCACGGGGCGCAATTCCAGATAAGCGATAACGGGCCGGGCATAGCGCCACAGCACCTGCCGCGCCTCACCGAACGTTTCTACCGTGTCGATAAAGCCCGTTCACGCCAGACCGGCGGCAGCGGGCTCGGGCTGGCCATCGTCAAGCACGCCCTGAGCCATCACAACGCCAAGCTTGAAGTAATGAGTGAAGTCGGCGTCGGCACCCGCTTTATATTTACGCTGGCGCCGAAGCTGATTGTTCCTCAGGAGCAGTCCAGCGAAAGCGGTGTGAAGGGATAAGTAAACAAGCCACAGCAAATGACTGTGGCTTTTTTCAACAAATGATTTGCAGACCTTTTTCTTCGATTAGCATCAGTAAGATCAGAGCCGCACCAGTGGGTTTGGTTTCATCCCGCTCCCACTTCTGAATACTGTTGGCCGACATATTGATGAGTCTTGCCAGTACACCCTGACTGATATTTTCTTTTGCACGCAAAGCGCGAATACGTTCAGCAGAGCTTTCTGCAAGGGCTTTCAGCCTCTCTTCCTGCACGGCTTCATCAACAATTTTGTTAATTTCGCGCATCGTGGTTTGTGAAATCACGCCAGATGAATCATGGAAGCGTTGAGCCATCCGCTGCAATTTTAGCAAACGTTCATCAACCATTAGAAATCACCTCTTTAATTAATCCAGTTCGAAGTTCTATTTCAAGTTGCTGTTGTGTGAAATTGAGCAAATCTTTAGCAACTGCCTTATACAAAGACAAAAGTTTGTCCGGCATCATGAAATATGAAGAACCGATCATGAATTTCTTTCACGTCCCATGAAGATTCCTCTGTTGCCCGTGAATAATCTGCATGACAGTATCCTGTTAAAGACGTTTAGACATCCAGATGTCTAAATGTAACGCAGCGTAATTATTTACTTTGTGAACCATTCGCATTTCGCTACCGGCGGGATGTTATTAAGGAGTTCTTCATGCAACGTACAACACCTCCATTCCGCGCTGACGTCGTCGGCAGTTTCCTGCGCCCTGCGGCGATTAAAGAAGCGCGTAAGCAATTCCAGGCCGGTGAGATTGATGCCGCACAGTTGCGTGCGGTGGAAGACACGGAAATTCGCCGGGTGGTGGATTTACAACGTGAAGCGGGTCTGCAGGTGGTCACTGACGGTGAGTTCCGCCGTGCATGGTGGCACTTCGATTTCTTCGAAGGTCTGGAAGGCGTGGAAGGTTACGATGCGGTGCAGGGGATCCAGTTCAACGGCGTTCAAACCAAAGCGCGCAGCATCAAAGTGGTCAGCAAACTCGGTTTTGGCTCACACCCGATGCTGGAAGATTTCCGTTTCCTGAAAAGTATCAGCGGAACCGCCGTACCGAAAATGACAATTCCAAGCCCGAGTGTGATGCATTTCCGCGGTGGCCGTAACGCCATCAGTAAAGAAGTGTATCCGGATTTGAAAGACTACTTTGACGATCTGGCGCAGGTTTACCGTGAAGCTATTAAGGAGTTCTACGATGCCGGTTGTCGCTATCTGCAACTCGATGACACCGTGTGGGCTTATCTGTGTTCTGAAGATCAGAAGAAGCAAATCCGCGAACGGGGTGATTCTCCGCAAGAGTTAGCGCGTACTTACGCTGACGTGCTGAACAAAGCCATCGCCGGTAAACCGGATGACATGGTGATAGGTCTGCATGTTTGCCGTGGCAACTTCCGTTCAACCTGGATTTCAGAAGGCGGCTATGAACCGGTGGCAGAGATTTTGTTCGGCGGCGTGAACATCGACGCTTTCTTCCTGGAATACGACAACGAACGTTCCGGTGGCTTTGAGCCGTTGCGTTTCATCAAAAAAGGCCATCAGCAGGCGGTACTGGGTCTGATTACCACCAAATCAGGTGAACTGGAGCTGGCGAAAACTGTAGAAGCGCGTCTGGCAGAAGCAGCAGAATATCTGGATATCAATCAGATTTGCCTCAGCCCGCAATGTGGTTTCGCTTCAACGGAAGAGGGCAACAGCCTGACTGAAGCGCAACAGTGGGAAAAACTGAAGCTGGTCGTCGATATCGCCGCCCGCGTCTGGTGATAACTGAAAGTGGTTAAATTATGACCTTGTAAAAATGCTGTGAACTGTGCGTGAAATAACCTGAGAATGGTGATTTCACGCATTTTTCGTCTTATCGGAGCATATCTTGTGCTTCATTAGTTCAAAAATCATACATATCATATGGTGTGTTTTTCACTGTATTTAGTGAATATACCTGCCTGCTGACATTAATCTGGTCAAACACTCTGCTTTTTGGATCACGGCTTGCCTTTATACGCTATAAACGTTTACCTTAGCGTCCGCTGTCGCTCGATACTCCCTGCATAACAACGTAATTTTCTGCATATCATCAGGCGTTTTTAGCTCACTTCGTTCCTCACATGGTGCTCTCTGGCTGATTTACGCCATTAATCCTTATGACGACGTGGCACGACGACAGTAACGGACACTTTATTCATTTGAACAGGCAACACGACACCAATCATGAGTACTCGTTTAACAAATAAAGATATTCTGGCGCTGGGTTTCATGACTTTCGCCTTATTCGTCGGGGCAGGGAATATCATCTTCCCGCCAATGGTGGGTCTGCAGGCAGGTCATGACGTCTGGTGGGCTGCTGCCGGCTTTATGATTACCGCGGTCGGACTCCCGGTGATGACAGTCATTGCGCTCGCCCGCGTTGGCGGCGGAGTGGATGCCCTGAGTACGCCAATTGGCCGTGGTGCCGGTATTCTTCTGGCGACCATCTGTTATCTGGCCGTCGGGCCTCTGTTTGCCACGCCGCGTACCGCGACGGTTTCCTTTGAAGTCGGTATTGCACCGATGACCGGTGACGGCCCGCTGCCGCTGCTTATCTACAGTGTGATTTATTTCTCTCTGGTGATCGGTATTTCCCTGTATCCGGGCCGTCTGCTCGATACCGTCGGCCATTTCCTGGCACCGCTGAAAATGGTCGCTCTGGCTGCACTGGGTATCGCCGCATTGCTGTGGCCGGCCGGTCAGCCAATGCCTGCTGTCGGCGCTTACCAGACGGTTCCTTTCTCCAGCGGCTTTGTTAACGGCTATCTGACAATGGATACGCTGGGTGCGCTGGTCTTCGGCATTGTTATCGTCAATGCGGCGCGTTCACGCGGTGTGACTGATGCGAAATTGCTGACCCGCTATACTGTTCTGGCCGGGCTGATTGCCGGTCTTGGCCTGATGCTGGTTTACCTGAGCCTGTTCAAACTCGGTGAAAACAGCGCCTCGCTGGTGCCGGATGCAACTAATGGTGCGGTTATCCTGCATGCTTACGTGGCACATACTTTCGGTGGTATCGGTAGCTTCTTCCTCGGTGCGCTGATCTTCATCGCCTGTATGGTTACGGCGGTTGGCCTGACCTGCGCCTGCGCAGAATTCTTTGCCCAATATCTGCCGCTGTCTTACAAAACGCTGGTGTTCATTCTGGGTCTGTTCTCGATGCTGGTGTCCAACCTCGGGTTGAGCCATCTGATTCAGATTTCCGTGCCAGTACTGACAGCGATTTATCCGCCATGTATCGCGCTGGTTGTACTGAGCTTCACCCTGCGCTGGTGGAACAGCACCACACGCATCGTGGCACCGGTGATGGTGGTGAGTCTGGTATTCGGCATTGTTGATGGTATCAAGGCTTCTGCTTTTGCTGACCTGATGCCAGCCTGGACCGCGAACCTGCCACTGGCTGCGCAAGGTCTCGCCTGGTTACCACCGTCATTATTAATGCTGGTACTGGTCGGAATTTATGACAAAATCAGCGGCCCGCGCAGTGTTACCGCGCACCAATGATTATCGGGTGAATGTTCGAAGGCTTTAAATAACGATTGTCTGACGAATATTTAGCCAAAAAGGCCACGGAGAACCCTTCCGTGGCTTTTTCATTGGCAGGTTAAAAGTTATTTTTTTAGAATTCGATTTTTTGATATTTAAAAACAACACGGGTTAATGCACATGCAGCAAGAAGCTGAACAACCAACAGCACAGAACGAAGGGCCGGGCACGAAGCTAAAACGTGGTCTGACAACGCGCCATATTCGCTTTATGGCACTGGGATCAGCCATCGGAACCGGTCTGTTTTATGGCTCTGCAGATGCCATCAAAATGGCGGGGCCGAGCGTATTGCTGGCTTATCTGGTCGGTGGGATTATCGCATTCATCATTATGCGAGCCCTTGGCGAGATGTCCGTTCACAATCCTCAGAGCGGTTCATTTGCACGTTACGCACAGGATTATCTCGGGCCGATGGCGGGTTACATCACCGGCTGGACATATTGTTTCGAAATCCTGATCGTTGCCATCGCTGATGTGACGGCATTCGGCATTTATATGGGCGTCTGGTTCCCGGATGTGCCGCAATGGACCTGGGTGCTCAGCGTAGTGCTGATTATCGGCGCGATCAATCTGGTCAGCGTGAAAGTCTTCGGCGAGCTCGAATTCTGGTTCTCATTCTTCAAGGTACTGACCATTATCATCATGATCGTGGCGGGCTTTGGCATTATCTTCTGGGGCATTGGCAACGGCGGGCAGGCGACCGGCATCCACAATCTTTGGAGCAATGGCGGCTTCTTCAGCCAGGGCATCATGGGGACGGTTCTGTCGCTCCAGCTGGTGATGTTTGCTTATGGCGGCATCGAAATCATCGGGATCACGGCCGGTGAAGCTGAAAATCCAAAGCAATCTATCCCGAAAGCGATTAACTCCGTTCCGCTGCGTATTCTGGTGTTTTACGTGGGTACGCTGTTTGTAATTATGTCCATTTTCCCATGGAATCAGGTGGGTACGCAGGGCAGTCCGTTCGTACTGACCTTCCAGCATATGGGCATTACTGCGGCGGCGGCGATCCTGAATTTCGTGGTGATCACTGCGTCCCTTTCTGCGATTAACTCTGATGTGTTCGGCGTCGGTCGTATGCTGCACGGGATGGCAGAGCAGGGACAGGCACCGAAAATGTTCAGCAAGGTTTCGCGTCTGGGCACGCCGTGGGTCACCGTTCTGGTGATGATGGCGGCACTGCTGGTGGCGGTTTATCTGAACTACATTATGCCGTCAAACGTGTTCCTGGTGATCGCTTCTCTGGCGACGTTCGCGACCGTTTGGGTATGGATTATGATCCTGTTCTCCCAGATTGGATTCCGTCGCAAGCTGAGCAAACAACAGGTGAAAGAGCTGGAATTCCCGCTGCGTGGCGGTGTATACACCTCCGTATTCGGTATTATTTTCCTGGTGTTCATCATCGGCCTGATTGGCTACTTCCCGGATACCCGCGTTTCGTTGTATGTCGGTATGGTTTGGGTCGTCGCGCTGCTGGTCGGTTATGCCTTCAAACGCCGCAACGATCGTAAGAATGAAGCACTGACGCTGAACGACAAAGCGTAAGCAAACACTTACCTTGCGGTAAAGAAAAGCCCCCGAGATCTTAGCGATCCCGGGGGCTTTTTATTGTGTAACAATCTGATTAACGAAATCATTCAGGCTTTATCAAGGCGGCAACTGAATGAAGGCAGCCAACGCAGAGACAGCCCGAAGGATGCTGGTTAATAACCGATGGCAGCGCCTGCTGGTCGCCGCACATCATTCGCGCCATACAGATAACCTTCGCGAACCTTGCCTGATACCGCCGAGTCATTACCTGAGGTGGCGGATGTCACGCCAGCAGCACCCGGTAATCCCACCATAATCAGTTCTGCAGCACCCCATGGCGTCTGTTCCACCATTTTGTAGCCCATCTTCTGCAGGATATTCAGGCTGTCCTGAGAAACGCCGCGCTGCTCGTAATAGACTTCATCCGGCAGCCACTGATGATGAATACGTGGCGCATTTACCGCTTCCTGCGGCGGCATACCGTGATCGATGACATTCAGCGCCGTCTGCAAAGTAATGGTGATGATACGCGAACCGCCCGGCGAGCCGAGAACCATGAAGGTTTTGCCGTCCTTAGTAACTAAACTCGGGCTCATCGACGATAGTGGGCGCTTACCGGGGGCGATTGAGTTTTTAACACCCTGAACCAGACCGAAGAGATTTTTCTCGCCGACTTTGGTGGTGAAATCATCCATTTCATCGTTTAGGAAGAAACCGGTACCCGGCGCGATAACCACCGAGCCAAAGAGGCCGTTGATGGTGTAAGTGGTAGAGACGGCGTTACCCATTTTATCGACGATAGAGTAATGGGTCGTTTCCGGTTTCTCATGCGGCTCCATGCCCGGCTGAACGGCCGTAGACGGCGTGGCTTTGTCGGCTTCTATTTTCTTGCGGATTTCTTCGGCGTAGCTTTTGCTGATCAAGCGGTCGATGGGGTTTTTTACAAACTCGGGGTCGCCGAGATAGGTATTTCGGTCCATATAAGCATGGCGCATGGCTTCGGTAAGAACGTGAATCGACGCCGCTGAATTGAAGCCCATGCTTTTTATGTCATAGCCTTCCACGATGTTGAGAATTTCACACATCGTCACGCCGCCGGAGCTTGGCGGTGGGGCTGAAACGAATTTATAGCCGCGATAGCTGCAGGTGATCGGCGCGTCTTCGGTGACTTTATAGTTCGCGAAATCTGCAGCTGTCAGGATACCGCCGCCTTTTTTCGAGGCTGCTTCGACAGCCGCCGGGATTTTGCCTTTATAGAAAGCATCCGGTCCGTGTTTTGAGATGGATTCCAGCGTATTGGCTAAATCGGTTTGCACCAGTTTATCGCCGGGCTGCAGCGCACTGCCGTCTTTGCGCAGGAAAATACGTGCCGCTTCTGGATCTTCTTTGAAACGGTCGACTTTGGTATCGAGAATATCGGTATCGGCGCGGGTCAGCACAAAGCCCTGACGGGCAAGTTTAATCGCCGGTGCCATCACCTGCTGGCGCGTCAGTTTGCCGTATTCCTTTTGCACCGTATCCAGCCCCAGCACCGTGCCGGGCACGCCAGCGGCAAGATAGCCGTACAGGCTGGCGCCTTTTTTCACGTTACCATCGGCATCCAGATACATATTGGCGCTGGCGGCAGCAGGGGCGGTTTCACGAAAGTTGATAAAGGTGTCTTTGCCATCGGCAAGATGCACCGTCATGAAGCCACCGCCACCGATATTGCCACAACATGGGTTGACGACGGCCTGCGCGTAACCGACAGCCACGGCGGCATCAATGGCATTACCGCCCATTTTGAGAATATCGACACCGACCTGAGAGGCCAGATATTGCGAGGTGACAACCATGCCGTTTTTGGCTTCAACCGCAGGACTGGACGCGGCGTACAACGGAAAGCTGGTCAGCAAGGCCAGCGCGATGAGTGATTTCCGTAACATAGGGGCTCCTGTTTATTACCCTGTCTTATGAGTCATAACCTTCAGGTTATTGTGTGAAAACGCTTTTTTGTGATTTTTTCCGGCAGTGTTCAGACAAATAATTATGCAAACTGCACGCCATAATGACGTCACCGGAACGTTTTCAGCGTAGACGCAAAAGGGGAGGAATGAGGAACGGGGAGAGGAAAATGTGATCGCGAAGGATTGCAGGCAAAAAAAACGGCCAGCTGGGCTGACCGTTATTGACCTTGTAATCCGTGAAGGGATTACAGGTTTGACGCGTTTTCTGTCAGGTATTTAGCTACGCCGTCCGGAGATGCGCCCATACCTTTTTTGCCTTTTTCCCACTGAGCCGGGCACACTTCGCCGTGCTCTTCGTGGAATTGCAGTGCGTCAACCATACGCAGCATTTCGTCGATGTTACGACCCAGTGGCAGATCGTTCACTACCTGGTGACGAACAACGCCTTCTTTGTCGATCAGGAAAGAGCCGCGCAGTGCAACGCCAGCGTCCGGATGTTCGATACCGTAAGCTTTCTGAATTTCGCGTTTGATGTCAGCAACCATTGCGTATTTAACTGGACCGATACCGCCTTTCTCAACAGGGGTGTTACGCCATGCGTTGTGAACGAACTCGGAGTCAAAAGAAACGCCTACCACTTCTACGCCACGTTTCTGGAATTCTTCGTAACGGTGATCGAAAGCGATCAGCTCAGAAGGACATACGAAAGTGAAGTCCATTGGCCAGAAGAAGATAACAGTTGGTTTGCCTGCAGTGTGTTTTTTGAAGTTGAAGTTTTCAACTACTTCGCCGCTGCCTAATACTGCTGCTGCGGTGAAGTCAGGGGCTGGGCGAGTTACCAGAACCATAATATTACTCCTTATGAAACCCATGAGGGTGTCGTAGGTGAGAAGGAAGGGTGAACAAAACGACTGCCAGTATAGGGGCAACCCTCGGGTGAATAAACCCCATCACACCAATCAATCAGATAGCATCCGGCTATCAGTCTTTGACGCAAGTCTCAAACTTCTTTAACAAAAACCTTTTGTTTTGCAGGGAATTGTGGGGTGATTCACAAAATTCGCGGTATTTGTCAGATTTGCCGGTCTTTCGCCTGTTGCATCATGACCGGATAAAACTGCCAAAAAAGCTGTTCCAGAGCGTCGTAATTCAGCTCGATATCGTGAAATGAACCGGTCAGCGCGCCGAGTTTTGGCCGCCGGTTGGCCATGCCGCGTAAAACATCACCAATAAAAGGCAGCACGGCATAACGTTCCATCCAGCGTTCCGGCCATAAATACGCATTCAGATTCTGAAAACGCTCAGGCATTTCAGGCAGCAGCGGTTCGATTTCCTGCTGACAGTCGTCAAGAAAATCTTCCAGCGACTGCTGCGGATGAATCGTCGCCCAGTGGCGCGAGAGAAAGTGATCCCAGACCACATCCAGCGTGATCGGCGCTACGCGGCGAAAATCATCGCGAAAATAGCTGCGCGCAATTCTGACTTCCGGCAGGGAATCCGTCATGGTATCAACGCGGCGATGCATGCGGATCCCGCTGACGATTTCAGCCGAATATTGTCCGTCAGGATTGCCGCGAACGAAGTCTGCCAGCAGGTTGCCGGTCAGGGAGCTTTCGGCCAGAGCGGCCAGATGGAGGTGAGCTAGAAAGTTCATTGGCGGAGTATAACGCAGGAAAGTTGATCTCTGACAGCGCAGCGGATGCCTTTATTGACGCAGATGCTTGCAGGGGATGCCCCGTCCCTCTAGACTAAGCCGCCTGTTTTTGTCGTTAAGTGAAGTGAAAAGCCATGCGTGTTGCCGATTTTTCTTTTGAACTCCCTGAATCCCTGATTTCCCGCTATCCGCAGACCCAGCGCAGCGGCTGTCGTTTGTTGTCTCTGGACGGGCCGAGCGGTGAGTTAACGCACGGCGTGTTCACTGACATTCTCGATAAAATCCACCCCGGTGATTTGCTGGTATTTAACAATACCCGCGTGATCCCGGCCCGCGTATTTGGCCGTAAGGTCAGCGGCGGAAAAATTGAAGTGCTGGTTGAGCGTGTACTCGATTCGCATCGCGTGCTGGCGCATGTGCGTGCGTCCAAATCGCCAAAACCGGGCGCAGAACTGCTGCTCGGTGATAAAGAAGAGATTAAAGCGACGATGGTGGCGCGCCACGATACGTTGTTCGAGCTGGAATTTAATGAAGATCGTGATGTCTTTACTCTGCTCAACGAAATCGGCCATATGCCGCTGCCACCATATATCGACCGTCCTGATGAAGAATCCGACCGCGAACTTTATCAGACCGTCTACAGCGAACGTCCGGGTGCAGTTGCCGCGCCAACTGCCGGTTTGCACTTCGATGAGCCGCTGATGGATGCGCTGAAAGCCAAAGGCGTGGAGTTTGCTTTCGTCACGCTGCACGTGGGCGCAGGGACTTTCCAGCCGGTTCGCGTGGACACCATTGAAGACCACATCATGCACGCTGAGTATGCCGAAGTGCCTCAGGAAGTGGTGGACGCGGTGCTGGCCTGTAAAGCACGCGGCAATAAAGTGGTGGCCGTGGGCACAACGTCCGTCCGTTCGCTGGAAAGCGCGGCAAAAGCCAGTGAAGATGCGCTGATTGCACCCTTCTTCGGCGATACTAAGATCTTCATCTATCCGGGTTATCACTATGACGTGATTGATTCCCTGATTACCAATTTCCACCTGCCTGAGTCGACGCTGATCATGCTGGTGTCGGCATTTGCCGGCTATAAAAATACGATGAATGCCTATCATCAGGCCGTCGCTGAGCAGTACCGTTTCTTTAGTTATGGTGATGCAATGTTCATCAACCGTAACCCGCTGGCGCCACAGGAAGTGGTCGGTCAGTAGCCTTTTTGTAAATACCGGTCCGGGCGCACTCCGTGCATCCGGGCTTTCTTTTCCGGGCGTCATGCCACGGACTTAACCTCATCAGACTGTTTCTCTGATGCTGGAGGCAATGTGAAATACGAATTAAGCACTACCGATGGCCGCGCACGCCGCGGACGTCTGGTCTTTGAACGTGGCGTGGTTGAAACCCCGGCATTTATGCCCGTGGGCACTTACGGCACTGTAAAAGGCATGACCCCGGAAGAAGTCAAAGAAACCGGCGCACAAATTTTGCTGGGTAACACTTTCCACCTGTGGCTGCGCCCGGGTCAGGAAATCATGAAGCTGCATGGCGACCTGCATGATTTCATGAACTGGCATGGCCCGATCCTCACCGATTCCGGCGGCTTCCAGGTGTTCAGCCTGGGCGCGATGCGCAAAATCAAAGAAGAAGGTGTGCATTTCCGCAACCCGATCAACGGGGATCCGGTATTCCTGAGCCCGGAAAAATCCATGGAGATCCAGAACGATCTCGGTTCCGACATCGTAATGATCTTCGACGAATGTACGCCATATCCTGCTGACTGGGACTATGCAAAACGCTCGATGGAAATGTCTTTACGCTGGGCACAACGCAGCCGCGATCGCTTCAACGAATTGAATAATAAGAATGCTTTGTTCGGGATTATTCAGGGTAGCGTTTACGAAGATTTACGAGATGTCTCATTAAAAGGGCTGGTAGATATCGGCTTTGATGGTTACGCTGTGGGCGGCCTGGCAGTAGGCGAGCCAAAAGAAGATATGCACCGTATCCTCGAACACGTTTGCCCGCAAATCCCGGAAGACAAACCACGTTACCTGATGGGTGTCGGTAAACCGGAAGATTTGGTTGAAGGCGTGCGTCGCGGTATCGATATGTTTGACTGCGTAATGCCAACGCGTAATGCGCGAAATGGTCATCTTTTCGTGACCGACGGCATCGTGAAAATCCGAAATGCTAAGCATAAAGATGACACTTCAACGCTGGATGAACACTGTGATTGCTACACATGTCGCAATTATAGCCGCGCCTACTTGCATCATCTCGACCGTTGCAACGAAATTCTTGGTGCGCGTCTGAACACGATCCATAACCTGCGCTATTACCAGCGTCTGATGGCCGGTTTACGCCAGGCTATCGAAGAGGGTAAATTAGAAACGTTTGTGACAGAATTCTACGAACGTAAAGGCAAGCCGGTTCCGCCTTTAAATTTCTGATTTCTTTCTAATATCGGCATCTTCGTAAGAGGGTGCCGATTTTATAATTTCTTGGACCGGCATTATGAGGTATTGTGCGAGACGTTTCATCGCCAGACTCCTGTTCGGATCCGCGATTTGTTTTACTACAACTTTGCTTCACAACAACAATGAGGGAAATTAAATGAGCTTTTTCATTTCCGATGCAGTCGCAGCGACCGGCGCACCGTCACAGGGAAGTCCTTACTCTCTGGTTATCATGCTGGTGGTTTTTGGTCTGATCTTCTATTTCATGATCCTGCGCCCGCAGCAGAAACGCTCTAAAGAACACAAAAAACTGATGGACTCTATCGGTAAAGGTGACGAAGTCATGACCACCGGTGGTCTGATCGGTCGCGTAACCAAAGTAGCCGAAACCGGTTATGTGGTTATCGCACTGAACGACACCAACGAAGTGATGATCAAGCGTGACTTCGTGGCAGCAGTTCTGCCAAAAGGCACGATGAAGTCTATCTAATTTTCGATTTTCCCGAAGGGAACTGCCGTGTTAAACCGTTATCCTGCGTGGAAGTATCTGATGTTGATCGTTGTGATCATCGTCGGGCTGCTTTATGCACTTCCCAACCTTTATGGTGAGGATCCGGCTGTTCAAATCACTGGTGCTCGGGGTTCCGACGCCAGTGAGGCAACGCTGGACCAAGTCCGTAACGTATTAGATCAAAGCAAAATCCAGATCAAATCAGTTGCTCTGGAGAAAGGCGCTATTCTTGCCCGTTTCAAAGACACGGATGTACAGCTACGTGCACGTGAAGCGTTGACGGAAGCGCTGGGCGACAAGTTTGTTATTGCACTGAACCTCGCGCCGGCAACGCCGCGCTGGTTGAGCATGCTGGGCGCTGAGCCGATGAAGCTGGGCCTCGACTTGCGTGGTGGTGTTCACTTCCTGATGGAAGTGGATATGGATACCGCGCTGAGTAAGCTGCAAGAGCAGACGATGGACAACATGCGCAGCGACCTGCGCGACAAGAATATTCCTTATGCCACGGTGCGTAAGCTCGACAACTATGGCGTTGAAGTGCGTTTCCGCGATGCTGCTACCCGTGATTCTGCGGTCAGCTACCTGAGCCCACGTCACCGCGATTTAGTGATCACCAACAGCGGCGATACCGCAGCTAACGTGGTGATGACTGATGCTCGCCTGAGTGAAGCGCGCGAGTATGCCGTTCAGCAAAACATCACCATCCTGCGTAACCGTGTAAACCAACTGGGTGTGGCCGAGCCGCTGGTACAGCGTCAGGGTGCTGACCGTATCGTGGTTGAGCTGCCGGGTATTCAGGATACAGCGCGTGCTAAAGAAATTTTAGGCGCGACCGCAACACTGGAATTCCGTCTGGTTAACACCAATGTGGATGCTTCTGCTGCTTCAACCGGTCGTGTACCGGGCGACAGCGAAGTGAAAAACATGCGTGATGGCCGTCCGGTGGTGCTGTACAAACGCGTGATCCTGACCGGTGACCACATCACTGACTCGTCATCCAGCATGGATGAATACAATCAGCCGCAGGTTAACATCTCACTCGACAGCGCTGGCGGTAACGCCATGTCTAACTTTACGAAGGATAACATCGGCAAACCGATGGCAACCCTGTTCGTGGAGTACAAAGACAGCGGTAAGAAAGATGCGAATGGCCGTTCCATCCTGGCGAAACAAGAAGAAGTCATCAACGTGGCGACCATTCAGTCACGTCTGGGTAACAGCTTCCGTATCACCGGGGTGAATGATCCGAATGAAGCCCGTCAGCTGTCTCTGTTGCTGCGCGCCGGTGCGTTGATCGCGCCAATTCAGATTGTTGAAGAACGGACTATCGGCCCGACTTTAGGGATGCAAAACATCACTCAGGGTCTGGAAGCGTGCTTGTGGGGCCTGGTGGCATCCATTCTGTTCATGGTGGTTTGGTATCGTAAGTTTGGCCTTATCGCAACAACTGCGCTGGTGGCAAACCTGATTCTGATTGTCGGTATTATGTCACTGTTGCCAGGTGCGACGCTGACCATGCCGGGCATCGCAGGTATCGTTCTGACCCTGGCGGTAGCCGTAGACGCCAACGTACTGATTAACGAGCGTATCAAGGAAGAGATGAAGAATGGACGTTCCATTCAGCAAGCTATCCATGAAGGCTATAAAGGCGCGTTCTCCAGTATCATTGATGCCAACATTACTACCCTGATCACGGCGATTATTCTTTATGCAGTGGGCACCGGTTCGATTAAAGGCTTTGCTATCACCACCGCTATCGGTGTGGCAACGTCGATGTTTACGTCGATCGTCGGAACCCGTGCAATCGTGAACCTGGTTTACGGCGGCAAGCGCATTAAAAAGCTGTCTATCTGAGGAGTGCGTTGTGGCACAGCAACAACCATATACTGTTGAACAACTGAACTACGGCCGTAAAGTCATCGACTTTATGCGCTGGGACAACGTGGCCTTCTGTATTTCCGGCCTGTTGTTTATCGCATCTGTTGCGATTATGGGTGTTCGCGGGTTCAACTGGGGTCTGGACTTCACTGGCGGTACCGTCATTGAAATCAGCCTTAGCCAGCCCGCGAATCTGGACACCATGCGTGCCGATCTGGAAAAAGCAGGATTCAAGGATCCTGTTGTTCAGAACTTTGGCAGCAGCCGCGATGTGATGGTTCGCCTTCCGCCTGTATCCGGTAATGCCGGTCAGGAACTGGGGAATAAAGTCCTCAGCCTGGTGAACGCGGATATCGACAAAGACGCCACCGTAAAACGTGTCGAGTTTGTCGGTCCGAGCGTAGGTAACGATTTGGCGCAGGCTGGCGGCATGGCGCTGCTGATCGCGTTGATCAGTATCCTGATTTACGTCGGTTTCCGCTTTGAATGGCGACTGGCGCTGGGTGCGGTTATCGCACTGGCGCACGACGTGATCATTACCATGGGCGTGTTGTCACTGTTCAGGATCGAAATTGACCTGACCATCATCGCGTCCCTGATGTCGGTTATCGGCTACTCGCTGAATGACTCCATCGTGGTATCGGACCGTATTCGTGAAAACTTCCGCAAAATTCGTCGCGGTAACTCTTACGAAATCATGAACGTGTCCCTGACCCAGACGTTAAGCCGTACCATTATGACCTCAGCAACTACGCTGATGGTGGTGCTGATGCTCTATATCTTTGGTGGTGCGTTGCTGGAAGGCTTCTCACTGACCATGCTGATTGGTGTGTCGATTGGTACGGTTTCGTCAATCTACGTGGCGTCTGCGCTGGCCCTGAAACTGGGTATGAAGCGTGAACACATGTTGCAGCAGAAAGTGGAAAAAGAGGGCGCAGATCAGCCTTCGATCCTTCCGTAATTTGCCGATGACTCAGTGACCGACATAGAAAACAAAAACCCCGCATGCGGGGTTTTTTTTTGCTTCTCAAACCGTCCGGCTATATTCAATAGCCCTGGCCTATCTCAGTAATAGGTAAGCTGTGCTGTAGTATTTGATGTTAATCAATCCCCCTCTCTTTCTCTGTCATCATCATATCTTGCCGGAAAATCGACGCAGATACAGAGCTTCGCCACGGCGGGCTGTCGGGATGTCATCAGGATAGGGAAGGTTCATGAATAATATTAAAAAGACCATCGTGGGTGCGGCGATAGCGGGTTGTTTATGCTATTTGGGTACCGTGGCTTATGTTTATCATTTCGACACACAACGCAGCACATCATCTTCAGTTGCCGGACTTTCACCCGAGAATGCCAAGATTCTAAAAATGCTGAATCAAAAGGGGTGTGACTACTGCCATACGCCATCCGCATCGTTACCTTTCTATGCCTCATTACCTGTTGCTAAACAATTGATGAATTACGACATCCAAATCGGGAACAAGTTGTTTGATCTTCAGCCCGTACGTCAGAGTTTGCGTGACGGGAAGGCTGCGCCAGAAGCTGATTTGGCGAAGATTGAATGGGTGATGCAAAATAATGCAATGCCGCCTGCCCGTTACACCGCTTTGCACTGGGCCGGAAAGATGAGTCAGGCAGAGCGTAATGAACTTTTGACCTGGGTTAAACAACAACGACGCACCTATTACAGTACGGCAGGGGCAGCGGCCGAATGGCAGAATGAACCCGTGCAAATCTTGCCGAAGTCATCAGAGGTTGATAGCAACAAAGTGGCTCTCGGAACGCGTTTATTCCATGACCCGCGGCTTTCCGGAGATGGTACGGTTTCATGTGCCAGCTGCCATTCATTGGCTACTGGCGGCGTTGACGGGCATAAAACATCCATAGGCATCAAGGAGCAGACAGGGCCAATCAACGCGCCGACGGTCTTTAATGCAGTCTTTAACCATCAGCAATTTTGGGATGGACGTGCCGCTGATTTACAGGCTCAGGCGGGCGGTCCGCCACTCAATCCGAAAGAGATGGGATCGGTATCCTGGGATGAAATTATTGCCAAACTCGATCAGGATACAGGCTTGAAGGAGAAGTTCCTCGAAAGTTATCCGCAGGGATTTACTCAAGCTACGATCACTGATGCCATCAGCGAGTTCGAGAAAACATTAATAACTCCCGATAGCCCGTTTGACCGTTATTTACGCGGTGACGAGCAAGCGATCACTGCGCAACAACAACATGGCTATCAGTTGTTTAAGGAGAATAAATGCGCCACTTGCCATGTCGGTAAGACATTGGGTGGCCAGTCTTACGAACCTCTTGGGCTAAGAAAAGAATACTTTCATAATGATTTTACGGATGCAGATATCGGCCGCCTGAACGTGACTCACAATGAGCGCGATCGATTCCGGCAGAAAGTACCGACTCTGCGTAATATCAGCCTGACGGCTCCGTATTTCCACCGGGGAGATGTGGCAACGTTGGATGAAGCCGTGCGGCAAATGATGGTCTTCCAGGTAGGTGAAAATCCTTCTGCACAGGATGTTAATGATATTGTTGCATTCCTGAACAGCTTGCGTGGCGTATACCAACCTTATCCCATTGTAAAACATTAGTTTTCTTGCGACTGAGAATAAGAGCCGACATCATTCATTGATGTTCGGCTTTTTTGTTTTGATTTAGCGACGAGCGGGAGTCAGGGTTTTGCAGTGACTTGTGACGATGCCTCAGGCGCTGCGACAATATTATGCAAATGGACGAAGCCCAATGTTTCAATGGTCACCTGATTAAACTTCACCTCGACGGTTTTCACCGGTCCCGGCAATAAGTCGGGCTCGACGGTGATCGTCTGGGTTTGCATATCGACGGTCAGCGGTTTGCCGGTGACCGGATCCAGCTGTCCCCAGCTTAAAGAAGCCGTAAACGGCGGCAATGGCTGGCCGGAGGTGTTTTTGATTTCAAGCACTGCCTGAACACCTGTGGCATCCGGTGCAACGCGGTTCAGCTGAACTTCCAGCTGGCCAATATCACTTTTCAGCAACGCGGCACTTTTCGCTGCCGGCAACAAATACACGCCATTCGCTGACTGGCGGTTGAGCGTGGTTTGCTGTTCCAGCGCAGTAGCCAGATCCGTCAGGCGTTGGAGTTTTTGATTCAGCTGGCCGACTTCAGTTTTCAGCTCAGGCATTTGAGGATTTTGCTTCGCGCAGCCCGCCAGGCTAAGTAATGCGGCACAGGCCAGTAAAAGTCGCGGGTGTTTCGTCATATCAGAGACTTCCTTTCATCTGCCCGTTGAAACATTCTGTCCGGGCACCAATATAGATAGCTAAGTTTAACCCGATGTCTATGAAAGTAGCGACAGCCTTTGTTGTCGGCACACTTCGGGGTAAACTAATGTCCAATTGAGTTCGCGATCAGGAAGTGCTATGCATTGCCCATTTTGTGCCGCTGTTGATACTAAAGTCATCGATTCCCGTCTGGTAGGCGATGGATCGCAGGTTCGCCGTCGCCGTCAGTGCCTGGTGTGCCATGAGCGTTTCACCACATTCGAAGTGGCTGAACTGGTGATGCCGCGTGTCATTAAGAGCAATGAAGTTCGCGAACCTTTCAACGAAGACAAGCTTCGCGGTGGTTTTCTGAAAGCGCTGGAAAAACGCCCGGTCAGCTCAGATGATGTCGAAACGGCCATCAGTCATATTAAGTCACAGCTGCGCGCCACCGGTGAACGTGAAATCCCGGCTACAATGATCGGCAATCTGGTGATGGACGCCCTGAAAGGGCTGGATAAAGTCGCTTATATTCGCTTCGCGTCGGTTTACCGCAGCTTTGAAGATATCCGTGAATTTGGTGAAGAGATCGCCCGCCTTCAGGACTAAGGAACGCTGATGTTGCCTGATCAAATATCGTCTGTTCAAAATCTTTCTGATGAACTATCTGCTGATGAGCTACCTGCTGATGAACGCTATATGGCGCGCGCCTTCGAACTGGCGCGCCTCGGTCGCTTTACGACGACGCCGAATCCCAATGTGGGTTGCGTCATTGTATTGAATGGCGAGATTGTCGGCGAAGGCTACCATTTGCGTGCCGGTGAGCCGCATGCGGAAGTGCATGCTTTGCGCATGGCCGGTGAGAAAGCCCGCGGCGCGACAGCTTACGTCACCCTTGAGCCTTGCAGCCATCACGGACGTACTCCGCCTTGTGCCGATGCGTTGCTGGCCGCCGGTGTCGCCCGTGTGGTTGCCGCGATGCAGGATCCTAATCCGGAAGTCGCGGGGCGTGGCCTATACCGCCTTAAGCAGAACGATATTGACGTCAGCCACGGGCTGATGCATTCACAGGCAGAAGCCGTAAACCTTGGTTTTCTCAAACGGATGCGCACCGGTTTTCCTTATGTGCAGCTGAAAATGGGCGCGTCTTTGGATGGCAGAACGGCGATGGCCTCCGGCGAAAGTCAGTGGATCACATCCGCGGCAGCCCGTGCGGATGTGCAGCGTTTTCGCGCACAAAGTTCGGCTATTCTCAGCACCAGTGCCACTGTGCTGGCAGATAATCCTTCGCTGAATGTGCGCTGGAGCGAGCTGGGCAGCGAAGTGCAGGCAATTTATCCCGAAAAAAATCTGCGTCAGCCGCTGCGCATCGTTCTCGACAGCCAGAACCGTGTCACGCCGCAGCACCAGCTGGTGAATATCCCCGGTGAAGTCTTGCTGGCGCGCCTTGAAGCCGATTCACAAGTCTGGCCGGAGTCCGTCGAACAATGGCGCGTGGCCGGGCGCGATAATCGTATTGACCTGGTTTTGCTGATGATGCAGCTGGCGAAACGCCAGATAAACTCCATCTGGGTGGAAGCAGGCGCACAGCTGGCCGGCGCCTTATTACAAGCGGGTCTGGTTGATGAATTAATCGTTTATATGGCACCTAAGTTATTGGGTAATAATGGGCGCGCACTCTGTGAGTTGCCCGGTTTGCAACATCTGGCTGATGCGCCGGAGTTCGCTTTCAGTGATATCCGCCAGATTGGCCCTGACTTACGTTTACGCCTGAAACCGGTGTACTGAGAATTTTACTCGCCCCTGAAGGAATGACGTTAAAAGCGCATGTCCAGACAGGGTAATTTTATGATAGAATCCGCCCCCCTGCGGCTGGGGTTGAGAAACTCCTGAACCCACTTTAAGGAAAACTATGAACGTTATCGAAGGTGTTGTAGCCACGCCTAACGCGCGCGTAGCGATCGCGATTGCTCGTTTTAACAACTTTATCAATGACAGCCTGCTTTCCGGCGCTGTTGATGCGTTGAAACGTATTGGTCAGGTCAGCGATGACAACATCACCGTAGTCTGGGTCCCGGGCGCATATGAATTGCCTCTGGCAACCCGTGCTCTGGCTGAAAGCGGTAAATTTGACGCGGTTGTTGCACTTGGCACCGTGATCCGCGGGGGCACTGCCCACTTTGAGTTTGTAGCGGGCGAATGCAGCTCTGGCCTGTCCAGCGTTGCCATGAACAGCGAAATCCCGGTTGCCTTTGGCGTGCTGACCACAGAAAGCATTGAACAAGCCATCGAACGCGCAGGGACAAAAGCCGGTAACAAAGGTGCAGAAGCTGCACTGACCGCGCTTGAAATGATTAATGTTATCAAGGCTATTAAGGCCTGAATCTAGTTAAGGGGAAATCCGTGAAACCTGCTGCTCGTCGCCGCGCCCGTGAATGTGCCGTTCAGGCGCTTTACTCCTGGCAGTTGTCGAAAAATGACATCGCCGATGTTGAATTAGAATTCCTGACCGAGCAGGATGTCAAAGACGTAGACATTGCCTATTTCCGCGAACTGCTGGCTGGTGTAGCAAACAGTGCTGAGAAACTCGATGCACTGATGGCGCCATACCTGTCCCGTCAGCTGGATGAACTGGGCCAGGTGGAAAGAGCGATTTTGCGTCTGGCTCTGTTTGAGCTGAGCAAACGCCAGGACGTCCCTTACAAAGTGGCGATCAATGAAGCCATTGAACTGGCGAAAACTTTTGGTGCAGAAGATAGCCATAAGTTCGTCAACGGTGTGCTGGATAAAGCAGGCCCGCATATTCGTAAAAAATGATCATCAAAAAAGTGTCGGCTTCAGTCACAAATGGCGACAGTCATTTTCACCTGATCACCGCCTCTGTTGATAATCTGGTGATGTCACCTGGTTTATCTATTGTGTGACACCCCTTTTAAGGCCGGATTTCCGGCCTTAAGTCATTCTAACGATTTGGAAATGTACTATGTCATGCGGCGAATTTGATGTAATCACTCGCTACTTTAACCGTTTCAGAACCGCCCGGCAGGACGTTCATTTAGGCATTGGTGATGATTGTGCCTTACTGACGGTTGGCGAAAAGCAGTTATTAGCAGTCAGTACCGACACTCTGGTCGAAGGCATCCATTTTCTAAAAACGATTTCTCCGGCCGATTTGGGATACAAAGCCCTGGCGGTAAACCTCAGTGATCTGGCTGCGATGGGCGCCGATCCTGCCTGGGTATCCCTGGCACTGACGTTGCCGGAAGTGAACACCGACTGGTTGCAGGCATTCAGCGACAGTCTGTTTGAACAGCTTAATTATTACGGCATGCAGCTGATTGGCGGTGACACCACCCGCGGTCCGCTGAGCATGACGTTAACCATTCAGGGACTGGTGCCCGCAGGGCGTGCATTAACCCGCTCCGGCGCAGGCATTGGTGACTGGATTTTCGTCACCGGTACGCTCGGTGACAGCGCGGCGGGGCTCGCCATTTTGCTCGAACAGCTGAATGTGACGGATAACGACACCCGTGAATTTCTGCTCAAACGCCATCTGCGGCCTTCGCCGCGGGTGTTGCAGGGGCAGGCGCTGCGTGATTTAGCGACATCCGCTATCGACCTCTCCGACGGGCTGATTTCTGATCTTAAACATATACTGAATGCCAGCGAATGCGGCGCGCGCCTTGACCTCGATGAGATCCCGTTATCTGCGGCATTAAATAAAGTCGCGGATCCTGAGCAGGCACTGAAATGGGCACTGACCGGCGGCGAAGATTACGAACTTTGCTTCACCGTGCCGGAAATCAACCGTGGCGCGCTGGATGTGGCGCTGAGCCATCTGGGCGTTGATTTCACCTGTATCGGGCAGATTGCACCGCTGTCTGAAGGAATTAAATTTTTGCGTTCAGGCGCACCAGTAGAACTTGAATGGCAGGGTTTTGATCACTTTGCCGCAGAGGAATTACTGTGAATATTGGCCGAAAAAAACGCCCGGCCGGGTATAAAGGCAAAACCGGTGATCCGGTTCAGGATATGGCTGCGGCTAAAAAGCGTTTGAATCTGCGTAATCCGTGGCACTTGCTCGCCACCGGTTTTGGCAGTGGTCTATTCCCTGTCGGCCCCGGTACCGCGGGCTCTATTGCTGCGATCCCGTTCTGGATAGTCATGACGTACCTGCCGTGGCAGGTGTATTCGATGATCGTCATGTTCAGTATTTGCATCGGCGTGTATCTTTGCCGCCAGACGGCGCGCGACATGCGGGTTCATGACCACGGCAGTATCGTGTGGGATGAATTTGTCGGCATGTGGATCACCCTGATGGCGATCCCGGTCAACGACTGGCGCTGGGTATTGATCGGGTTTATCGTTTTCCGCGTTCTGGATATCTGGAAACCCTGGCCGATCCGCTGGTTTGATCGCAACGTGCAGGGCGGTATGGGCATCATGATCGACGATGTTGTCGCCGGTGTGCTGGGTGCGGCAATCATCTATCTGGTTGGTCATCACTGGCCATCTGGCCTGTTCTGATCGGTTTCAATTAACAGTAAAAAGGCGCTGCCGGGGTTCCCCTGACAGCGCCTTTTTTATGACGTCAGATCATTGGGATCATTTGAAACCGGTGGCTTCGTGCGGCACATAGGCCATTTCCAGTTCAGCAATTTCTTCAATGGAAAGTTTCACTTTCAGCGCGGCAACGGCATCTTCAAGATGCGCAGGGCGCGAAGCACCGATGATCGGAGCCGTGACGACGTGTTTGCTCAGGATCCACGCCAGTGCGATCTGCGCACGCGGCACACCGTGATCGTCCGCGATTTTGCCCACGCGTTCCGCGATTTTACCGTCCGCTTCATCGGTGGCGTCATACAGCGTTTTGGCAAAATTATCAGAAACTGAACGTGCAGTGGTTTCTCCCCACGGGCGGGTCAGCTTGCCGCGCGCCAGCGGACTCCACGGCAGCACCGCGATATTCCTTTCCTGACACAGCGGATACATTCCATTTTCTTCTTCACGCTGGATCAGATTGTATTGATCCTGCATCGACACAAAGCTCGCCCAGCCGTTTTGCGCAGAGGCATCCAGCGCCTGTTTGAACTGATGCGCATGCATAGATGATGCGCCGATGAACCGTGCTTTGCCGGCTTTAACGACGTCATTCAGCGCTTCCAGCGTCTCTTCAATCGGCGTTTCATAATCCCAGCGGTGGATTTGCAACAGATCGACATACTCCATGCCAAGGCGGCGCAGGCTGTCATCGATGGATTGCATAATTGAGGCGCGCGACAGCCCCGGCTTCAGACCGGTCACGGCGTTATAGACTTTGGTGGCGACGACAATCTCATCGCGTTTAGCGAAGTCTTTCAGAGCGCGACCGACAATCTCTTCACTGCTGCCATCTGAATAGCTGTTGGCGGTATCAAAGAAATTGATACCGGCGTCGAGTGCCTGCTGAATTATCGGGCGGCTGCTTTCTTCTGGCAGCGTCCAGGCATGAGTTCCGCGATCCGGTTCACCAAACGTCATACAGCCCAAACACAGGCGTGAGACGTTCAGACCGGTTTTTCCTAACGTGGTGTATTGCATGACATCTCCTGGTAAATACAAGTTGATTTCAGAGGCCGTAAAAAATGGTTAGCACGCTATAACTGTAGCTCACAGAACAGGATGGACGTGTGATAAAGAAGGGATCGGGGAAGGGAAATCCCCTCTTTCAGATGGAAAGAGGGGGGGAACTATCAGGCCAGCCAGTCGGTTATCTGACGGTCGATGCCTTCGGCATCCAGCCCGACATCGTGACGGATTTCGTCCTGCGTGCCTTGCGGAACAAAATTGTCCGCCAGACCGATATTCAGCACCGGTACCAGAATACGTTTGGACATCAGCAGTTCATTCACGCCGCTGCCCGCACCGCCCATAATGGCGTTTTCTTCCAGCGTGACCAGGACTTCATGGCTGGCGGCCAGTTCCTGGATCAACGCTTCATCCAGTGGTTTCACAAAGCGCATATCCACGACGGTGGCGTTGCGTTTCTCTGCCGCAGCCAGGGCTTCCGGCAGCAATGTCCCGAAGTTAAGGATGGCGACTTTCTCGCCTTCACGACGTACAACGGCTTTACCGATTGGCAGTGATGCCAGAGGTTCACAGGTTGCCCCCGTGCCGCTCCCGCGCGGATAACGCACGGCAACCGGGCCGCTGTTGTGGTGATAACCGGTATGCAGCATCTGGCGACATTCGTTTTCGTCGCTTGGCGTCATGATGGTCATGTTTGGAATGCAGCGCAGGAAAGACAGATCGAAGGCGCCCTGATGGGTTTGTCCGTCGGCGCCGACGATACCGCCGCGGTCGATGGCAAACAGCACCGGCAGATTCTGGATCGCCACGTCGTGGATCACCTGATCGTAAGCGCGTTGCAGGAACGTCGAGTAAATCGCGACGATCGGTTTGTATCCGCCAATTGCCAGACCAGCGGCAAACGTCACGGCGTGCTGCTCGGCAATCGCCACATCGAAATACTGCTGCGGATATTCACGCGAGAATCGCACCATGCCCGAGCCTTCACGCATTGCGGGCGTAACGGCCATCAGCTTGCTGTCTTTAGTGGCGGTTTCGCACAACCAGTCACCGAAGATTTTTGAATAGGTCGGAAGGCCTTCTTTACTTTTCGGCAGCGTGCCGGAAGCCGGATCGAATTTCGGCACTGCATGGAAGCTGATGGGATCTTTTTCGGCCGGCTCGTAGCCTTTGCCTTTTTTGGTCATGATGTGCAGCAACTGCGGGCCTTTCAGGTCGCGCATGTTTTTCAGCGTTTGCGTCAGTGCCACCACGTCGTGACCATCTACCGGCCCGATGTAGTTAAAGCCCAGTTCTTCAAACAGCGTGCCCGGCACCATCATGCCTTTCAGATGTTCTTCGGTACGGCGCACCAGTTCTTTAATCGGTGGCAGGCCGGACAGCACTTTCTTGCCGCCTTCACGCAGACGTGAATACAGCTTTCCGGACAACAGCTGTGCCAGATGATTATTCAGCGCCCCGACGTTTTCAGAAATCGACATTTCGTTATCGTTAAGGATAACCAGCATGTCGGGTTTGATATCGCCCGCATGGTTCATCGCTTCAAAGGCCATACCGGCGGTGATCGCGCCATCGCCAATCACGCAGACGGTGCGGCGGCCTTTGCCTTCACGCTCAGCGGCAACCGCCATGCCCAAACCTGCGCTGATGGAGGTCGAAGAGTGACCCACGGACAACGTGTCGTATTCGCTTTCACCGCGCCACGGGAACGGGTGCAAACCGCCTTTCTGGCGGATGGTCGAAATACGGTCACGGCGGCCGGTCAGAATCTTGTGCGGATAGGCCTGATGGCCAACATCCCAGACAACGTGATCGAATGGCGTGTTGTAGACATAATGCATCGCAACGGTCAGTTCCACCGTTCCCAGACCGGACGCAAAGTGTCCGCTGGACTGGCTGACGCTGGCCAATAAATATTGACGCAGTTCATCGCAGAGCTTAGGCAGACTCTCTTTAGGGAGTGAGCGGAGATCTTCAGGATCCTCCGCCAGCGCCAGTGTCGGGTATTTGGCTAATTCAAGACTCATCAGTTGCTCATAGTAAGATTAATTATCGCGTTCAATGATAAAGCTGGCTAACGCGAGAAGTGGCGCTGTGTTGTAAGAAAGTGCAGCCAGCTGATCCAGTGCGCAGACGGCTTCCTGATACAGATCCATGGCCTTGGCCTTTGCACCGTCCAACCCCAGCAGGGCAGGGTAGGTACTTTTTCCGAGCTGCTGGTCAGCGCCTTGGCGTTTGCCGAGCGTGGCGGTGTCGCCAATCACATCCAGAATATCGTCCTGGACCTGAAACGCTAATCCAATGGCCTGCGCGTAGTTATCCAGTATAGGCAAAACGGCACGTCCGGTTTCACCGGCAGCCAGCGCGCCCATGCGCACGGCGGCGCGGATCAGCGCACCGGTTTTATGGCGATGAATTTTTTCCAGTGCTTCGAGGCCGACCTGCTGGCCTTCTGCCGCTAAATCCAGAGCCTGACCGCCGCACATGCCGCTGGCGCCGCTGGCGCTGGCCAGTTCGGAAATCATCGCCAGACGATCTTTTACCGCCACGTCCGGCATTTCACTGTCAGCCAGAATCGAAAACGCCAGCGTCTGCAACGCATCGCCCGCCAGAATTGCATTGGCTTCGCCAAATTTAATGTGGCAGGTCGGCTGGCCACGGCGTAAATCGTCGTCGTCCATCGCCGGTAAATCATCGTGGATCAGAGAATACGCGTGGATACATTCCACGGCCGCCGCAGGGGCATCAAGATTCTTCAAATCCAGGCTGAACAACTGGCCGCTGGCGTAAACCAGATACGGGCGCAGGCGTTTACCGCCGAGCAGCGCGCCGTAGCGCATCGCTTCAACCAGCGGTAAATCGGTCAGCGGCTGTGCGCTGACATACGCCGTTAAGACATCATCGACACGCTTTTGTTTCGCGCGCAGCTCATGCGTAAATCCGTCAGCACCGGAAAGGGAAATCGCTTCAGACATGACCAGTTACTCGGCTTCTGGGGTGAACGGGGTCAGCGGAGCATCGTTGTCGCTGTCGAGCAGGATCTGAACACGTTGTTCTGCCTGTTGCAGCTTTTGCTGCCCCTGACGTGCCAGCTGGACGCCTTGCTCAAATTCGTTGAGGGCGTCTTCCAGAGGCAACTCGCCTGATTCGAGGCGGGAAACGATCTGTTCCAGTTCGGCCAGAGCCGTTTCAAAATTGGCAGGTGGTGCAGATTTTTTTGGCATAATTCTCTTTTAATATCGTTGATCAGAATGGATGATCGAAGTACTGAGGCGGCAGAGTCAGCGCTCGGCCTCAAGAGACATTCCTGTTCAGCATGACATCAGCTACAGGGTTTTGTGCACAGAGTACCCATTTTAAGTGATATACTCTGCGCCGCAGATATTATTGCTAAGCCCAATGTGACACATTTCGACCATCTGGCTTAGCAATAATAGGATCCTAGATCCTTATTCAGCGACTTACTACCCCGATTTTTCACCCGCTAACAAAAGACTGCCATGAAGTTTATCATTAAATTGTTCCCTGAAATCACCATCAAGAGCCAATCTGTGCGTTTGCGCTTCATTAAGATCCTCTCAAGCAGCATCCGCAACGTTGTGCGGCCGCATGATGAGACGCTGGCGGTAGTCCGCCACTGGGATCATATCGAAGTTCGCAGCAAAGACGAAAGCAAACACGACCTGATCCAGGAATTGCTCTGTCGCATTCCGGGCATTCGTTATGTTGAAGAAGTGGAAGACCGTCCTTACACCGACGTTCACAACATTTTTGAGCAGACACTGGAAGCTTACCGTTCTGAAGTTGAAGGCAAAACCTTCTGCGTGCGCGTTAAACGTCGTGGAACACATGACTTCACGTCTACTGAAGTGGAACGCTACGTCGGCGGCGGTCTGAACCAGCACATCGAATCGGCGAAGGTCAGCCTGAAGGATCCGCAGGTTACGGTGAAACTGGAAATCAACGAAGATAAGCTGGTACTGGTGAAAAGCCGCCTCGAAGGTCAGGGCGGTTATCCGATTGGCACGCAGGAAGATGTGATGTCGCTGATTTCCGGCGGTTTCGATTCCGGCGTATCCAGTTATATGCTGATGCGTCGCGGTTGTCGTGTGCATTACTGCTTCTTTAATCTCGGCGGTGCAGCACATGAAATCGGCGTGAAGCAGGTGGCACATTATCTGTGGAACCGTTTTGGCAGCTCACACCGTGTGCGTTTTATCGCGGTAGATTTCGAGCCGGTAGTCGGTGAAATCCTCGAAAAAATCGAAGACGGCCAGATGGGTGTGGTGTTGAAACGTATGATGGTACGCGCGGCATCTTCCATTGCTGAACGCTACGGTGTGCAGGCGCTGGTCACCGGCGAAGCGCTGGGTCAGGTTTCCAGCCAGACGCTGACTAACCTGCGCCTGATCGACAACGTTTCCGACACGCTGATCCTGCGTCCGCTGATTTCTCACGATAAAGAGCACATCATCAAGATTGCCCGTGAAATCGGTACCGAAGATTTTGCGAAAACCATGCCGGAATATTGCGGTGTAATTTCGAAAAGCCCGACAGTGAAAGCGGTGAAAGCCAAGATCGAAGCCGAAGAAGCGATGTTCGATTTCGACATTCTGGATAAAGTGGTCAGTGAAGCGCGTAACGTGGATATACGCGAAATCGCTGCACAATTGACCGAAGCTGTGCCGGAAGTCGAAACCGTGGCGGAGTTTGACCCGACTGATATCGTTCTGGATGTTCGCGCGCCGGACGAAGTGGAAGCGCAGCCGCTGGTGCTGGAAAAGGTTGAAGTGAAGCCGTTAGCGTTCTACAAACTGGCGACTCAGTTTGGCTCGCTGGACCAGAGCAAAACCTATCTGCTGTATTGCGACCGTGGCGTAATGAGCCGTTTGCAGGCGCTGTATCTGAAAGAGCAGGGCTTCGATAATGTGAAGGTCTACCGCCCTTAGTTTTTTAGCGTTAGCCAAAATAAAGGGGTTCAGCAATGCTGAGCCCCTTTTTGTTTGTCCCGGTTCCAATGCCAATCAGGATTCCCGTGCGCCTTCATCGGTGTAGTTATAAATTCCCGGTGCGAGAACCAGCTGGGCGGCAATCTCTGCGGCTTTGGTTTTTCCCAGCAACAAATCAATAATCTTCAGGGCAAATTCCATCGACGTTCCCGGCCCCTGACTGGTGAGCAGATCCACGCGCGGATCGAAAATCACCCGGCGATCGGACCATTTATTGGGGTCGATTTTATCCCTTAAACCCGGGAAACCGGTCATATTCCCTACCGGGAATAAATCATGGTATTCCAGAACCAGCGCGGGTGCGGCGCAGATGGCCGCAACAATTTTACCGCTGACGTGCATCTGCCTGACTTTTTCCACCAGCAGCGGACTTTCGCTGAAACAGGTCGCGCCGCCCAGGCCGCCGGGCAACACAATCACGTCATGGTCATCATCTGCCACATCCACCAGTGCAACATCCGCCAGAATGCGCACGCCGCGTGAGCAGCGGATTTCCAGATTGCCGTCGCCCGCCACGCTGGCGGTGGTGACGTTAACGCCCGCCCGCACCAGCAGATCAATCACGGTAACAGCTTCTATTTCTTCGCTACCAGGTGCCAGGCAGACCAGAACTGACGCGCTCATAATCGTTTTCCTTTCTTTTAATCTGTTCAAATAAGCGGGTATTGACCGGCAGGGTCAGACCGAATTTGCGCCCGCGACGCAGAAGATAGCCGGTAATGTAGTCAATTTCGGTATGACGCTGGTTGCGGATATCCTGCAACATCGACGAATGATTGGCGCTGGTGGATTCAATCACCTGATAGACGAAGCTGAGCAACGATTCTCTGTGAATTTCGACGCCCTCAATGGCCATCACCTGCGCGACTTCCTGACAGATTTGCTCAATTTGGTCGGCATACGCCAGCAGGTCACCATTGGTGCAATTATACAGCGCCGTCAGCGGATTGATGACGCAGTTCACCGCCAGTTTATTCCACAGCGACGGCTTGATGTTGTCATGCCAGGCGACATCCGGTAAGGCGTTATGCAACATATCGGCCAGCGAACTGAGCGCCGCTCCGCGCGGAGTCACCGGCCCGATGTGTGTCGCTCCCGTCGCCACATGGACAATCGAATTACCTTCATGGCGCGCCGCATGGGTCGTTGCGCCCTGTAAAATTGCCAGCCGGTTGGCCGGTAGTTCATCGACGGTACCCATGCCGTTATGCAGCAGTAAGATCGCGCAATTATCATTAAGCATCGGCATCAGCGTGCTGACCGGGCCGGAAACCTGCCAGGCTTTCAGCGTGACCAGCAGTAATTCACTCTGCGCGAGATGTTGTGGATCGTTAGTCGGCATGTTGCGGTTAAACGCAGTGCCTTCCGGCGAAATGACGTTGACGGCGCAAAAAGGCTGAGGAATACGGATCCATCCCTGAACGTCGTGACCTTGCTGATAAAGGGCTGAAAGCCAAAGTTGTCCCAGTGCACCGCAACCCAATACTGTTATTTTCATTATGCCTCCCGGGATGTGGGGCGAATTACGCCCGCTAAATCGGCTGTAGAAAGAATATTCTGCTGTCCGGTTATCTTATTAGTATAGACATTTGTGCTGTACATCACATTTACACCTGCACTTTTTGACCGTCGGGGCATTTTATGTTCAGTGTTTTGCTGTTGTTTGGCATCGACGGTTGAAGGCGGTATTATGCACGCCATATTACGTGTAATACAAAAACTACAGGGAGAAGCGATTATGCCGTCTTTTGACATTGTTTCCGAAATCGACATGCAGGAAGTGCGCAATGCCGTGGAAAATGCCAGCCGTGAACTGCAAACCCGCTGGGATTTCCGCAACATTCCGGCCAGCTTCGATCTCAACGAGAAAAACGAGAGTATCAAAGTGGCCAGTGAATCTGATTTTCAGGTCAATCAGCTGGTTGATATTCTGCGTGAGAAGTTAGCCAAACGTGGCATTGAAGGCGGAGCGCTGGAAATTCCTGAGCAGATGGAGCACAGCGGTAAAACCTACAGCGTGGACGCCAAACTGCATTCTGGCATTGAATCCGCGCTGGCGAAAAAAATCGTCAAGCTGATCAAAGACAGTAAAATCAAAGTGCAGGCGCAGGTGCAGGGCGACGAAGTGCGCGTCACCGGCAAAGCGCGTGATGATTTGCAGGCCGTGATGGCACTGGTTAAAAAAGGTGATTTAGGCCAGCCCTTCCAGTTTAAAAACTTCCGCGACTAATAGCCGTCGTACTTCGCGCTGCAGATGCGCTGGCTGCGCTTAGCCACCCGAATCACTTACTTGAGTAAGCTCATCGGGATGGCTTCGCTGGCCGCCTTCCTGCAACACGAATTACTTTGGCTAGCGGGTACGTTAAAGGGACGCAATGCGTCCCTTTTTTGTGGGTTATTTCGGCTGGCGCAGTCTTTTCACCAGTTCGAAGTCTTTAAAGTAAACCGGTTTGTCGTGCTGCATCGAGAGATTCCCGGCAATCCCGGTGAGGATCGACATCGCTCCGGCGCGGTGATCGGCGGCGCGCTTTAACGGATCATCTTTGCGCTCGCCGAATAAGTCTTCCAGCATGGCATTATCGCCACCGCCGTGACCGCCTTCTCCCAGCTGGAATTCTGCTTTCCAGGGCTCTGCAAATAACGGGTAAACCGTGATTTCTGCTTTCTCAATGCTGCCTTCGTTTTCACGTTTGCCACCGGCATTCACGTAAGACATCTCGACGATTTTCATCTCAATGCGGCCCTGGGTGCCGTTGAACACCACGTTCAGACCTTCCCACGGCAGATACGCGTTCAGCGAATAAGTCAGCTGGACTTTATTCTGATATTTCACCAGCACCGACAGCGTATCTTCAATGTTTATGCCATCGTTGAACACACTCTGGTCACGGAAATAATTATCTTCATGCTCAGCATCCAGATACAGCGCTTTGAGCTGGGCGCTGTCTTCCATGTGCAGTGCAAAAGGATCCTTCGCCGCCTGTGGATAGCCATGCGCACGCGGATAAAATTCTGTCACGCCGCGCTTCTCTGCATTCTCTCTGCCGTAAAAACGCAGGTCGCCCTGGGCATACACTTTCTCCGGCGTACTGTTCAGCCAGAAGTTCATCAGGTCGAAATGGTGGGTGGATTTGTGCACCAGCAGACCGCCGGAATTGCGTTTTTCACGATGCCAGCGACGGAAATAATCTGCGCCATGTTCGGTATTGAGCAACCATTCAAAATGTACGGACAGCACTTCGCCGATGGTTTCCTGCATCAGCAGTTCACGCAGTTTGCTGTGATGTGGCGCATAGCGATAGTTGAAGGCGACGCGTACCTGATAACCCGTGGCGTCCACGGCATCCAGAATGCGCAGCGCGCGCTGTTCATCGATGGTCATCGGCTTTTCAGTAATGACATCACATCCGGCGTGCAGGGCGCGGACGATGTAATCGTCGTGCGTGCGATCCATGCTGGTGACAATCACGATATCCGGTTTAGTTTCGTCGAGCATCGTATTGAAATCAGCGGCTTTCCAGGTGGATACCCGGGCGATGCCGTTCTGCTCTAACTGGCAGTTCGCGTAATCCATTCGCGTCTGGTTTGTATCACAGAAGGCCACAAATTTTGCGTTGTGGCGGTATTTGCCGCTGATCGCTTCAATGTATAAACCCGAGCGACCGCCGGTGCCAACGAGAGCATATGTTTTCATGAGATCCTCAAAAGGCCCGCAAGCCGTCATCACTGACAAAAATTTTTGTTAAGGAATTCCTGAGGATAACGGGTATTGAGTTTTTTTAAGTGAGGGGTGTCACAGGGGCGGGTATAAAAATGAAAAGGTGTGCCATTTTCAGAGGCACACCTTTTGATGCTAAAATCAGGCGGCGCTGACCAGCTGTTCGAGGGCTTTACGGTTGGTTTGTTTGGTATCGACCTTTACGTAGGCGCTGAATTCTTCCGGTACGACTACAGCTTCTGCTACGCCGGGTTGGGCGAGGATGCGTGCCTGAAGTGCGGAGTCTTTCACTGCCAGTTCCGACAAGGTAATGCGCAGGCTGCTGACGTAAGGCGGTTCGGTCATGGTGGAGCTGACCAGCAGCCAGACTACGGCAATGGCCGCACAGACCAGAAATACTGCACCGGCTCCCGCGTGTCCGTAAACATAACCGCCTAAACTGCCGCCAATCGCCACACCGATAAACTGGCTAGTGGAATAAAGACCCATCGCGGTGCCTTTATAGCCCGCAGGCGATTCTTTACTGATAAGCGAGGGCAGAATCGCTTCCATCACGTTGAACGCCAGGAAGAATAACTGGATACCGGCAATCACTGCCCATAAATGCAGACCCGCCGACCACAGCACGATTTCCGCCAGCAGCAATACCGCGACGCAGCCCATGAAAACCTGTTTCATGTGGCGTTTTTTCTCTGCATAGATAATGACCGGAATGACGGCAACAAAAGAGGTCAGCATGGTCACCAGATAGACACGCCAGTGTTCACTCGGCGGGAATCCGGCATGTTCCATCACCTGCGGTAACACCACAAAACTCGACATCAGTAATATGTGCAGACACATAATCCCGAAGTTCAGTTTCAGCAGTTTGGCGTTGCTCAGCACTTTGCCGAAACTGCCTTTCACCATGCTCGATTCACGGTTAAGAATATGAGTGGCAGGGGAGGGCACCACGGCAAGGGTAATAATGATGCCGAGAATGGTCAGTACCGCGATTGCCCAAAACAGGGCATGTAAGCCCCAGGCGTGAGTGATGATAGGGCCAAGCACCATCGCAATCGCAAAGGTAATGCCGAAGCTGATGCCAATAAACGCCATCGCTTTTGTGCGGTTTTGTTCGCGGGTCAGGTCAGAAAGCAGAGCCATTACGGCGGCGGCAATTGCGCCGGAGCCTTGCAGGGCACGACCAATGATCACGCCCCAGATAGATTCGGTTGATGCAGCCACAATGCTGCCGATGCAGAAGATGACCAGACCAAAGACGATCAGTGGTTTGCGGCCAACGCGGTCAGAAAGCAGTCCAAATGGGATCTGGAAAACAGCCTGTGACAGTCCGTAAATACCGATGGCGATGCCTATCAGTGTTTCGCTGGCGCCGGAAAGTTTCATGCCATAGGTGGTCAGCACCGGCAGAACCATGAACATGCCAAGCATGCGCAAAGAAAATACAGTCCCTAGTCCCCATGTAGCCCGGCTTTCCTGCGGGGTCATCTGGTTATCATTCACATTACTACCTCAAAATAACAATCCGACAGTTTAATGATTAAGCCGGCCTGGGTAAAACGATGGATCTTTAACAGATATTACGGGATTTGCCTGAGAGACAGAGCAAAAGAAAAGGCCAGTATTGCTACTGGCCTTTCGCTATGATTTCAGAGCGTTACACTGAAATTGAGTGTTACCAAACGTAGGTCAGCAACGATGTCGGTGCAGAATTAAAATCCACGGACATCATGAAGCTCAGCGACATGATAGTGATGATGGAGAAACCAAATAGTTTTCTCGCCCACACCACGTCGTTTTCCGTTTTGTAACCCTTCAGTGCCATGCCCAGCCACCAGATACTGACAGCGGCGGCAACAACCAGGTATTTATAACCTGCGTAACCGCTCAGGGTCAGCATCAGCGTCGCAATCATAAACGCCAGAATGTAGACGATAATATGATGTTTGGCGACGGAGATGCCTTTCACCACTGGCAGAACCGGGATGCCTGCTGCCTGATAATCTTTAAAGCGGAAGATGGCAATCGCGTACGAATGCGGCATCTGCCACAGGCTGAAAATCAGAAGCAGGATCAGGGCACCGGTATCGAACTGGCCTGAAACGGCGCAGTAACCGATAACCGGTGGCGCTGCGCCAGACAAGCTGCCGATCAACGTGCCGTATACCGAGTTGCGTTTCATGTACAGGCTGTAAACGCCGACATAAACCACAAAGCCCATCACTGCCAGCCACATCGCCAGCGGATTTGCTCCGATATACAACAACGCAAAGCCCGCAATACCCAGAATGGTCGCGTAAACCAGGCTTGTTTTCGGCGGAATAAGCCCTTTCACCAGGACCCGGTTCTTCGTTCTTTCCATGATCCGGTCGATGTCGCGGTCGATAAAGTTGTTAAATACACAACCCGATGCGACAACCAGCGAAACACCCACCAAAGTGGCGAGAAAGAGTGGGAAGTCGATGCTGCCCTTGGCAGCAAGGAGGAATCCCCCGATGACAGAAATTAAGTTGCCGAAAATAATTCCTGGTTTCGTTACTTGCAGGTATTGCTTAATCATCACGTGCAGCTCGGCTCTTTAACTGACCATCATATTGAGGTTGAGGTTATACATAATCCACAATGAGCCCACAACGACGATAAAGATAATCACAGCGGTGAACAGAAGTGCCACCAGGTTCCAGCGCTCTTCCGACGACGTATTCATGTGCAGGAAGAACACCAGATGGACAACGATCTGGATGATTGCGGAAGCAACCACGGTACCCAGGATCAGTGAATGTGATGCCGTGTCGGTCATGACCATGGCAAACGGGATCACCGTCAGGATAACCGACAAGATGAAGCCAATAGCGTATGACTTCAGGCTGCCGTGGCTTGCGCCACCATGGGAAGTAGCAGAATGACTCATTACATCGCTCCCATCAGATAAACAACGGTAAACACGCAGATCCACACCACGTCCAGGAAGTGCCAGAACAGGCTCAGACACATCAGACGGGTTTTGTTAACTTCAGTCAGACCGCGACGAGAAACCTGAACCATCATGGTCAGGATCCAAATCAGACCACAGGTCACGTGCAGACCGTGGGTCGCGACCAGCGCAAAGAAGCCAGACAGGAAACCACTGCGCTGCGGGCCAAAGCCTTCAGCAATCAGGTGATGGAATTCATAGAGTTCCATCCCGATGAAGCCTAAACCGAACAGGAATGTCAGGAACAACCAGCCTTTAACGCCAGCGGTGTTTCCCTTGTTCATGGCCAGCATTGCAAAGCCGTAAGTGATACTACTGAACAGCAGGCAGAAGGTTTCTACCAGCACGAACGGCAGTTCAAAAATGTCTTTACCAGAGGGACCGCCAGCGGTCCCGTTTACCAGTACTGCATACGTTGCGAACAGGCTCGCAAACAGGATGCAGTCACTCATCAGGTAGATCCAGAAGCCGAAGACTTTGGTTGCACCTGCATCGTGGTGCCCATGCTCAGCATGGGCCTCATCGTGGTGGGTCAGAGTATCAGTTGCCATGTTTCACACCTGCTTTACGGATTTGTTCATAATGTTGGTTTTCAATACGTTCCACTTCTTCAACTGGCACGTAGTAATCAACATCTTCGTCGAAGCTTTTCGCAATCCAGGTCGCAGCCAGGCCAATGAAGGTTACTGCAGCCAGCCACCAGATATCCCAGATTAATGCGAAACCACAAACCAGACTCAGCATAGCGATGATGAAACCGGCGCCGCTGTTACGTGGCATATGAATCGGTTCATATTTAGCAGGCTGTTTGTAAGCAGTGCCTTTCTCTTTCATGTCCCAGAACTCATCACGGTCGTGAATTTGCGGCACGATAGCGAAGTTGTAGAACGGAGGAGGAGAAGAGGTTGCCCACTCCAGAGTACGAGCACCCCACGGGTCACCGGTCAGATCACGGTTCTGGTCACGGTCGCGAACAGAGACGAAGATCATGATCAGCTGGCAGAGGATACCGATAGCAATCAGCGCTGCACCGCATGCCGCAACAACCAGCAGCGGGTGGAACTCAGGATCGATGTTCTGGCTGACACGACGGGTCATACCCATGAAGCCCAGCGCATACAGTGGCATGAACGCAACGAAGAAGCCGATGATCCAGAACCAGAATGAACGCACACCCCATTTTTCGTTCAGCGTGAAGCCGAAGGATTTAGGGAACCAGTAAGTCAGACCTGCGAAGCAACCGAAGACCACACCACCGATGATAACGTTATGGAAGTGGGCAATCAGGAACAGACTGTTGTGCAGCACGAAGTCAGCACCCGGAACAGCCAGCAGCACGCCGGTCATACCCCCTACGGAGAAGGTGACGATGAAGCCAACGGTCCACAGCATCGCAGCATTGAGCGTGATGCGGCCCTGGTACATGGTGAACAGCCAGTTGAAGATTTTTACCCCAGTCGGGATAGAAATGATCATCGTCATGATGCCGAAGAAGGCATTGACGTTAGCGCCTGAACCCATGGTGAAGAAGTGGTGCAGCCAGACGACGAACGACAACACGGTGATGGCGATGGTTGCCCATACCAGCGAGGTGTAACCGAACAGACGTTTTTTGGAGAAGGTTGCGGTAACTTCCGAGAACACACCAAATACTGGCAGAACCAAAATGTACACTTCCGGATGGCCCCAGGCCCAAATCAGGTTGATGTACATCATCATGTTGCCGCCCATATCATTCGTGAAGAAATGGGTGCCCAGATAACGGTCTAAAGTCAGCAGTGCAATGGTCACGGTCAGAATCGGGAAGGACACGATAATCAACACGTTGGTGCACAGTGCGGCCCAGGTAAATACCGGCATTTTCATCAGCGGCATACCCGGTGCGCGCATCTTCAGGATGGTCGCAAAGAAGTTAACACCGGTCAGCAAGGTACCAATACCGGATATCTGGAGACTCCAGATCCAGTAATCTACCCCGACCCCCGGACTGTATTCCTTACCTGACAGTGGCGGATAGGCCAACCAACCGGTCTGTGCGAATTCACCCACACCCAGAGAGATGTTGATAAGCACGACAGCAGCGGCGGTAAACCAGAAGCTCACGTTGTTCAGGAACGGGAACGCAACGTCGCGCGCACCGATTTGCAAAGGAACAACCACGTTCATCAGACCGATTACGAAAGGCATCGCCATGAAGAAGATCATGATTACGCCGTGCGCGGTAAAGATTTGGTCGTAGTGATGAGGTGGCAGGAAGCCCGGTTCACCTGCAGAAGCAAGAACCTGCTGGCTACGCATCATGATGGCATCGGCAAAGCCACGCAACAGCATGACGAAGGCCAGAATGATATACATGATACCTAATTTTTTGTGGTCGACGGAGGTCAGCCACTCGGACCACAGATACTTCCACTTACCGAAATAGGTGATGCCGGCAACTACTGCCAGGCCACCGATGATAATCGCGGCAACTGTGACCATGATAATCGGTTCATGATACGGAACCGAATCAAGCGTTAATTTTCCGAACATCGTTTATTCCTCGGCTCCGGCTGCGTGAGACTGTCCACCCATATCCATGCCTTTCATGTCACTGCCGGCTGGCATTGGCATGGTGTGACCTTCTGGCGCTGCCTTCATGTCATGCATGGAGTATTTGCCAATGATTTCTTTGAACAAGCCTGGTTTTGCAACAGAGAAGTATTCGACCGGGTTGTCGATACTCTGTGCTGCCAGTTTGTTGAAGTCATCAGTGGTTGCCAGTTGGTTCGGTGCGCTTTTCACTTTCGCTACCCAGGTGTCGAAATCGGCACGGGTTGGAGTCGCAATCGTGTTGAACTTCATGCCAGAGAAGCCGCGGCCGCTGAAGCTTGCTGAGATGCCCTTATAGGTACCGGCTTCATTTGCAATCAAATGCAACTGAGTCTGCATACCGGCCATCGCATAAATCTGCCCGCCTAACTGAGGAATAAAGAACGAGTTCATCACAGAGTCAGAAGTGACTTTGAACTGAACCGGCACATCTTTAGGAATGACGAGTTCGTTAACGGTAGCGATGCCCTGTTCCGGATAAATGAACAACCATTTCCAGTCCAGAGAAACGACTTCAACCGTCATCGGTTTTTCGTCAGTCACGATTGGCTTGAACGGATCAAGCGAGTGGGTGGTTTTCCAGGTAATCGTTGCCAGGATGGCAATGATAATAATTGGAACTGTCCAGACGACGGCTTCAATTTTGTTGGAGTGGGACCAATCAGGACTGTATTTTGCATTTGTGTTGGAAGCACGATACTTCCACGCAAAGGCAAGCGCCATGATAATAACTGGTATAACAACGATCAGCATTAAACCGATAGCGGTTAAAATCAGCGTTCTCTGCTCGAGTCCAATTGCTCCCTTGGGATCCATCAATGCCGTATTGCAACCGCTCAACAATAACGCGGAGGCAAATAAGGACAACATCCCAATACTTTTATTGTATTTCTTAAGTCTCATCTAACGACCTCAATAACTAGGGCTCTATTGTCGCTTCAGGTGTGCGGGCATTTTACGGGAAGGTTGCAGGACTGTAAACACGCTTAAACAAGTGTCAAGCCGCTGTTGACACTTTATGTTAACGCAGTCACACATGTCACGGATCGTGACAATTTACATCGGGCAACAATATGTTGCGTATAGATTTTTTTCTATAGTGATGAAAAACAAGGGGTGACAGATTTTCCCATTATTATCGCCGGCCATTATCTGATCGATAGGTTTAATTAATGTTAAATTAATGTTTAAAGTGAGTGAAATAAAATCAACAAAAAGCGAGCGAGAAAAATTATCCAGCGAAATATTCTTTTTTCTGAATTTAAATTATTGAGTGTTGTTTATTGAGCAGTTGTTAAATGAAATGCGCCACTCATTTTCATATGAATGGCGTTAAATCATGAACGTGCGGTACGACGCAGAGATAAAAAGTCGAGCAGACTGCCTAAAATAACACCAGTCAGGCAAATGACGGCACCTGTTTCCAGCAATATCGTCGCCAGAGCTTGCCAAGATGCCCAGCCCGCACTGTCCGCAATCAGCGTGACCAGCCAGAGGACCAGCAGCAGACTGCCCGCCAGCAGGCAGCGCAGCGCCCAGCGGTAGGATTTTGCAAAGTGAATGCGTGGCAGGAAACTGTCGGTATTTTGCGTGTATTCCAGCGTCTGTCGGCAAACGGCCAGTAACAACAGACCGGGAACCGCCGCCACAATGGAGAAAAGATAAAACCACGGCCAGCCGTAGGCTTCTACAAACCAGCCTGCAATGGGCCCGACATATACGCGGCCCACGGCAGACAGCGCTGAGAGCAAAGCAAACTGGGTGGCTGAGAACGAGCGGTTACACAAAGTCATCAAAAGCGCGACAAAGGCGGCTGTTCCCATACCGCCGCACAGGTTTTCGAAGAAAATCGCCGTGCCCATGGTGATTAAATCTTTATCCGTAACGGCAAGGAGCCAGTAACCGGCGTTTGATATGCCTTGCAAAATGCCGAATAACATCAGCGCGCGGAACAGGCTCAGACGCTGCATCAGCATCCCGCCAAACAGTGCGCCGAAAATAGTGGCGGTCAGGCCGAGGGTTTTGTTTACCAGCCCGACTTCCCCGGCATCAAACCCGACGCCGCGGATCAAAAACGTGGTGCTCAGGCTGCCCGCGAAAGCATCGCCCATTTTGTACATCACGATGAGCAACAAAATCAGCCAGGCATTGTTACGGCCAAAAAAGTCTTTCAGCGGCGCAACCACGGCCATTTCGATAGTGCGCGGTGCCGGTTGCGAGTTTTCAGGCTCCGGCGCCAGCAGAGTGGCAATGACGCCAATGAACATCAGACCCGCCATCAGCCAGTACATGTGCTGCCAGCCGAGATAACGATCCGCCAGCCATAATGCCAGACCGCCGGAAACCAGCATCGCCAGCCGGTAGCCCAGTACGGAAACCGCCGCGCCGTTCCCGCGCTCTTCCGGTGGCAATAAATCGGTTTTATAGGCGTCGAATACGATGTCCTGAGACGCCGAAGCGAAGGCAATCAGCACCGCCAGCGACGCCAGCCAGAATAAATCTTTCGAGGGATCCATAAATCCCATCGCGAAAATCGCCACGACGAGCAGGAGTTGCGTCAGTATCAGCCAGCCGCGTCTGCGCCCGAGGAAAGAGGGCGTATAACGGTCCATCATCGGTGACCACAGGAATTTGAAAACGTAAGCCTGGCCGACCAGCGAGAAAATCCCAATCGTCTTCAGATCGACGTTTTCCACTGTCATCCAGGCCTGCAACGTGCCGGATGTCAGCGCCAGTGGCAAGCCGGAAGCAAACCCCAGAAGCAGCAGAATGAGGGTATTACGCTGCGTGAAAATCTTGAAGTACTGACCTTTCATTAAAATTCTGTTCCTGCGAACCGGTGAGAGAGTGGCGCATACGCATAATAAAGGAAGGGATGCTTATCGGAAAAGACAATCACATGCTTGAGAAAGCATTCTGCCCGGACAAGCCGGGCAGAAGTGATCACTCTTACAGCAGAAACTTATCGTGCGTTGGCTTTGATGAAGTCGCTGATGCTGGTGTCTGAAGCCATGTCGCTGATGACATCGCCAAGAGTGGTGTTAACCGCGTTGGTGATTTTCGCGTTAGTCGCAGAAAGTGCGCCCTGAACGTTGTACGTCGAGCGGTAGTTTTTCACCTGTTTGCTGCCATTTTTAGCCGTTGCGATGATAGAGATATCGGCTTTGGTGGTGATGTTATAACGCAGGTTACCTTCCTGAACGTCTGCATACAGATTGTTCACGACGATTTGCAGATCTACCGCACCGTCAGCGCCGACCATGTAACCACGGGCAGTCATTTGTTTCTCCAGCGATTCCTGCAACAAGAAACGCAGGTCACGGGAAGGCGTCAGCGAAATCAGCTGACCGTCACGGTTAACTTTCGCCAGTGCCTGATCCTGACGCTGGTCAGCACCGTTGATGCTGATAGTAATGCCCTGAAGGGTAGGATCCTGTGAAGGCAGAACAATTTTCGGAGAAACATCCAGCGTGTTAGTGCTGGTGGCGCAACCGGCCAGCATCAGCATAGCCAGAACCGGGAAAATAATTTTCTTTAGCATGTGTATTTTCTCAATATTAATAAGGGAATAGTGCTCAAAATTTTGCCGACATCATAACATTGCCATTTTCCGGGGGAAGTCCCAAAAATCCGGAAAACGTCTTTTTTGCGCTTTTTTTCAGCAAAGTCACAGTAAAGCCGCGGATGGTTGCCATCACCCGTGGCGAAGCTGCGCATTCTTTGACAGAATCAGCTTTGACAGGCTGAGTGGCGTTTTTATCAATCCACAGCAGAAATTTATTGTTCTGGCATCCATATGTCCGGAAAGCAGCCTATCATTATAGAGAGACAGATGTACCAGACAGACGCAGTTCTCAGCTGATGCGGTGTAAGGAGATTGCTATGATTCGTGAGCAAATAGAAGCAAAATTAGTTGAAGCATTCGAACCTGCGTTTCTGGAAGTGACTGACGAAAGTTATCGTCATAATGTCCCGGCAGGCTCCGAGAGCCATTTTAAAGTCGTGATGGTGTCCGATAAGTTTATCGGCGAGCGTTTCCTGGCGCGTCATCGTGCAATCTATGGAAGACTGACAGAAGAACTGGCGGGCAGCGTTCATGCACTGGCACTCCATACCTATACCCTGAAAGAATGGGAGGGTTTGCAGGATACGGTTCCCGCTTCTCCACCTTGTCGTGGCGCGGGCACAATGGCGTAATAGTCACGATTTGATTCACAAAAGGCATAAATATCGGTGTTTGAGACGGTAAGACTGGAACTTTCCTTGTCAGATGCGGTATTAGTAGATGCGAATTTCAAGAAACGGCCCGCGGGCCGTTTTTGTTTTTCTTCTGACGGACAGACGGCAAGGTGAAAAGCCAATGCAATGACCGCTTTTTTCGAAGGATCGATTCCCGTGTGAGTTTCCTCCCGCGTAACAGATACCGTCCTCGACTCAATGCGTCTGCATCGCTATAATGTCGCGTCTAATTTTTCCGGAATGGTTTCGGACGCTCTCGAATACAGGGCTACGTTCTGATACAGAACTGTCCCGGTTCTTAGAAGTCGTTTTCAAGGTAAGTTCGCGCACTCGATGCTGCTTCTCATTTTGAGAACGACTTCTGGAGTTGACCGAGCACTGTGATTTTTTTTTGAGGTAACAAGATGCAAGTTTCTGTTGAAACCACTCAAGGCCTTGGGCGCCGCGTAACGATTACTGTTCCTGCTGAAAGCATTGAAAAAGCAGTGAGCAGTGAACTGATCAACGTCTCTAAAAAAGTACGTATTGACGGCTTCCGTAAAGGCAAAGTACCAAGCCACATCATCGAACAGCGCTACGGCGCTTCAGTACGTCAGGACGTGCTGGGTGATCTGATGCAACGTAATTTCGTTGATGCGATCATCAAAGAAAAAATCAATCCGGCTGGCGCACCTAACTACATCCCGGGTGAGTACAAGCAAGGTGAAGACTTCAATTTCTCCGTAGAATTCGAAGTGTACCCGGAAGTTGAGCTGAAAGATCTGGAAAACATCGAAGTTGAAAAACCGGTTGTTGAAGTTAACGACGCTGATGTTGATACCATGCTGGAAACTCTGCGTAAGCAACAAGCTGACTGGAAAGAAACTGACGCTGCAGCCACTGCTGAAGACCGCGTAACTGTTGATTTCTCCGGTTCTATCGACGGTGAAGATTTCGAAGGCGGCAAAGCCTCTGATTTCGTACTGGCTATGGGCCAGGGCCGCATGATCCCAGGCTTCGAAGAAGGTCTGGTCGGTCACAAAGCGGGTGAAGAATTCACTATCGACGTGAACTTCCCGGAAGATTACCACGCTGAAAACCTGAAAGGGAAAGCAGCTAAGTTCGTTATCACTCTGAAGAAAGTTGAAGAGCGCGAACTGCCAGAACTGACGCCAGAATTCATCAAACGTTTCGGCGTGGCTGATGGTTCTGTTGAAGGTCTGCGTGCTGAAGTGCGTAAAAACATGGAACGCGAGCTGAAAGGTGCTGTTCGTAACCGCATCAAAACTCAGGCAATCGACGGTCTGGTCAGCGCTAACGAAATCGACGTGCCAGCTGCACTCATCGACGGCGAAGTCGATGTTCTGCGTCGTCAGGCTGCACAACGTTTCGGCGGCAACGAAAAACAAGCGCTGGAACTGCCACGTGAGTTGTTCGAAGAGCAAGCTAAACGTCGCGTTGTTGTCGGTCTGCTGCTGGGCGAAGTGATCAGCCAGCACGAACTGAAAGCTGACGAAGATCGCGTAAAAGCGCTGATCGAAGAAATGGCTTCTGCGTACGAAGATCCACAAGAAGTGGTTGAGTTCTACAGCAAAAACAAAGAGCTGATGAACAACATGCGCAACGTCGCTCTGGAAGAACAAGCGGTCGAAACTCTGTTGTCTAAAGCGAAAGTGACTGAAAAAGCCACTACCTTTACTGAGCTGATGAACCAGACTCAACCTGCATAAATTTATGCACGTTGCTGAACCTGTTTACAGGTTTGCTGCTTAAGCCCGCAGTTTTTACTGCGGGCTTTTTATTTGTTTAAATCAGCTATTTTTAGTTTTTGACTATTGTTTTTGCACTATATTTATCAATATAAGGCACCGCCGACGTAGAAACCTCACACTAAGCTCCTCCAGAATGGTTTTTTCAGGGTTTTGGAGAGCGTGAGAAAAAGAAATATTCCTGCAGGCTTGAAAAAAGGGGCTAAATCCCCCAATTGATAAGAACGAACCCAGGTAAATTTGTAGTTAAAATCTGACTGATAAAGACCGTCAGGCGTGTAAATGGCGACTTGGCCGCTTGAGCATAGTCATGTGTGCCTATCTCAAGTAGAATCGGTTTTAAAGAGCGCCAAACAGAATCTATTAGGAGACGGTTATGTCATACAGTGGTGAAAGAGAGCAATTTGCACCAAACATGGCGTTGGTACCCATGGTGGTTGAGCAAACTTCACGGGGCGAACGTTCATACGACATCTTCTCCCGTCTGCTTAAGGAACGCATCATCTTCCTGACAGGTCAGGTTGAAGACCATATGGCTAACCTGATTGTTGCCCAGATGCTGTTCCTGGAAGCAGAAAGTCCGGAAAAGGACATTTACCTTTATATCAACTCGCCGGGTGGCGTGATCACTGCCGGTATGTCGATTTATGACACCATGCAGTTCATCAAACCGGACGTCAGCACCATTTGTATGGGGCAGGCGTGTTCAATGGGGGCATTCCTGTTGACCGCCGGTGCAGAAGGCAAACGCTTCTGTCTGCCAAACTCACGTGTGATGATCCACCAGCCACTGGGCGGTTTCCAGGGCCAGGCGACGGACATCGAGATCCACGCGAAAGAAATTCTGAAAGTGAAATCACGTATGAATGAGCTGATGGCGAAACATACGGGTAAAACTCTTGAAGAAATAGAGCGTGACACTGAGCGTGACCGTTTCCTGTCGGCTGATGAGGCTGTACAGTACGGGTTAGTTGACTCCGTATTTACCCATCGCGCCTGACGGCTTATTTCTGTCGGGCTGATGGTCTATAGTTATACTCATACGGACGTCTCAAAGGCAGGTTTTGTCTCAAACAAAACCTGCCTGGAATGAGTCATAACAGGAATGAACAGACATCAGCCCATCATGCGGCTGTTGTGTAATATGGTCGTGCCGGGGTGTTACTGTTACGCTGCGGGACTGATACTAAAGAAGAGGTTTACTGATGACAGATAAGCGCAAAGACGGTTCAGGAAAGCTGCTGTACTGCTCTTTTTGCGGCAAAAGCCAGCATGAAGTTCGTAAGCTGATTGCCGGGCCGTCAGTGTATATCTGCGATGAATGTGTCGATTTATGTAATGACATTATTCGCGAAGAGATTAAAGAAGTTGCGCCACACCGTGAACGCAGTGCATTACCGACGCCGCATGAAATTCGTCAGCACCTTGACGATTATGTTATCGGTCAGGAACCTGCGAAAAAAGTGCTGGCTGTGGCTGTGTACAACCACTACAAGCGTCTGCGTAATGGCGATACCAGCAACGGTATTGAATTAGGCAAAAGCAACATTCTGCTGATCGGGCCGACGGGTAGCGGTAAAACGCTGCTAGCTGAAACCCTTGCGCGTTTCCTGGATGTGCCATTTACCATGGCCGATGCCACCACGCTGACCGAAGCCGGTTATGTGGGTGAAGACGTCGAAAATATTATCCAGAAATTGCTGCAGAAATGTGACTACGACGTACAGAAAGCGCAACGCGGGATTGTTTATATTGATGAAATCGATAAGATTTCCCGCAAATCGGACAATCCATCTATCACCCGTGACGTGTCGGGCGAGGGTGTACAGCAGGCGCTGCTGAAACTGATTGAAGGCACCGTGGCTGCCGTTCCACCGCAAGGCGGACGTAAGCATCCACAGCAGGAATTCCTGCAGGTTGATACCTCGAAAATCCTCTTTATCTGTGGCGGCGCATTTGCCGGTCTGGATAAAGTGATTGGTCAGCGTATCAACACCAATACCGGTATCGGTTTTGGCGCAGAAGTGAAAGGCAAAGAAGAGAAAGCAACCGAAGGTCAGTTGCTGGCGCAGGCTGAACCAGAAGATTTGATCAAATTTGGTCTGATCCCAGAGTTCATTGGCCGTCTGCCAGTGGTGGCGACCCTGAGCGAGCTGAACGAAGAGGCTCTGATTCAGATTCTGAAAGAGCCGAAAAATGCCCTGACTAAGCAATATCAGGCATTGTTCAATCTGGAAGGCGTTGAACTGGAATTCCGTGATGAAGCGCTGGTCGCGATTGCGAAAAAAGCCATGGTCCGTAAAACCGGTGCCCGTGGACTGCGTTCAATCGTAGAAGCCGCATTGCTGGATACTATGTATGATCTGCCGTCTCTCGAAGATGTCGAGAAAGTGGTGATTGATGAGTCCGTGATTGCGGGCCAGTCAGAACCTCTGATGATTTATGGCAAACCAGAAGCGCAACAGGCATCTGGCGAATAATTAGCCAATCTATCCAGAGGGTTAGCCATGAAATGGGGGATTTTGTCCCCCATTTTTTTTTCGCACATTCTTATCGTTGAATGTCGGACATTCATCCCCATATACTCAGTTAACGACTTGCTGAAACCCGTCTGACTCGTGTTTCACGAGATTTCCTTAACCTGGCGGAAGCTAAACTAAGAGAGAGCTCTATGAACCCTGAGCGTTCTGAACGCATAGAAATCCCCGTATTGCCTTTGCGCGATGTGGTGGTTTATCCGCACATGGTGATCCCGTTGTTTGTTGGCAGGGAAAAATCGATTCGGTGCCTTGAAGCCGCGATGGATCACGACAAAAAAATCATGCTGGTGGCGCAGAAAGAAGCCTCAACAGATGAGCCGGGCGTTAATGATCTCTTCTCCGTGGGTACGGTTGCCTCAATATTACAAATGCTGAAGCTCCCGGACGGCACGGTCAAAGTGCTGGTGGAAGGGTTACAACGCGCGCGTATTACGACACTTTCTGACAGTGGCGAGCATTTTGCTGCCCAGGCGGAATATCTGGAATCTCCGGCCGTGGATGAACGCGAGCAGGAAGTTCTGGTGCGTACCGCGATTAATCAGTTTGAAGGCTACATCAAGCTGAACAAAAAGATCCCGCCGGAAGTGTTGACGTCACTGAACAGCATTGAAGATGCTGCACGTCTGGCTGACACCATCGCCGCGCATATGCCATTGAAACTCGCTGACAAACAGTCCGTGCTGGAAATGTTTGATATCACCGAGCGTCTGGAATATCTGATGGCGATGATGGAATCGGAAATTGACCTGTTACAGGTTGAGAAACGCATCCGTAATCGTGTCAAAAAACAAATGGAAAAAAGCCAGCGCGAGTACTATCTGAATGAGCAAATGAAAGCGATTCAGAAAGAACTTGGCGAAATGGACGACACGCCTGACGAGCATGAGGCGCTGAAACGCAAAATCGAAGCGGCCAAAATGCCGAAAGATGCGCGTGAAAAAACCGAAGCTGAGCTGCAAAAGTTGAAAATGATGTCGCCGATGTCCGCCGAAGCCACGGTTGTCCGTGGATATATCGACTGGATGCTTCAGGTGCCATGGAATGCTCGCAGCAAAGTGAAAAAAGATCTGCGCAAAGCCCAGGAAGTTCTGGATACCGATCACTTTGGCCTCGAGAGGGTTAAAGATCGCATCCTTGAGTATCTTGCAGTGCAGACGCGCGTCAGCAAAATCAAAGGGCCAATCCTGTGCCTGGTCGGGCCTCCGGGTGTGGGTAAAACTTCCCTGGGTCAGTCCATCGCGCGTGCTACAGGGCGTGAATATGTCCGTATGGCGCTGGGCGGGGTTCGTGACGAAGCGGAAATTCGTGGTCACCGTCGTACCTATATCGGTTCCATGCCGGGCAAATTGATCCAGAAAATGGCGAAAGTCGGGGTGAAAAACCCGCTGTTCCTGCTCGATGAAATCGACAAGATGTCATCGGACATGCGCGGTGACCCGGCTTCTGCTCTGCTGGAAGTGTTGGATCCGGAACAGAACGTGGCGTTTAACGATCACTATCTGGAAGTCGATTACGACCTGTCAGATGTGATGTTCGTGGCGACCTCGAATTCGATGAACATCCCGGCTCCGCTGCTGGATCGTATGGAAGTGATCCGTCTTTCCGGTTATACCGAAGACGAAAAACTGAACATCTCCAAACAGCATTTACTGCCCAAGCAGATTGAGCGTAACGCGCTTAAGAAGAACGAACTGACTGTTGATGACAGCGCGATTATCGGCATTATCCGTTTCTATACCCGTGAAGCGGGCGTGCGTAGTTTAGAACGTGAGTTGTCTAAACTTTGCCGTAAAGCGGTTAAGCAATTGCTGATGGATAAAGATATCAAGCATATTGAAATCAACGGCGACAACCTGAAAGATTTCCTCGGTGTGCAGAAGGTCGATTATGGCCGTGCTGATACCGAAAACCGTGTGGGCCAGGTGACTGGTCTGGCGTGGACCGAAGTGGGTGGCGAACTGCTGACCATCGAAACGGCCTGCGTACCGGGCAAAGGTAAGCTGACCTACACCGGTTCTCTGGGTGAAGTGATGCAGGAATCCATTCAGGCGGCGCTGACCGTTGTACGAGCACGTGCTGACAAACTGGGTATCAACCCTGACTTCTACGAAAAACGCGATATTCACGTTCACGTACCTGAAGGGGCAACGCCGAAAGATGGTCCGAGTGCCGGTATCGCTATGTGTACCGCGCTGGTGTCTTGTCTGACCGGTAACCCGGTTCGCGCGGATGTCGCGATGACAGGTGAAATCACTCTGCGTGGTCTGGTTCTGCCAATCGGTGGTCTGAAAGAAAAACTGCTTGCAGCCCATCGTGGTGGCATCAAAGTGGTTCTGATCCCAGACGACAACAAACGTGATCTGGAAGAAATTCCGGCAAACGTGCTGGCAGATCTTGAGATCCACCCGGTAAAACGCATTGATGATGTTCTGAACTTCGCATTGCAAAATCCGGCTTACGGCGCACTGCCGGTGGCAGCAAAATAGTGACATCAGCTTACACAGTTGAATAAAACTCAGGCTGGCAGGTGAAATCTCACTTGCCAGCTTTTTTTTGTGCCGTTAAGTTAGTCAACGGTCAGAAGGATTCAGGCTGCTTTCAGTCGCTTGCATCGCTCTGACAAGCTTGATATAACAGCAGCGCGGTCACGTCTGCAGGGAAAATGCGGCGTGATGAACGAAATTTAAGAGGGGATGATAAGAGTGAATAAGTCACAATTGATCGACAAAATTGCTGCCGGTGCTGATATTTCTAAAGCCGCAGCGGGACGTGTTTTAGATGCTGTTCTTGCATCTGTCACTGACACCCTGAAAGCTGGGGATGAAGTAGCTCTGGTAGGTTTCGGTACTTTCTCCGTGCGTGAACGCTCAGCACGTACTGGTCGTAACCCACAGACCGGTAAAGAAATCAGCATTGCAGCAGCCAAAGTACCTGGCTTCCGTGCAGGTAAAGCGCTGAAAGATGCCGTTAACGGCTAATTACCTGCAAGCTGACGTTACAACCTTGTGAGTGCATCATTGATGCTTTTTCACACAGGTCTGGTTGTTAAACAATAACCTGACGTCACCGGGCTGGTAAGGTAAGATACAAGGCGCATCGAAAACGGTGCGCTTTTTTTATTACAGCGGAGTGTTGCCTCACTATGATGGACAATTTACGCGCGGCTTCCAACAACGTCGTGCTCAAAATCATTCTGGCCCTGATTATTCTGTCCTTTATTTTGACAGGGGTGGGCAACTACCTGGTCGGCGGTTCAGGCGACTATGCAGCGAAAGTGAATGGTCAGGAAATCGGTCGGGCTCAGTTAGAGCAGGCAGTGCAGAACCAGCGTAACCGGTTGCAGCAGCAGCTTGGAGATCAGTTCTCTGAACTCGCGGGCAGTGATGGTTACATGCAGCAATTGCGTCAGGAATCCCTGAGCAATCTGATTGACGTCACTTTGCTGGATCAGTATTCCAAAAAATTGGGTATTACCGTCAGCGATCAGCAGATCAAAGACGCGATTTTCGCCACCCCACAATTCCAGACTGATGGCCGTTTCGATAACGCCAAATATCTGCAAAGCATCCAGAGCATGGGATACAGCGCGGATAATTTTGCACTGCTGATGAAACAGCAGCTCATCAGTCAGCAGCTTGAGCAGGCTTACGGTCAGTCTGATTTTGTTCTGCCGGTAGAAAGCAAAGCAATGGCTGAACTGCTTTTGCAGGTTCGTGATGTACAAACCGCCATTCTGGACACCGATGCTCTGGCTGCAAAACAGCAGGTCACTGATGCAGAGTTGCAGGCTTTCTACGACCAGAACAAAAACAGCTTTATGTCCCCTGAGCAGGTAAAAGTCAGCTACATCGAAATGGATGCAGCGGCAATGCAGGGCAAAACTGACGTGACGGATGCTGATATCAGCGCCTATTACGACCAGCACAAAAGTGAGTTTGGTCAGCCTGAACGCCGCCGTTACAGCGTCATTGTCCTGAAATCCCTGGCTGATGCCGACGCTGTCGCCGCTGAGCTGAAGAAAGGCACTGACTTTGCCGAACTGGCTAAGACTAAATCTACCGATGCCCTGAGTGCGAAACAGGGTGGTGATTTGGGCTGGATGGAACCGGAAACGACATTGCCAGAATTTAAGAACGCGAAACTGACAACCAAAGGTCAGGTTTCCGGCGTGATTAAATCTGACAGCGGTTTCTTCATCCTGCGTCTTGATGACGTGACGCCTGAGCAGGTGAAACCGTTAGCGGCAGTCCGCAACACGATCACTGACAAGCTTAAGCAGGAAAAATCACTGGATGCTTACTACGCGCTGCAACAAAAAGTCAGCGAAGCTGCCACCAATGATAATGAATCTCTGGCTTCAGCCGAAGAAGTGGCAGGTTCTAAAGCGTTGCATACCGACTGGTTTACCCAAAACCAAATCCCTGCTGGCATCAATTTTAAACCTGTCGTACAGGCGATTTTTGATGGCGGTCTGATTGGTCAGGACGGTTCGCCGGGCAGTAACTCCGATATCATTACTGTTGATGGCGATCGCGCCTTTGTGGTTCGTGTTGATGCGCATAAAGCTGAAGGCGTGAAACCTTTCGCTGAAGTGAAAGATCAGGTGACGACGCTGGTTAAACGCCAGAAAGCGCAGGATCAGGCACGGATGGATGGCGAGAAACTGCTGGCTGCCCTGAAAGAAGGTAAAGGCGATGACGCGATGAAAGCGGCAGGCCTGAGCTTTGGTGCTTCGCAGAAAGTCCAACGCAGCCAGCAGCCTTCTGCCTTTGAATCTAACGTTTACGCCTTGCCACAGCCTCAGAAAGGCCAGCCGGTATATGGTCTGACTCAGGACAACAGAGGAAACAGCGTACTGGTCAAACTGAATGCTGTGACACCGGGTACCGTTCCTGAAACGGATACCGCACGCTTCAATCAGGAGATGCAACAAACCTCCTCGAACGTGACCTTTGATGCCTTGCTGACCAACCTGCGTCAGGAAGCAAAAATCAAATACGGTTCAGCCGCACAAAACCAGTAAACGCCGCAAAGTGTTGCAACGCGTTGCAACAAACAAAGGCCGCTTTCGCGGCCTTTTCCATATTTGAAACTTGCCCGTTGTTCGCTTTTTCTGCCTGGTGCACTCTCTGCGTGCTGTCAAACACATGGAGGATACAGCATGAAAAAATTAGGCATTACATCACTTTCGTTGGCTCTGGCGCTGGGACTTTCTACTCTGCCCGTTATGTTACACGCGGCACCCAATGCCACCAGTCCTGTGGCGACTACCACGGCGGCACCGGTCACGGCCGCGGGGAAAGTCTCAGGCCCGCAAGTGAAAAAGGAGCAGGTTGCGGCAACAGATGAAAGTACCGTCAACATCAACACTGCGACTGCAGAAGAGTTTGCCAAAGTGATGAACGGGGTAGGGATGAAGAAGGCGCAGGCCATCATCAGCTATCGCGAAGAGCTTGGGCAATTTACCGATGTGGAACAACTGCGCGAAGTACCGGGAATTGGTGCTGCATTGTTTGAACGTAACAAGGACCGTCTGAAATTGTGACGGATGTCGCGGCGGTAAACCCTTAACGGTTGCCGCCGTTTTCTTCTGCTAATCTCTAAAGACATCTGACCAGTTTGGTTGTATGCCTCAGGCGACTATCAGGAGTTTTTTAACCACTATGCATACCTTTATCAAAGTTCGCGGTTTTCATATCGACGTTTATCAGCACGTCAACAATGCGCGCTATCTGGAATTTCTCGAGACTGCCCGCTGGGAATGGCTCGATAATCAGTCAGGTTTCCAGTGGATGAGCGAAAATAAAATTGCGTTCATCGTGGTGAATATCAATATCAACTATCGTAAACCGGCAGTGCTCGGTGATGTGTTGCGCATTGACAGCAGTATGCAGCAATTAAACGGACGCAGCGGTGTGCTGGAACAGGTGGTGACCTGTGAGGGCGAAGTGGTTGCCGATGCGACGCTGACGTTTGTATGTATCGATTTGCGTACGCAAAAAGCGCTACCGCTGGAAGGTGAGTTGCTGGAGCGATTGCGTGAGCTGGAACTGGAAAGCGATTGATTCGGTTACGTAGTGATATACGTACTGATTAATAAGAAACGGGTGGTCTGAAGGCCACCCGCTTTGCTTCTGGTTTTCGTTAAATCAGTTCAGGCCGGTTTTCTGCTTCAGGCTATTCATCACGCCTACTTTATCCTGCTGGAATTGCTGCAAACCATTGGCGCGCAAATGACAGGCTGCACATTCGCCACAGCCATCGCCGGCAATGCCGTTGTAACAGGTCAGAGTTTTATGGCGAACGAGATCCAGTTGCTGGTAATAATCCGCCAGCGCCCAGGTTTCCGCTTTATTTAGCCACATAAGCGGCGTTTCAAATCGGATATCGCGTGCCAGACCCAGTGAAACAGCCGTGTTCAGCGCTTTTACAAACTCATCGCGGCAATCCGGATAACCGGAGAAGTCAGTTTCACAAACCCCGGTGATCACCGCTTCTGCCTGGATCTGATAAGCGTAAATCGCCGTCAGCGTCAGGAACAAGATATTACGGCCGGGAACGAAGGTGCTTGGCAGTCCGCCGTCATTTTCATCACCGAAGTTAGGCACCGGTATGTTATCGCGGGTCAGGCTGCTGACGGCCAGTTCATTTAATAAACCAACGTCCAGCACTTTGTGCGCACGGGCACTCAGTTCCACGGATAATTTCTGTGCGATTTCAATTTCAGCACGATGGCGCTGACCATAATCAAACGTGACGCAGTGGACTTCGTCATATTGCTTCAGAGCCTGAATCAGACAGGTTGTTGAATCTTGTCCGCCGCTAAAAACCACCACTGCTCTTTTCATTCTGATTACCTGTTGTTGAAACTATTATCTGAAACTCACTGCGCACCGGGCAGCAAAACTGTCCTAATGTTACTTTCCTTTACGGGCAGAGTGTAGTGAAACAGCTCCTTCAGGCACTTTCCGTTGGCAGCGGCGGCGGAACCCAGGCCTGACAAAAATCGAACCAGCCCCAGGCCGTTAGTTGCACACCACTGATACGGGGCGGGGCGCTAACCTGATACTGATAATTAAACAGAGGCGTCACGATGCCAGATTGCATCCATTGAAAGAATTGCTCGCGCAGTTCATCCGAACGGCGGTTTTCCTGCGGGATTTGCTGAGTTTCTGTCAGACGCTGTTGCTGATGCCGGTAATCTTCATCGCGCAGGATCCCCGGCCACAGCGGGTCTTGCTGTAACCAGTTCTCAAGCGATGCTTCGGGAGACTCTCCAATCAGGCGGTCACCGAGCAAAAGGTCCGCTGAGCTGAGTAATGTATTGTCTTCCCAAAGCCTGCCAGCATGATATCTGACCTCAAGTGCACAGCCTTCTTCCGCCAGTTTCTCCTTGAGCGCCTGCGCCACCAGCTCAAATTCCACTGGCGGGTGAAACAGCAAACTCAGTTTTTCGGGCAGCAGAACATCCGCATCGTCATGTAAAGGAATTGGCCAGCCCGGCAGCATTTCTTTGCTGGATCTCACCAGGTCATGATCGATAGGCAAATTATTTAACATGCCGCTGCGCTGGATCAGACGGACAATTTTGCGCGCCTGGGCTTCATTTAACATGCCGCGCTTGAGATTGGCGGCGATATAGCAAAATCCCAGACTGGTGCTGCGCCTGACCGGCTTTACTCGCGATAATTCTTCCTGTTCACCCAGAATGATCCTGACCGGATGCTGACAGCTGACATTGTTCTTCTGTGCAAACAGTTGCGGCGTGATCCAAAACTCAATCGCGGCCAGATAGGGATGCTGCAACGTATACAACGTGTGTTGCTCGAGTCTGACCAGCTCAGGGGAAAAAGTGGTCAGCCGGAAAGGTCCGGCACCAATGTGCGGATCTTCAGGGTGGGAGAGCAGACAATTGAGATCGGCAAAACGATGCGCCAGCCAGTAATCGGGTTTATCGAGATCAAATTGCAGGCATAGCGCATGTGGCTGTGACAGTCTGGTAACGGACGCCAGATGATGTTTTCCGCGTGTAGAATTCTTTAACTGCTGAAAACGGGTCATCAGCTGCGCTGTTTTCAGCGGTTCGCCATTATGCCAGAACAACTGACTGCGCAGGAAAAACTGCCAGGTCTTGCCGTTATTACTGACTTGCCAGTGATGTGCCAGATCCGGCTGTGGTGCAGAATTCCCCGGCACATAGCGCGTCAGACCCGCATGAATGGTATGGGCAAGATGTTGCTCCGCCCGTCCGGTCAGGGTCAGAGGATCCAACGTCTGGAGAGGGCGGTAATAAGGAATGCGCAGTGTAGGTGCATCCTCCTGCCATTGTCCGCCCAGATGCGGAGCCAGCAGGGCATTAAGGTGCGTCGGGTCCAGCTGACTTAATTGCAGTGCTGCAGAATGTTCACCGTTTATCAGTAATTCCTGCAGATAGGTGCCGCGCAAATCTTCAGGTGTTCTCAGGCAGCAGAGCGAGGCACGTTTCCCGCGGCCTGCCTGTGATTTCCAGTCAATCCAGCCTGCATCCTGAAAATGAGTGAGCAAAGTCCGCGTATGACGTTCGCTACAGCAAAAGATTTCCGCCAGTTCTGCCACGGTAAGCTGAACCGGAAACGAGCCGGTTTTGAGATAAAGGCGCTGGAATTGATTCAGGCGGTTTTGCAGGCGCATGATAAATACGGAACCTTATTTTTCAGGCTACTTGTTTGTTAAGCATATTGTTTGTTCAGCATATCGCACCCACGGCGCGCTGGCTTGCACCTCTGGGGTAAAGTGTGAGCTAAAACCGGAACAGTATTCTTAAACTGTTCACTATTAGTTCCGTAAATCCGGGTACATACTTTGAACGTGAAAATTATCCCCGCTCAGAGAGGAAACATGTACCGTTTAGCTGCATTTGATATGGATGGCACGCTGCTTTTACCCGATCACACCCTGGGCGAAAAAACGCTGGCAACGCTGCGTCAGCTGGCTGAAAAACCGGTAAAACTGACATTTGCCACCGGTCGTCATTACCTGGAAATGAAAGATATTCTGGCAAATATCGGGCTGGATGGTTTTCTCATCACCGGTAACGGTACGCGCATTCATGATTTAGCCGGGCACCGGCTGCACGCGAGCGATTTGACCGAAGATTGTGCGCATGAACTTCTGCACACACAGTGGGATACCCCGGCCAGTCTGCACGTATTCCGCGATGACGGCTGGTTTACCTCGCTCGATGATCCTGATTTACTTATCCCGCATCAGTTCAGTGGTTTCCGCTACCAGTTACAGGATCTGCGTTTATTGCCAGATTCAGGAAACAGTAAAGTCTGTTTCTGCGCGCCTCACGAAACCCTGCTGGCGTTGGTTCCTCAGTTGAAAGCGCATTTCGGCCCGCGTCTGGATCTGTGTTTCTCAGCGGCAGATTGTCTGGATGTGCAGCCTGCGGGCAGCAATAAAGGCAGCGCGCTGGCGCTTCTGACGGCGGGACTGGGGATTGAAATGTCAGAATGCATGGCCTTTGGCGATGCCATGAACGACAGAGAAATGCTGGAAGGCGTCGGGATGGGATTAATTATGGGCAACGCATTACCGGTGCTGAAAGAGCAATCACCTCATTTACAAATCATCGGGCATTGCCGCAATCAGGCTGTGTCTCACTTTTTGCAACACTGGCTGCACACTCCACACCTCACCTATTCCCCCGAATATTAAGGTATTGCAGCAAGCCGGGCTCTTCTGTCCCGGCTTTTTTCCTCATCATCCTTCAAACTACAACTGCGTTAGCTGCATTCTTTCACCCAAATCACTTACATTTGTAAGCTCATCGGGATTCATTCATTTGCTGCCTTGTTGTAGCCCGAATGATTTCGAGGAAATTCAGTTGAGTCCTTCCAGTTGTGCCGCATATACCGACATATCGCCGATATTCTTCGCCACCCAGTTGTCATCAAAATAGGTATTCAGATAACGTTCGCCGCTGTCGCAAAGCAGGGTGACAATCGAGCCGGTTTCGCCTTTCTCACGCATTTGTTTTGCCAGCTGCAAAGCGCCCCACATATTAGTGCCCGTCGAACCGCCGACTTTGCGTCCCAGTACCTGCTCAAGCCAGCGAACGGTCGCCACGCTTGCGGCATCGGGTACCTGCATCATGCTGTCGATAACGTCCGGGATAAATGACGGTTCAGCACGCGGGCGCCCAATGCCCTCAATGCGGCTGCTACATTGCGCGGTGACGCTGGCGTTACGTTGCTGATAGTAATCGTAAAATACGGAATTTTCAGGATCTACAACCACCAGTTCGGTATCGTGCCCCTGATAGCGGATATAGCGGCCGAGCGTTGCCGAGGTGCCGCCGGTGCCGGCACTCATCACCAGATAACGCGGCACCGGATGCGGTTCGCGGGACATCTGACGGAAAATACTGTCGGCAATATTGTTGTTCCCGCGCCAGTCAGTCGCGCGCTCTGCGTAGGTAAACTGATCCATATAATGGCCGTTCAGTTCTCTGGCGAGCTGCTCGGAAGCGGCATAAATCTGGCCGGAATTTTCGACGAAATGACAGCGACCGCCATAAAATTCAATTTGCTGAATTTTACGCGGGGCGGTGCAGGAAGGCATGACGGCAATAAAAGGCAGACCGAGTAATCTTGCGAAATAGGCTTCTGAAATGGCGGTGCTGCCCGAAGAGGCTTCAATGATGGGCGTATTTTCGCGGATCCAGCCGTTGCACAAACCATATAAAAACAGTGAGCGTGCCAGGCGATGTTTCAGGCTACCCGAAGGATGCGTACTTTCATCTTTCAGATACAACGAAATCCCGGGGAAGTCGTTCAGTGCGAGACGAATTAAATGCGTATCGGCGGAACGTTGAAAATCGGCGTCGATTTCTTTAATGGCGTGAGTGACCCAGGAATTGCGCATGTTGCAGGCTCATGAAAGTGTTTTGATGAGATAAGAATAACGTAATCATCAGAGAAATAAGTTACTCTTTGATCTACGGATTTACTTATTTGTAGAATTATTTTCTCCAGGAGTACCTCGTGGTAGATAAAATTGACCTGAAGCTGTTATCGCTGCTGCAAAAAGATTGCACCCTTTCCCTGAACGAACTGGCGGAGGCCGTCAATCTCACGACCACCCCTTGCTGGAAAAGAATCAAGCGCCTCGAAGATGACGGAGTTATTTGCGGCAAAGTGGCGTTGCTGGATGGCGATAAGCTGGGGCTGAGTCTGACGGCATTTGTGCTGATCAAGACCCAACATCACAACAGCGAGTGGTATCAGCGATTCGTGCAACAGGTTGAAGCGTTTCCGGAAGTGCTGAGTTTCTACAGAATGGCCGGAGAATATGATTATTTATTGCAGGTGCAGGTTTCCGATATGAAAAGCTACGACAACTTTTACAAGCGACTTGTGAATGGCATTCCAGGACTGAACGATGTGACCTCCAGTTTTGCGATGGAGCGCATAAAATCGACCACCGCATTGCCAATTTAATGCAAAAGTTGCAGTAAAAAGTTTCATCAGAAACGCCTGTTAACTCTGTTATCCTTGTCAGCCTGAAGAGGTAACGGGTATTTCGGATATCAGTTAACTCAATAAAATCATTATTATTTGTATGGAAAACTCTGCGTGAGACTGTTTGCACAATTAGGCTGGTACTTCCGTCGCGAATGGCGCCGGTATCTGGGTGCCGTCGGCTTGCTGATCATTATTGCTGTCCTGCAATTATTGCCGCCAAAACTGGTCGGCATAATCATTGATGGCGTAACGTCAAAACAAATGTCTTACAACGTGCTTTTCGCATGGTTAGGTCTGATGCTCGGCACGGCGATAGTCGTTTACCTGCTGCGCTATGTCTGGCGCGTGCTGCTATTCGGTGCTTCATATCAACTGGCCGTGGAGCTGCGACAAGATTATTTCCGCCAGCTCAGTCGCCAGCATCCAGCTTTTTATTTGCGTCACCGCACCGGCGATTTGATTGCCCGCGCCACCAATGATGTCGATCGCGTGGTCTTTGCCGCAGGCGAGGGCGTTTTGACGCTGGTGGATTCAATGGTCATGGGGTTTGCCGTACTGATTGTGATGGCAACCCAGATAAGCTGGGAACTGACGCTGCTTTCGCTGGTGCCGATGCCGGTGATGGCGATCATTATCAAGCGCTACGGCGATCAGCTTCATTCCCGCTTTAAAACCGCGCAGGCGGCGTTTTCCTCGCTTAACGATCAGGCGCAGGAAAGCCTGACCAGCATCCGCATGATCAAAGCCTTTGGTCTGGAAAATCATCAATCCTCGCAATTTGCCGATGTAGCAGCAGACACCGGTGCCAAAAACCTGCGTGTAGCCCGGGTTGATGCGCGTTTTGATCCGACGATTTATGTCTCCATTGGTATGGCAAATCTTCTGGCCATCGGCGGTGGCAGCTGGATGGTGGTCAACGGTCATCTGACACTCGGTGAACTGACCAGTTTCGTGATGTACCTTGGGCTGATGATCTGGCCTATGCTGGCGCTGGCGTGGATGTTCAATATTGTAGAACGCGGCAGTGCAGCCTACAGCCGTATCCGCAGCCTGTTGCAGGAAGCGCCGGCAGTGGCTGATGGCACAACCCCTTTACCGGCGGGGCGCGCGGTGCTTGATGCCCAAATCAAAAACTTCCATTATCCCGAAAACCAACATGCGGCATTAACTTCCGTGGCTTTTTCCCTGCAACCGGGGCAAATGCTGGGTTTATGTGGCCCTACGGGATCCGGCAAAAGTACCTTGCTCTCTCTGCTCCAGCGTCAGTTCGATGTGACCGAAGGCGATGTGCGTTATCACGGATTGTCGCTTAAAGAGATCCGCCTCGATGACTGGCGCGCACGACTTGCCGTCGTCAGCCAGACGCCTTTCCTGTTTTCGGATACCGTGGCGCAAAATATCGCACTGGGTCGCCCGGATGCCACGCAGGAAGAAATTGAAGAAGCGGCACGACTGGCCAGCGTTCACGATGACATTCTGCGTTTGCCTCAGGGTTATGAGACTGAAGTCGGTGAGCGTGGCGTTATGCTTTCGGGTGGCCAGAAACAACGTATTTCGATTGCCAGAGCACTGCTGCTGAAAGCGGAAATCCTGATCCTTGATGACGCGTTGTCCGCTGTCGATGGGCGTACTGAACATCAGATCCTGCAAAACCTTCGCCAGTGGGGGAGTGACAGAACGGTCATAATCAGTGCTCACCGGCTTTCTGCGCTGACCGAAGCCAGTGAGATCCTGGTATTCAGTCACGGAAGCATTTCACAGCACGGTAGCCATGATGAACTGGCTGCGAAGCCAGGCTGGTATCGCGATATGTTCCGCTATCAGCAACTTGAAGCTGCGCTGGATGATGTGCCGGAAAAGGAGGCGGAATAACATGGCTGAACAAAAAGTAAGTAAAATCCAGAAGCTATGGCCGACACTGAAACGTCTTTTGGGATATGGCAAACCTTATCGTAAGCCTCTTTCTTATGCCGTCCTGATGTTGTGGATAGCAGCAGCAGCGGAGGTTACCGGCCCGATCCTGATCAGCTTCTTTATCGATCACTATGTGGCGAAAGGTGAATTGCCCTGGGGAAAAGTCAGTTTGCTGGCGCTGTGTTTCATCTTTCTGCAATTTCTCGCAGCAAGTCTGCACTATTTTCAGGCGCTTCTGTTTAACCGTGCTGCGGTCGGTGTGGTTCAGAGACTGCGCACCGATGTCATGGATGCGGCATTGCGTCAGCCTTTAAGTGCCTTTGATACCCAGCCGGTCGGGCAGCTGATTTCGCGCGTCACTAATGACACGGAAGTGATCCGCGACCTTTATGTCACTGTCGTTTCGACTGTGTTACGCAGCATTGCGCTGATAGGCGCGATGCTGGTGGCGATGTTCAGCCTCGACTGGCGGCTGGCCTCGGTGGCTATCTGCATCTTCCCGGCTGTATTTGTGGTGATGGCGCTGTACCAGATTTACAGCACGCCAGTCGTTCGCAAAGTGCGTGCTTATCTCGCAGACATTAATGATGGTTTCAACGAAGTCATCAACGGCATGAACGTGATTCAGCAATTCCGTCAGCAAAAACGGTTTGGTGAACGCCTGTCTCGTGCCAGTCAGTCGCATTATATGGCCCGTATGCAAACGTTGCGGCTGGAAGGATTTTTGCTTCGGCCGCTGCTCAGCTTATTTTCTTCCCTGATTTTATGCGGCTTGTTAATCCTCTTCGGTTTCAGCGCAGAAGGTTCGATCGGGGTGGGGGTTTTGTATGCTTTCATCAACTACCTCGGGCGTCTCAACGAACCTCTGATTGAGCTGACGTCGCAACAATCCATACTCCAGCAGGCCGTGGTTGCAGGTGAACGTATATTTGATTTGATGGACCGGAGTCAGCAGCAATACGGATCGGACGATAAATTGCTTACCAGCGGCGAGATCGATATCCGCGACGTTAGTTTCGCCTACCGCCCGGACAAATGGGTGCTGGAGAATATTTCTCTGCATGTTCCTTCACGTGGGTTTGTGGCGCTGGTGGGGCACACGGGCAGCGGAAAAAGTACGCTGGCGAATCTGCTGATGGGCTATTACCCGCTGAATAAAGGCGAGATCCGCGTCGACGGACGTAATCTTGCTGACCTCTCGCACACCAGTCTGCGAAAGGGCATTGCGATGGTTCAGCAGGATCCGGTGGTTCTGGCAGAGTCGGTATTCGCTAACGTAACTTTAGGACGCGATATCGATGAAGCGCAGGTCTGGCACGCACTGGATATTGTACAACTTTCTCCGCTGGTGCGTGAAATGCCGGAAGGGCTGAATACGCGTCTGGGGGAGCAGGGCAATAATCTTTCTGTCGGACAGAAGCAATTGCTGGCGATGGCGCGCGTTTTGGTGCAGGCACCGGAAATTCTGATCCTTGACGAGGCAACGGCTAATATCGACTCAGGAACTGAGCAGGCAATTCAGCGCGCTCTGCGTGCTATCCGTCAGCAAACCACTCTGGTTGTTATCGCACACCGTCTGTCTACGATTGTGGATGCCGATAATATTATGGTACTGCATCGCGGGCAGGCCGTTGAGCAGGGCAACCACTTGCAGCTTCTGGCAGAAAAAGGCCGGTATTATCAGATGTATCAGTTGCAACTCGCCGGACAAGAACTGGCTTCGGCTGAGCAGGTAATTCCTTTCACAGAAAACGCATAATCTTTCTGCTGGCGTAACAGGTCCGTTACGCCAGCATACTCTCCCGAAGGTCTTATCTTCCCGCTATAACGGTGTGCGCACCGTATTCATGCAGGCAAAATGCCAGCGATTAAAATCTTGCACTATAAAGCGGCGATGAGCACTTAAATGGTGCGCGTACTGCCGTGCGCTTTATGGCGGAACAACTGTGCGCCTGGTCACGAATATTCTTAAAATGCCATTTTGCGCGGGGATCGCAGGAATCTTTAGTCAGTTTCAAATCTGGCACACCCTTTGCTTTAATCATTGCGTATCGGGCGCGAATCCTCTCGCGGTAAGCCCTTAATTCGAGGAGTGGCACAATGAAGCTGGTTACTGTGGTGATCAAACCTTTTAAGCTGGAAGACGTGCGTGAAGCGCTGTCTGCTGTTGGAATTCAGGGGCTGACCGTAACGGAAGTTAAAGGTTTTGGCCGTCAGAAAGGTCATGCCGAACTTTACCGTGGCGCGGAATACAGCGTGAACTTCCTTCCAAAAGTAAAAATCGACATTGCTATCGCAGACGATCAGCTTGATGAAGTGATCGACGTGATCAGCAAAGCGGCCTACACCGGCAAGATCGGTGATGGCAAAATTTTCGTTGCTGAATTGCAACGTGTTATCCGTATTCGTACTGGTGAAACCGACGAAGCAGCACTGTAATTTCCGGTTTTTATCTCTCATGCCTTCAGGTTTGAGATAAAGCAGATTAGAAAAACAGTTTTGAGAAACAGGGGTGGGTTAATAATGAAAAAACTTTTATCCATGATGGGGCTTGGCGCCGTGGCATTACTGCCTTCGCTTGCCATGGCCGCAGCACCAGCAGTCGCAAACGGTGCTGATAACGCCTTTATGATGATTTGTACCGCGCTGGTATTGTTCATGACCGTACCTGGCGTGGCGCTGTTCTACGGCGGTTTACTGCGTTCTAAAAACGTTTTATCTATGCTGACTCAGGTCATCGTGACCTTCGCACTGGTCTGCGTTCTGTGGATCCTCTACGGTTACAGTCTGGCATTCAGCGAAGGTAACGCCTTCTTCGGCGGTTTCGGCAATGTAATGATGAAAGGCATCGGCCTGGATTCTGTTACCGGCACCTTCTCTCAGATGATCCACGTGGCATTCCAGTGCTCATTTGCCTGTATTACTGTGGCATTGATCGTCGGTGGTATCGCGGAACGTGTTCGCTTCTCTGCGGTGCTGATTTTCACCGTGATCTGGCTGACCTTCTCCTACATTCCGATGGCACACATGGTATGGGCAGGCGGTTTCCTGGCTGCTGATGGCGCACTGGACTTTGCGGGCGGTACTGTTGTTCACATCAACGCCGCTATTGCGGGTCTGGTGGGGGCTTACCTGCTGGGTAAACGTGCAGGCTTTGGCAAAGAAGCTTTCAAACCACACAATCTGCCAATGGTATTCACTGGCGCAGCAATCCTGTATGTGGGCTGGTTCGGCTTTAACGCAGGTTCTGCAAGTGCAGCGAGTTCCATTGCCGCGCTGGCGTTCCTGAACACGGTGATTGCAACGGCTGGCGCAATCCTGTCCTGGACTCTGGTTGAGTGGATGGTTCGCGGTAAACCTTCACTGCTGGGTGCAAGCTCCGGTGCTATCGCAGGTCTGGTTGCCATCACTCCTGCTTGTGGTACGGTCGGCGTCGGCGGTGCTTTGATTATCGGTCTGGTTGGCGGTGTGACTGGCCTGTGGGGTGTGGTCACCCTGAAAAAATGGCTGCGTGTAGATGATACCTGTGACGTGTTCGGTGTTCACGGCGTCTGCGGTATCGTAGGTTGCATCCTGACCGGCGTGTTCACTTCCAGCTCCCTCGGCGGTGTCGGTTATGCAGAAGGCGTCACTATGGGCCATCAGGTCTGGGTGCAGTTCTTCAGTGTTTGCGTCACGCTGGTGTGGTCTGGTGTTGTAGCCTTCATCGGTTACAAAGTGGCTGACATGATTGTTGGTCTGCGTGTTCCTGAAGAGCAGGAACGTGAAGGTCTGGACGTTAACAGCCACGGCGAAAACGCTTACAACCAGTAAGCCAGTAATAATATGATTTCAGAGAAAGTAGTGCGCTAACTCTCTTATCAGGCAGTACCAAACAATAAAATAATGATGATATGCAAAAGGGGCGATAATGATATCGCCCCTTTTTAATGCCTGTTTTTTAACTGCCCATTACCCGCAATTCTATTCAGGCGTTCTCTGGCGGATCACGCCTTCCTGCACCGTTGAGGCAACCAGCACGCCATCACGGGTATAAAACTGTCCGCGTACAAAACCGCGGGCACCCGAAGCGGATGTGCTTTCTACGGCATATAACAGCCAGTCATCCATCCGGAAAGGGCGATGGAACCACATCGAGTGATCGATAGTGGCGACCTGCATGCCCGGCTCAAGGAACCCGATACCATGCGGTTGCAGCGCGGTAGGCAGGAAATTGAAGTCCGAAGCATAACCCAGCAGATACTGATGAATGCGCAAATCGTCCGGCATCTCCCCGTTGGCTCTGAACCACACCGCGCGGTGAGGCTCTTCGACGCTTCCCTTCAGCGGGTTATGGAATTTCACCGGCCGCATTTCAATCGGCTTGTGGCCAATGAATTTTTCGCGGAATTTTTCCGGGATAAGGTGCGCCAGATTTTTGGCAATGTCTGATTCAGAAACTAACGTTTCCGGTGCCGGGACATCAGGCATGGTGTTCTGATGTTCGAAACCATTCTCCAGGCTCTGGAACGACGCGGTCATATAAAAAATCGGTTTGCCATGCTGAACGGCTTTTACGCGTCGTGCGCTAAAACTGTTGCCGTCGCGCAGGATCTCCACGTCATAAATGATGGGTTTACTGCTGTCTCCGGGACGCAAAAAGTAGCTGTGAAAAGAGTGAATGCCGCGATCGACAGGCACGGTTTGTTTGGCCGCGTACAACGCCTGACCGACAACCTGACCACCAAAGACCTGACGTAAGCCCAGATCTTCACTTTGACCACGAAACAGCCCTTCTTCAATTTTTTCCAGATCTAACAGATCCAGCAGATTTTTTAATGCCTGACTCATAGTGGCCTCATGAAAGTTACCGGTGATATTGACCCAAGTTACTCGGGATACCGCAGGCAGGAATGTTCTGAAATACGCCTTCACTGACAGGTCTAACCTGTTAATCATAGTGGATCTTTTGATGGCTCAGAAGTCTTGTTTTACCATCGGGCGGCAAACCTTGGTTTTTTGTGCCATGATTAACGGGTAAGCTGGTTTAAGTCACTAAATTCATCGTCGGCGTTTATTACAGCTTGTCGACAAGCGAATAATAAAAGGGAGTACGATCAATGAAACTTTGGCAGATAGTAGGTGGAACCGCGCTGTCTCTGACTCTTGCCGGGTGTGCACAGCATCATGAGGCACCAGCGCAGCAACCCCCTGTAAATACCGCGGCCAGCCCGGCCACTGAACCTGCGATCACCGGCCCGAACGTTTCGGGTAGTGTGTTCATTAATCAGCGTGTGGCTTTGCCGCCTGATGCGGTTCTGACCGTGACCTTGTCGGATGCTTCGGTTGCCGATGCGCCATCGCGCGTGATTTCGCAGAAAGTCGCGAGAACCCAGGGCAAACAGGCACCGTTTACCTTTATCCTGCCGTACAACCCGCAGGAAATAGCGCCTAACGCGCGTGTTCTGTTAAGTGCGGCGGTGACCATTAATGGTCAGGTGACCTTTGTTACCGACAGCATCAAAGAAGTCATCAATAACGGTCAGGGCACACGTGCCGACCTGCAACTTGTCCCGGTCGTAGCCGTTCCTGTCGCGACCAAACCGAGTGCTCTGGGGCCAATGACTAACCCGTCAAATCCGGGGATGGGCACTGCACCAGCACCGGTAAGCGCAGTTCCGACGCAGTCTGCAACGTACTAACACGTTACTGAACAACCCGTGACTGACATTGATTCAGGCACCGCTCCGGCGGTGCCTTTTAACGATCACCCGCTACCACTTCCAGCCGTACTTCTCTAAATCCACTTTACCTTTCTTAAAGGTAATTCCTTCCGCCAGAAGCGCCTGACGCTGGCGTTTAAAGTCTTCACCTTGCAGGGAAATTTCACCGTGGCGGTTAATCACACGATGCCAGGGAAGCGTGCTGCCTTCCGGTAACTTTTTGAGTACGCCGCCCACCTGACGTGCTGCTCTCGGAGAACCGGCCAGCTGTGCAACGTTGCCATAAGTTGTGACCTGACCCGTGGGGATGGCGGCGATTATCTGGAATACGCGCTGGCGAAAGTTATCGGGCTCTGACATGACATCCTCCTCAGTGTTTGGCGAACAGTATGACGCAAAAAATGTCCTTCTGTCCGCCCTGATTCAGGCGTATTGTTTAAGAAAACAACGGTTGTCGGCGGTTAACTTGCTTTTGCCTCGGGCATCACTGATAATGCCCACCGCTTCGATTCTCTCAGGAGAAATGAAGCCGACAACGTCAATGGGGGCCCTGTTGGTTCTCCCGCAACGCTAACTTGTTAACTCGGTCAGGTCCGGAAGGAAGCAGCCATAGCAGGTGTCGTGTGTGCCGGGATGTAGCTGGCAGGGCCTCCACCAATTTATACCTAAGTACTTAATAAGTAATGATTAAAGTACTGAAAACTCCCTTCCCAAGCCTTAGTGGTACAATTTTGTGTATCACCGTAAGGTTCAGTATGTCTCTTATGCTCTCTCGTCAT